>OZ245997.1:2865000-3542898 GCA_965230195.1 Putridiphycobacter sp.
AATGGTAGGGGAGCATTCTATTCTGCGTTGAAGCAGTACTGTGAGGTATTGTGGAGTGTATAGAAAAGCAAATGTAGGCATAAGTAACGATAAAGCAGGCGAGAAACCTGCTCACCAATAGACTAAGGTTTCCTCAGCTACGTTAATCGGCTGAGGGTTAGTCGGGACCTAAGGTTAATCCGAAAGGAGATATCGATGGAAAACTGGTTAATATTCCAGTACTACTCATTACTGTGATGGGGTGACGGAGCAGTGAAAGATCGGCGTGCTGACGGAATAGCACGTTAAAGGGTGTAGTTATAGGGACTGTAGGCAAATCCGCAGACCCTGATGAACCTGATAGTACCAAGCGTCTTTTAGACAATTGGATAAGATCCTAATCAGACTTCCAAGAAAAACCTCTAAACTATAGGTAATGAGTACTCGTACCGCAAACCGACACAGGTAGTCAAGTAGAGAATACTAAGGTGCTCGAGTGATTCATGGCTAAGGAACTAGGCAAAATGGTCTCGTAACTTCGGGAGAAGAGACGCTCCACTCCGGTGGAGCCGCAGTGAATAGGCCCAGGCGACTGTTTATCAAAAACACAGGACTCTGCAAAATCGAAAGATGAAGTATAGGGTCTGACACCTGCCCGGTGCCGGAAGGTTAAGAGGAGTTGTTATCTTCGGAGAAGCAATGAATTGAAGCCCCGGTAAACGGCGGCCGTAACTATAACGGTCCTAAGGTAGCGAAATTCCTTGTCGGGTAAGTTCCGACCTGCACGAATGGTGTAACGATCTGGGCACTGTCTCAGCCATGAGCTCGGTGAAATTGTAGTATCGGTGAAGATGCCGATTACCCGCAACGGGACGGAAAGACCCCGTGCACCTTTACTATAGGTTCACATTGACATTGGATAATTCATGTGTAGGATAGGTGGGAGACTTTGATCTTGCGTCGCCAGGCGTAAGTTAGTCATCCTTGAAATACCACCCTTGGATTATTTGGTGTCTAATCCCACTAAGTGGGAGACATTGTGTGCTGGGTAGTTTGACTGGGGTGGTCGCCTCCAAAAGAGTAACGGAGGCTTCTAAAGGTACCCTCAGCACGCTTGGTAACCGTGCGTAGAGTATAATGGCATAAGGGTGCTTGACTGGGAGACTTACAAGTCGATCAGGTACGAAAGTAGAGCATAGTGATCCGGTGGTTCCGTATGGAAGGGCCATCGCTCAAAGGATAAAAGGTACGCCGGGGATAACAGGCTGATCACTCCCAAGAGCTCATATCGACGGAGTGGTTTGGCACCTCGATGTCGGCTCGTCACATCCTGGGGCTGGAGAAGGTCCCAAGGGTTGGGCTGTTCGCCCATTAAAGTGGCACGCGAGCTGGGTTCAGAACGTCGTGAGACAGTTCGGTCCCTATCTGTTGTGGGCGTTAGATATTTGAGAGGACCTACCTCTAGTACGAGAGGACCGGGGTGGACGAACCTCTAGTGTACCTGTTGTGGCGCCAGCTGCATCGCAGGGTAGCTACGTTCGGATGAGATAAGTGCTGAAAGCATCTAAGTACGAAACTCGCCTCAAGATGAGATATCTTTTAAGGGTCGTTGAAGACGACAACGTTGATAGGCTACAGGTGTAAAGATGGTGACATCAAAGCCGAGTAGTACTAATTACCCGTAGACTTATTTAAATCTTCCGCCAGGAAGAGTTTACTCTCTACTCTATTAATATTAATAATCAGTTATAACTGCAACACCTGCAGATAACATAAAAAATTTAGTTCCAATCAAAGGAACAACGATTTTCGGTGTTTATTGCGGTGGGGTCCACCTCTTCCCATTTCGAACAGAGAAGTTAAGCCCACTTGCGCAGATGGTACTGCCCTCTTAAGGGTGGGAGAGTATGTAAATGCCTCTTTTTAAAAAGCCTTACTTATATAAGTAAGGCTTTTTTTGTTTATGGAAATTAAAGATCAGGAACTATAAAGTGCTGAAAATCGAACTTAGTTGATGTCCGAAGATCAATTAATAGAAAACCACATCATACTTATTCTGTTAACCTAAATAAATGATTAATTTTGTAAACCAATTTAATCAGAAAATAAGTGAAAAGAGGTGATATAATAGAAGTTGAAATAACCGATTATGCATTTGGAGGCAAAGGTTTTTCAAAAATCAATCTACCTGAAAGAGAAGATAAATACATTGTATTTGTAGATAATACCATACCTGGTCAGGTTGTAGAAGCCAGAGTAGCAAAAAAGAGAAAAAAATTTGCTGAGTGTAAGCTAATTCGTGTAATAAACCAGTCTGACCTTGAAGTAGAAACAGAATATCAACCCATTTCAGGTGCACCATATATTAGTTTGCCTATTGAAAAACAACATAAGTTTAAGCAAAAATCTACTATAGAGATTTATAAAAAGTTGGGCAGTTTTCATCATTCTGATACACTATTTGATGAGTTTATTCCATCACCGGAAAATTTCAACTACAGAAATAAGATGGAATACTCATTTTCAACCATCAGAAAAGATTTAGAAACTAATGAGGAATTGGATGATGAGTTTGCTTTAGGATTTAAAACGAGAGGAACGTGGTGGAAAGTAGAGAATTTAGATCAACCTGATGGTTTGTTTGATGCAGAATTTGAATCAAAATTAAAGTTGATTCGCGATTTTCTTGAAAATACAGGACTACCTGCATGGCATCCTCCCAAAAAGATTGGTTTTTTCAGACATTTAGTGGTTAGAAAGTCATTCAGTCAGGACCAATTATTGATAAATCTGGTTACTTCATCAGTAGGTCTTGAGCACTTTGACCGCAATAGCTTTAAAAACTACATGGTGGAATTATTGGGGAATCGTTTAGCAGGTTTACAACATACCATTAATGATGATGTGGCAGACAGGGCCAAAATTGAAAATGGTAATAATCAACTTTTACATGGAGAGCCTGTTGTATTGGAGGAACTGTTAGGGTTGAATTTTGAAATTAGTATGGAGAGCTTTTTCCAAACCAATCCTAAAAGTGCCGAACGCCTTTATTCTAAGGCGATTTCGTATGCTAAGGAAAATTTTGACTTAACCGGACAGGTGATTATGGATTTGTTTTGCGGGACGGGAACAATTGGGCAGATCATAGCTAATCAGATTGAAGGTGTAAAGGTGATTGGTGTCGATATTGTTAAGGAGGCGATTGAAGATGCTTATAGAAATGCGAAGAGAAATCAGGTCAGGAATATTGAATTTTATGCTGCTGATGTTGGGAAGTTTTTGTTAGAGTACCCGCAATATGTCAATGAAATTCACACAATAGTATTGGATCCTCCCAGAGCTGGTATTGCTCCTAAAACTTTAAAGAAAGTAATCAATTTAGGTGCAAAACAGATAGTATATATATCCTGTAATCCTGCAACACAGGCAAGGGATGCCAGAACATTAGAGGACGAAGGTTATCAGTTTGTAAAATATTCACTTGTCGACCAATTTCCACATACCTCACATATAGAGGCAGTAGGGTTGTTTATAAAGAAATAGCTTTGAAAGTCACTAAAATACATCAATTTGAAGGGCATGAAGGTGCAATTTATTCTTTGCAGTATAATGCTTTGACAAATAAGATTTATTCTGCCGGTTTTGATAATATTATCGTTGAGTGGGATCTTAACGATCCTAAAAAATATAAAGCTATTGCAAAGCTCCCAACCAAAACAATTTCCTTATTATTTATAGAGGAATTAAATTGGTTAATTTCAGGACAATCGGATGGTGGTGTTCACATTATTGATCTGACTGAACATGAAGAAATACATTTTCTAAAAGTTCATAATGATATGATCTTTAGCTTACTGTATATTGCTGATACCTCAGAGCTTTATATTGGGTCTGGTGATGGCAGGATATCAGTATGGCAAACTAAAGGCATGGAAATGCTTTCTCAGGTGAATCTGAATTCAAAAAAAATCAGAGATATTAAGCTTTTTAACGGGTTGATTTATGTTGGATGCGGAGATGGCAGTACAAAAATTTTAAGTCAAACCGCGCTAAGGGAGATTGATGTTATTAATACACATTTGGAGGATTTTTCTGTAAATTGTATATGGTTTAACGAATTAAACCATATGGTAACAGGATCAAGGGATGGTCATTTAAATGTACATGACGTAAATAATTCTCATCAATTGATCCATCGCATTCCCGCGCATAATTATGCTATTTATTCTCTTGCATTTTCGGAGGACAATAAACTTTTTGCCAGCGCCAGCCGTGATAAATCAGTAAAAATATGGAATTCACATACTTTAGACTTTGTCCATAAGGTTGATTTTACTAATTATAGGGGACATACAGCTTCTGTCAATGCTGTACTGTGGATAGGTGATAAACTGATAACGACAGGTGATGACAGAAAAATTATTGTGTGGATGATTGAGAGATAACATATTAACTCTAAAAAGTGGATAAAAAAATATAGGAGTATCACTTTTTTATTCGGTTGAATTACAGTGGTTTACTATTTTAATGTTAATTATTGTAACATAATGTTGAAAAATACGTTAATTAAATGTAACTAAAGTATATTTTAATTCTTATCTTTGTTTAAAGTGAGAATTTGAATTACTTTTATTATTTAACCAATTCCCCGTTATCCAATCTTGTCATCATATTATTTGGATAGACAAAAAATCTTAGTAAAGGCTGGGATTTTTTGGCGGGGTGGTTAAATAAATTCCCTACCTTATTATAATATTAAATCGTTGAAGGCTGTTAGCGCGTATGATTACGCAATTAGGTAAAAACTGGAATGTAGGTGGATCTACAATCAGCCTCTCTATACTTCTCATTTTACAAATTTCATCACTCAAAAAGAATTCGGGACCGGCATTTGAAATGTTCAGGATATAAAGTGAAAGCTCATAAAAACTGGCAGGCATGGTTCTTAAATTATTTTGAGCAATATATAACTCTCGCAGTTTAGGAAGCTTGCCAAGGTTTGCAGGTAAATACTCAAGTCTGTTATAACTCAAATACAATTGTGATAATTCCGGTAATGTACTAATTTGGTCCGGCAAAGTTTTCAGTTGATTAAATGAGAGATTAAGAACTTCAACGCTATCAAGCTGGCCTATTTCATCTGGGAGAATGGTCAATCGGTTTGCTTTTAACGATAAGCGTTTCAACTTTTTCAGCTTTCCAATCTCGGCAGGTATTGATATCAGTTTATTTCTGCTGACAACCAGTTTTTCCAGATTTTCGAGCTGTCCAATTTCAGGAGGGATTTCAGTCAATCTGTTATTGTGAAGGATTAATGTCTTTAATCCTGTAACTTTAAAAACCTCTTTGGGTATTTCAGTTAGTTTTTGGTGACTTAAATTTATTTTGGTAACTCCCTTTCGTTCAAGTCTTAGTTTATTAATACTCTTGTAAGAGCCACAACTCTCAATATTGAGAAGTAGCACAGTAAATACTATCAATGTTAATATAGGCTGCTGATAACTATTTTTTAAGAAGTTCATTAACTGCAGTTATTAATTGCTGATCAGTACCGTTAATAAATTGGTTATAATCATTATTGACTTTAATATCGGGTTGTAGTTCATGATTTTCAACCAGGTAGCCTTCGGTTCCTCTCATACCAACCTGAGGAATTCCGAAAACGGTTTTACCATCAATTAATGTTTCCCACCAAACAGCTGTACCGGTACCAGGAACAGACATACCAATGAGTTTTCCAATTCCCAGAGCTTTGTATGAATAAGGAAAAAGGTGGGCGTCAGAATAATTCCCTTCACTCATTAATACACACGAA
The DNA here is from genome assembly GCA_965230195.1 of Putridiphycobacter sp. Classification (GTDB taxonomy): domain Bacteria; phylum Bacteroidota; class Bacteroidia; order Flavobacteriales_D; family Crocinitomicaceae; genus Putridiphycobacter. The sequence continues at coordinate 2,870,795 of OZ245997.1, forward strand.
GGCTTTTGCCATTTCCAAATTGGTTCACCTCCCATGTTTCTTTGGCCTCTTGGTTCAAAACTCATGTATAGTTTACCGCTCAAAAAAGTTACTAAATCATCATGCAGCCAGCCTCCACCATTAAATCTTGTATCAATTATAATGGCTTTTTTCTTATGGTATTTTCCCAGTGCTTTATCAAATAATTCTCTAAAACTTCTGGAGTTCATTCCCTGAATGTGAACATAACCTAATTGTCCGTCAGAAAGAGATTCAACTGTTTTTTCACAATTTTTCACCCAACGTTGGTAGGTGAGTCTGCTTTCTTCATATAATGAAATCGGTTTTACAATCTCGTCCCATCTTTTTCCGGTATTGGGGTTGTAGATGGAGAGGAGTACTTTTTTTCCAGCTTTCCTGTTCAGAAGAGGGTAGTAGTTTACATCTTTTTCAATCTCAATACCATCAATTTTTTCAATAATGCATCCCGGGTCAATTTTTTCTTCTGTTGAAATTAAAGGACTTTTATCCATGATTTCTACAATTTTCAACCCTTTTTTGTCATACGACTCATCAAAATAACAACCTAAAACCGCTGTTCGGTCTCCGCTTGGATCATAAGGATGATATCTTGCACCGGTGTGCGACGCATTTAATTCTCCAAGAATCTCAGACAGTAATTCAGCAAAATCATAACCATTATTGATGTATGGCAAAAATTTACTGTATTCTTTTTGAAGTTTTGCCCAGTTGATGCCATGCAGATCTTCAACATAAAACTTTTCTCTGACTTGTCTCCAGGCATGATAAAACATATATGCCCTTTCAGCAGAGTGGTTAACAGATGACTCTCCTGAAACGGGAATTGATTTTGTTTTAAACGAACTGACATCAAGTTTTACCAGAGTACCTTTCTTATTCAGAAAAATATTTTTTTCGGTAGAGTCGACAATTATAGGTGTAAAACCGGCACCAATTTTAGCAACTAATTTTGTTTCTCTTTCCTTAAATTTAGTTTGCCATAAATCAAATCCTTTTTCAAATGCGCTGAGATAAAGTATTTTGGTGGCTTCCTTATCAACATAGAAATCCAACAGGTTTGAAGAATGAATGGTTAATTTAACTTTTCTGTCAAACAGATTCTCTTTTTCTATTTTGAATTCGTGTACTGTTGAATCTTCATTGTCTTCCTTCCAAAATTCATAGTCCTCTTTGTTTAAAGTAAACTTTTTGTAAGCACTTTCAGTTAAAAAAACAGCTTCCACATCACTTTGTGCTCCCCAACTGCCATGCGATCTGAATCCATATTTACTGGTTGTATAGCAAACCATCTCACCTTCCATGGCAAATTTTGCGTTTCCGTTATTGTATCCACTTTGGGTTAGGTTAATAGGTTTTTCTTTGCCGTTGGCATTAATCAATGCAATGTCAGTGTTCCATCTGTCAAACTCAAAAAAGTTAGTCAGAATCCATTTTGAATCCGGTGACCATACAAAATTTTGATCACCATCAGTATAAGAGTAGTTAAACTGGCCGTCTAATACTGTTCTGATTTTTTTTGAATCCAGATTGATAATTCTGATTGTAGTTCTGTTTTCAAGGAAAGCGACTTCTTTTCCATCTGGAGAATAAACAGGCTGAAAAGTTTCCTCAGAGTTGTCAACCAATACTGCTTCTTCTAACAGAGTAGCATTAAAGAAATATTTTTCATCTTCGTTTTGATGTTTGGTTTCACAAATATTCCAGGAATTATGATTTTCAGAAGCATAGAGAATCTTCTTCCCGTCAGGACTAAAACTTACCGATCGTTCCTGCCCTGGTGTATTAGTTATCCTTTTGGTAGTTTTATAATCAATACTGGTTACAAAAACATCACCACGGTAAACAAATACAATCTCTTTATTGTTAGGTGAGAGATTAAATTCAGAAATTCTCTTAACCCTCAGTAATTCAAAATCAGGTAGGGTATTGTCTTTATTAATAATAATTTTGACCTTATTTGATTGTCCGTTTTGATGGGTGTAAATCTCTCCGTCGTACGAAAAACATAAAGTATTTTCATTTGATTTACTTAAAAAACGAACAGGGTGATTTTTAAAATCGGTGATTTGAGTTTGATAGGCTTCTCCATTAGTACTCCCCTTCCAAACATTAAAAGAACCGCTTTTCTCTGACAGAAAATAAAATTGATTATCTTGACCAAATACAGGATCTCTGTCCTCACCGTTCCAAAGGGTTAATTGTTTAAATTCTTTTGATTTAAAATTGTAAGTAATGATATCGCGCGTAACTGATGATTGGTGATGTTTCCGCCATTCGTTTTCATAACCCTTTACATTTTGAAAAATAATTTGGTCACCACTGCTACTATATTTCATTTTTTCGCCAGGAACTGTCAGGAGTTGTTTTTCTCTGCCTCCATTAATATTTACCTGATACATTTCTCCAAGTCTACCATAAGGAAACTGAACAGAATTTGGATGATCACGGCGGGTAGAAGAGAATATAACCTTTTGATTATTTACGGTAAAATCCGTTGGAACATCATCAGCAGAAAAGTAGGTTAACCTTTTAGGGTTCTGTCCATTAGTGTTTGTAACAAAAACATCAAAATTACCATGTCTGTTACTTGAAAAAGCAATGGTTTTATTATCGTGCGACCAAACCGGATTATAGTCATAAGCAGTATGACTGGTTAACTGTTTAGCTGTTCCTCCTTTACTGTCAACCAGAAATAAATCACCCTGATAAGAAAAAACAATCATTGTTCCATCTGGAGAAATGGCTGGATATCTTAGCCATAAAGGATTTGCATTAACAGCCAAAGTAAGCAGGACAAAAAGCCCGGTAATAATAATTTTCATTGCGGTAAGAAATTTTTGTGATTTTAAAAATAGGGAAACTTAATGAGAAGGAGACAGTACTCAGGAATTTAATTGGTGGACGGGTTTAAAATTGTATGATCGGTGATCAATAATCTTTCCTTTAGAACAGGCTAATCAGGTTTAAAAATGAAGCTTTACTTTCGGGAACCTGTTAACCGCTCAAACTTTTCCCTGTTTCTTTTAGTCCTGGACTCTCTTTCATCAGTTGTTTCCAACTGAGTATTTTCAATATTTTCCAACAGTCTTTTTAATTCCCAATCCAGATTTATTTTTTCCCTGATTTGCTCAATAATCCTCTTTTTATCTCCTTTCTGTATTATTTCATCCGGCAGACTATCAAAAAGTGAATCAAAGTCAATTGTGTTTAACTTTTTAATGAAATCATTTAGTTTGTTTACTTCTATTTTTTGAAAGAAAGGATTTACTTTCAGGCATTGTAGTATTCTTTTGTCATTTAATAATGAATTGCTATTTAGGAGCTCATTAAAAAACAGACTCGACTCAAAATCAGAGACAATAAAATCCCCTTTGGTGTTTACTATAAGGTTAGGATTGGTCGCTGTTCTGTCAATATTTAACATCAATACATCCAGAAGGAAAACATCAATGAATTTTGATTTATTGATATTCTTGTCAAGAGAAAAATCAATAACATCATCAATATAATCAAAACTGATGTTTAGCCCATGACTTTTATCTATTAACTCTCTGACTTCAATATGAATATCCTGATATTCCAGTTCATTTGAAATTTTAAACCATTGTGGCAGCCTTGTGTTGATTCCTAATGCTTTGCCAATACTATTTCCAAACCATTCACAGAGTATCGAATACTCACCACTCATTCCACCTCGTAATTTCACAAAATGATTTTGTGTATTGTCCTGTACAATTATAGGGAATGAGTTCCCATCAAATTTATAACCAATTACTTTCACAACAAAAGAGAGGTCTAATTGACGATTATTTTTGAGGTATGAACGGTCTGTCCCGATTTGATCTGGATAAAATGCAGACCTTCAGGCAGGTTGTTGATTGTTATTAGAGATTCACCGTTATTTACAGGTGTAATTTGTTTGATTAGCTGTCCTGAGGTGTTAAATACATTAACCAATTCTATATTAATACTAGTAATTGATTCAATAAATATGGTATTATTTAATGTCGGGTTAGGGAAAATACGTACTTGATTTGTCGCTTCAATTTCAGTATTCAGATTCCATCTGTTTTCAGCGGTTGTTCCACCCCAAATTAAAGTAGCCAGGTAAGGGTTATCAATAAAAGGGTTTCTATTGCCTTGGTTTTGCTGAATGATTTCGTTTCTGTAATCTTCAAAATTATCCACCGGATCTTCAGCATTCCATTCTAAAAGTAATTGAACCATATTAAGGTCAACGCCAACAGGGTTTCCAACACATACCGAACTTGGTTTACATCTGCTATTGTATCTCAAATACATGTACATAATAATTCTGGCAACATCTCCTTTCCATTGGTCACCGGGATACCAGTTGGCACCAACTGTTCCTGAACTTATACCACTTCCGGCTGCAAATTTTTTATTTCCTCTCGAACCATTTCTCTGAACATCACAGGCTCTTAAGTTATGGGCATCAGCACCCGGGCCACTGGTGCCAAGGTCTGGTGTACCTAACGATTTAGGATAGGTATGTTCTCTGTTCCACTCACCATTACTTCCACCGTTATTATTTTTATTTCTGTTCAGGTCGGTGGTAACATCTCCATCCGAATCATTCCATCCGTATAACAATAATACATTGGATGAATTAAAAGGATTGATGTCACTTGATTTCAAAACGTTCCAAACCTGATTATAGGTCAGGGTTGTGGTATGGGTAGTTGTAATTTTCTGACTCAATTCATTTTTAAGATCAATGCCGGTTAGTGTCAGATCAACATTATTATAATAAGATGGGACGCTTTGTCCGATTACTATCAGCCAGGCAAAAAAGAATGTAAAAACAGTCAATGCAATTTTCATATCTATAACATATCAAATTCAGCTCCAACCTTTAAATCACCCATTAATTTTGATTCCAGATTTTTGAAATCAAATAAGTCATGGTCGAGCATATGAGTCGGGGATATGTTTTTCAGGGCAGTAAACATGATTTCATTTCTACCAGGATATTTTTCTTCCCATTTAGCCAACATTGCTTTAACAATTTGTCGTTGCATATTAGGCTGTGAACCGCAAAGGTTACATGGTATTATAGGATATTCTCTTATCTCTGCTAAGCGTACAATATCTGCTTCCTTAACAAAAGCCAGTGGTCTTAAAACAACGAATCGGTCATCATTTGTTTTATACTTCGGTGGCATAGTCTCAATTTTTCCTGCAAAAAATAAGTTCAGGAAAAATGTTTCGATAATATCGTCACGGTGATGGCCTAACATAATTTTATTACAACCCAATTCTTCTGCAGCAGTGTATAGGATTCCTCTTCTAAGTCTTGAACACAAACTACAAGTTGTTTTACCTTCAGGTGTTTTTTCTTTTACAATACTATAAGTGTCTTTTTCAACAATTTGATAATCAACTCCTACGGATGATAAATAGTTAGGTAAAACATGTTCTGGAAATCCAGGTTGTTTTTGATCAAGGTTAACGGCAACGATTTCGAAATTAAAAACTGATGCTTTTTGAATTTGCATCATGATATCTAACATGGTATAACTGTCCTTTCCGCCCGACAAACAAATCATTAATTTGTCACCATCCTCAATCATGTTATAATCGTTAATGGCATTCCAAACCGTTTTTTTAATTTTTCGATTTAGCTTTTCCTCTTCTATTTCCGCTTCAGTTCTCATGTATTGATTTAAATTCAGCACAAAAGTACTAAATTTACATTAAAGTTAATTTCCGATTAAAAGATTAGTGATTAGGATGTAATATGCAGAGTTTATTTTCCGTTTTTATTCACCCTGTCATACATCACAATACTGCCGGTTACCGCAACATTTAGCGATCCTTTTCCGGGAAGCCGGACCAGGCGGTGACAGCGATTCAGGATTTTTTCCGGGAGCCCATTATCTTCTGATCCTAACAGGTAGGAAGCACGGGCAGGATGTTCAAACTTGCCAATAGGTTGAGCTTCATCCGATAGTTCTACTCCAACTAACTGAGTAGAATAAGGCATTGATTCATAGAAATGATCAAAGTTGTCATATTTAAAAAATGGGATTTTTGACCATGTTTTGGAAGTGTCAGAGTTTTGATGGTTATATTTTCCATCCACTATAAAAATAAAACTGGCGCCCAGTATATAGGCAGATCGCCATAAAGTACCGATATTATGTGAAGTTTTAGGTTGATAGACACCAATACCAAAAAATTGTTCTTCTTTTCTGTCCCAATGTTGTAACATTATTTTTGAGTAGGGTAAGTTTTTGGCTAAGGTAAGAGTCAAATTAATAAAAACGAATTATTTTTAATTTTTTAGTAGGGAAAATGGCCTTTTTACTCGTTGTTTAGATAAAGGAATTGTCAGAGAGATGGATATTTATTTTAAAATTTGATATTGATTGAAATTAAGGAGTATGATTAAACATAAATATATTATATGGATAGGCTGTATGGTTATATCACTTCACTTAAAGGCTCAAAGTTTTGATTGGAGAGCCTTGCCATTACAGGTATCTTATTATGGAGATAACGGCATACACCCGGGAATTAAACTAGGTACAACTTATGCCTATAAAACTTATGAAAAAGCTAAAACCCGGAGACTAAAGAAAAGACAGGCTAAATTTGGCGATAAACTAAAGGTAAAGCAGCTGTCTGCTCTGACGAATATTGGCTTTTACAGTCATCCCAATAATGATTTTGGACTATTCATTAATTTGGGAGCAGGCTACGAGCGCATCAAAACCCGTAAAGGCAATTTATTCGGTGTGAATTTAGAAATCGGTTATTTGAGGAGTATCAATCAGTTTAAAACAGAAAAACTGAATGATCAGGGTGAAATAGAACAAGTCTTTTTTGCAGGCCAGAATGGCATAATAATCGGTTTATCCCCAGTATTTGGCAGGGACCTGATGTTTAAACGTGGTATTCCGGTCAAGTGGTATGTCAAACCAAGTCCACAGTTAGTTAAGTATAATCATGGATGGTTTCCCAATGCAGCACTTGAATTGGGAATAATAATGAATTTAAATTTAAAACAGGATGAAAAGTGATAAGTTAAAAATAAGTGTTTTTATCCTTATAGTTATTGGGGTTTGTTGGGGATGTACAAAAAAGAATACTGAAACCTCACAACGTTTCTATTTTCGGAATGATGGCGCGGATCTGGCAGTACAAATAGATGGTAATATGGCTTCCAAAACATTCATCCTGCTTTTGCATGGTGGACCTGGTGGTGGAGGCAGTGCTTATAACGCCGGTTTATATTCCGATTTACTTGAGCAAGAGTATGCCATGGTGTATATGGATCAAAGAGGAAATGGGGCATCTCAGGGAAATTATAATAAGAGCGACCTGACGTTGACTCAAAATTCAAAAGATGTTTATGCACTTGTGCTGTTTCTAAAAAAGAAATTTGGTGATGATATCAGTTTGTTTTTAATGGGGCATAGTTGGGGCGGCATGACTACTGCTCATGCTTTAATTCATACTGACATTCAATCTGAGCTCAAAGGGTGGATTGAGGTTGATGGTGCTCATGATTTTACAAAAAACAGTATTGAAGCAGTAAAATTATTCGAAAAAATAGGAAAAGAACAATTAGCGCTTGCGAATGAAGTGGAATTTTGGACAGAGATTGTTGATAGGGTTTCAAAAATTGACACCAATAATATTTCGGATGATGATGAGTATTTTTTGAACTCAAACGGGTTTAAGGCAGAAAGCAAAATAGAAGAAATAAAAACACCCGATAATGGAGAGGGTAGTGGACCTGCGTATGGTATTTTAAACTCGCCGGATATCAGTCTTGCGGTTTTTTTAAGTAATAATTTTGGAAACCCGGTTTTAAACGAAGATTCGCAAAAAAATCCGTTGACAGATCGCCTCAGTGAAATAAAAATACCATCTCAATTCCTATGGGGTAAATATGATTTTGTAGTACCACCGGCTTTAGGCTTCTCAGGCTTTGATTTGGTTGGTACCAATGATAAGCAACTGGTTATTTTTGAACACTCCGGCCATTCACCTATGGTAAACCAACCGGAAGCGTTCGCAAAAATGGTGATTAACTTTGTAGAAAAGTACAAGTGATCTGCCACAGACTCAATAGATGTTACAATTAAAACATTGTAACATTTTTTCAGTTGCCTTCTATTGCTTTTATTTTTATGTTTGCTTAACATATAATTAACATTGAGGAAATGAAAAAAAGCAAAATTGTATTAATTATATCCCTCTTTATCATCAGTTTCACCAGTTTCTCTCAGACGCAAACTACCTCCAAAGCTACTTACGGTACTGAGAAAAGTGATCTGTATGATTATTTTGAATTGTTTTTCAAAGAAGAAATAAATGTGACTTCATTTAAAAGGTCCATTTTTAGAGTTGGAATTGACGAAGAAGGCAATGTTTTTAAAGTGGAAGCTGTAAAACATGCTCTTGAGCCTGAAATGGCAACGAAAATTATTGAAAAAATTTATGACATGAAATGGAATTCAAAGTTAAATCCCGGCCCTGTTTCATCAGTATTACATTTAGTGTTTACAGTGAATAAAGAAGCACAGTTAACTATTGAAATCTATTAAAAATGAAAAACTTACTTACTTTAATATTACTGGCTGCCGGGTGGACTTCATTTGGACAGGATGATGGTGATAATATGTTTGATGAAACGATCGTACATGAAATCAGAATTACCTTTGAACAAACCGATTTTTGGGACTCCCTGGAATATTATTATGATGATTATCTGAATAATGATGCTGATAAGGTCTATATGTTGGCCTCAGTTGAAATTGATGGTAATACTATCGATTCCGTAGGAGTCAGGCAAAAAGGATTTTATTCCAATTGGGGTGGAGATGGTTTAAAAAAACCGCTTAAAATTAATTTTAAAACCTATGTGGAAGACCAACGTTTTGATGGTTTAAAGAAAATCAATCTTCAAAATGGTTTTAAAGACCCAACCATGATGAGAGATGCATTGGCATATAAATTTATGCGTGATGCCGGTATTCCTGCACCCAGAACGTCTCATGCTAAAGTTTATATTAACAATACCTATTGGGGACTTTATGCCATTGTAGAACAGGTTGATACCCGGTTTTTGAAGAGATGGTTTGAAGACAATGATGGCAACCTTTTTAAATGTATTGATAATACCTCATTAACCTGGCAAGGCCAAAATTATGTCAATTACCTGGATGAATTTGAGTTGAAAACAAATGAACAGGAAAATGATTGGTCAGGTTTCATTGATTTGGTAGATAAAATTAATACCTCAAATAATTTTAGTGATAGTATTACTAATCGGTTCAGAATAGGAAATTATATTAAAGTTTTGGCAGCTGATGTTTTGATGTACAATTGGGACTCTTATTATGATCATGGTCGTAATTTCTATTTATATGAAGATTCTACCGAAAGAATGTTTAACTGGATACCATGGGATTATAATCTTGCTTTTTCAGAAGATGATACAGATGTTTTATTAGATGGTGATGCAGTACCGGACATGCCAGGATTTCCTGGTAGCGGAAGTGATGCAAAACCGCTAATTCAAAGAGTGATGGAAGATGAATCATTAAGATCATTATACTTCAATCATATTTGTATTATGTTAGAACACTCCTTCAACCTGGCAAATCTTGAGGGGTATCTTGATACACAAAAAGCATTGATATCACAGGCCATGGATGATGATCCTAATAAATTTTACACATTTGCTGATTTCAATAATAATTTTAATTCAACAGTTGTCATTGTTGGCCCATGGGGTAACAGTGAAAACATAATGGGTTTAAAAACATTTATTACAGATCGGTATCAGACCGTTCATGACCAATTTGCTACACACGGACATTCTTGTTCGGCTTTAAGTGTTGAATCTCAGGGGGTGGATGAAGATAACCTGATTTATCCTAACCCAACAGATGGTATTGTCAATTTTGAATTAGCCTCATCTGTCAATGCGGTTGAGATATACAATATGGATGGAAAACTACTATTAAGAAAAGAAGTACAATATGCTAACGAAACAATCGATTTATCAGATTATGCAAGCGGAATCTACCTGATTAATCTTAAAGGAAATCAATTTAGCAAAACCGTAAAATTGATCAGACGTTAATTTTTGTATTCTTTGGTTCTGTAGGCTTTTAAGAGTTGTAATTCATCCGTTTCACCATTGTAAAAATGCATTGATTCAGCCATTAACCTGGCCTGATTATATATTGGTTGATCAGGGTATTGCTCATCTCTGATATAGTGGACCAGCTTCAAAACCCTGAAAGCGTTAAACCAAACAAAAAAGCGTTTTTGAAAGGACTCAGGGCTGGTAGAGTTCTTTCTGATTTCTTTCAGTCCCTCGCTAAAATTATTAAGATTTAAAAATTGGATGAATACCTGATGGTTTGGGTTCAAATAAAAATCCGTTGCATTGACTTCAATTGTTCTGAGTTGAGGAATTGTTGCTACAAATGACTTTAACATTTCCCAGACTCTAAAATCATATGTCAGGTATTTTTTTTGTTCAGAATTTAGCCAGTCGTTAATTGCTTTTCCGGTACCAAATGGAACCCTGTCAGATGTTCTTGGAGATGGAATAACCTTTGTTGTGTTTAATGCGGTAAAATTTCCAAGAGCAATAATTTTATGTAAAAAATAAAAATCTTCTCCCGCTTTTCGTTTGTTCATCCCACCTTGTTTTTGGTAGGCACTTGACCGAATTGCCATACTTGAACCAACTGTATGATAGGAAAAGGGTAATTTTGCATATTGCAAACCAATATTATAATACCTCAAAAATAATTCATAGTTAATGATGCCATTATAAACGGGTTGATCAAATTCATCACCTTCAACAGGATGTTCGTATCTGATGGCACAACCTGGTGTTTTAGGGTGGTCCGTAAAATGCTGTTCTATTGCTCTCAGATAATTATCCTGACACTGAGAGTCAGCATCAAAGCAAACGATAATGCCATCTTTACCAATGGAATGAAATCTCGAAACAGCTTCATCCATACCAATTTTTCTGGCTAGCCCAACACCGGCATGCTTTTTAGGTAAATCATTGGCTTCAATAACATGAAAGTCAAATTTTAGGTCTGTTGTATTTTTCCATTTTGTAATTTGAGATACTGTCAGGTCGTTTTGTGCTTTAATTTGGTGATCATGATGAGTACCTGAATTAATTACAATAATAATTTCTACTGCCTGATGAGGAGGCAAACAGTTGTTCAGGCTATTTAAAGTTGGCTGTATATCAGGTTCATTAAAGCAGGGGATAACCACAATCAGCCCAAGGTCATTAGCAGGAGTGGATGTAATTACAGGAGGCTGAAAACCGTATTTATTAAGGTAAAAATTCATTGGCGCGAATATAGTCAAATAGTTATTAGATTATTGTTATCAGTTTTTAGTTAGTGTGACAGATGATGGTGTTAATATTTGCTCTGATGTTATTGCAAATAGCTAAGAAAAAGTCAATTTTTAACAAGTATTGACAGTCATTGATGAAAACTTGTCGAAAATAAGAATAACATGTTAATAACTCAAGGGGATCAGGCCCCTGTTAATAGGCTTTGATTGTTAAATTTGTTGGAGTTCAAGAATAAAAAATGACAGACGAATTTGATGAAATTGAGGAAAATGATGATTTGAATGATGATGACTTTTCCTCGGGTCAGGGTGATGATGACAACGTTATTCCATTATCCGGAATGTATGAAGAATGGTTTTTGGACTATGCTTCGTACGTAATTTTAGAAAGAGCCGTACCAGCCTTACTTGACGGATTTAAACCCGTTCAGAGAAGGATTATGCATTCCATGAGGGAATTGGATGATGGAAGGTACAATAAGGTAGCCAATATTATAGGTAATACAATGAAATATCACCCCCATGGTGATGCTTCTATTGGTGATGCCATGGTTCAACTGGGGCAAAAGGAGTTATTGATTGATATGCAGGGGAACTGGGGAAATATCCTGACCGGAGATTCAGCCGCTGCACCCAGGTACATTGAGGCACGATTATCAAAATTCGCAAAACATGTTGTTTTTAACCCTAAAACAACAGAATGGTTACCATCATACGACGGTAGAAATAATGAACCGGTATTATTGCCTGTAAAGTTTCCAATGTTATTGGCACAAGGGGCAGAGGGGATTGCCGTGGGTATGGCTTGTAAAATAATGCCACATAATTTTGTTGAACTGATTGATGCTTCAATTGATGTATTGAGAGGAAAGAAAACAAATATTTTACCTGATTTCCCGAACGGTGGAATGGCAGATTTTTCGGGTTATAACGAAGGAGTAAGAGGAGGTAAGATAAGAGTCAGGGCCAAAATCAGAAAAGAGGATTCCAAAACGTTAATCATTGATGAAATACCTTTTGGAACCACAACTTCTTCCCTGATCGATTCCATTATTAAAGCCAATGATAAAGGTAAAATAAGGATCAAAAAAATTGAGGATAACACAGCTGCAACCGTTGAGATTTTAATCCGTCTGGCTACTGGAGTTTCTCCTGATAAAACAATCGACGCATTATACGCCTTTACCAATTGTGAAATGTCTATTTCTCCAAATACTTCGGTGATTTATGACGAAAAACCACATTTCCTTGGTGTAAATGAAATACTGAAAATTTCAACCAATAATACCGTTGGTCTCCTTAAAAAAGAGCTGGAGATCAGAAAGGCAGAATTGTTGGAGATGTGGCATTTTGCCAGTTTGGAAAAAATATTCATTGAGCAAAAAATATACATTGAATTTGATGGTAAGTCATACGAAGAAGCCATTGAAGTAACACATGAACTCTTAAAACCTCATATTAAACACCTGCAAAGAGCTGTTACAGATGATGACGTAAAAAGATTGCTGGAGTTGAAAATGCGTAGAATTACCAAGCATGATTCCGACAAGGCAGATACCTACATTCAATCTCTTGAAGAGGAGTTAAAGGAAGTGGAGCATCATTTAGCTAACCTAATTGATTATGCGATTAGTTATTTTAAAGATGTGAAGGCCAAATTTGCAGAAGGAAAAGAGAGAAAAACGGAGATCAGAACATTTGATAATATTGCAGCCAAAAAGGTTATTGTTGCCAATAAAAAACTCTATGTAAACAAAAAAGAAGGGTTTATTGGTTGGGGATTGAGAAAAGATGAGTACGTACAGGACTGTAGTGATATTGATGATGTTATCGTGTTCTTTACTTCAGGCAGAATGATGGTGACCAAAATAAGCGATAAAAAGTTTGTTGGAAAAGGTATCATGCATTGTGCAGTATTCAAGAAAAATGATGTCAGAACAATTTATCACCTGATTTACCGGGATGGGACCAATGGTCCGACAATGATGAAACGTTTTAATGTTAAATCAATTACCCGTGACAAGGAATATGATTTAACCAAGGGAACAAAAGGCTCAAAAGTATATTACTTCTCTTTCCATCCAAATGGAGAGCGGGAAATAGTGACTGTACAGTTAAGACCACGACCACATTTAAAACGAATTAAATTTGAAATTGATTTTGGTAACTTATTGATTAAAGGAAGAGGATCAGCAGGGAATAGGGTTACTAAAGAAATTGTTTCAAAAATTATCCAAAAAGAAGTAGGGGCTTCTACTCTTGCAGCGCGAAAAATCTGGTTCGATTCAAGTGTTTCCAGGCTTAATGTTGATGAAAGAGGGACTTTCCTTGGGGAGTTCAAAGGGGATGATAAAATTTTGACAATCTACTCCTCAGGAGCCTACAGGTTAACTAATTTTGATATTTCGAATCATTTTGATTCCGATTTAATTCATGTTGAAAAATGGCATCCTGAACATCCTGTGAGTGTAGTATATTACGAAGGAGAAAAGCAAAAATACTTTGTCAAACGGTTTTTAATTGAAACCAAGTCAGATAAGAAAGTTGTTTTTATTTCAGAAACTGAAAATTCTGCATTAGCGGCAGTTTCAACAGGGTATAAGCCTATGGTCAAAATTATTTTCAATAAACGACTAAAGGAAACAAAAGACTTACCGGATAAAGAAATTGACCTTTCAGACTTTATTGATGTTAAAGGGATGAAGAGTGTGGGTAATCAGCTCACTAAGTTTAAGGTAAAGGAAGTACAATTAATGCATGAAATTGGAGGTGGAGAGCCATGGCCAACACCTGAACCAGAGGAGGAAGAGAATAAGGAAGTTGAGGTAGAAGAAAAGGATGCAGATGCTGAGATAAGTGCTTCTGAAAATGGTTCAATTGAGGTAGAGTGGGATATGACTTCAAAAACGGACAGTCCGATTAAAGATATTGAGGATGACAGTCAGACTTCTCTTTTCGAAGAATAAAGATTAAAAGAACTGTTGGATAATTTTCAAGACTGAATTTTTATAACCGGATCCGAATAAATTCAGGTGAACCAAGAGGTAATACAATTGATAAATCTCTGTTAATTGCTGTGCGTTGGAATCAGGTTTAATCATTGAATGATAAGCCTGGTAGAATGATGGTGAGAATCCTCCAAAAAGCTTTGTCATAGCAATGTCCACCATTGAATGTCCATAATAAGCTGAAGGATCAATCAGGTAGGGAGTACCATTTTCATGAATCAGGTAATTACCACTCCATAAATCACCGTGTAATACTGATGGTTTTACGGTTTGTACTATTGGTGAGAGTATGTTGAACATTTTTGCTTTCTCCGGAATGTCATTTTGATTCAATAATCCGTTCTGTAAAGCTATATTAAACTGAGGAAAAAGTCGTTCGTTTATGAAAAACTCAACCCAATTATTACAAAGGGTATTTGATTGGGGCAGGTTAGCAATAAAATTATCTGTTGCTGCTCCAAATGTATCAGAGGTGTTAGTATGCAGTTCAGCTAATTGGTATCCGAATTTTTCCATGTCCGAAGAAATTGGTGTTTTCGCCGGAATAAAATCCATTAGCAGACATGCTGTATTATTTAATGTTATCAATTTATGAACCTCAGGAGTGGCTATAGCGTTTTGAGTTGATAAAAGTGTTAGTCCTTTCATTTCTGCTTCCAGCAAAGCATAGTGTTGTTTTACACTTCCGGTTTTAGCCACAAAATCACCATTAGTTGAGGTCACTTTATATACTGATGAAACATCACCTCCCGATAATGGAGAAATGGAGCTGATATTACCATACAAAGAGGATATGTATTCTTTTAAATCAATATGCACAGCGTGCAATTTAGTAAAAGAATAAAGAAAGATTGTTAAAACTCGTTAAGAGGTCAGGTTAAAAAAATGAACTTCTTATCTTTGGCAGAAACATAGAACCGAAATGAACAACCCTTTATTAGGAGAATTTAATACCACCTTTTCAACTGTACCGTTTGAAGAAATTCAATTGACAGATTATAAACCAGCTATTGAATTTGCTGTTGAGCAGGCAAAATCTGAAGTGAATACTATTGTTGATTCAAAACAGGAACCTGATTTTTATAATACGATTGAAGCGCTCGAGAAAAGTGGAAAATTACTGGGATTAATATCCGGTACTTTTTTTAATCTGAACAGTGCTGAAACCTCAGCCGAAATGCAGAGAATTGCTCAGGAAATTTCTCCTGTTCTTACAGCTTATTCAACTGAATTATTGTTAAATGAGACGCTATTTGAACGTGTTAAAGCTGTTCATGAGTTACCAAACAATGAACTAAGTCCCGAGCAGGCTTATCTTTTGGATAAAACATATAAAAGTTTTGTCAGAAACGGGGCAAATTTAAACGAAAAAGATAAGGAAAGGTTAAAGGCGATTAATACGCAACAGGCCCGATTGAGCTTGACTTTTGGGGAGCATGTATTGAAGGATACCAATGATTTTGAGTTATTGATTACAAATGAGGAAGACTTAGCCGGTTTACCTAAAGGTGTAATTGAAGCGGCTGCTGAAACGGCAAAAGCAAGGGGAAAAGAGGGGTACATATTCACAATCGATTACCCATCTTATATTCCATTCATGAAGTACTCTAAAAACAGGGAGTTAAGAAAGCAAATGCATTTAGCCTTTGGGTCACGCGGTTTTAGAGATAATGACAATAATAACGAATCCATTTTAATGGAAATCTCCGGTCTGAGACACGAAAAAGCTAATTTACTGGGATATAATTCTCATGCTGAATTTGTTTTAGAAGAGAGAATGGCTGAATCACCTGAAAAAGTATATAACCTTTGGGATGAATTATTAGAATATGCTTTGCCTAAAGCAAAGGAAGAGATTCATGAAGTACAGGTGTTAGCTGATCAGTTAAACGGACCAAACCCAATTGAAAGGTGGGACTTTAGCTATTATTCAGAGCTTTTAAAAAATAAAAAATTCGCTATAAATGATGAAATTTTAAAGCCATATTTCCAGCTTGAAAATGTTATTGAAGGTGCTTTTATGACCGCAGGTAAATTGTTTAATATCCAATTCAAAGAAAGGAACGATATTCAAAAATATCATTCGGATGTTATTACTTATGAGGTGTTAGATCAGAATAATGAGCACCTGGCAGTATTATATGCAGATTTCTTCCCAAGAGCATCAAAACGAAGTGGAGCCTGGATGACTTCATTCAGAGGCCAGAACAATTATGATGGGGTTAATCAACGACCTCATGTAGCTATTGTTTGTAATTTTACTAAACCAACGGGATCAACGCCGTCACTTTTAACTTTTAATGAAGTTACTACCTTGTTTCATGAGTTTGGACATGCCTTACACGGTATGTTGGCTAATGGTTATTATGAAAGCTTAAGTGGTACTTCAGTATTTTGGGATTTTGTTGAATTACCTTCTCAGTTAATGGAAAATTGGTGTTATGAGAAAGAGTGTCTTGATTTATTCGCAAGGCATTACGAAACCTCAGAATCTATTCCTGTTGAATTGGTTGAGAAAATTAAAGCCTCTGTCAATTTTTTAGGAGCTTACCAGACTGTACGACAGGTTGGTTTAGGACAATTGGATATGGCCTGGCATGATTTAAAGGAAATTCCTGACACAAAAGTAATTGAATGGGAACAAAAAGCAGGTGAAGCCACCATGCTTTTTGCCAATGATAATCAAATTGCAGTTTCACCAGCTTTTTCTCATATTTTCAGTGGAGGTTATTCTGCAGGATATTATAGCTATAAATGGGCTGAGGTTTTGGAAGCGGATGCATTTGAATACTTTAAGGAGACTGGGATTTTTAGTATTGAAACTGCTAAAAAGTATAAGGAAAATATTTTGGAGAAGGGAGGGAGTGAACACCCAATGTCACTTTATAAATCCTTTAGAGGGAAAGAACCGGATTCAAAAGCATTGCTTAGAAAGGGTGGCTTGTTAAATTAGACCATACAAACCCCATTTACCCTTTTGAGGTATCAATATTATTGAATCGGGAGTTAATCTGGCACCGTCAAATGTGGAGCTTTAAAGTATAGTCTACCGACATTTTTCCGGATCCAACAATTGTAATGAATACTAATGAGATAAGGACCAGGATTGAAAGTATTAACTGAGAGCCATCACCAATATAGGCATTGGCAATCACAGCTCCAACAAGTACCGGTAACTGAACAGCTGCTGCAATTCTTGTCAGGAGACCAGTTAAAATCATTAGTCCACCAGCAATATGACCTATCACAACATAATGCGCAACAAACAGATTTGCAGCATTTGCATTTACAGGTTCAATTAATTCAACCAGCATGTCAGTATGCTGTGAAAAGGTAATGCCTTTATAAATGATAAAACCTCCTACTAAAATTCTCAGTAGCGAAACTTCAAACCACCTAAAATTATTTCCGATTCGATTCAATTTTCTGATAACGGAATACATTTTTTCAGTTTATCCTATAATTTACGAAATAATGGTAAATCTGTCAAATAAAACGGGTTACATTTATCGATAAACTAATGATTTTTATCGATCAATTAAAGGTTTTTATCGATTGAAAATTGATTTTCGTCGAAAAAATATATACTTTTGTCGAATCCAAGATTATGATTCGACATGTTTTTAAAGTACATTTATTTGATTGGTTCCCTGTTTTTATTGGTAACGGCAAATGCCCATTCAGTGCAGGTTCAATACTGTACAAGTTGTAATGGAGATTTAAGAATATGGGTTGAGCATTGGCATGGAAATGAGAATCCTTCCACAACAAACATGTCAATTTCACTGGATATCGGTGGCGTAGTTACAACGCAAACTTCTGCTCCGGGTGGTGCGGTTTTAGGAGTACCTGCTCAAAACCTTCCGGGGTGTTCAAACCCTATAGTATATGTTACCGGATGTCCGGGGCAGGAAAACACATATAATGATTGGGTTTATTACGATTTTACAGGTATACCTGCTGGAGTTTCCAGCACTTTTACTATTTTGAGCGGTAATACTGTTTTTACTCAGGATGGATGTGGTATGTTTCCGGTGTCGGTTTCCTTTGTAATCAATCCAAACAATGGTAATATAGTGACCGATCAAAATGCCTGTACAGGTACTTTAACGGATTCTATTTATTTGCCATCCAATACAACCTGGACAAATTCTAATCCTTCAATTGGAATTCCGGCGTCAGGAACAGGTCCTATTCCTCCATTTGTGCCCAACGGTCCTATAGGTACAACGGCTACAATATCATATACAACTGATTGCACAAACGGCAGCTTTGATTATACGATTCAAAATGTTCCGTCTCAGTTGATGATCACCGGAAATAATAATGACAGTACATTGATCAATTGTTTTGGTGAGCCTTTCAATTTTACTGACAGTTCAACAATACCTATGCCGGATACCATAATATCCTGGTTATGGGATTTTGGAGATGGCGCAAGTTCAACGCTTCAGGATACAGATCACACATACACCAGTAGTGGAGATTATAATGTCTCACTAACCGTAGAGTCAAGTTTTGGCTGTAGTGCTACAACCGATTTTTACGTGTCCGTTTATCCTTTACCAAATGCAAACTTTAATTATACATCAGCATGTGTGGGAACTAGTACTGAGTTTACTAATAATTCCAGTTTAACGACCTCTGCTAATACAGATTCCATAGCTTCCTGGATTTGGGATGTCAATAATGACACACAGACAGACTATACTACTAAAAATACCAGTCATACTTATCCATCAGAAGGTATCTATGAAACAAAACTGATTGTCAGTACGCTAAAAGGTTGTACAGATACAATAACAACTCAGGTTGATGTCCGGCCTTTGCCTCAGGTTCAATTTACATTCAGTGATATTTGTATGAATGAAACGGCAGGATTTATGGATAACTGCAGTATTTCGAACGCGGTTACAAGTAATGTGATCAGTTCGTTGGATTGGGATTTCGGGGATGGTAATTCTACCTGGGGGAGTAATGTCAATCACAATTACAGCTTTCCCGGAACTTATGATATTCAGTTAAAAGCTACATCAAATTTTGGTTGTAAAGATTCATTGACTCAACAAATTAATGTTTATGACTTACCTGCGGCTAATTATGGTTTTTCTTCTGCCTGCCTTGGAAACAGTACTTCGTTTACAGATAGTTCAGTTTTGAATTTTCCTGTTAACTCTGATTCAATAGCATTTTGGAACTGGGATATTGATACAGATGGAGCAACTGATTTTACGGCTCAGAATCCAGTACATATTTATGCTACAGAAGGTATTTATAATTCCCAACTTATAGTAAGTACTCTGCACGGTTGTAGTGATTCTGTTGTTATTCCCGTTGATGTCCGGCCTTTACCACAGGTTCAGTTTGGAGGGGCTGATATATGCTTAAATGAAACTGCAGGGTTTATAGATGGCTCAACCATTTCAAATGCATTTACGGCTAATACTATCAGTAATCTGACTTGGGATTTTGGTGATGGCAGTACCGGATCTGGTACTAATGTCAACCATAATTTTGTAGCACCAGGAACTTATACCGTTAAGTTGACTGCCACGTCTGATTTTGGCTGTGAAGATTCAACCAGTAATTCAATTGATGTCTACGATTTACCAGTTGCTGACTTTAGCTTTTCAGAAGAATGTTTTGGTATTGGCACCGTATTTACAGATAGCTCAGTTTTGAGTACTCAGGTGAACAACGATTCAATATCGTCCTGGAGTTGGGATATTGATAGTGACGGATTAACAGATTATACTACTGAAAATTCAAGTCATACTTATCCGTCTGAAGGCATTTACAGTACTCAACTTATAGTCAGTACACTGAAAGGCTGTAGTGATACAGTTGTTAATCAGGTTTCTGTTTGGCCCTTGCCTCAGGTTCAGTTTGGAGTAGCCGATATTTGTTTAAATGAAACAGGAGGATTCACTGATGCTTCAATAATTTCAAACGCATTTACAGCTAATACTATCAGTAATTTAAATTGGGATTTTGGTGATGGTAATACCGGGTCTGGTACAAACATTAATCACAATTATACCTTACCAGGGACCTATACTGTTAAATTGGTTGCCACGTCTGATTTTGGCTGTGAAGATTCAACAAGTACCCCTATTAATATATATGATTTACCAACTGCCAATTTCGGTTTTTCAGAAGTGTGTTTCGGTACAAATACAATATTCACGGATAGCTCGATTTTAGGCACCTCAGTTAATAATGATTCCATATCATCCTGGAGTTGGGATATTGACAGCGATGGATTAACAGATTATACCGCTGAAAACTTCAGTCATATATATCCATCTGAAGGAACTTATAATCCACAGCTTATAGTCAATACACAACAGGGGTGTAGCGATACTGTAGCACTTTCGGTTGATGTACGTCCCTTACCTCAGGTCCAGTTTACTTTGTCAGACCTTTGTCTTGATGAAACAGCTGGTTTTACTGATGGTTCATCCATATCAAATATGTTTACCACCAATACCATTAGTAACTTAAGCTGGGATTTTGGAGATGGTAATATTGATACAGGATCGAATGTTAATCACAATTATAGCACAGCCGGAACTTATTCTGTTAAACTGGTTGCTACTTCAGATTTTGGATGTGAAGATTCTATGACTAATCCAATCAATGTTTATGATATGCCGATTGCTAATTTTGGTTTCTCCTCAGTTTGTCTTGGGGCGATTACCATGTTTAGCGATAGTTCTTTATTGGCTACTTCGGTCAATGCCGATTCCATAACCTCCTGGAGCTGGGACATTGATAGTGACGGATCAACAGACTATACGTCTGAAAACCCCGGCCATATTTATCCATCTGAAGGCATTTACAATTCACAACTTATAGTCAATACACAACAAGGGTGTAGCGATACTGTAACACTTTCGGTTGATGTTCGCCCTTTGCCGCAGGTTCAATTTACTTCATCAGACCTTTGCCTGTATGAAACAGCTGGTTTTACTGATGGCTCAACCATTTCAAATGCATTCACCACTAATACTATTAGCAACTTAAATTGGAATTTTGGTGATGGAGGTACCGGAACCGGTTCAGGTATAAATTATAATTATTCTGCACCAGGAACTTACACAGTTAAATTGATCACAACTTCCGATTTTGGTTGTAAGGATTCAATTACCAATTCTATTCATGTTTATGACAAACCAGTAGCCAATTTTGGTTTCTCAGCAGTATGTTTAGGCACTAATACTATGTTTAGCGATAGCTCAATATTGGCTACTTCGGTTAACGCTGATTCTATAACATCATGGATTTGGGATATTGATACTGATGGACTAGCTGATTATACCACTCAGAATTCGAGTCATGTCTATCAGTCGGAAGGTATTTACAATTCACAACTGATTGTAAGCACCCAACAAGGGTGTAGTGATACCGTAGCTATTCCTGTTGATGTTCGCCCTTTACCGCAGGTTCAATTTACTTCATCAGACCTTTGTTTATATGAAACTGCTGGTTTTACTGATGGTTCAACCATATCAAATGCATTTACAACAAATACCATCAGTAGTTTAAACTGGAGTTTTGGTGATGGAGGTACCGGAACCGGTTCAGGTATTAATTATAACTATACTGCTCCCGGAACTTATGCAGTTCAATTGGTAGCTACATCTGATTTTGGTTGCGAAGATTCAACAAGCAGTATAATTCATGTTTATGACAAACCAGTTGCCAATTTTGGAGTTTCAGCCGTATGTCTGGGAGTCAGTACCATGTTTAATGATAGTTCGGCATTGGCTACTTCGGTGAATAACGATTCAATATCTTCATGGATCTGGGATATTGACAATGATGGACTAACTGATTATGCCACTGAAAATACCAGCCATATCTATCAGTCAGAAGGCATTTATAATTCCAGACTCATTGTAAATACACAACAGGGTTGTAGTGATACAATTTTACTTTCAGTTGATGTTCGCCCTTTACCACAGGTTCAATTCAGTTCGTCAGACCTTTGCCTTGATGAAACAGCTGTTTTTACAGACGGTTCATCCATATCAAATGCATTTACAACAAATACCATCAGTAATTTAAACTGGAGTTTTGGTGATGGAGGAACCGGAACCGGTTCAGGCACTAGTCATAATTATACTGTTCCGGGAACTTATACTGTTAAATTAACAGCCACCTCCGATTTTGGTTGTGAGGATTCAACCAGCAATATGATTCATGTCTACGATATGCCTGTCGCCAATTTTGGCTTTTCAGAAGTTTGTTTTGGAACCAGTACAGTATTTACCGATAGTTCTGTTTTAGTTACTTCTGTTAACGCTGATTCTATAGTCTTTTGGAGTTGGGATATTAATGGTAATGGACTAACCGATTACACTACGGAAAATTCAAGTCACATTTACCCTGCAGAAGGTATATATAATACTGAATTGATTGTAAGTACCCAGCAGGGATGTAGCGATACCGTGGTTATTCCGGTTGATGTTTATCCATTGCCTCAGGTTCAGTTTAGTTTATCAGATCTTTGCTTGAATGAATCGGCAGATTTTACAGATGGTTCAACCATATCAAATATGTTTACAACCAATACCATCAATAATTTAGACTGGGATTTTGGTGATGGAGGAACTGATTCCGGCCAAAATGTTAATCATGACTACACTTCTCCCGGGACTTATTCTGTTAAATTGATCGCTACTTCTGGTTTTGGTTGTCAGGATTCAGTTAGTAATTCAATTCATGTTTATGATTTACCGGTTGCCAATTTCAATTATAGTGAAGTATGTCAGGGAAACAATACCCTTCTGACTGATAACTCCGTTTTAGGTATACCGGTTAATGGTGATTCAATTGCTGCCTGGACCTGGGACATAAATAATGATGGATTAACAGACTATGCAACCAAAAATACCACTCATATTTTTCCATCCGAAGGTAATTATACTACACAATTGATTGTGAGTACGCTGCAAGGCTGTGTTGATACCATTGTTATTCCGGTTGATGTCCGTCCTTTACCACAAGTTCAATTTACATTCAACGATATTTGTATGAACGAAACGGCAGTTTTTACAGATGGTTCATCCATATCAAATATGTTTACTACCAATACCATTGGTAATTTAAGCTGGAGTTTTGGTGACGGAGCCACAGGTGTTGGTTCAAGTGTCAATCATGATTATACAGCTTACGGGGTTTATACAGTCGGGTTGGTTGCCACCTCAGACTTTGGTTGTCAGGACTCTATTGAGAATTCAATTAATGTATATGATGTACCTGTAGTAGAATTCATTAGTAATAAGAATATAATTTGTGATGGTACCGAAATTCAGTTTAATGATTTGTCAACTGTTCAGGATTTAACGAGTATGGGTATGATCAATTCCTGGGACTGGTATTTCCATGGTGCGGGAATTTCCACAGATGAGCAAAATCCGTTAGTCAATTATAATATTGGTAGTGATGGATTTTTTGATGTTGATTTAAAAGTAACTAATGGATATGGCTGTGCAGGTGAACAATCTCTAAAAAATTATGTTCAGGTTATTGCAATGCCAGAAGCACGTTTTTCACAAAGCACAGACGAGTCTGACATTCTGGATCCTACAGTTATCTTTTTTAATGAATCATTAAATTCCGATTGGTATGAGTGGGATTTTGGAGACGGAACTCATTCGAATACAGCCAGCCCTGAACATCAATACCGTTCAGATATTGGGAGAAAATATGTTATTCAGTTGATCGTTATGGATGATCTTGAAGTTTGCATGGATACAGCATATTCCCAAATTAATATTAAAGAGATAAGTCTGTTCTATATTCCAAATACATTTACACCAAATGGAGATAATTATAATAATGTTTGGCAACCTGTATTTACAGCAGGCTATGATCCGTACGATTATAAAATGACTGTTTATAATCGTTATGGAAAATTGGTCTGGCAATCGAATGATGCAAGTATTGGATGGGATGGTACTTATGATGGAAGTGATTCTCAGGAAGGAGTTTATGTCTGGAAGGCCGAGTTTAAGGAAAGAAATTCGGATAAAAAACATGAAGAGACCGGGTTTGTAACCTTGTTAAAGTAATTCTTTGCTAAGTTTCCGGGTCGAATTGTATTTCCGGTGGAAAGTAATTGAAAATCGGAATTGGGTTATTATATTTGTGAAAAATCTATCACAACCCCTATGAGATTAGGACAATTAGCGAGAAAATTAGACAAAAAGCCACAGGAAGTCGTCTCTTTTCTGGAGGAAGAGCACAATATTTTGGTAGAAAACAATTTAAATACCAAAATTGAAGATGATGTTTTAAATTTAATATTATCACATTTTAGTTCGGAAGCAGATAATCTGAATAATGAAGTCGCAGAAAGCGAGGAGAAGGTGGACAATAGTGATTCAGAGGAAAAAGAAGATTTAGAGGAAGCGGTAGAAGTTGTTGAGGAGGAACCAAAGGATGATGAGGTGATTGAGTCGGAAGTATTGGAAGCTGTTGCTGAAGAATTGTTTGAAGCTTCAGACGAAGGAGTTGTTGATGAGGATGCTGTTGAGGAAATCACTGAAGATATTATCGAACAACGGATGAAAGATGGTGTGGTTAAGGCACCTAAAAAAGAGTTGGAAGGGCCTAAGGTTGTTGGGAAGATTGAGTTACCTACCGTAAAGAGGAGTATTGAATTTATTGTTACCAATAATGGTCAATCAAGTGATGTCACTGAGGAAATTTATGAGAAGAGAAAGGTAGAAAAAGAAGAAAGAAGAAAGCGGAGAATTGAACAGAGACAAAACAGAAAGAAAAAATCTGCGAGACCCAAGAAGCAAAGAAGGGTGTTAAGTGATGCTGAGAAGAAAGCCCATCAGGATAAAATTGACGCTAAAAGATTATTAGAAAAAGAAGCCAGTCTTAAAGAAAAAAAGAAAAGGCATTACGTTGAGAATGTTCAAAAAAAACAGGCAGCGAACCTGCAACAACGTAAAAAGAAAGAAATTGAAAAGTCAATAAAAAAGCAAAAGCCTAAGGACACAAGACCAGAGCCAACTACGGCCTGGGGTAAGTTCCTCAGATGGTTAAACACCTAAAACCTGGCTCATAAACCAAGCTTACCAGTTTATAGCTTTTCCATTAGTACTTTATAAAGTGCTGTCATGGCAATTATGTCGGATTTATGCACTGTTTCATCAGGAGAATGTACATTGTCTTCAGGAGCCCCTATAAAACACCAATCAAAAGGTAGGTAAGAGTTTTGAAGAGCCGTACCGTCGCTACCACCGGCACTTTCAACCTCTAATTGAAACGGAATGCCTGATTTCCCGGCAATGTCCAAAATCCTGTTGAGATAACTTCTTCTTGGAATGCCTTTATCCCTCATAGATATTGCAACTCCTTTACCATGCTTAACCCCATCAGTAACCCATGTGATATCTGATATTAAAGCCTGGTTGATGCCGTATTGGTTAAAAAGATATTTGCCAAGAAAGCCAACGCTGCCGCCTCCTGTTTCTTCGTATGTTGAAAATACTATTGCTCCCGATTCCAGTGTTTTAGCAACCTCTAAAGCATTCCAAACACCTAACCGATTGTCAAGATACGGAGATGTAATGTACTCTTCATCTTCTCTGAAGTTGGGCTTAAAAGTTAAAATTGTTCCCCTATCAATAGTTCTGTCAAAAACTGCCTGAATGTGTTTTCCACCATTTTCCTCTTCAATAATCATGAGTTCAGTTTCAATAGTACCTGAACTGTCCTCTCCAATCAGGGCCATACCATCAATAGTTCTTGGTCCTCCAATTTTGATTAAATTATTTTGATAACCAATATTAAAACCAATGGTGTCGATATGAGCAAATATTGCTGTTTTGGGTTGCTCTCCAAATATAAGAATCAGGGTATCCTGAAAATTGTCACCATGCACAATTTTAGGTTTTACACTCCAGTCATTTTGGTTAGCTTCAACGTATTTAAGTATAAAATCTTTAATCCGTCCTTCATCCCCGCTGGCGCCGGCAATTTCAATTAAAGATTGTAATAATGTAGTATCCATTTGGTTTAAGTTAATTTTTTATAGTGAAGCGTATGAATTTTATCCAATTGATGGGTGAAACTTTCAGTTTTAGATTGTCGTATTTCGACAGTAATTTTAGCTTGATTGCCTTCAAACCCTTGTTGAATTTTTCTGATTTCATTTTTTTTCATCAAATTCATGATGAGACCCATATTTTCGTAGGGAAATATTAGTTCAAAGCTATCTTCAATTTGATATTCACAGATTTTAGCTGTTTCGAGAGCCGATTTTGCCGCAGTTCGATAAGCATTGATTAAACCACCAACTCCAAGGTTAGTTCCGCCATAAAACCGAACAACTGCTATTAAAATGTTAGTGACATCAAATGATAAAATTTGTCCAAATATTGGCTTACCGGCAGAGTTTGAAGGTTCACCGTCATCAGAAAACCGATCTTTATAATTCCCTTCATTAATTCCAAACCGCCAGGCAAAACAGACATGACAGGCACCAGGATTTCTTTTCCATAGCTCATCCAGATGTGACTTTGCTTTTTCAGCACTATCACAAGGGATAACATAAGCAATGAATTTTGATCCTTTTTCCTTATAAAGACCTTCACTTACCGTATCAACTGAATAATATATGTCTGCCGCTTTCACGACTGCAAATATAATGAATCACAGTTGACTTTAGTGAATCTTCATGTTACAAAAAAGGTGTTCTGACACAGTTATTGTGGTTTGCTCAGAAGTAATATTTGTGAAATAAATAAATCCCGTTCAAATAAAAAATAATAGCTTTGTATCATATCCCGTACATCACAGTTGACCTTCTATCAGGTAACCGGGTATACCGGGAACAGGTTAAAATCCGATTACTTCAATCAATTGAATTAAACCTATAACAATATAGAAGTTAATGTATGCCCGCAACCGGTTTAAAATTATGCGCTTATAGTTTATTAGCAATGCTGATATTTCAGGCTTGTTCTGAGTCAAAGCCAGATGATAATACATCTCCGGCTCCTGTATACAGTCATCCGAAAATCACAAATTTAGATACATTAAAGGGGTATGCGGTTAATAGTATTACAAAAGATAGTATTCTGCCGTTAATATCTGAATCCGGAGATGTAGTAATAACAGGAAGGCCAACTCAGATAAAAGGTGTTATTATTGATGATAACGTCGCCCGAAATAGCAAAATGGTAAAGGCAAAATCGCCCGATATTGTTGCGTTAAACAAAAATGTAGTTCAGGTTGGAACTCCTGAAAGAGTAAAGGCTATTCCCGATTATCCGGTAAAAGATTCGGTTGATTCTTATCTTATAAATTCTATTGGTGATATTATCCGGTCAGGTACACCACTATCTGTTCAGGGTAAGCCCGTTTTTAAAACAGAGCCGGTACCAACATTGGCACACTTGCCTAAATTTAAGGATGTGGCAACAGAAGATTTTCAGTATCTGGACGTTGATCAGGGCATAATTTCATCCTATATCTATGAGGTTTATATTGACAGCAGAAATAATATCTGGTTTGGAACCTACGAGGGATTGTCAAAATTTAATGGTAGCTCTTTTATTAATTATACGGTAAAAGAAGGATTGAGTGGAAATCAGATTTGGGCAATAACCGAGGACAGGAATGGGAATATGTGGTTTGGTTCAAATGGAGGAGGAGTCTCAATGTTTGATGGCGATAAATTTGTTCATTTTACGGAAGAAGAGGGGCTTAGTAGAAATGAGGTATGGGATATTCTGGAGGATAGTAAAGGGAATATGTGGTTCGCTACTTTGGGAGGTGGCGTTTCTAAATATGACGGTGTACATTTTACACACTATACACAAAAAGAAGGCTTAAGTCATAATGAAATTTGGTCTATTTTGGAAGATAAAAAGGGGAACTTGTGGTTTGGAACTTATGGAGGAGGTGTTTCAAAGTATGATGGAGAATCATTTATACATTATGATAAAGAGTCGGGATTAGGGGGAAATAGGGTTTGGACAATGATGGAAGATTACAGGGGAGATATTTGGTTTGGTACCTATGGAGATGGTGTAACGAGGTATGACGGAGAGTATTTTTATAACTATTCAAAAGAGGAAGGTTTGACCAGTGATATCATACTTTCAATTTACGAGGATGATGATCATAATATTTGGTTTGGGACTTATGGAGAAGGTGTTGACAGGTTTGATGGGAAAAATATTATAAATTATGCTCAGGAAGAAGGGGTAAGTCATGGAGATGTAATGTCTGTGATTGAAGATGATTATGGCAATATCTGGTTGGGAACCAATGGTGGGGGAGTCACCAGATTTAATAAGCAATCGTTTTCGCATTTTGGGGCAAGAGAAGGGTTAAGTGATGATGTTGTTTTGTCAATTGAAGAAGACAATTCAGGGAATGTATGGATTGGTTCGAATGGTGGGGGAGTATCTATGTATGACGGAAAAACTTTTTCCAATTATAAAACAGAACAAGGTCTGAACGGGAATGTGATTTGGTCGGTTTTAAATGATTCTAAAGGCAATTTATGGTTTGGTACCAGAAACAATGGATTGTCAAAGTTCAATGGAGAGTCCTTTATACATTTTAGCCATTACCAAAATTTACTTTCGCAGGTACCGGCATTGTTTGAAGACAGTAAGGGAAATATATGGATGGGAACCGAGGGTGCAGGAATAATGAAATATGACGGAAAGTCAATCATTAATTATAATAGCGAAAATGGGTTGGGAAGTAATCAAATTTGGTCTGTTTTAGAGGATAAAAAAGGCAATATTTGGTTTGGAACCGTTGGTGGAGGTATTGTAAAGTTTGATGGAGAACTGTTTACCAGTTATACTGAAAAAGAAGGACTGGGCAGTAACGCAGTATGGTCAATGTGCGAAAGTAGTGACGGTGGAATATGGATTGGAACTGATGAAGGTGTTTCAAAATTTGACGGCCAGAACTTTTTACATTTTACCAAAGAAAGTGGATTGTGTAGCAATATCATCTGGTCAATTATTGAAGATCACAATAATAATATCTGGTTAGGTACTCAAAATGGAATATCGGTACTTAAAACACTGGATGCCAAAAATAATGATGGCGACAAACCCCTAACAATCATAAAAACATACGACCGGCTTGACGGATTAAAAGGTTTGGATTTTTATGAAAACAGTGTTTTAATTGACCGTAATAAAAAAATTTGGTTAGGTAGTGGGAAAGGGGTTTCCCGATTCGATCTGGAAAAATTCTCAATTAATGAAACTCCTCCTGTTGTTCGCTTAAACAGCATTGAGATTAAAGAACAATTTATCGATTTCAAAAATATTAATGATAGCTTGTGGAGTGACATTGTATTCGATTCAGTAAGGCCATATACTAACCTTCCGGTTGATTTGGTTTTACCTTTTGACAAAAATCACATCACTTTTTACTTTTCAGCAATTGACTGGTCAGCACCTCAAAAAGTTAAGTATTCTTATAAAATTGAAGGGCTGAATGATGAATGGAGTGAACCGAGTCGAGATATAAAAGCAGACTTTAGAAGCATACCATATGGTTCGTATACTTTTAAAGTATGTGCGGTTAAGGAAAGTGGCAACTGGAGTGAGCCTTTTAGCTATGATTTTACCATTGAGCCACCAATTTGGAAAACATGGTGGGCAATTGTAGGTTATTTTGTTTTATTCTTTTTATTGGTAATAGGTGTATTCAAATGGCGAACCACGCGATTGAAAAAGCATAAGGAGTACTTAAGGATAGAAGTTAAAAAAGCGACACGTGAAATCAGAAGACAAAAAGAAGAGTTAAAACGAACTCTGATTTCAAATGAAGAAAAAGAGATCCTTTTAAAAGAAATCCATCACCGGGTAAAAAATAATTTACAAATTATAAATAGTCTGATTCGCTTACAATCTGATTTTATGAACGCCTCCAATTTCAGGGAAAAATTAAAAGAAACCGAGGACAGAATTCAATCTATGAGATTAATTCATGAAATGCTTTATAAAAGTGAAGATTTTACCAACCTTAATATTAAAGATTATATCCATGAGTTAAAAGAGAATATAATTGGTGCTCATAACAACAATCAGATAGATATCATCTTTAAAATGGAAGTGGAGGCCCTGGAATTGGGAATGGACTTATTGATATCACTCGGGTTAATCATCAATGAAATATTTTCTAATTCACTCAAACATGCCTTTCAGGACAGACCGGAGGGCAATATTTCACTTAAACTGTTCAGCGATAGCAGTAAGATCTATATTAAAATTGATGATGATGGGATTGGTTCAGATATCCCTGCTGAAATACTATGTGATAATTCTCTCGGAATGGACCTGATATGGTCACTTGCAGACCAGCTTGATGCTGAAATTAACGTTGATACTGTAAATGGTTTCCATTACGAGCTGGTATTACCGTATTAGAGATCCATCCACACATATTTCATAGTATAATTTAGAATAATTCCATTTTAGTTTAAAAATTGTAACAAAACTGTTACTTTAACTGTATATTGCTAATACTGATGGCATCCCTTTAAGATTGATTGAATAAAAATATTGATGAGAGATTCATATTAAAGGGTTGTTTATGTCACGTTCATTTTTATATAACGTTAAGTTTTCTGCTTTAACGGTATTGCTGTTGTTTGTTCTTAATAGTTGTTCCGATCAAAATAAAAAAAGCAATGTATATCCTAAAAATATAGAATGTAATCCTCCGATTGTTCAACTTGATACAGCTCATGGCTATAAAGTGAATTCCTCAACAGGGCATGAGGTCAGACCTTTAATATCTGCTTTAGGTGATACGATTATTACCGGAAAAAAGATTATTGTAGAAGGGAGTATAGTTGGATCGAACCTAACAACTGTACCAGTAAGGGAAAAAGCGGGAATTCCGAAAATAATTCCCCTAAATAGAAAATCAAGCCCGGCTATAATCAATAATCAAGCCCGGGTAATGGTTGTTACTCATTCCGAGTCAGATTCCGTAAGTACAGTATTGATTAGTTCAATAGGAGATACTTTGGAAACAAATAAAAAATTGAAACTCAAAGGAAAGTATGTTAAAAAAAGAGAACCTAAGCCTGTATACGGACAATTACCCAGATCAAAAGATATTGCGAAAGAGAATTTTCAATTTTTAGGGTTAAATCAGGGACTTACTAATCCCTTTATCCATGATATTTTTATTGATAAAAAAAATGTAGTGTGGCTTGCAACTTTAGGTGGTGTAATCAAATACAATGGGTCTGCTTTTACACGCTATTCTTCTAATGAAGGAATGAATGGGAAATACATCATGACAATAGAAGAAGATCATAAAGGTAATTTATGGTTTGGTACCTATGAGGCCGGGTTGATAAAGTATGATGGAGTGGGGTTTACTCAATACTCCGTCAATGAAGGGTTTAGTTGTAATGAGATAAGAGATATTGAAGCTGATGACCAGGGTAACATATGGATTGGAACAGCCGGAAAAGGATTAGCAAAATTTGACGGAGAATATTTTACTTATTATTCTGTTAATGAAGGTTTAACTGGTAATTATATTCGGGTAATCCGGAAAGACAGGGATGGTAAACTTTGGTTCGGAACAAGAAGTGGTCTTACCTCACTTCAGGAAGAGTCATTTGTCAGATATACAGATGATTTAGGATTAATTGAAATGTCAGTGACTTCTATTGCGCCCGATCATGAAGGTAATATCTGGTTTGGAGGGGCAAAAGTTTTAAAATTTGATGGCACTTATTTTACTCAATATTTGGAGGAAGAAGATTTTTCAAGGAACTTCATCTATTCAATGATTGTAGATAGAGATGGTGATTTATGGTTGGGAAGTTATGGGTCGGGAATTTTCAAATATTCGGAAAATGAATTCGTAAACTATGATATTGAAGACGGTATAACCAATAGTTCGATACTTTCCATTAAAGAAGATAAGTCGGGAAATATATGGTTTGGAACTGCCGGAGGAGGTGTTACCAGATACAAGAAAGGGTCGTTTTCACATATTCAGATTCAGGAAGCCTTGAACAAAGATGTATTAACCATTACAGAAGATAAAAAAGGATTGTTATGGTTTGGTTTTGATGGCTCAGGATTCTTTAATTATGATGGGAAATCTTTCAGGCAATATCTTTCCCAAAAGAATGTGAACATAGAATCGATTTGGACATTGATGAGCGATTCAAAGGGAAATATTTGGCTCGGAACTAATACAGGGGTGGTAAGGTTTGATGGAGAGTATTTTGAAGGATTTGAGCTTTCCGGTTTTTCTTATGAAGATGGTGAAAGTATTGGAACATCACCAGTACAATCATTATTTGAAGATGCCAGAGGTAATATTTGGATTGGAACAAGTGATATTGGCATCATTAAATATGATGGAGAGGCCTTCATTCATTATCGGATGGAAGATGGTTTATCAAGTAATAAAATCTGGTCGATCACTGAAGATCAACGAGGAAATTTGTGGTTTGCAGGAAGTGTGGAAGGTGGATTAATGAAATTTGATGGGAAATTCTTTACTAATTATACCGAAAAAGAGGGGTTATCATCAAATACAGTATGGAAAGTTTTAGAAGGTATTGATGGCAATATATGGATTGGTACTTCGGAAGGTATAAGTGTATTTGATGGTGAATCATTTGCAAATTATACTGTAAAAGAAGGATTGACAGATAATATGATTTGGTGGATTGAAGAAGATTTGGAGGAAAATATATGGGTGGGTACTCAAAATGGTATTTCTGTAATTAACAGAAAAAACAATAAAAAAGAGAGGAATACAGAGTTGTCCTGGAATCAGGACAAGGTTTCTTCAATCAGAACACTGGGAGAGTTAGAAGGGCTTAAGGTCCTGAATTTTTTTGAAAACAGTATACTAATTGATCATAAAGGCAGATTGTGGGCGGGAAGTGAGAGTGGTGTAGTAGCTAGTATTGATCTAAACTCGTTTCATTTTGATCAGGCACCACCAGTTGTTCAATTGGATGGTATCAGTATTATGGAAGAGTTTGTTGATTACACATCAGAAAAAAGTAATAAAGAGAACGAAGTACTTTATGATTCAGTCATTGCATTCACAAATGTACCGACCCGGTTAGAGTTACCGTTTAAGAAAAATCACCTGACATTTTATTTTTCGGTAGTGGATTATTCGGCTCCCGATAAAATCAAATATTCTTATAAAATTGAAGGACTAAATAAAGAATGGAGCTTACCGAGTAAGGAAGTTAAGGCGGATTACAGAAATATTCCTTACGGTACTTATACATTTAAGGTGTGTGCAATAAAAGAAGGAGGAGAATGGAGTAAGCCGGTGAGCTACAGCTTTATTATTAAGGCACCCGTTTATTTGGAGTGGTGGGCTATTACCGGATATATAGTATTGTTTATTCTTATCATATCGTTGCTTTTAAAATGGAGGATAAAAAGACTGGAAAGACAAAAAAAACATTTGAAACAAGAGGTTCAAAAGGCTACCCATGAGATTAAACGTCAAAAAGACGAGTTGAAAAGAACATTAATCTCCAATGAAGAAAAAGAAGTATTACTGAAAGAAGTACATCACAGGGTAAAAAATAATCTTCAAATCATCAATAGTCTGATTCGTCTGCAATCTGATTTTATGAACGCAGAGAATTTCAGGGAAAAATTGAAAGAAACGGAAGATAGAATTCAATCCATGAGGTTGATTCATGAAATGCTATATAAAAGTGAGGACTTTACCAGCTTAAATGTAAAGGATTATATTCATGAACTCAAGAATAACATAGTTGGCGCTAATGAAATTCATATAAAGATCGCATTTAAAATGGAAATAGAAGCATTAGAGCTGGGAATGGATCTGTTAATCTCTCTGGGATTAATAATCAATGAAATATTTTCTAACTCTCTTAAGCATGCGTTTCCTAACCAGACAGATGGTAGTATTTCACTTAAATTAGTCAGTGATAACAATAAAATTCATATCAGCATTGATGATAATGGTATAGGTTCCGAAGTGTCAGCTGATGTCTTGCGGGACAGTTCTTTGGGAATGGACTTAATTTGGTCACTTGCCGATCAGCTGGATGCTGAAATTAGTGTTGAAACAGGAAAAGGTTTTTGTTACGAACTGGTTTTGCCTTATGAGCAACCATGATTTCAAAATAATTGGTAAATAGGTGGGGGAAGTAGACTTAGTCAGTATTTATCTAACTGACAAATTAAAAGCAACTATTACCAGAGAATTTCCAGAATCTAAGTAGTGAAACGCCAGCAAAAAAGGAACTTTCGATTTACAGAGCATGCGAAATATCAGTTAAAAAATGTAAATTAGTCAATGCTATTTTAACAAAAACTTATCCCATGAACTTTAAACTATTCTTTTGCATAATTCTTCTTTTTGGTCTGTGGTCCTGTAGTGAAAGTAATCAAACGAATGGTGTAAATTCTGTTGAGCCTGTTGATAAAGATACATTAATGCCCTTTTTGGACAAAACAGGAACAGGCTATTATGGCGTTTATCATTTTGGAGAATCAGAAATGGAATCCAGTTTATTAGTATATGGCTCTTTAAAGGATGGTTATTTTGCTCAACTTAAATCAGGAGAGTATAATGATGAGGGTACAGCATGGATTTGGAATTATGAAAATTTAAAAAATGTAAGAATTGAAAAAAATAAGTTTTTTTCTGATAAAAGTAATGGTGAATTTGTAATGATTGAATCGACCGGTGAAATCGCATTGAAAATATTTGATTCATGGAGTTATGAAGGAGAAGAATTGGGTTACCAAACAACTACAGCTGACAGTTATTATGCAGGCGATTATACAGAGGCCTCTCTTACAACATTAACGATAGAAGAACTTAAAAAATGGAAACTGAATGAATTGGGTTATATGCGAAATGAAATTTTTGCTCGTTATGGCTTTAAATTTAATAATGGCGGTGCAATGGACACCTATTTTAAATTGTATGATTGGTTCAAACCACAACATAAAAATGTTGATTCTTTTTTAACACCCCTTGAAAAACAAAATATAGCCACAATTAGAGAAGCTGAAAATTTAGTGGTTGATGAACTTGCTCCTGTAGAAGTAGAAGAAATGGAAACAACACTAACAGGTAGCTGGATTTGCAATGCCAGCAAAGCATTTGATTTAAATGAAGATGGTTCTTTTCATGCTAAAGAATTTAATAATGAGCAAGACGGAACTTGGTGGTTAACTGATAAGATTCTGCACATTTTCACGAATGATGATACTGTAAAATTTACTATAGGTTATATGGATCGAACCCAAATGATAATTGAAAAAATTGACTTTAAAAAGTGGCATCATTTTCTATGTCAAACAGGTGGAGATTACAGGGTATATAGTGTGTTGGCAAAAGAAAGACCAGTAGGCCGAAATTTGAAACATGCTTTAATAGGGTACTGGTACAATAGTGAAGGTTTTGAACTAAAAGCTAACGGTACCTACATCCATCACGGACCAGATTGTGGTGATGGTACCTGGGAATTGAATGACAGAACTCTAATTATTAAAGAAGAGGAATGTGGCGGAATGGAAATGGAAATTGAATATGTTACATCAGACCGTTTAGTATTTTCTGAAGACTGGACACTATTCAGAACCAGGCCGGAAGATAGTAGTATAATAACACCAAAAAGTGAGTATCCATAAGGCCTGAAATGAAAGCCAGCCCCCTTAAAATGTTTTAAAGTGTAATTCAAATAATTTTAACAAACTGATCCAAATAATCATACTAGGTATGGATTGATCAAACACAAATTTGGTACTTTTGTATCTCAAATAAATTAATGAGCTAATAAATAATACCAATGAATTTCTACGATTTAAACATTAATACCCCTGCCGGAAAAGAACTTTCAATGGCTGATTATAAGGGTAAGACAGTATTGGTTGTTAATACAGCCACTCAATGTGGATTAACACCACAATTTAAGGGGCTTGAAAAACTTCATCAAAAATATAAAGACCAGGGATTGGTGATTATCGGTACACCGTGTAATCAATTTTTAAAACAGGAGCCATTATCAAACGATCAGATGGAGGAAATGTGTCAGGTTAATCACGGTGTTACATTTCAACTCACTGAAAAAATTGAAGTAAACGGAAGTAATACGCACCCTGTTTTTAAATACCTTAAATCTAAATTAAAAGGTAAAGGACTTTTTAAGAAAAGGATTAAATGGAACTTTACTAAATTCTTAATCTCACCAGACGGAGAACCGGTTAAAAGGTTTGAACCAAAAACCAAACCTGCCGGAATTGAAAAGGATATTGTTGCGCTGTTAAATAATTAACAATGGTGATTTTAGTTGCAACTGTATCTTTTTTTATTATTTGTATTACTGCGGTTATACTTTATGTTCGATTAAATCCACAGTTTGGCGGACGAATCAATAATGCACATATTGCATTGTATAGTCAGTCAAAACAATGGAATGGTAAGACATTCGAAAACAGGATTGAAACCAATATGGA
This sequence comes from Putridiphycobacter sp., assembly GCA_965230195.1. GTDB lineage: Bacteria > Bacteroidota > Bacteroidia > Flavobacteriales_D > Crocinitomicaceae > Putridiphycobacter. The sequence continues at coordinate 2,907,708 of OZ245997.1, forward strand.
TTTTAAACTGAAGGATGTACCTAAACTCATGATATCTCAGTTTACCAATACTAAGCTAAGGAGGCCAAAACTTCCTATTCCCGTAGTGCCTTTTTCAGATGCGGAATGGGAGTCAGTACCTGAAAAACCCAAGTATGTATGGTATGGTCATGCCACATTATTATTACAAATTAATGGTCAATCAATACTAATTGACCCTATGTTTGGTGGTGATGCATCTCCAATTGGACCATTTTCAGTTAAGCGCTTTAGTGATAATACCCTTGATTTAATTGATGATTTACCAGAAATTGATTTGGTTGTTTTATCACACGATCATTATGATCATCTAGATTATAAAAGTATTCAAAAACTGAAGGGGAAAGTCAAATTATTCTATGTGGCGCTCGGAGTAGCAAGGCATTTGGAGAAGTGGGGAATACCATCAAACCACATAAAAGAGTTTGACTGGTGGGATGAACAGACATTCAATGGTATTAAAATTACCTTTACTGAATCCAGACATTTTGCAGGAAGAGGCCCAACTGACCGGTTTAAGTCACTTTGGGGAGGTTGGATATTTAAAACGGCATCTCATAATATTTACTGGAGTGGAGATGGTGGTTTTGGAGATCATTTTAAAAGTATTGGAGACCAGTTTGGTCCATTCGACATTGGGTTTATGGAATGTGGACAATACAATGAATACTGGAGAGCACTACACATGTTTCCGGATGAAGCTGTTACCGCTGCGAAAGAAGCCCGGGTTAATATTGCTGTCCCGGTACATTGGGGTGGTTTTGCCTTGTCATCTCATTTATGGAAGCACCCGGTAGAAACATTCCTTAAACATGCAAATCAAGAGGGAGTTGAGGCCGAAACACCTGAGCCGGGTAAGGTTATGATAGTTGGTGAATCGAAGACAAAAAGATGGTGGGAAGAAATTGAATAAACAGGATTAAAATAACTCCCGGTTATTACTACAATAACCGGGAGTATACAAAAAAACGGTATTAATTTGAGTTATTCAGGCTACCGCTCCCTGAACTGGAATAGTTAATAATCGGATTCCCTTTATAAAATACGCTTCCTGATCCACTGATTTCAGCATCTAATGTACTATCAGCGTGAACTTCAGCTAAACCACTGCCACTGATTTTAATATCGGCATCATCAGTAATATAATTAAACCCTCTAAAGCTGCCACTGCCACTGACAGCAATATCTGAATGTACTGACAAACCTCTTACATCAACTAATCCCGATCCTGAAATTGTTGTTTTTAAATTATCATTTTCCAGATAGTTAATATCAATATTTCCTGAACCGGAAATAACAATTTCCTGGTTAACCGCTTTTAAAGCATTAGATTCGAAATAACCTGATCCTGAAATAGTCAGATCGAAGTCAGGTATAAATTGAGTGGTATCAAAACTGGCATCCACTTTTCCGCTTCCGGGAACCGAAATGGCCTCTATATTAGGTGAACTGACTTTAAAATTAATATCTTCACTGTTTTTAAAGTGATATCCTTTTTTCTTCTCAATATATAAGGTGTTATTACTAACCGATAATTTAAGAGCATTAAATATCTTTTCGTTTGAATTAACTACAATACTGGTTTCATTCTCTTGAGTAAATTCAAGATTTCCAGGTATATTAAACTCAATTTTATTAAAAGTTGACAAGTCAACTGTACGGTCTTCTGTAGTTCCTTTTGAGGCATCTATTTTTTTACAGCTTATTAATGCTAGTGCTGCTATAAACAAAGTGATTTTAATTTTATTATTCATTGTTTTAATGTTTTTCCGGCTGTCCAGCCATTGCTTTTTAATTAGGACAATCAATTGGAAGGATACCCCTATCTGAAGGCAATTATTTTCGATTGACATTGCAAAAATAGAGTCTATCAAAGAGTATAACCAAAATAATCAGGAATTTTTTTTGTTTTTTGTCCCTTTTGTATGATCTTGTTCGTAGTCCATATAAACAAGCAACTTAAATAGAAGTTATGGCAGACATTTTTCATTATTTCAATATAAAAACACAGGATACAACAAAAATTTTTGAGGCTGTTAATAGTGTACCAGGTATTAAAGGTTGGTGGACAACTGGCACCAGATTTAAGGATGGCGTTTATGAGTTTGCTTTTACTGAAACAGATAAAGAGCAATTTAAAATTATTGAAACAATAGAAAATTCGGTTGTAAAGTGGGAGGCGGTTAAAGGCCATAAGGAATGGCAAGGAACAAAAGTTGAGTTTAGAATCCTACCCAAAACTGATGGGACCACTGACCTTAGTTTCAGACATTATAACTGGAAAGAACAATCAGATTTTTATGGTGTTTGCAATTATCATTGGGGACTCTACCTTAGAAGTTTAAAAAAATATATAGAAACCGGGACAGGAAGTCCTCATCAATATTAATACTCAAAATTATATAATAAAAACAGAATAATCATGAAACAATTTTTGTACTTATTTAGAGGCGGTGACGCTATGGAAAACTTATCACCCGAACAGATGCAGGAACATATGGGTAAATGGAAAACCTGGATGGGAGGATTAGCGGAAGAGGGAAAACTGGCCGGAGGTTTACCACTTGGTAAAGGAGGCAGTCAGGTTAAAAATGGAGGAACAGTTGTAACGGATGGTCCATTTGCAGAGGGTAAGGAAGTAGTTGGAGGTTATTTAATTGTGAATGCTGATACTATTGAGTCTGCTGTTGAGATTTCAAAAGGATGCCCTTTACTGGAAAGTGATAATGCTAACATTGAAGTAAGGGAAATATTGGAAATGGGATAATTTTTTCAGTTTCAATTTTGTAAATTTAGGCTCAGAAATTATTCTGGGCTTTTTTTATGCAGGAATCCGCTTCAATACACTCTACCATTGACCACCTGTTTCGTCATGAGTATGCTAAAATTATTTCTTACCTGACTTCTAAATTTGGAGCTTCTCATATTGATAGTATTGAGGATGCCGTTCAGGATACATTATACAAAGCCATGCGGTTGTGGTCATTTCAGGATCTGCCAAAGCATCCGGGGAAATGGTTATACCGTACAGCCCACAATGCTTTGATAGATCATTTAAGAAGAAGCAGTAAATCAGTAGAATATAATACTGCATATCATACTGATTACGTAGAAGATCACGATTCGGGATTTGAAGAGGGAATAGAGGATGAGCTTTTAAAAATGATATTTGCCTGTTGTCATCCCAGTATGAAGGAACACGAGCAAATTATGTTAAGTTTAAAACTTTTATGCGGATTTAGCAATAACGAAATTGCCAGGGCCTTATTCAAGGAGCATGAAGCAGTAAAAAAAGCATTAACAAGAGCAAAGCAGAAGTTTAAAACTGAAGTTGGACACCTGGAAATACCTTCTAACGCATTAATGAGTGAAAGACTCGAAGTCGTACTAAAAGTCCTTTATTTACTGTTTAATAATGGTTATACGGCATATGATGGAGATGAGGTACTTAAAAGGGATGTTTGCGAGGAAGCCATTCGGTTAACCGGTTTGTTGTATTACCATGAAACTTCCCGTACTCCTGAAACAAAAGCACTTCTAGCAATTATGTGCTTTAACTTTTCACGGTTTGATACCCGGACAGATGATAAAGGTAATTTATTAACTATGGCTAATCAGGATTGGTCAAAGTGGGATCAGGAATTCATTCGGCTTGGCGTTCGTTTTCTTGAAGAATCGGCTGATGGTGATAATGCTTCCAAATACCATTTTGAAGCAGGAATTGCTTTTGAATATGCCAGGGCTAAAAGCTTTGATTCCATTGATTGGAATGCAATCTTACAGATTTACACAGGCTTGCAAGTCAGGTATTATAGTCCAAGTATTGCCTTGAACAGATTGGTGGTTTTTGAGAAAGTAGAAGGTGCTAAAAAAGCCTATTCAGAATTGCTTAAGCTTGATGAAAACCAATATCTAAAAAACCATCTGTATTATGCTATCAAAGCTGATTTTGAGGAAAAACTTGAATTAGCTGATTTTAGGAAAAGCTTAAAAATGGCTATTGAACTAACTTCAAACAAAAAGGAAAAGGCTTTTTTAACTGCAAAGTTATAGTCCAATCAAACCTTAAGGCCAATCATACAGAGGTCATCCGTTTGATTTCGATTGCCTTTCCAGCTTTCAAATGACTTGATCAAATTGTGTCGCTGAATTTCAGGTGACAGATGACCTATGGATGATAAAAGTTGTAAAAATGCTTCCTTTTTAATTTTTTCTTCCAAATCTCCACCGGTTTGGTTTGTATAACCATTTGTTGAAATATATATCATATCCTCCTTTTTAATATCAATTTCCCGCATGTTAAACTGAGTTTGCGAATGGTAGCGCCCCACCGGTTGTTTGTCTGCCGGAACGATTACCGTTCTGCCATCCCGAATCAGGTATAGGGGAATATTGGCTCCTGAAAATAAAATGGTATTGTTTTCATTTTTTATTTGGCGTATGTTCAGGGGGATGCTCACCAGGGCAATATCCATTCCGTCCATCATATTACTTCCGGATACCTCAAATGCTGATATAATAATCTCCCTTGACTTTTCAAGAATTTCAGAAGGGGTTTTAAGCTTAAATTCGCCAATTGATCTGTTTAGTGCATTATGACAAACTACACTAATCATAGCGCCAGGCACACCTTGTCCGGAGCAGTCAGCAACTGCATATAAAATTCGGTCATCAATAATTTTTGACCAATAGAAGTCACTGGCTACAATATCTTTGGGTTTATAAAGTATAAAACTGTTTTCCAGATACGATTTAATGACCTTCTCCGGTGGAATAATAGCAGTTTGAATTCTTTTAGCGTAGGTTATAGATGATTTGATATCAGAGTGTACACGAGTTAACTCGCTATGCTGGTCTTCAAGCTGTACTTTTTGCTTAATGATATCCTTTTCATATTCTATATTAGTGATTTTTAGGTGAAACAGGGTGAAAATGCAACAAAGAAATACAACGATATTGTTAAGTATAAAAAAGGTATCTTTCATACTTTCCTGACCTGTTTTATCCGAACCGAAAAGATATTCATGATACTCTCCGGCGAAAAAAATTAAAACAAGTAGTGCACCGTTTGCAATTTTAAAATACTTATTTTTTACTAATGTGAGGTTGTATATAAATACTGGTATAGTAAACAAATGTATTGTACCAGGAATCTGTATCGAAAAATAAAAGATGTTTACAGAGGCCATAATAATAAGTAATACAGAGGCTAACTGTGGTCGTTTTTTGCGGGTCAGATAAAAAAGATACAGAAGAAACATGAAAGTGGCCACAAAAGGAATGTAGAGCATTTTCATTTCAAAATAAAATACAAACGGTGAATAAAGAACAGTAATAATCAAACTGATAAAAACCAATCTGTTGACCAGAACAATGTCAGCCTTATCTTGACTTGTTACATGTTCTGAAACACCTGACAGGGATATATTTTTCCAAATGCGCTGAATCATATTTTTACTCCTATCAGGCAGACATCATCTACCTGCTCATAATTGCCTTTCCAGGCCATAAATGTATTTTTTATATAACGTTTCTGGTTGTCCATGTCCAGATGACTCACTTCTTTTAACAGTGTCCTCAGGGCCTTATTTTTGAACTTTTTTCCTTTTTCACCACCAAACTGATCAACAAAACCATCAGAAAAAATGTAAAGGTTATCTCCTTTTAAAAGTTTAACCTGTTGGGTTTTAAAAGGGGTCTGTTTTGCGTATTTACCGATAGGTTGTTTACAGGGGGAGAATTCTAAAACTTCATTTCCTCTGAGTATCCACAATGGGTTATTGGCACCTGAATATTCTATCATAACATTACCATTGTCATTAGTATTAACGGGCATTTTAATCATTGCAATGTCCATTCCATCAGCAACGTTTTCTTCTGATTTTTCAAATTCACGGATGACAATTTCTCTTGTTTTATCTAAAATTTCTCCGGTTCCGGACAGTTTATATTCACGTACTGCACGGTTTAATGCATTATTACATACAACACTTACCAGGGCACCAGGCACACCATGTCCGGTACAATCGGCAACTGCAAATAAAATATGGTTATCAATTTCCTGGGTCCAATAAAAATCGCCTGCAACTATATCTTTAGGAAAATATAAAACAAAACTTGAGGCAAAGTATTTTCTTACCAATTTATCAGAAGGAAGAATTGCAGATTGTATTTTCTTTGCATATTCAATAGAATCCTTCATTTCATAGTGTGCCTTTTCTAATTGTAACTTCTGATTAACAATATCTATAGAGTATTGAAGGTTAAGTAATCTGTAATGGTGTATGGTATAGATAACTGTAATAAACACAGACGAAACCTGAACAATGTGGAGAATGACATTTGTCAGTTCAGGATCGTTACCTTGAATAGGGACAACTCTTTTTATTAGTTCCATTATGGCAAATCCACAAAGTATTAGAATTGCACTCCGTATACTGTACTTAATTTTTTTTGTTAATGTGACTCCAAATAATAGAATTGGAATTAAAAAAATATGGATAAAATTAGCACTGACTTTACTTGTCATGATTTCCTCAATCACAGTAAGAGAAACAATATATATGGTTAGAATTATTACTAAAATAAAGGCACCTATTTCATGTTTGCCCTTAACTGTAAAATAGAATACACTAATCATAAAAGGTAATAGAATAGCGTATGAAATAGCAGATATATAAGAGTCGGTAATGAATAAAATAGGAACCCATGCTGCAACAGTTACGCAGGTAAAAAAAGCCAATCTATTAGTTAAAATATTGGTTTTTCTATCTGAATCACTCTCACTGCCATCTACTCCTAAATAGGATATCCTACTCCATATTTTCATCTGCCTTATTATAGATATGGTATATGCGGGGAGAATATCCTCAGGGGATACAAATACAGTTAAAGATACGAAAAAAAAGTCTTTTTTAACCGTTTTAGCAAGATTACTTTATTACAGAATTTAAAAAACTAACCTTTTGGTTTATCGGTTAATACTCCTTATAAAATCGTACAGGTATTGAAATTACTGGCGTTTCAAAAGAGGTAGATTAACAACTATATTCTGGCTCCAATAACACAAATATCATCTATCTGATCATAGTCTCCTTTCCAGTTCCGAAATTCATTTTTAATTCGTTTTCTTTGTTCCTGCATTGGTAATCTATGAACGTTGATCAATAGTTTTCTGAACGCGTTATTTTTGAATTTTTTTCCATATGCTCCCCCAAACTGATCCACAAAACCATCAGAGAAAATATAAAGACAGTCGTCTTTTTTAAGGTCAATAGTATGGGTTTTAAAAGGTGTTGGGCGTTCGTAATTTGCTACAGGTTGTTTATTGGGTTTATATTCCATCAACTGATGATCCCGTATTATCCATAAAGGATTATTGGCTCCTGAGTATTCAATGCTTACCGTTTCACCTTCTTTTGCGTTAACCGGCATCTTTATTAAGGCTATATCCATACCGTCCTGGACGCTTTCCTCCGATTTTTCAAATTCTTTGATGATTAACGCTCTGGTTTTATCCAAAATTTCTCCAGTAGTTGGTAATTTATACTCTCGTACTGCTCTGTTCAGGGCATTATTGCATACAACACTTACTAATGCACCGGGTACTCCATGTCCGGTACAATCTGCAACAGCAAACAAGATATGGTCATCTATTTTTTGAGTCCAGTAAAAATCCCCCGCAACAATATCTTTTGGATAATAGATGATAAAACTGTCGGAAAAGTACTTCTTAATCAACTTATCTGAGGATAAAATTGCGGCCTGAATCCTTTTTGCATATTCGATCGAGTTTCTTACTTCTTCGTGATTCTTTTCTAATTGTACATGCTGTTTTTCGAGTCTTATTTTTTGATTTATCAGGTTAACAGAATAATGTAAACTGACCATTTTATAATGAAAGACGCTATAAATTATCACAATAAATATGGTGGATGTATTGACAAAATGAAGAATAACGTGGTTAATGTCTACTTCCTTTATGCTGTAGTTGGATTTGTATTTAACAAGCTCCATGATACCAAAACTGATAAGAATTAGAACGGAAATTAAAACACCATATTTTAAGTTTTTGATAAAGGTAATACCTATTGATAGTATTGAAAGGAGGAAAAGGTGTATCATACCACGGTTAATTTCATAAGACATAATAGTATCAATGAAACTAAGTGAAATGATGCATCCTGTCAGACTAAATATTAATAATACCAAAGCCAACTGATGCTTTCCCTGCTTATTAACATAAATGACAATTGAGGATAAAACGGTAAGTGCAATGGCTAAGGTCAAAAGCTTAGTAGCCCCCAGAAAAATATAAATGGGGATATAGGATACAGCTATAAGAAAAATAATAAAAATCAATCTGTTGGCTAAAACCTGCGTAGTCCTTCCTGAAGCCGTATCAATACTTTTAACTCCCATATAAGACATACGATCCCATATTTTCATAAGTCAAAATTTATAAGTGGGGATGTTAATGTCTTGCTAAAGAGCAATAATGCTTAATGTACAAATAAATTGAGAAAAAAAATAATTCTACGAACCTTATTTACTGTATTATTATAATAATATTCTAATGTTTAATCGTCTGCTTTGCAGGTTAGTTTATCAAGTTGGCTGGCCAAAATTTGAGGTTGATCAACATGGATAGCAAGGTTTGTAAATGTTTTTTCGGAACCGTATAAACCTGTCAATTGCTGTTCAGATTTAAAATGAATAACCATATTCTGACCTTCAATTTGTCCTAAAGGTGATAAGAACTGCGTGTCTCCGTTAGGTTCAATATTTTTGGTGGTTAGTTCAACATCTTCTATCTGATCAAGTGGTAAATTGGCTTCAGCCATAATACCATATCTCAACTTTAGTTTGTTGTTTTCAATACTGATTGGCCGTTGACTCAACGACTTTAGAAAACCAAAAATCTGGATGCCGGAATAAATACTTAAAATGGTTAGAATCCAGGCTGCAATTGAGCTCCATCTCTCTAAAAGAATATGAAAAACAAAAGTTTCAATTGCTATCAAAAAAATAACAACCAGCATAATGGCTCTTGTACCGGTTTCTTTATGGTATGTGAATTCATTTATCTGTAATGATTTTTTCTTCCACGTAAAAAAACTGTAGTAGATAGTTGCAAATTCCATAGCCATTAGTGCAGCTGCTCTTTTGGGTAGAATTTCATTAGTGGTATATTTTAGGTTGGAATAAAAGTCATAAGTCCGGTTGGGATTTTGTTTGTGAAGTCTTATGGCTTTTCGGACTTTGATGATAATATAAGTCAGTGCTGATAATTCGACAACAGGTAGTATCCAATGTTTAATGAGTTCAAGAAATTGCTGGTTTTTTTGAGGAATAATCAATGAAGCAATGACTATACCCAATACAAATACCGGAATAATGGTGGTTTTGGGGATTTCAGATTTTCTGATAAGTAAAAAATAGAGCAGTGGTACAGTTAACGTTAAGTCTGCAATAATTCCAATTGACAAGCTATCAGGGTTATTTTGAAAAAACGAAGACTTTGACAAGAAAACCATCCCAATTATAATTAGTATTGGTAATCCGAATAATAGTGGGTTAGGAAGTGTTTGATTTTGTTTTACCATAGCTTAAATTTATATATGATTAGTGGATTATAAAATGTGTTAAACCATCCATCAAACCTCGTTGTTTTAATATTCAGAACAGCCGATTGATCCAGAAGACCGGTTTTGATTTGATTTTTGAAATAATTCGTACTTAAACCTGGGTGGAAAAGGAAAAATTGATTCCTGTTAGGGCGTTTAAATAAGAACCTGTATCTTAAAAGACTGACACCCTTAAAAAATGAAGCATTAACAGTAATTTTACAAGTGTTTTTCATCATTACACCCTTACTTTAAAGCACTGCAAATATACATAATTTATTACTGTTTTTTATCAGAAAATAGTGATTATTTTAAAAGAAAAAAGACCTCATGAGAAGAGGCCTTTCTTTATTGAAATCGGGTTTTATTGTTATTTAAACAAATGAATGTATGAATCGTTGGAACTGATGTGAACTTTTTCAGGAAATTCCGCATGAAGAATTAACTTATTTTCGTGATGGTGTTCCAAACTTTCAATTTTTTTTCTGTCCAAAAGGATGACAGTGGAGTTGCCATGGTTATCAGTTTTATCCAGGATAGTTTCTTCATTGAAATCACATTGCCAATGGGTTTGCGCAAGGTTTTCCTGATAAGAAATCTCGAAAGTGGGCACTTGGTAATAATGGTGTTCACCAATGCCTTCAATATCTATCACTAATCGCATAAATCCATTTTCAATAAAAAGGTCAGCCTCAGAAACTCCCAAATCGTTAAAAGATATTTTTCCGGTAATCGGTTCATTAAATTTCAATTTGATTTCTCCGGGATTAATTTGAACGGTATTTTTCATTTTTTGCAGTTTTGTTACTTCAAAATTACTTTCTATTTTTGATGAAGATCATGATGAAAGTTATGATTAAAACTTAATTTTATCAGCATGTTCACAAAAGAAGAAAAGAAAGATCTGACTAAGGAATTTTGGGGTACTTTAAAGGAGAAGCTGACTGTTTCCGGAAAAATGAAAGGGCGTAATTTGGACTGGATGAACTATCCTAATAAAATTAATCATTTGTATTTCCGAATGGAGTCAACTGAAACATATGCAAAGTTTTGTGTGGATATACAGTTTTTAGATGCAGGGGTAAGGGAGGTGTTTTTTGAACAATTTGAAGAGTTTAAGACAGTTTTGGGAGAGTTAATGCCATATGAATTATTTTGGTTGAAGTCGTATGAGCATTCTAACGGCAGGACTATTGCAAGGATTTATTCAGAGTTGAATGATGTGAACATCTATAATGTTAACGACTGGAAACAATCACAGCAGTTTTTGCACGATTGTTTTATTGCCTTTGACGAATTTTGGGCTGATTTTGGAGAGGTTTTCAGAAATTTAAAATAATTGTTTTGAAACAATCAGTAAAATCAGTTGTTGATCTTCTGATATATATACTACTTCCTATTTAAAAACTTCAATCTTTTGTCTATAATCAGATTAACAGTTTATGGTTGCCGGACGAAATTTAACGGTTTCTAATTGCTAACTCTTACTACTTAATACTTACTACTCCAATACTTCATACTAATATTCCGCCATTTTAATCATGAGCTTTTGAAAATATAGTTTTACTTTTTTGGTGGGACAATTATAGTTGTTGATAATCATAGCGTAAGCCAGTTTTTTTCCTGATTTACTGTTAACATAACCGGCATAAGCTTTCATTTTACTCATTGTACCACTTTTACCAATTACTCTTCCGTGGGCTGAGGTATTTCTGCCAATACTGGCCATAGTTCCTTTTTTTCCTGCTATCGCCAGGCTGTTTCTAAATGATTTGGAATCCTTCATAAATTCCAGCAACTCAACAAAAAAACGACTTGAAACTGAATTTGATCTTGATAAACCACTTCCATCTGTCATGATTAGTGCTCTGGTATTTATTTTCGAACTCCAGTACGATTTACAAATCAGAGCACCATTGTAAGTACTGCCATAGCCTGATTTTTTTCTTGAAATTTCACACAGTAAATGTTCTGCAAACAGGTTAATACTTTTTTGATTGGTTAAGTTGACAATACTGGTCAGAGAAGGAGAGTAATGCGTGTATAAATTTGTGGTTTTAACAGTTGCATATGAGGAGTCAGACATTAAATTTCGATAAGCTTCAGGTGCATACTTCGTCTTAATGCCAGTTTGATTCAAAGCATAATCAAACTCAATAGCAAAACATTTCTCAGGATCAGGATTGGAAGCTTTTACAATGAATTCTTCCCTGTTCATAGGTATAGATCCCTGTACGAACCAGTCCAACGAATATGGGGCTCCAAAAACATAAGCATTGTCCCGCTTCGACTGTGCTGCTTTAACATCATTTCTGATATTAAGATTCGGAAAATAGGGGGTGGTACAAAACAAATCCGCAGCGGTTTTGGCTGCTCCGGTCTTAAATGAGAGTTTAATAAGGTTGTCATAGATAGTCAGGCCATTGGGCCCGGCTCCGTAATAATTCCCTAAATCTCCCCAAACCCAACCAGTTGGTACACCCTGATACCGGTAAACTGATCCGTTACCAATAACACGTCCGTTAATTTCAGTAATTCCCAATGCTTTTAGAGTATCTGCCCATTGGTATAAAAAATCACTTTCTTCGCCTGTTTTATTGTAATATTTCGAGCCTAGTGTAGGGTCTCCACCACCAATAATGTATAAATCTCCATGCAATATACCATTCACAGAGTCAATGTATCCTGAGTACTCTATTTTGGTTTTAAACTTATGTCTTGATCCCAATATTCTTAGTGCCGTAGCCGTGGTCACAAGCTTCATTGTTGATGCAGCAGGTATACTCATTTTGCCATTAACATCTGCAACAATTACATTATTGGTCAGGTCCTTTACAAAAAAGCTGAAAGGAGCATGTTGAATGGTTTCGTAAGTTGTTATCTGCTCCGCATAGGCCTGAATTGCATTTTTTTGCTCCTGAGCATTAGCCCAAAAACCAGTGTGAATAAGTAAAAAAAATAGAGCAATTCGCATAGCTTTTCAGAAAAAAATTATCTTTACCGCTAAAGTAAAAACTTTGTGCGGAATAGTTGGAATCTGGGTAAAAAATAGCGCTGCTGCTTCAGAATTAGATCATTTAGAAGCTGCAGTTTCTGCAATTTCTCACCGTGGCCCCGATCATATAGGTATTAAAAAGTATGCCAAAGTTGGCTTGGGACACGCCCGACTTTCAATTATTGATTTATCAGATCTTGCCAATCAACCTATGACTTCCCAAAATGGGGATGCCGTTCTTTGCTTCAATGGTGAAATCTATAATTATAAAGCACTTCGGGAAAATTTAATATCAAAAGGAGTTGTTTTTCAAACACAATCAGATACCGAAGTATTATTATATCACTTAATGGAAAACGGAATAGAAGGAGTGAAGGACCTGAATGGTTTCTTTTCATTTCTGTTCTATGATAAAAAAAATGACTGCTTATATTTTGCAAGAGATAAATATGGTATCAAGCCACTTTATCTTTATGAAGATGATGATAAGTTCGTCTTTGCTTCAGAAGTAAGCTCCATTTTTAATTTTACAATTGATCGAACGATTGATGAGGAGGCATTGACACAACTCTTTGGGTTGACTTATATACCTGCTCCACTATCTATTTTAAAATGTGCCAACCAAATTCTTCCGGGGCATTATGGTAAAATTGATCAAAATGGGTTAGTGATTCAGAAGTTTTATGATTTAGTTGAAACCAAACCATTAGATATTACCTATGAAGAAGCAAAGAAAACGGTAAGATCTAAGCTGGAACAAGCAGTTTTAAGAAGACTTGAAGCTGATGTTGAATTGGGGACTTTTTTAAGTGGAGGTGTTGATTCCTCGGTAGTTTCACTAATTGCTAAAAAGTATAAAAACGATTTAAAAACCTTTTCTGTTGGTTTTGATATCCCCTTTTTTGACGAAAGTACTTATGCTAACCAAATGGCTGGTTCAATTCAGTCAGACCATCACTCCGTACAGCTAACAAAGAAAGATTTTAATCAGGCCTTTGCTGATTTTTTAAATAAAATTGATGAACCTTTTGGTGATTCTTCAGCCTTTGCCGTTTACCTCTTAAGCCAATATGTAAAAAAACATGTTTCGGTTTGTTTAAGTGGCGACGGAGCAGATGAATTGTTTGGAGGATATAGAAAGTATGAAGCAGAGTACCGCATCAGAAAATCAAATCAATTTGGTAAAGGGACAGTCAGACTAATAGCAGGTTTAATTAAAGGTTTGCCAGAAGGCAGAGGTGGTAAATGGGCAGATATCAATCGGAAAATTCAAAAACTGGCACAAGGTTATCGCTTATCTATTACTGAAAGGTACTGGAATTGGGCAAACTTTATTACTGAAGAAAATCGAAAACAATTACTGTTAAATCAGGTAACCGGAAAAAAATTCAAGGTCCCTGAAATAAGAGATGATCTTAATACATTATTTCAGGCTGATCAAAAGCTGGTGCTTCCAAATGATATGTTAGTTAAGGTTGACAGGATGTCAATGGCACATGCCCTGGAAGTACGAACGCCTTTTCTTGACTATGAATTGGTTGATTATGTAAATGGGTTACCAGCCTCTTTTAAAGTTAATAAAAATGGGCGAAAGCAAATATTGATTGACGCATTTAAGGATGATTTGCCTGAGGCAATATACAACCGGGGCAAAAAAGGGTTTGAAATTCCGATTTATGAATGGCTTTCCGAAGAAATGAAAGTAATATTTCAATCGGAGATATTTTCTGAAAAATACATTAAGGCACAAGGGCTGTTTAATTATAACTATATTTGGTCGCTTCAAAAGGAGTGGGACAATAAGGGGTTTGGAGATCGTATTTACCTGATCTGGACACTTATTATATTCCAGAATTGGTGGGACAGACATTATTATAGAAATGACAAAAAAGATTAAGGTACTAAGAATAATAAACCGTTTCAACTTAGGCGGCCCCACCTATAATGCAACTTTTTTAACGGCTTTTCTTTCCGATCAATTCGAGACCTTATTAATTGGAGGCTCTCACGAAGAGGCTGAGGGAGATGCGCTATTTATTCCTGAAAAATATAATGTTAATCCGCAATTATTGGATGATTTACAGAGAGAGATCAGTTTCGGAAAAGACCGGTCAGCTTATAAGAAAGTAAGGGAAATCATCAGAGATTTTAAACCTGACATTGTACATACCCACGCTTCAAAGGCAGGAGCAATAGGGCGCTTAGCGGCCAGAAAAGAGGGTGTTCCCGTAATTTTACACACTTTTCACGGTCATGTATTTCATTCCTATTTCGGAAAACTAAAAACAGGATTTTATAAATCGGTTGAAAGATATTTGGCCCGTCGGTCAAGTAAGATCATTGCTATTTCGCCACTTCAGAAAAAAGAGCTCACAGAAATACATAAGGTTACCAGTCCCGGGAAAGTGGAGGTGGTGAATTTAGGATTTGATCTTGATCGGTTTAATACTGATAAAGTTGTTAACCGTAGTCGATTTGTTGAAGCTTATCAGGTTAATGATGATGAAGTTTGTATTGGGATAATAGGCCGTTTAACAGCAATTAAAAATCATAATTTGTTTCTTGATGCTTTAAAGACTGTTTTAAATCGTACTACAAAAAAAGTGCATGTATTTGTAATTGGAGATGGAGAGTTAAGACAGGACATTGAGAACAAGGCCCATGATATTTTTAATGGTTACAAGGAGCATAAAATTACATTTACCTCATGGATTAAAGATGTTGCAGTGCCTTTGTCTCGGTTGGATATTGTGGCATTAACCTCTTTAAATGAAGGGACGCCGGTAAGCTTAATTGAAGCGCAGGCCGCAGGGGTTCCTGTAATTTCCACCAATGTTGGCGGAGTTGATGATATTGTACGTCATAACGAAACAGGAATAATTGTAAATTCACAGGTGCCGGATGAATATAGTGAACACTTATTGCAGTTGGTTGAAAATGAGTCTTTAAGGAAAAGTTTAGGGAGTAAAGGATGGGATTTTGTAAAGGAAAAATTTCATTATAAAACACTTTGTTTTAATATAGAACAGTTATATTTGAGCCTGTTAAACAAGTAGAATGAGCGAATTAAAGTTAGTAAAATATTTGGGCGTGGTAGCCATTATTTTAGCAATTCAAAGCTGTGGAATTAACAGTGATTTAATGTTAAAGACACCAAAGAATTTTGAGTTTGATGAGTTGGATATTGACAGTTCTAATGCTACTAAAGATGAGTACATAATCGGAGTAGATGATATCATTCAGTTTCGTTTTTATACTAATAAAGGATTAATGGTTTTGGATATTGCATCCGGATCAGGAGGCGTATCTAATAATGCAGCAGCTAATCTTAACAGAGCACGTGAGATAAATTATGTTATTGGTGCTGATTCTTTGGTAAAATTACCCTATATCGATATGGTAAACCTGGTAGGAATGACTATCAGAGAGGCAGAAAAGTTTCTTGAAGAGATGTACAGTGATTATTATGTGGACCCCTTTGTTCAGATTTCTGTGATGAATAAAAGGGTATTGGTATTTCCTGGAAGTGGGGCAGAGGCCAGTGTGGTATATTTAACCAATAACAATACTACCTTGCTTGAAGCCATAGCGTTGGCCGGTGGACTGGCGGAAAGGGGAAGAGCATCACGAATTAAGCTATTCAGAGAAACCGCAGAGGGCAGAAAAGTATACCTGATTGATCTCTCAACTATTGAGGGATTGAGTTATACTGACCTTATTGTCCAAAACGGAGATTATATTTATGTTGAACCCGTTCCTGAAATAGGAAGGGAAATTCTGCAGGAAATAGCACCGATTGTTTCAATTATATCGAGTGTTGCCGTGGTAATTACCGTGGTTAATTTGGTGAATAATGGCGGATAATGAAGAAAATAACGGGATATCAATTTCCAACCTAAATAAGGATTTTGATGCCGATATAGCCAAAACGGTTTTAAGAAAAAACTGGATTTGGATTATCTTTACCGTTGCTTTTGGGTTTATGGCCAGCTATATTTACCTGAGGTATACTAAGCCCATTTACGAATCAAAAGCAATTATTCAGAAGTCTACAAAGGATGAAGGTAGACGAATTTTAGAATTTGATAATTTTATTCCGGACAATAATTTATCTGCAGATGTGGAGCTGCTCAAATCAGACTTTTTACTTGAAAAAGCTTTAATCAGTCTGAATCTGAAAATAAGCTATTTCTCGGAAGGAGAACTTCTGATACAGGAAAATTTTACACAGTCCCCTTATCATGTTACATTTTTTGAGTTAAGGGATTCTTCATTGGTCAATTTACCAATTTACGTTGAGCAAAGAGGAGAAAAAATCGTATTTGCCTTTACCAGCGATAATCAAATTAAAGAAATCAGTTTTTATCCTGGTGAGGAAATTGATAATTCATATTTCAAGCTGAAATTTAAAATTGATAATGAAAAAGAGTTTTATAAAAGTATCAGTTCCGACAAGCTTTTCTTTAAGATTAACGACTATAAAACACTAACAGCAGCTAAGAGAAAAAGTTTATTCGTTAAAATTATAAATCCCGAAGCCAATACAATTGAGATTGCCTTCAGAAGTAACAATAAAGTACTGGCCAAAGACCTTGTTAATGAAATTATAAAAACATTTTTTGCTTATGATCTGGAGAAAAAGAGTGAGAGTGAAGCCAATATTCTAAAGTTTATTGACGAACAATTGGATACCGTTTATTCCAGTTTAAAATACTCTGAGAGTGATCTGCAGGATTTTAAAAGTCAGTCCAAAACGAATAATCCGGAAATATACAAGGAGAACGTATTATCACAAATTAAACAGCTGAGAAATGATGCCCTTGAAGCAGATCTGGAGTACGAACTGATCAGTGGAGTGAATAAAGGGGTAATTAGCAGGAACAGAATTGATGTTTATAATATGATTCCTGTAGTATCAGGAACGCGGTTCCAGGCCTTACTCGAGGATCAGCTGGATAAGTTATATAAGTTGCTGGAACAAAAAGAAGATGCGTCCTACCAGTTAACAGACGAAAACGAAGCTGTTCAGAAGTTAGAAACTAATATCACTAATCAGGTGGCAACCATTGAAAGAACCTTATTTTCAATTAAAAGTCAGGTTAAATTACGAAGGGAACAGATTAATAAAAAAATTGAAATTCTGGAATCGCAACTTTATGGTGTTCCTGAAAAAGAAATGGAACTATTGGATTTAAGCAGACAGTTTAATCTGAATGAAAAGTATTACTCCTTGCTAATCGAAAAAAGGACCCAATATGAAATTTCGAAAGCAGGTTATAAGGTAGATAATCTGGTTTTATATGAGCCATCTGTTGCACAGTTGATATACCCTAACAAAAAAATGATCTACATGTCGGTGTTCGTTCTTTCGCTTTTGGTAGGGTTGATTATTTTGGCATTTAAATATGTTTTATTTAATACAATTCACAGTGAAAAAGAGCTCAGGAAATTATTACCTAATCAAATTGGCTTTTTAGGAGCCATTCCAAAGGTTAAAATGGACGGTGATAATTCTGTTTTAATGATTCATAAGAAGCCAAAATCTATCTTAGCTGAAAATTACAGACATATCAGAACAAACCTACAGTTTATATTAGACCAGAACAAATCTAATGTAATTGCGGTTTCTTCTTCTGTTTCGGGTGAAGGAAAAACTTTTGTCTCATTGAATTTGGCCGGAATTTATACCATGGCTAACAAAAAGGTAATTGTTCTTGACCTGGACCTTCGTCGACCTAAGGTTCATTTTGGTTTTAAGGTTGGCAATGATGTTGGTATGAGTGCTGTTTTGGCTAATAAAGCTGAATGGAAATCTTGTGTTAATCACTCTGAGATTAAAGGTTTAGACTTTATTACAGCGGGTACAATCCCACCGAACCCATCAGAATTAATTCTGAATGGAAAGCTTGATGAACTAATTGAGGAGTTAAAATTGGAGTACGATATTATTATCATAGATAATCCACCGGTCGGTATTGTTTCTGACGGTGTTAAAGTGATGAATAATTCAGATTGCCCTATTTATGTTTTCAGGGCAAATTATTCAAAGCGAAAACTGGCACATCATGTCTCAAAATTATTAAACGAAGATAAGGTCAAGGATTTATACATTATTTTAAATGATGTTGAATTCAATAACAATTCATACGGCTATGGTTATGGGTACGGAGAGTATTATACTGATCTTGAAGAACTACCAAAATTCAATTGGAAAATATGGAAATCGTAACATCTGAATTAGGCGGTGTTTTATTATTGGCACCTAAAATTTTTAAGGATGAGAGGGGAGAGTTTTATGAAGCATTTAATCAGGAAGTGTTTAATAATTTAGTAGGGAGTGATATCACTTTTGTACAGGATAATCAGTCGGTATCAAAAAAGAACGTATTGAGAGGCTTTCATTTTCAATGCCCTCCTTTTGAACAGGGAAAACTGGTGAGAGTGGTTAAGGGAAGTGTGATTGATATTGTGATTGACATTCGAAAAGATTCAGATACTTACGGAGAACTTTATTGCGTTGAATTATCTGCTGAAAACCAAAATTTACTATGGGTCCCACCCGGATATGCTCATGGGTTTTATACACTTGAAGATGAAACAGTGTTTTTGTATAAATGTACAAATCCGTATCATAAAATGAGTGAGGGAGACATCCTGTGGACCGATTTTGCATCAAAACTTCCTGATGTTATTAAAAATCCGTTAGTTTCGGAAAAAGATGCTAAAGCAACTCCATTTAAATTGTTAAATTCACCTTTTTAAAACAGGCTTAAATGAGAGAGAGTTTATTCTCAATTGTAAATTTAATGCTGATTTGCGGAGCAGCTTTTTTCATTGCTCTGCTGATCAATTCTTTCTTTTTAAAGTTTGCACATACTTTAGGAATCAGAAATAAAAATGATATCACCATTAGGTGGAGTCATACTTCCAAACCGTCGTTGGGAGGCATTAGTTTTTACATTGTTTTTTTAGTAGGCTTTATGTTTTATGCTATTTTTTTTGGTAAGGAAGATGTTTTTGAAAATGAAAGCTTATTAGGGTTGTTTTATACCGTAACTATTGCCTTTTTACTTGGATTGTCAGATGATGCATACAATACCAGGCCATTGCTTAAGTTACTGATACAAATTGCCTGTGGAGTTATATTAATTACAACAAATAATTCGATAGAAGTTTTTGGTATTGATGTGTTGAATAAAGTGTTTACAGTGATTTGGGTCGTCGCTATCATGAATTCTATTAATATGTTGGATAATATGGATGGTATCACAACTATCACGTCTATTTCCATTATCACATCAATTATATTTATTCTGGTTCCTTTTGCCTTAAAAAATAATATTGACGTCTTCTTCTTGATGACAATTCTGGGTGCATTATTGGGCTTTTTAGTCTTTAATTTTCCACCGGCTAAAATGTTTATGGGGGATACTGGGAGTCAGTTTTTAGGTGTTTTTTTAGCCTATTTTTCAATTAAATACCTTTGGAATAATGGAGTAACTGAAGGTGAGTACACTTTCTTTTCCAATCTATCATTAGTTGTTGCTTGTTTTGCTATACCAATTATAGATACATTGATTGTGAGTATTAATAGAATTGCCAGAAAACAATCTCCAATGGTTGGAGGAAAGGACCATACCACGCATCATTTGGTGTACAGAGGGCTCAAAGAAGGTCAGGTTTTCTTTGTATTCCTATTTCTTGGGTTAATTTCGTCAATTCTAACTTTCGTCTTCCAACGTTATATTCCTTACTATTCTCTTTCGTACAGTATTCTGTGGATTTATTTTATCATCATATTCAGTATGTTTTTTGGAATGACCAGGAGACAAAAACACTTTGTGGAAAATGGAGGCAAAAAGGATTAAGTTTATTTGGGATTTCAGAGGAGAATTTTCGGAAGAAACAGCAAAGCATCACGCCATTCACTTAAACGAATTTTGCGAGTCCAACTCATTACAGAACTACGATACCGGTTTTGAGCCGACTACAGAATTCCACACAATAGCTTATCTGACCTGCTCGATAGAATACCTTGAGTTGATTAAAGGAATTTTGCGACCACACAGGGCGGTAGTGGCTGAATAAAGCAGCTTAGAAAGTACCCCATTCGGACCAGGAGCCGTCGTAAAGTGATTTAGGATTATCAGTTACCTGATCAAATGCTAATAGTATGATACAGGCCGTTACCCCAGAACCACATGTAAATACCATAGGAGAGCCTCCAATATCTAAATCCCTGACTATTTCAGTAATTTCTGTCCCGGGTTTTAACCGGCCATTATTTAAAACAGTTTTATAGGGTAGGTTAATTGACCCCTGAATATGGCCGCTTTTTAAACCTTTTCTGGATTCAGGTACTTTTCCTTCAAATCTTGCTGATGATCTGGCATCAATAACAATAGCCTCTTTATCGGTAATATTAGCTCTTACAAAACTGGCATCAACAATATTTTCTGCAATATAGCGGGCTTTAAAATTTCCTTTGCTGAACGGCTTTAAATCAGTTTCAGTTTCATAACCCAAATCTATCCAGGCCGGAAGCCCTCCGTCTAACACAGCAACATTATCGTGTCCCATTGTTTTAAACATCCACCATGCCCTTGGGCTGGTATAAATACCCAAATTATCGTAAACAATAACTTTACTGTTATTGTTTATCCCTAAATCCTGACAACCTTCTGAAAATTGATTTGCATCCGGCATCATATTAGGAACTGTGGCTTTCTGGTCAGAAAAAATGCCTTTAAAGTCAAATAACCGGGTACCTGGTATATAGCAATTGGTGTATTTTGGTATTAAATTGGCTGCATTACTTTCAGTACTGGCATCCAGTATAATCAAATCAGGATCATTAATATGATCATTAAGCCATTCGGGTGAAACAATTGAGTGAGTCATAGTTTAAATTAATTTGAGGCCAGGTTAAATACTGGAATTTCGCATTGTTTGGTAAATCCAATCGATTGATAAACAGATAAACCTGACGGTGTGGCTTGAAGTACAGCATGGTCACACCCCATTTGATAGGCTAAATTCAAAGCCTCGATCGTAATTTGCTTACCTAAACCCTTTCTTTGGAATTCAGGTAGTGTTGTAATCAGGTAAACACCTGCAGAATTTTGGTGTTTGAGAATCATGGCTGTACTGACCATTTTGCCATTCCACAATCCTGCCATAAACCGCACATTTTTATTTTTCGAAAGGCCGAAAATGATGTTCTCATCCAGTTTTCCCCCTTTGAGCAAAGTAGGTTCCACAACTTGTATCCACAGCCGCAAATCATTTTCCCTGTTAATAATATTAATGGTGTAATTGTCAATTGTCTGGTAATTTGTCTCTTGGCTGAGCGGCATTGTCATACCAGCCCAGCTGCCGGATTGCAATGGGAGTTTCCTGAATTTATTAATGATTTCAGGATTAATTGTTACAGGGTTGAATTTGATATGTTTAGGATATATTCCCTGAGCGATATCCCGGCGGATAGCTGAAATACTTTGATCAATATTATCTGGCTTAAAATTGGAATGATAAATAATGTTTGGCCATACGGAGCCTGGGGTGTAAACAGCTTCACAGTTATGTTTCTGTATAATTGGTGATCCACTTAAATCAGAAATGAGTTGGTATAATTTAATAATATTGTCTTCAGAATAACCAATCATTGTTCTGCTATAATTTCTTTAAAAGGTTTAACAGTAACTATTCCTTTGGTTGGAATCATATTCTGCCATACCCAGTTATAATGTTCAATTACTTTTTTAGCTTCTAAATGTGATCGGTCGCTGGTGGTATGAGCATCAGCAACAACTGTAACAATAAAATCCTTAGATAAAGCTGATTGAATAGTGGCTTCAACACAAAATTCGGTAGCACATCCGGTAATAACCAGTTCATTTACATTTAACTGATGGAGTTCTGCCATAAGATTGGTCTCATAAAAAATATCATTGGCATATTTATTCATAAAAATGTCTGAGTCGTCAGTCACTAACCCAGAAATGATTTCCCAGTCTTTTGTATCAGGTTTGAAAACATTGAAACGGGAACCATCATGTTGAATAAAAATAACGGGTAAATTCTGATCTCTGAACCGTTGTGTCAGCTGATTGATCCGATTAGTAATATTGGGTACATCAAACCTTTTATACTCAGGTAAAAATGAACCTTTTTGCATATCAATAATCAGTATGGCTTTTTTCATTGCGAATGCTTTTGGAGGATAACGATTGCAAGTTAAAAATATTTTGAGTGAGAGATAGAAGGATCAGGATCAATTTTTTTGGATCATTCAATTTTACTTAAAGCAAACTCAAGAACCGGATCTCTTCCTGATTTCAAATCATCAATAGTTGGGCTGACACTAAAGTCCGGGACCACACCTTTTTTGGCGGTAATATTTTCTTCTAATCCAAGAATGTACTTAACCATTGCCATTCTGACTCTGATCCTGGTATTAGGAAGTGTTATCCATCCCAGTACTCCTCCTGAATCGCCACGATAACTTCCTCCTACTTCTTCACCGATAAACTGACCTGTTTTATGGAATTTTAGTATGGATACCACTTCGGAGGTTGTTGAAACACAACCACCATTAATTAGTATAAAGACTTTGCCTCTAAATCTGTACTTATTAACCTCGCGGACACCCAAAACAGAATGATAAGGCCATGTAAACTCCCCATTTTTACTTTGAATGCCTTCAGGGAAGCCCTCAAATGTTTCGGGAATATCATAGGTAATTTCAGGTAATAACTGGTTAGTGTTCAATGTCATCTTACGACAGTAAGTGAAATCTGAGGGGACGAGAAAAGAACACAATTGTGCACCATATTCGCTGTAACCACCTCCATTGTTACGCAAATCTACAATAAGGAATTGCGTATTGTCATTGTCTAAGGTTTTAAACACCTGTTTAAGGTATTCTTTAAAATTAATACCAGCCTTATCCATTAAGTCGTGACGAAACGTTGGAATACGTAGTATAGCAGCCTTTTTTTCATGTATTTGTTCAAAAGAAACAGGGGCTGATGTTTTTTGCTTGTTCGCTTTTCTTTTGTTTAAAAAATCTGATTTCGAAATGGCCTGTAAACGAATGGTATCAATTTTTCCTTCCTGATTAACATATTCTACCAGAAAAGATTTGGCAAGGGGGAGAGAATAGATTGCAAAGTACTTATTAAACGCACGGCTAAGGGCATAATATTTTCTTGTTTCATTATCACCGTCGGCAGGGATATAGGGCAGGAGAGAAGTAATTATTTCCTGAACAGGCTGACGATTAATACTTATAATTTCTGTTCCAAAACCAGGGATCCCATCCTCACTCCGGTTTTCCGAAACATAGAATCGGTTTCCTGATTTCAATATATTAATTGGGATTAAATTCTTTCTGATATTTAGCCATTCCTGACCTTGATGGGAGGGTCTTATATCAGAATGAACACATTTAATTTTCGCATTTAACAAGGCAATTTTTCTCAAAAAATCGAATTCATTTGATGGCGTAGTAATTCTGGATCTGATGCCTTGACAAAATAGCTCAAATTCCTGCGCTGTAGTATACCAATACAATGCGGGATGTGCCTTTTTTAACTGTTGGATCAGGTATTCAAAATCCTGATTGAGTGCCTTAGGTGTAAAAAGATGATTGTACTGATATGAGGTAGTTGTGTCCTGGCTTGCAAAAGCTGAAATAAAAGAACTAAAAAACACCAGGAATATGAACCTAAACATGGTGTTAAATTACTAAGATATTCGCTAATTGCCCCGGGAGTTTTAATTATGACAAGCCATTTTATATTTTTTTAACAGGAATCGTTAAAATCGAATACCAAGTTTAAGATTACCAAATACACTAAAGTCGGTGTAAGGGTACCTTGCAAGTTCTTCCGGAGTGGGTTTAAAACCAGGACTCTGGTGCTGGACATATGATGGTCCAATATCACAACCAATATTAATTTGACCAGAGGAAAAGAATGTTATACCAATTGGGATATAGGTCACTATTTTGTGCGGGCCATCAACAATTGCGTGAGAGGTATATTTTAAACCTATATATGGTTTTACTTTTCCCGCCTCCATCCTAAATGGATAGTAGCTCAAACCGGTTCCCAGACCAATTAAACCAACCCCAACCTCAATACTAAATCGTTGGTAGAGGTATCTTTCATATGTAAAACCTAAGTAAGATGCTGTTCCAAGAATATTTCCTGAAAAAGCATTTTTTTTCAATGATTGATCAGATTCGCTTTTTTGTGCCACAGCATGGGGATGAATCAACCATATCATAGCAATCACTAAATAATATCTGAATTTCATGTTTTAGATTAAGTACAACTAATCCGATTAAAAAGTTGTCCCAAAAGTCTAAAATCTATTCTGCTAAAGTCATGTGTGAAGGTCAACGAATGATAAACTTTTGTTGCTCAACCTTTTCATTTATAATCAATTTGATGATATATGTTCCGGGAGCTAATCCGTTAACATCCAGCTGATTTGTATTAGAATATTCAGCACATATTTGTCCATTCATATTAATGATTTTAATATTTGGAGGAGTGGTTTCAAAACCTTTTATATTGATTAAATCAGTTGTAGGGTTAGGGAATACAGTCCATTCGTATTCAGGTTCAAGTTCAGAAAAACCTGTAACGGTCAAGGCTTTTTGGATAGCTGCTAAAGCGTTCACTTTTCCCCAGCCCCATTTAACATCTCCGTCTACTGGTATAGTTCCGGTATAGGAATCTTCCCTTGAGGTTTCAATAATAATTTGTTTCACCTGAGCAGGTGAAAGGTAAGGGTTAGCGTCCAAAATTAAAGCAGCAATTCCTGTAACTGCAGGAGAAGACATAGAAGTACCGCTAAAACGGGCAAATGGGTAATCTCTGCCATTAAAAGTGACCACATCAATCTGAATAAATGAATTATCGGTATAAGAGTTTATTGATGAAGCTACGGAGACACCAGGAGCTGAAATATCCGGTTTTAGGTTGTCATTCATCATTGGGCCAACACTTGAAAAGCCTGCTGAAGCCCCACCAACAATATTACCACCACCAGTGATGTAACTTGAGGTGTGAGCGGCTACAGAAATAGCGGTATTCGTACAAGCCGGTGCGCCAATGCCGTAGTTTGCATCACCAGAGGTATACCCTGGGCCAATTGCAGAAAAATCCATCCCCCAATTACCGACATCTGAGGTTAGTTCAGTTACATTCCAGTAGTGTACAGTACCTGTTGATGCCGTTGATTTTAAAACTATCTTATAATTAGTGGTTGGACGTTTTACTCTTAATCTCATTTGAGGTCTTGAATTGGTTGGATAACTATCATCCATTGACAAATTAAATCGAATGGTATCGTTAGAGGTGGTCACCAAAAAGCTGTCCACATAGTTTGCTGTGGTAACAGTGGAATACCACGGACTTTCAACTTCCTGTTGATTTGAGAGGTTGAGGACTTTGATACCTGCAGAAAAAGAAGCGCCCGGTTCTCCCCAGCCATGGATACTTTGTCCATATAATGTTGAAAGTGAGGAATTGTTATAAAATTCAATTCTGGAAAGCAATGTATCAGCAGAAAAGTCCTTTTTGATATGAAAATCGACATCACCATTATTTCCACCGGAGGTTACAAACAATACGCCCTGATCAGAGTAGGAGTCAATAGCCTGACTAAGCAATGACGTGCCATCCAAAGCGCCGGTATGGTATAGTCCCCAACTCATATTAACAACCAAGCGTTTGTTTTCAGCAGTGGCTATATCATACATCCATTCCCAGGCATCCAGTACAGCACTTTCGTCCACTAAAAAAGTGGTGAACAGGAATTCCGATTCAAATGCCATTCCTCTGTATGGTGTGCCAGCGCCACTTCCTCCGGCAATTCCTGCTACATGCGAACCATGTGTTGCATATGAGTAAATATTGGCTGTATCGGTTCCGGCATTAATTAAGTCTGAAGGCGTTGAATATTCAGTACCGTAAGCATAACCAGATGGTGCCGGGCCAGAAGTTTTAAACTGATCCCAGGCGGCTAAAATTCTTGTATTTGACAACAAAGTATCATAAAACATTGGAGAGCTATAATCGAATCCCCAATCCGTTACTCCTATAATCACATTTTTCCCGGTATAAGCTTCCGGTAGTCCCAAACCGGCATGTACGCTATCTACTCTTGTATCAAACCGGGCACGACTCAAATCAGGGTATATTTTATTGGCTACCTGCAAAATTTCAATTCCCGGCATGTTGTAAATGTCATTAATGGCATGCACAGGATATTTTATACTGACAATATTATTAATTTCGGATCCAACTATCACTCTGTTTTCTGTTAGCAAATCAGCGTTGAAATGCTCATTTATAGTAGTAACAAGAGACAAATAATCTATACCATTAATTCTGTTAATCGGAAGTGCTGTTCTCAATTCCTCTGAAATATCATGCTGGTTGTGCCAGTATTTTGAAAGCACTGCTATATCAGCTTTAGAGTTTTGAGAGACCATCATTTGAGCAGAAATGGTAAATGGGATAATAACAGAAAATAAAAGAAGTAAACGTATCATATAGTAATTGTATATTGAGGTTTAAAGATACTTAATGATTATTGATTTGTCAAATTGAATATAAGTTGAACTGAATAAGAAAGTCACATAAAAAGAATTAGATTTTGCTAACTGTTTTAGTTTTCTAAAAGTGCTTCGCAGCGCTCAATTTGATGTTTAGAGTAATAATCACTAGGGACCAATTTTAATGCTTTTTTGTAAACTGATCTGGCTTTTTTATAATTGCGTTCATTGAAGTAAACATCAGCCTCGGTAATAAAATTAGCAAATTGCTTTTTTGTTTCCGATCTCTCTGCAATGGCTTTTTCACAATTTGCAATCATTTGTTGAGTCTGATCAGTATTAATAAGCTCGAATGCTTTGGAAGCATAATTCAGTGCCAGGTCAAACTTATATTCTTTAATCATATGATTAGCAGAATCAATAAAAGTGTAATGTTGATTAACCTGACTGATAGAGGCACCATTTTTACACAAGTCTATTTTCTGTTGAATAAATTTTGAATAATCAGTATTGTAAATTAATTCTCCCTTTGAATCAAACTTAAGTTTAGCTATAGCTGTTTCTTTTAAAAAATCAAAGTTTTCGTGTGGGTAAGGTTTGAAAAGTTTAATATTGATTGCGGCCACACATCCGAACTCACTATCACAGTTTACCGTACTTAACTCTAAACGTTTTGAAGCATATCCATCTTTGTTAACCAATAAAACATAAGTTTTGTATTGTTCAATTTTCCGGATTTCCGCAATTCCTGAAGTATCGGCAATCTGGGTATTAATCAAAGAATTGTTTTCGAAAACCTGTATCTCAGCTCCTCCAATTTTCTCACCGGTAAGTTCTGATTTTATTCTAAGTACAATGGAAGGGGGAAAATTTTCCGCAACAGCAAACTGACAAAAAAAAGTGATAAATAATAAAAAGGTAAATGTTTTCATAATCAATAATTAAACTCTGTTAAAATTCTAACCTGTAGGAAATAACAGGGAAAATACTTGAAGACGGAACAGTAACTTCTTCCATTAAAATAGTATCATATTCACGGTAAATGGCATTACCATTTGAAAACAGGTTTTTAATTTGCAGGGTCCACACATTTCTTCGGTTATTTTTATTGATTTTGTAACTAAAGGTAAAATCCAGATAAACTAACGGGTTGTCTCTTAGTGAATTGGTTTGGGTCTCATCCAAAACGGTTTCCTGCTCAATTTCAGATAGTGCCAGATTAATTGGTGTGTAAGGTTGCCCACCAACTGTAGCCAGATTGGTATTCCAGGAAAAGGCCTTATACTTTCCTTCTTTTTTCCGGAGTTTATACTCTTTTCCAATTAAAAACTTGATATTGTATTGATTGTCATTTCCCGTACTTCTCTCTATACCGTCAGCAGCAGTATAAAGCGAGCGGTAAACAGAGGCATTTAAAATATAATATAACCCGTTATCGGTATACCTTTCAAAACCAAAGTCCAGGCCATAATTTTCGCCCGTTCCGGCATTAGTTAATGCTCTCAGATCTTGTAGTTCCGCAATGTTTAGGGTAGAGAAAGCCCCTGAAGGACTTACTGGTACATCATAAAGCTGTTGGTAATAAGCTTCAACCCTTAATCTGTGATTGGTCCATACTTTACCTTTATAACCTATTACAAAATGGTTCGATCTGACCAGGTCCAGGTTATTGTTAGGTTGACTCAACTGTCCCAAGGAGTCTGTTCCGAAAACAAAGTAAGTGGCATAATTTTCAGCTTGAGAGTGCATACCAAATGATGCACTCAGACTGTGGTTTTCAGCAATTTTATAGTTTAAATGCGCTCTGGGCTCCACCACAGTGTTATTATTGACATTATAATTAAATAAGTGTATTCCCAGGTTAAGGGTCAGTTTTTTAGTTATCAAAAATTTAGATTGGGTATATGCCTTAGCTTCACTACTGTAACCATGACCATCAAATAAAGTCACCAAATTAGAGGAATTAAAAAAGTACCGGGATGCTAACCATTTATGCCAGGTAATATTCCAGCTACCCCCCGTAATATGATAATGCCGTTTACTAAATTTATGTTTAACTGATACGGCCATTGAAACCGGTCTGGAAGAGTATTCATTGGTTCGCTGATTGATGAGGGAGTAGGAATCAGTGATGTATTGTTTATTATCAGATTGATCTGTATAACTGGCGGCACCTGTAAATTTAAAAACCGTATTTTCTCTGATAAAATGCTTAAAAACCAATCCGGCCGTCATCATTGAACTTTCTAAAAGTAAATTGGTTCTGTCCAGACTTTCTTCCCAAAGGGTGGAGTCAGATTCTCCGGTTCTGTCTCTCAGACTAGTTCCTCCAATAGCAAATAATTTCAGATTACTTCTTAAGGTTAAAGGAAAGTTAACTGTTAATGATAAGTCCTGATAGGTGGGTTGAGTAGGATACCCAATCAGTCTGGCTAAACCAACCAAACCATATCTGTAGTTAACAGCATATGAAGCTTTATTTTTTTTTGAAAGCGGTCCTTCTGAAGCCAGATCAATGCCTAAAACACCAACTTGTAAGATATGTTCATGCTTTTCATTATTTCCTTTTCTGAGTTTGGCATCAAAAACACCTCCAAGTGCATTGCCATATTCTGCGGAGAAAGCGCCGGTATAAAAATCACTTTTATCGAGAAGTTGTAAACTAAAAATAGTAAAAGTACCACCTGAACTACCTATCCGAGAAAAATGAGTTGGATTAGCCAGCTCAATACCCTCCATTTGATATTTTAATGTTCTGGGAGAATTTCCCCGAATAGAAATAAAGTTTTCCGAAAAACCGGGAGATGATGTAACACCTGGTAATGTCCCGGCCACCCTGATAGGGTCATCTAATCCGCCTGCAATGCGTTTGGCATCATCCGCCTGTATGGAATAACTACTGGTCGACGCCATATTATTTGAGGGTTGTCCTCTGAGTTTAGGTGGGGTGACTTCAACGCCGTCAAGGGTATTGATTTTTGCTTCCATTAAAATATTCAGGACAATTTCCTTACTCATTGAAATTTCAACTCCGGGGCTGATGAACGAGTTAAAACTAACATGACTGAATAAAATGTCGTAGGTTCCCAGTTCTACCTGATCAATTTTAAACTGACCGTCAGCACCTGAAAGGGCTTTAGCTATTGAAACACCATCCTTAATAATTTTTATGCTGGCACCTTCTACTGGTTTTTCAGTAAAAGATTCCAGGATTGTTCCTTTGACGGTCTGGTAAGACTGTGCATTTAAGTTTTGAAAAAAGAAAAGAACCGGACATAGTATAAGAATTGACTTCAGGGCATTGTTCATGTTAACTCTAATAAGGATCAAATAAAACCCCGGTAATGCTACCAGGGCTTTGTTATAATTTTATGCAAATATCTGCTTTTTTTAAATACTATGGTTGATATTTTCACTCAATTCATATGAGCAATATCATTTTAGATTCTAATTCACTTTAAGAAATCCATAATTTTTAGAGTAGAAGAACATTTGTTCTTCAAGACTTGAAGGCTGTTTAACCTTTATATCAGTAATATTTCCATCCTCATCAAGTACGGGTTCTAAAATTGGATTAATAAAGCCACTGTAAGGTGGAATGTCCAATGCATGACTTCTGTCCAATACTTCTGTATGAATAGCTTCATCTACTTTTACACCATAATCCTCTACCAATGCTTTACCAGCTTTATAGTCACCTTCAGATTTAATCCGTTGAATTTCCTTTAAAAGCTCACCAAAAATAACTTTTAGCGCTTCGTAATCGTGAATTTCAAAATAAGTTTTACCATCTCTTTCAATTCTTTCAATTACATTTTTTTCCTGACCTTTTTCATAAGCCCAGGCAGCAACTAATTGTCGGTTACGCATATGTGCTTCTTCCAAATGGGCACCTGATTCTAATCTACGCAATTGAACCATTAAACCATTTCGGATATAAGAATCATATTCTGCCTTACCAACTTCAAGGGACTCCATCAGACCAAGATCGATTAACTTCTTATCCATTAAGTAGTACAGTGCAACCAAATCAGCACGGGCTTCTTCAAGGGTAGAAGCATAGTTTTCGAGAGTTTCTTTTGGTGTACCAACACCCTCATCAATTTTACCGGAAGCATGTCCGATTACCTCATGCATGGCAGTGTGTAATTTTGCGGCCAGTTTTGCATGTGCTTTTGACCGGTCAATTTCTTCCTGATCATTGGCAAACTCTTTTAATATTCCTTCACCTCCTGCATCATTATATGCTTCAACGATATTACCTAAGCTAATTGATTTAGAACCAATATTAGCCCTGATCCAGTTAGAATTAGGTAGATTAACACCAATAGGTGTGGCAGGAGAAGCATCTCCCGCTTCACCGGCAACATTAACAACGTTAAAAGTCACCCCAACAACATTATCTTTTTTGTGTTTATCCATTATTGAAGAATTATCTTCAAACCACTGTGCATTTTCAGCTAGTACTTTCATTCTTGCTGAAGCTTCAAAGTCCTTGATTTGAACAATTGATTCATAAGTTCCTCTCATGCCCTTCGAATCGCCATAAGTTTCTACAAATCCCTGGATATAATCAATATCTCCTTCGGTAGCTTCAGTCCACGCTACATTGTACTCCGACCATTTTTCCAAATCTCCCGTTTGATAGTATTCAATTAATAAGCCTAATGCATTAGCCTGGGCTTCATTTTCTGCCACTCCTTTTGCCAATTCAAGCCATTTAACCACTTCCACAAGTGCATCATTATACATTCCGCCAATTTTGTAAACATTTTCCGATACAGTACCATTATCATCCTTCACTAACTTTGAGTTTAAACCATACTCTACAGGAGTGGTATCGGCTTTGTCAATAATTGTTTCATAAAAGGCATTGACTTCTTTCAATGAAATGTCTTCCTGATAAAAATTATTAGCCGAGGCGAGTATCAGGTCATGATCCGGGTCCAGACTAACCCTTTTATTATCCGCTTCATTAAATAAAACCTCAACTACATTAATGTCTAAATTAGTCTGTGTCACTACTAACAAACTATCCAGATATTCATGACTGAATTCAGGTCTGAATTTTTCCATTGAGTAGTGGTGATGTATACCATTTGAAAACCAAACTCTTTTAGTATACGTCATAAAGTTATTCCAGTCTTCGCTAGTTTTATCCCCTTCATAAGTTGAGATAATGTGTTCAAGCGCATTTCTGATCTCAAGATTATGTCTGTAATTTTGATCCCAGATCATATCTCTGCCAGATAGCCCGGCCTGGTATAAATAGTAAACAAGTTTCTTTTGTTGCAAGGTTAATTTTTCAAATCCACCAATTTCATATCTTAAAATCTGAATGTCAGCAAAAGATTCTGATTCACGTTTAAAAGGGATTTCAACTGTCGGTTCAACTGCAGCTTCTTTGCTTTCAGTTTCATTTTCAGAATTTGCATCACTGTTTTGGCAACTGGTGATTAACAATCCTGAAAAGACCATTATATAAAATACAAGTTTTTTCATACACCGATTAATTATTTATTCCTAACAAATTTAAAAAAATGTTTTTAAATATCATAAGGCGAATTATTGATTTGACTATTAGTGTTTTGAACGGTTTTGTGTATTGATGAAAGTCTATTGGTTACTTAAGGAGGGTAGTGTGTAATAGGAATAAATTTGTAATTTTAAAATCTGCCAGCAACTTTAATAAGACTATTGACGTTTTACTAAAAATAATTTATATGAAAGCTTTACTTTGTGTAGTTGTTTTTTTCCCCTTGATGTGCAGCGCACAGTTTGGTTTTGAACAAGATATAACGAATAGTAATATAGAAGTTATTAAAGATGGAATAGCTCAAAAATACCCATGGGCCGGAGGACTCGATTATTGTCATTATTCCAATATTGATCTTGACCTGGATGGAGTAGACGATTTGTTTATTTTTGATAAGACCTGTAATAAAATTTTAACTTTCTTGCAGAAAGGAACCACTGGAGTATCGGATTTTGAATATGCGCCTGAATATGAAAAAGTATTTGAATCTATAACGCCTGCCTTATACGGATGGGTATTATTGGTCGATTATGATGGTGATGGCAGAAATGATATTTTTTCTTCGGCACCAGGAGGAGGTATAGTATACCGAAACGTTTCTACTGTATCATCCGGATTAAGTTTTGAACTGGAAACAACTTCGTTACCCAGTACACTTACCTATAATGGCAATACACAAGCCAGTGCAGTTTACGCCAGCCAGGCTGATATCCCGGCTATAGTTGATGTTGATGGAGATGGTGATTTGGATGTTTTAGCCTTTTATTTAGGCTCATGTGTTCGTTATTACAAGAATTTGTGTCAGGAAACCTATGGACATAGTGATTCATTGTTTTTTAAAACTGTAAATGTTTGTTATGGTAATTTTGAGGAAGCTAATTCAACAAATGTGATCAACCTGAACACCTGCTGTTCTCAACAACCTGATAATCCGGAATCAGTTACTGCTCCCGAAAGACCTGTAATCGATAATCAGGACAGGCACGCCGGTTCAACCTTATTGGGACTTGACCTGGATGCAGATCATATGACCGATTTAATTATTGGTGATATTTCGTATAATACACTAACAATGCTAATGAATGGTGGTACAGCGCCGAATACAAATGTGTCAATGGTTAGTCAGGATAATAACTATCCTTCTTATGATACACCGGTTGACCTGCCAATTTTTCCGGGTGCATTTTATGTTGATGTAAACAATGATGAAATCAGAGACCTGTTAGTATCACCTAACTCAACTACAGGAGCTAATAATTTTAATGGAAACTGGTATTATAAAAATACTGGGCAGGATAATTTCCCGGATTTTGAATTTCAGCAGGATGATTTTCTTCAGGGAAATATGATCGATTATGGAACAGGAGCCTTACCGGTTTTATTTGACCACAACGGTGACGGACTAAAAGATTTATTGGTGTCTATTAAGGCAAAATATGATGAAACTAATGGCAATTATGAATCGAAAATAGCTTATTATGAGAATACAGGAACTGCAACCAACCCGCAGTTTACATTTGTAACAGATGACTATCAGAATTTGTCGAGCCTGAATGGTGGAAGCAATTTGTATTTCTATCCAACATTCGGTGATCTTGACGGTGATGGTGATGAGGAGATGTTACTGGGTGAGTATGATGGTGATATTATGATTTTTGATAATATCGCCGGTTCGGGTAATCCTGCAGTTTTTTCTAATGGTGCCGTACTAACCGATAACCTGGGAGCGACCATTAATGAAGGTTTATTGATTGTGCCTAAATTAGTTGATATGGACAGAGATGGGGCTTTAGATCTGGTATTAGGTAAACGAAATGGTAAACTGTCCTATTACAGAAATACTGGTAATTTAACCAATTATTCATTTACACTTCAAACCACAACATTTGGAGGTGTGGATGTATCTGAGTATTGGACCATTGAAGGAATGGCTGTCCCTGAATTTATTGATATCGAATCGACTTATCATTTAGTAATTGGGTCTAAGTCTGGTTACTTACACTATTATGATGACATTGAAGGGAATTTAAATGGCAATTTTGACCTTGTGGATTCAACATTAGAAGACATTTATACAGGCCAGTATTCAGCGCCTGCTATTGCAGATTTAGATGGAGATGACAAACTTGAAATGATTCTAGGTAATCAAAGAGGAGGTGTAGGTTTATTTGAATCAGTTGATATTGCAACAATAGGTTTAGAGGAATTAGATATTGAGTTAAACATTTATCCTAATCCTGCGCAAAAACAGTTTACTATTGATCTGAGTCAGTCGTCAATACAACTTTATAAAAAAGGACAATACAGTTTAATAGATATTACAGGAAGACAAGTCTTTTCTTCTAATATCAATCACTCGCAAACTGTGGTGGACTGTAGTAACCTGAGTAGTGGTATTTATATATTGAAAATTGATTTGGGTAGTAAACAGATCACCAGAAAGATGATTATTGAATCATTTTAACTGAGTGATGCCTTATCTTGTTAACCCCAGATAAAAGATAAACTATGAGATATTTACAAGTTTTAATAATGCTCTTGTTACCAATTGGAGCTTTTAGCCAGTTTGGTTTTAACAGAATGGATAATATTGCTGTAATCGAAGATAATGTTCAGCAGAAATATCCATGGGTTGGTGGTTTGGATTATTGCCAGTATTCAAATATTGATTTGGATCAGGATGGCGTTTTAGACCTCTTTATCTTTGATACTACTTGTGATAAAATTTTAACTTTTTTACAGAAAGGTACTGCCGGTAATATGGATTTTGAATATGCACCTGAGTATGAAAAAGTATTTGAAGCCTTTTCGCCGGAATTATACGGCTGGGTATTATTGGCTGATTATGATGGAGACGGTAAAATGGACCTTTTTACGAGTTTGTACGGCGTATCCGTTTATAAGAATACCTCGACTGTGAGCGGAGGATTAAGTTTTACATTAGCCAAATATGCTGCCCGTACTACATACGACGGGGTTCCGCAGTTCTTATATGCCAGTCAGGGTGATGTACCGGCTATTGTGGATGTTGATCATGACGGCGATCTGGATATTTTGTCGTTTAGCTCATTAGGACTTTGTGTAAGCTACTACCGAAGCATGAGCCAGGACTTTTATGGTCATAGTGATTCAATCACTTTTAAGACCTCAACCACCTGCTATGGTAATTTTCAGGAGGGGATGACCAATAACGCAGTAATGTTAGATACCTGTTGTTTTGATCAGGTTACTAATCCTGAATTTGAAGTTCCGGACAGACCTTATTTTGAAGCTCAGGACAGGCATTCAGGTTCCAGTATTTTAGGACTTGACTTAGATGCTGATGATATGACAGACCTGTTAATAGGTGATGCTTCATATAATAATATTCAAATGCTTTTGAATGGAGGGACATTACCTAATACCAACTCATCAATGGATAGTATTGATCCTAATTTTCCTTCGTATGATGTACCTGTGGATTTGCCTGTTTACCCAGCCACATTTTATGTTGACATTAATAATGATAATATTAATGACCTGATTGCTTCGCCGGTTACTGATTTTGGAAGCCATAACTTTAAAAGTAATTGGTATTATTTAAATAATGGGCAAAACAACCTTCCGGATTTTGAATTTCAGGGTGAAGATTTCCTTCAGGGTGAAATGATTGATCAGGGCAGCCACTCTTTGCCAATATATTTTGATCATAACGGAGATGGTTTATTAGATTTAATTGTATCTATTAATCAGCGATATGACCCTGGGTCAGGGAATCACGTTGATGAAATTGTATATTATGAAAATACCGGAACAGCCAGTGATCCGGAGTTTACATTTGTAACCAACGATTATTTAGGGCTGTCTTCATCTGCTACTATTACGGACGAATATATTTATCCGGCTTTTGGAGATTTAGATGGAGATGGAGATGAAGAAATGTTAGTGAGAGGAAGCTTTGGAAGTGGTCCGCTCTTTTTGTTTGACAATGTAGCAGGTCCGGGAAACCCGGCATCCTACTCTGGTTTTTCTTTATTAAATGATGTTTCCGGAAGTGCAGTAGGTGATGATGATTATTATTTTCCGAAATTATTGGATTTGAATCGTGATGGTTTACTGGATATTGTTCTGGGACTACAAAATGGGAAATTACGGTATTACAAAAATACAGGAACTGTAAATGCCCCCGCCTTTGAATTAGAGACAGATAATTTAGGTGGAGTAGATGTATCGGAATATTGGACGTCAGAGGGAATGGCAGTTCCCGAATTTATAGACGTTGATTCAACTTATCATTTAATTTTAGGATCTAAGAAAGGATATTTACATTATTATGATAATATTGAGGATAACCTGTCAGGAACTTTTAATCTGGTGGATTCTACACTTGAAGATATTTACTTGGGAACGTTTTCAGCTCCTGCCATTGCTGACTTAGATGGTGATGATAAACTGGAAATGGTGGTTGGTAACAAACGCGGAGGGTTAGTATTGTTTGAGTCTGCATCTACTGATAATGTTAGTATTAGTACATATGACATAGATTTCGAGATTTTCCCTAACCCAAACGAAGGCAGTTTTTACATTAACCTGGGAGAAAGTAACTTTAATATTGTTAAACAATCGGTTTATACTTTAACCGATATTAGTGGAAAAGAAGTTCAAAGAGGTCAGATTACCAGTTTAAAAACTAAGGTTAATTGTGACAAATTGTCAAAAGGATTGTATATCTTAACCCTAACTTTTCAGAATCAAACATTAACTGAGAAGATTATTGTGGAATAGATTTCAATATGGGGAAAAGATTAACGGATATCCTAAATATCAAATATCCGGTTATAATGGCACCAATGTTTTTGGTTTCTAATACAAAAATGTTGATTGAAGCAGGTAATAATGGCATTGCAGGTGCTATTCCGGCATTAAATTTCAGAACTTTGGAGGCTTTGGAAGAAGCTATTCTTGAAATGAAGGCAGCAACTGATGGTCCAATCGGTATAAATCTGATCGTTAACAAGTCTAATCCTAAAATGCAAGGCCAGTTAGAAGTCTGTGTTAAAACAAATGTAGACTTTATCATCACATCACTGGGGAATCCAAAGCAAGTTATTGATTTGTGCAAACCAAAGGGAATAAAAGTATTTTGTGATGTTGTAGACTTAAAATATGCTGAAAAAGTTGAAGGTTTAGGTGCTGATGCTATCATAGCAGTTAACAGTCAGGCCGGAGGTCATGCAGGTCAGCTTCCTCCGGAAGAATTGATCCCTTTATTAGTGGCAAATTGTTCTATTCCTGTAATTTCTGCAGGAGGGGTAGGGAATAGAATTGAATTAGAGCATGTACTGGAACTTGGGGCGTCCGGGGCATCAGTGGGTAGTATTTTTATTGCCAGTGAAGAGTCTCCGGTATCGGACGACTATAAAAATGCTTGTGTGGAGTATGGCAAAAATGACATTGTCATGAGTACAAAGATTTCAGGTACGCCATGTACGGTAATTAATACCCCTTATGTTCAGAAGATAGGAACCAGGCAGAATTGGCTGGAAAGATTACTGAGTAAAAACAGGGGACTCAAGAAGTGGGTTAAAATGTTTACCTTTTTAAAAGGGATGAAATCAATTGAAAAGGCAGCGTTTAGTGCGACCTATAAAACAGTTTGGTGTGCGGGACCTACTATTGAGCATACCCGAAAAATTCGACCTGTAAAAGAAATCATTGAAGATTTAGTAAAAGCTTAGTTATGCATAATTCACATTAGTTGTTGCTTGCAAGAACAATTTTATTTATAATATCACTGACTTCGTCACAACGGTCAACAATCATAAAATGATGGCCCCCTTCAATCAAAACAGTGTGTTCAACAGCTGAAGGTTTTAGTAAACGGTCACTTGTTCCATTGATTTTTGTACAACTTTTAACTCTTTGGGTATTTTTCCAGGTTAATAATTGAATCAATGCCCATTTGTTGAATTTTAAGTCTGAATTTTTCAAAATAGGGTAAAGTAGTTCAGTATTATTAGTTCCAAAGAGAAAACGAACCAGACGTTTGGGAGGAGAAAAACAAAAAAACGGTAAAAAACTCAGAAATCTTGTCTTTCCTATGAGTCTGTATAAACGGGGTAATTCGCTTCTAACTTCTACTGTTGATACCAGAATAGTAAAGCGTGTATTAACAATTTTTGAAAGCTCAACTGCTATAAGGCCTCCAAAACTTAACCCCATCAAACCAAATGGTTGAGATTGATCAATGATTTCTGATAACCTTAATGCATACGATTCAATGGTATCGTTTTTAGTGATCTCTATCCAGTTTACAGGAATAAGGTTAGCGTTAACAGTCAATTGACTAAAAGCAGTATGATCGGCTCCCAAACCACTGATGCAATAAATATTCATTGCGCTGTTTTAATGTACTGTAAAGCGAAGGTAGCAAAAAAGTACTGACTATTAGCAGTAGATTAATCTTCGAAACTGCTTTACAGGGCCAAAAAGGCAGACTTAACAGTTATTGTTCTGATTTGATCTACTATATATAAAAAAAGCTGCCTTAAAATAAAGACAGCCCTTTTTAACTATTAAAACTTTGATGAAAGTTTTAGGTATTATTTTGAAATAGTAACGTCAATGGTGAATCCAATTTCGTTAGCAATTAAATAATCTGTTGGTACACCTTCAGTACCTTCAACATTGTAAAGTAATCCCCATTCTGTTCTGTCCACAGCAAAATCTTCCGACTTAATGGAAACACTTTCATCATTAACTGTAACATTAGCATTGAATGAAATACTTTTTGTTGCGCCCTTGATGGTTAAGTTACCAGTTACAACTGAATTAAAATCACCTTCACCAGCTTCAATTCCACTTAATTCGAATGTTGAAGTAGGGTAAGTTTCTATTTCAAAGAAATCTGCACTTTGCAAATGCCCTTTTAATTTATCAGTTTGCTCCTGATCATCTTCAAAGTTATCAACTGTAAATGATCCCATATCCATCACAACTGTAGCATTGCTTAATTCACCATTATTGATTAAAACGTCTGCTGTTGCTAATTTGATTTTCCCATATCTTGGTGCCACACCACCTAAATGAGAGGCTCTCCAGTCTACATAACTATCGTCACTGATTTGACTTAATTCAATCGTTGTTTCTGTTTCAACCACCTCAATTTCTTGAGCTTCACTGGCCTCAACTTTTTTCCCGTTGTCTGTACATGAGCTTAGTAATACTCCCATCACTAATGCTGAAAAAATTGTTTTTTTCATTTGTTTTATTTGATATTTATAGATTTTACTTCTTTTAAGTGGTCATTGGTACTTCCATTAACAATACTTTCGACCCGGACAGCGATTCAATTTCTATTTCGGGGATATTCCAAAGACCGTATCCATCTCTCTGCTCTAATTCCTGATCCTGGACTTTGATCTGACCATCCAAAACAAAAATATACAATCCATTCGACTTATTCCGAATCTCATAATTTAGTTTTTTACCTTTTTCCAGATTTGACATATAAAACCAGGCATTTTGATGTATAAACACACCATTGTCTTCCGACTCTGGCGATACAATATTAAAAAGCCTGTTTTCAAGTTTTTTTTGATCCAATGTGATCTGATCGTAACGTGGTTCAACATTTTTTTGATCTGGGAAAACCCAAATCTGAAGAAATTTAACCGGTATATCACTGTTTTTATTATACTCACTGTGAAAAATACCTGTTCCGGCACTCATAATTTGAATATCTCCTTCTCTGATAACTGTTGTATTTCCCATACTATCTTTATGTTCCAGGTCACCAGATAATGGAATAGAGATAATCTCCATATTGTCGTGAGGATGGGAGCCAAATCCCTGTCCACCGGAAACAGTATCATCATTTAAAACTCTCAAAACACCAAAGTTCATACGTTCCGGGTTATAAAAATTAGCAAAGCTAAAGCTATGCCAGGAATCTAACCAGCCATGATTGGCATGTCCTCTTGTATTGGCTTTATGTAAAACAGAATTCATAGTTTGTCTGATGGGTATCCATTAACCACTGCAAATGTACAGTGCTGTGCTTGAACAAGACTTATAAAAAAACGGGAAAGACTTATTAAAATCCGACCTGGGTATTGGTATCAATCATAAAATGAAATTCCGAATGAAGAGAAGACTTAAAACTTATTTTTTCTGAATTGAGAGGGAGACTGCCCTGTTTTCTTCTTAAAAAAACTACTGAAATTAGCCGGCTCAGAAAAACCTAACTGGTATGAGATTTCTTTGGTGGAAAGGTCAGAGAAATAAAGCATACGTTCGGCAGCAATGCAAATTCTTGTTTGGATATACTCTTTAGCAGTTTTACCAATGTATGATTTAATTGTTCTGTTAAGGTGATCAGCAGTAATATTGAGTGCCTCGGCATATTGAACAGATGAATGCCATGAAGTAAAATTTTTTTCAACCTGGGCTTTAAATTGTTTAATCAAGGCATTACCCACTTCAATTTTTTGTGTGTTCTCTACTTCAGGCACACCAATTTCATTCGAAGAAATCAAAAAAAGTTTAAGGTAAGCAGCTATTGATTCTGTTTTAAATTTGTTGGTACTACTGTTGAAGTTGATCATTTCCTCGCAAAATAAGGCCATCTTTCTGTATTGATCTTCATTAACTGAGAGGGGAGGAGAGTCACCGTAATTGTTAAAGAGATTAAGGTCTTCAATAAAATGAACAGGAATGTTATGATCGGACAAGAACTGGTTTGAAAATAATATGGTATATCCAACCATTTCACCGGAACTTACAATATTATGAACCTGTCCGGGACTTACAAAATGAATCTGGTAATTTTCAATATCATGAATATTAAAATCGATTAGATGGTGTCCATTCCCTTTTTCAATAAGTAACGCCGTGTAGTAATTGTGGCGATGGGGAGCATGTGACATTTGCGCCATCCTTTCACTGGGATAATCTTTCATTCTGAAAATGGCAAAATTGACCGTTTCATTTCCCTGATCTACCAGGTCATATGTTTTAATATTGTTTGTCATTTTATCCACCAGGTTAAAATTATTTGTTTTTAACTGTTCTGTAAAACCCTATTGAGGCAATTAATCCAAGTATAGCAAATACACCAAAGAACATAAATACATGCTGGTGTCCTGTAATATTGGTGTTCTGATCAAGGAAGTATCCTTTAACCAGACCAAAGAATATATCAGGAGTATAACCAACAAATGAAATAACTCCAACTGCTGTACCAGTTAATGCTAATGGAATTTTACCCTCTTCCATTGCCGCAAAATAAAGTACACGAACAGCATAGACACCAAGAACTGTTGTCAGCAGAGACAAAAAGAAGAAAGCATAAAAGCTTTCTGTGATCAAACCTGAGGAGAATAGTGATGCACCAATAATCATAGCTGCAAAACCAATAATCATCCACTTTGACGGGTTTGTTCTATCGGCCAGAAAGCCAATTGTAACGCCCACCACAGGTCGTAAATACAATAAAACAGTTGCAATTTTGGTAGCTTCAATCTGATCAAATTTCATGACAGTGCTGGCATACAAGGCATAATTGTCAGTCATTTTATAACCGACATAAGCACATAGAATAATCAACATTAACCACCATACAGATGGCAATTTAGAAACGGCAACTAAGTCTGATCGGGTAATTTTTTGAGGATTACTATAAACCTTACCATCATCAACTGCTTTGTATTTTAAAAAAAAGAAAACAATGACACCCACAGCTCCAACAATAGCTGATGAAGTAATAACAACTGTACTAAATGCTGCTTTACGTTCTTCAAGGGTTGTTTCAGCCAGGTGGTCTCCCACCAATATATCGTAAATTAATATACCAATTGTCCCTATTCCGGCAGCGACCAATCCACGCCCTCCATCTAAAAAACCAAAAGCTTTTCCCTGATTTGTACTGCCACCCCATATTCTTGTGGCTTTTATCATTGGACTCCAGAATAAAAAAATGGTTGTAAAACCCCAATAACCAAAGATGACCTTCAGGATAAAAAACGAAGGGTAAGTCGCCAGTGCAAAGCCGCCAAATGCTGTTAGTATCAATGCTGTTGATATTAGTATATTGGGCTTAAACCGATCGGCCAGACCACCTCCAAGAAGGTATGAAATCAGAGCAACAATACCATATACAAAAAAGCAAATCCCTTGTTGGTAATTAGTTAAATGAAAAACTTCCAAAAATGTTTCTCCAAAAATTCTGGACAGTACAAATGGTAAAATAAAAATAGCTTCACCAGCCAATATAATAATCAGGATTAAATAAAAGGGTTGACGAATTGGCTTTTGATTTGTCATGCTACCGTAACCCTAACCCTGAAAATTAATTTTCTTATGTTGTCCGTCACAAAACGGTTTGTTATTTGAGGCGCCACAACGACAGAAAGCCGTGACTTTATTCTCTAGCATTTCTTCTCCCTTTTCCGAAGACAATGTTATGTTTCCGTGCGCCAGCAAAGGACCATTTGTCATTATTTCCATTTTAAAGGTATCAGTTGGCTTGTTGTCATTTTGTTCCTCTCCTTTTAAACGGTAGGTTAAAGCACCGGACGGGCACTTCTTAATTTGTGCCATTAACTCTTCCGGTGAGGCATTTTCTGCCTTAATCCAGGGTTTTTCATCCGGATTGTAAACCTGTGGTAATGCTTTTACACATTCGGCAGCATGGATGCATAATTTAGGTTTCCATACTACAGTTAAATCTCCGTTAGTGTATTCCTTACTTATTTCTTTAAATTCCATAGTTATGCTATATTAATGCCTTTCATTACCAGTTTTTTCCATTCAGGGTGTCTTTTCAAATAAAGCGCTACAAATGGGCACAACGGTACAAGCGTTAAGTCTTGACGTTCAATATCTTCAAGGGAAGCTTTAATTAGTGCACTACCGATTCCACGACCTTCCAGTATTTTGGGTACTTCAGTATGTGTAAAGTAAATTTTGCCTTTCGCTTTGATGTATTCGAGACGTGCAATTTGATCCTCTATGTGAAATTCGTATTGTTTGCGATCTTCATTGTCAATTAAATGGTAGGTTACAGACATGTTTGTTAAAATTGTATTATTTGAAAATCAGGTATGATTATAACCTAAATTAGTAATTTTTTTAGTTTAAGCACTATACTAATCCGTATTGATCTTTAAATTTTTTGTAATCGTACGAGTATTTTCAATTAATGCCCGTTTCCTTTGGCAATATGTCTTCTGATTTTACTCAATGCTTCAGGCGTAATTCCCAGGTAAGAGGCAATCATTTTCTGTGGTACCCGCTGCACAA
The DNA here is from genome assembly GCA_965230195.1 of Putridiphycobacter sp. Classification (GTDB taxonomy): domain Bacteria; phylum Bacteroidota; class Bacteroidia; order Flavobacteriales_D; family Crocinitomicaceae; genus Putridiphycobacter. The sequence goes on from OZ245997.1 coordinate 2,951,735, forward strand.
TTTGTGGGTAAGTTTGTAAAAAGTCTTCGTATCGGGTTTGGGCAGAAGCACTCATTAGCATAATGACTCTTTTTTGAAGTACACCAACCCGTCTCAGTAATCGGTTAGTCTCTATGGAAAAAAATGAGGGGTCAATTTTTGTTTCAGGATTATTCTTTAATATTTCAATTAAATCTTTATCAAATACTTCTAGTTCTGAGTCTTCAAGTGCATCTATATACAATTCACACGGAGCTCCTTTGGTTTGAGATTCAATGTCTGATACAATCCATCCTTCAGGACCAAACATAAATACATGCTCTTTACCCTTACTGTCAATCGTATAGCTTCTGATTAGACCCTTTTTAACAAAAAATGCCTTATCGCTTGGATCTCCTTTTTTTTGTAAAACAGTTCTTTTTTTTACTGTAATGACCTCTATTTCATCCAGTAGTTTGTTTTTTGGACCACTGTTCAGCCAGGGAAAATTAATGATGCTATCTCTTATTGAATCCATAAAAATAAATGAGTCGTAATCAATATACCAAATATACCAATCCAAAAAAAATGGCGGGAGAATTCCGCCATTTTTTAAACTACTATTTATTAATCAAACCGTTTCGCAGAGAACCTGCTGAGAAATTATATGTTATAAATTGAACATTTTAATAACTAAACGTTTAAACTTTTACAAAAGTAGCTAATTATATCATATTAAGGTATTAAAAAACTGTTAAATTACTATAAATTAGACTAATGAGGTCTTTTTTGCCACTAATACCCTCATATTGAGGCTTGAATAGAGGAAATTGCAAGGCAGGGTGTTAAATATTAGTAATGAGTAATTTAAGTAATTGTTATATGATGTGTAAGGTTTGAATTTAAATATCTTTCATTTTTTACTGAAAGTTTAAGAAAAACTTATATCTTTGAACTATGGAATTAGAAGAGGCAAAATCAAAATTTATTCAAAGTTGGGGATCATTGGGGTCTAGTTGGGGAATTAACCGGACTATGGCTCAGATTCATGCTTTGCTTTTGGTTTCGGAAGAGCCTTTATCCACGGAGGAAATTATGGATGCACTCAAAGTATCTAGGGGTAATGCAAATATGAATGTCAGAACATTAATAGAGTGGGGCATAGTAACTAAAGTTTTTAAGGTAGGGGAGAGAAAGGAGTTTTTTGAGGCAGATAAGGATATTTGGGCTGTTGCCAGACAAATTACCAGAGAGAGAAGGAAACGGGAAGTAGAACCATTAATGAGGGCTCTTACTGACCTTAAGGGGATTGAAGAAGTGGATGAAGATTCTAAAAATTTCAATAAACTGATTAATGATTTAGATGATTTTACAACTAAAGTAGATGGTATTTTTGACAAGTTTATCAGATCGGATGAACATTGGTTTTATAAAACTTTGTTTAGGGTTGTAAAATAAAAAAATTTACATATTAACTTTCAAAAAATACTGAAAGTTTAAAACATATAAGATGACATATAACTCAATAGGCTATTTGTTCTTTTTTAGCATCATGTTTTATGTGATAGGTGTTGTAGGGTGGCAGTTTTACAGCAATGGCAAATATTATTTACAGAGTATTTTTAAGGCTGATCCTCATTTAGTTGACAGTATTAATAAGATGATGTTGATTGGTTATTATCTCTTTAATTTGGGGTATGTAGCTATTTCAATACATGGCTGGGAGCAAATCTATACTTTAACTGACCTGATCGGAATAGTGGCGGAAAAATCAGGTGCTATTATACTTATTTTGGGTGTGATGCACTACTTGAACCTGTTTTGGATGTCGCATTTTTATAAAATCAAAAAATTTTTAAAAACAATATAAATCAATAAAACTAAAATTATGGAAAATTCTAATCTGACAATGGTGGTTATTGCATACGCCATTTATTTACCGACAGTTATATTTTTAACATATTATGTAGCCAGAACTTTATTCAGAAATGCTCAGGTATTTATGCTGGATATTTTCAGAGGCAGAGAATCAATTGCAACCTCAACAAATAAACTGTTTAGATTGGGGTTTTATTTAATGAATCTGGGATTTGCCCTGTTAATATTAAAATTATCTTATTACGGGTTAGAATTTACCATGCAGGATATGATTGAAAAACTAAGCGCTAAAATTGGAGGCTTTTCAATTTATTTAGGGATCATGTTATTTCTGAATTTATTTTTCTTTTTCAGAGGCAGACGAAAAACAAAACAATCCATTGAACGGGAGCTTAGAGTTGAAAGGAATTTACCGGGAAGCGAAGAGTAGAGTAATCAATTGGAAAACAGATGGTGTCAGTTTGAGTGATTCAGACAGGGTCTGAATTGTATCGAAAACCATCTGTTTTCCAACTGATATTATATTTGAATAATTATTCTGGTGGATAATCAAAGTAAATTGTGAATAGCCTGGCTGGCGTTATCCTGAAATACCGGATTGCTTAAATCTGAAAAAATGCTACTTTGATCAATTACAGGTCCTGTTAAAACCTTGTTTTTACTGGCATAAAATACACCACTTTTTAAAGATTCGTCAGAAATACCTTTTACATATCTGGCCGCTCCTTTTTCAACAGTATGCGACATGCCTAACAAAGGCAAAACAATTGGCATAGCTATGTACTTAAACATAAACCTTTGAAGTCCCGGAAGATCATCCATAGCAGACGTACCTCTTGTTCCACCCGGACTCATGCTGATAAACTTAATATCAGGATATTTTCGTGCTTCGGACGACATCCAAAGTGTCGCACTATACTTAACCAATCCGTAGGCCTCCATGGCGTCCATTTTTTTACCAAAATACGAACCGTCAAAAATTGAAGAGAATTCCTCAACGGAAGATGTTTTCAGATTTGGTCGTTTCATTCCCATTTTCTTAATTCCTCTGGCTGCTTCGGAGCTGGCATATAATGCCACATTTTTTAGCATATCATTTTTTAATAACTCGTCTAATAATGCAGCATGTCCTAAAACATTGGTAGCAAAAATTTGAGTTACTCCATCCCTGGTTATTTTATCAGGTGTTTTTCCACCCATACCACCTGCGTTCATGATTAGAGCATCAACAGGTTCTTTCAAACTTTTAACAGCGTTTCTAACCGATTCTTTATCGGAAACATCCATAATAACTATTTCAAAAAAGGATTTTCCTGTTGATTGCTCAAGTTCTTTTTTAGCAGCTTCAGCACGATCTCTGTTTCTGCAGGCAAGGTAAATTTTTTCAGTTTCTTTCTTTAAAGCTAATTGTCTGGCAGCTTCTTTACCTAAACCGTTATTGGCTCCTGTGATTAATATTCGCTTATTCATAATATTGTGTTTTAAAGTAATATGTATTTGTAAATTTTGCTTAACACAAAGTTATGGCATATTTAAAGCCCTGACATTACATTTTAGTTCAAAGACTAATCATTTTAGATCAGCAAATAAAATAAACAGTATTGGTACCAAAAAAGGCGTCATAACTAGTATTTGACGCCTTTTTTTATGAGACCTGATTATTTGGATGAGATAATAACCAGTTCTCAATATGCTTTGATACACTTAATGCAAACAATATGGTAAGCATCAGGTGTTAGTTGAATTGACTGTAATTTTCTTTTTTTACCTAAAGTTTGGTGCTTAGTTGACTCCAACTTCGGTTAAAAAAGCATTTAGCCTGTCGAATGTAGATGCCCAACCATTATAGAATCCCATTTGTTCTTGTTGTCTGCAGTATTCTTCAGTTGGATGTACTACATTAAAAGTGAATTTGGTTTGGTCACCATCCGCCTCGAACAAGGCCTGAATTTCAACACCTTCGGTCATAGGTTTAAAGTTTGCAGAGGAAATGATTTTTTTCATTTCAACAATTTCAGAATAAACGCCATCTGCAATAAATTCATTACCGTCGGGCATCATCATTGTATATTTCCAATTACCTCCTTCAACAAAATTGTGTTCTATTATTTTGGTTTCCATTCCTTTTGGACCCCACCATGAGGCTATATGTTCAGGTCTGGTCCACGCCTCCCATACTAACTTTACAGGGGCATTTAATGTTCTTTCCAATGTTAGTGTACGATTTTTTAAATCACTCATTTTTCTTATTTTTTGTTTGTAATTCGTTAACATATTTTTCAAATGAATCCAGTCTGTCTTCCCAAAGTTGCTGGTATTGCTCAATCCACATAAAGGCAGGAATTAAGCTTTTGGGCTGAATCAGGCAGAATTGTTCCCGGCCTTGCTTATTGAGTTCAATGATACCGCACTCTCTTAAAATTTTTAAATGTTTTGATATTGCTGGACGGCTGATATTGAAATTTTCCGCAACCTCATTTACACTTAGCGTTTTATGTGAAAGCAATTTAATAATATCCCGTCTGACAGGATCTGCAATGGCTTGAAATACATCTCTTCTCATATTATAAGTAACCGTTTGGTTACAAATATATATGTAATCATTCGGTTACACAATTTTTTTTCTCAATTTTTTTAAATATATTACTTTAAGTTGTTGATTTTAAGTGTTAAATAGAGCTTAACGTCAAAAACAATTTTAAGTTTATTAAAACAGGTAACTAATCGTTTCTTTATTTCTATTCAGTACTGTTTTGGCTAAACTTAAGGAGTTGTTTTTCAATTGTACAGGTACCATCAATAAAATCTCCTCCCCATTTCCCAATGGCCATCAAAACCGGTTTTAGGGCCAGTCCCTTTTCTGTTAAACTATAATCGAATTTTAACTTATTGTCGGGATTCTTTTCTTTTTTCATTACACCTGAGGCCACTAATTTTTCAAGTCTGTTGGACAAAATATTGGTGGCGATTTTTTCAGGAGAACCTTTAAATTCTCCAAATGACTTTGATTTGACAAAAAGGGCATCTCTTACAATAAGTAGTGACCATTTATCACCAATAATTTCCAGGGCACAGGAGATGGCACATTCAGACCTGAAAATTTTGTTGTCATATTTTAGTTGCATAATGCAATTGATTTTATATATTTGATTGCAAAACGCAACTAATTTACAAATAATTTAATAAGTACGCTATGGAATTAAAGGGAAAAAAGGCTTTGGTGACCGGGGGAGGGTCGGGAATAGGATTAGCTATTTCAAACGCACTTGCACAGCATGGAGTTAAGGTGATCATTTGTGGTCGGAATTTAAACAAACTTGAAAAAGCGAAACAGGAAAACGCAAATTTGGAAATAGAGCAATGTGATGTGACTAATACTGATCAGATTAAAAACCTGGTAGATACCATTAACAATAAGTATGATGGAATTGATATTTTGATTAATAATGCCGGTATTTTTGAAGAAGTGAATTATAAGGGGGCAATTGATTCGTTTGCAGGTCAGGAAAGAGAAATAGACATTGACTTTACAGGGCCTATTCGAATGATTCATTATTTTTTACACATGTTAAAAAGTAAGTCAGAGTCAGCGGTTGTTAATGTTTCATCCGGCTTGGCATTTGTTCCATTGGCATTAGCACCTGTTTATTGTGCCACGAAAGCCGGACTTCACTCATGGACAAGATCATTCAGACATCAAATGGATAAAACTTCTGTTAAAGTATTTGAATTGATGCCACCTTTGGTTGAAACTGAAATGGTAGGAAAGTTTAAAGATCAGAAGATGATGAAACCTGAGAAACTGGCTCAGGATTTTATTAAAGGTGTTCAGAATAATAAATTTGAAATTACACCGGGACAATCCAGTCAACTGAGAATGATGAGCCGGTTTGCGCCAGGCTTTATTTTTAAAGCCATCAATAAACAATTTGGATAAAATAATATATGAAATCTAATCTTTCTGCCGGATAGATGGAATTCTTTGAATAAATAGGTATAAATCTATTTCAGCTTTAAGAGACGAAAAGGGGAATGTACTCCCCTTTTTTTATTGTAGAATTAGATCATTTATTGTGATTCAGTATGCTTTTTTATATCATTTAAATCCTTGAGAAAAGCTTTTTTTATTGATCCTTTCATCAAAGGTCCTAAACAAAAAGAAAATATTCTGGCCATTAACTTTTTGGGTTCGGTTGAAAAAGACATGGTCAGTACGGACTTTTCACCTGCAGGTTCTATTGACAGTTTTGAAGTATAAACCGATCCGTGACTTTCTGCTCTGGTTTGGTAGTATTCATTTTCAGTATAATCCGTAATCCACATGGTTTCTTCTGCTTCTTTACCAAACATTACCCGGGTTTCTTTCCATTTAAAGCCCTCTAATGTATTTTCAGGTTGGTTGATAATTTCCAGTTTGACTATGCTTTCAATATAATTGGCACAGTTTTCAAAATCCGTAATGGTTTTCCAAACTTCTTCTTTCGATTTTTCAATTTCTAAGGATACAGCTACTTCCATAGGTTCTTATTTTTAGATTAATTTAATCATTTACAAGCTTAATCTTCTGACGAAGCCTTACATCATAATAATAAGTAGTTTTAATGACATTTTGGGTATCCGAGGCTTCATTTTTGACCCTGGAGGTAGCAATGATCACAAAATCAGAATCCCATTTTACTGCACCGGAAGCTAAAGAGTCCCGGAAAATAATTGATTCTGTTTTTTTGTCATACACAAAAAGGTTGACAGTGGTAAACAGGTCTTCAATTTTTTTATGCCGACTTATTACTAATCCGTAACTGCTGTCTGTATTAAATATTACTGCATAGTTTTGACCAAATTGAGTTTTAGCGGTTTCATAAATTTTAGAGTGATTTACTTCTGAGGTAGATGACACCGGTTGAGTATTGTGACAACTATAAACCATGGATATTATGAGCAAAAAAGAAAAAAACTTCATTCTAATGGTTTATCAGTTTCAAGCTTTTATGGTATCCTTCATTGGTTTGAATTTTAACCAAATAAAGGCCTGAAGGCAATGAATGATTAATTTCCAGTTGGTGTGCCCCTTCTTTATAAGTTTTCCACTCACTTTCAATAAGCTTTTGCCCCGCTTGATTGAAAATTTGATACCTGAGTTTTGAGGTTTGGTGCAATTGTATATCTGAGTAGACAGTATTTTTACCAGGGTTCGGATATAGTTCACCGATTTTAAAATTTTCTGAAATCAGGCTGTGTTCCTGTACATTTAGAAATGGTCCGTTGATATTAATTTTTGACATGTAAATATTTAAATCGCCATCATTTGTCCTGCCATCCGACCAAAATGACAATGCTGTATAATCGGTTGCTACCAGCTGATGATATTCTCCTATACCAAAATTATTACTTGATGGAATAACGTCATCAAAATCTGAAGGATCGGTATTGAGTCGTATTTCGGTAAAGCTGTCCCCACCGTCATGTGAAATTCCCAGGAAAAAGTCAGTCAGCTTTGTTGTATTTGAATAGTTTTTACGGTCATACCAGTCTACTAATAATACACCATCATTATTGATGTACGAACTGGAGTAAAATTGTTGTACTTCATCATCAGTATTGCTGTGAACAATTTGAGGGGCACTCCAGTTAAGGCCATTATCATCAGAATAGATAATAAAAACATTAAAGTAATCAGGATTAACCGCTTCCGAAGCAGTGTAAGTAAGATATAGTCTGCCATCATAGGTTCCTCCGGAATTGTCAATGGCAAGGTAAGCTGTGGGTTGAAACCTTAATGAAACATCAGGCGCGTTAAAGGTATAATCCGGAAAGCTGGCCACTACAGTGGAATGTACCAGATTACTTCCACCGTTACTGTATTCCTGAACATATACTGTATTGTTAGCTCCGGTGAGGTCGATAGTTGAAGTGAATACAGTACCATCTTTTTTGACTACTACACTTGGTAATTGCTGTCCGTCAGGTATAGCAAGAGTATCGGTATTTTGGTAACTATTATTGATGGTATAGAGATTAATACTCGACTCAACCAAAGGGATGTAAATATTGTTTTGATAGGGGGAGGTACTGCTGTTGTCAATGGCCATCCACGGCTTATCTGTAAATCCGGCCGAAACGGTAGAAACCTGTGCCCACGTTGCCCCACCATCTGTTGATTTGGAAAGTATAGTAGAGATGCCCGTAGATGAATAAAGGTTAACCATTAAAACATTGCCGGCATCATCAAATGATAATACAGGATCCCCACTGGCTCCCGCACCAGAATTATTACCATGATAATTACTCTCAGTCCAGGTAGCACCAAAATCGTGGGTATAATAAATGGTAATCCCAAAATTATTGCCACTGCCAAAACCACGTTGAACCGCCAAAACAATATTATTGGTGTCTGTTGGATTAATAGCAACATGAAATTCCGCTTCAGGTAAGTCCGCATCATTTACCAAAACGTCCTGTGAAAAAATAAGGGCAGGGCAGAGGCTAAAAAAGAGCAAGATAATTGTTTTCATAATTTAAATCATTTAGATTATTTTTAGTAAAAATTGCAATAATTCAAATTCCACAATACAGGAAAATGAGCATTACCGGTGGGAAAACAAAGGATTTAGCATAACAAATATACTAATTTTACTATTAAGATTTTAACTAAAAACTAATCAGGTTATTTCAAGAAATTTTTGGACTATTTATAGTACAATCAAATTTTAAATTTATCACTGATTGAGCCATTCTTTGAACTCTTTTACCCGACTCCTGCTAACAATTACGTCACTGTTTTCAACTGGTGCGAGATCAAGTTTCAGCCGATTATTGAAGTAGGCTGATATTTTTGCTATGGCATCCAGACTGATGATTTGCTTTCGGTTAATTCTGAAAAATAATTCGGGATCTATTTTTGACTCAATTTGATTAATGGTTTGGTCAACAATATAACGATTGCCCGATTTAGTAACGATAAAGGAATAACTGGCCTCTGACAGAAAATACGCAATTTCGCTCACTTTTATAAAATTCAGTTCATCTCCCGATTTAATAAGAAAGCGTTCCTTATACCGTTTATTGGTCACATTAAAAATTTCTGAAAGCTTTGACATATTAATGCTGTCAGGAACCTGGAGAACTTTAAAGCGCTCAATACTTTTGACCAGAATTTCTTTTTGAATCGGTTTCAAAATATAGTCCAATCCGTTTACTCTGAAGGCATCAATAGCGTATTGATCGAATGCGGTAGCGAAAATAACAGGAGACTTTACCTCCACCTGTTGAAAGATGTCGAAGCTGAAACCATCTGCCAATTGGACATCCATAAAAATAAGGTCAGGAGCCGGGTTGGTTTCAAGCCATTTAACAGCAGTAGTCACCTCATCAAGTTGATCAATAATTTGCCACGAGGGTTCAATTTCATTTATTAATTGAGTTAACCTTTTAAAGGCCGGTATTTCATCTTCTATGATCAGAACTTTCATATTAGTTTAGCTCAATTTTATAGTTATTTGGCTTCTTTTACAGTCATAATGGGCAATTTGACGCAAAAAATGTCATCAGTTTTCTCAATAATGATCTTTTTACCAGCCAATAACTGATATCTTTTTTCAATGTTTTTTATCCCTACACCGGTAGATTTTACATTTTTTGTCTTCTCCTGTAAGTTATTGCATACTATAAGCTCATCTGCCTCAGCGGTAATTGATATTGTAAGCGGGCGGGATTGAGAAATTACATTATGTTTAATGGCATTTTCAATTAACATCTGTATAGATAATGGTACAATGTACTTGTCAGCAAAACTGTCCAGGTTTTCAAATTTAAATTGAATATGGTCTCCAAACCGTATCGATAGCAGGTATTGAAAAGCCTCAATATATTCCATTTCCTCTTTAATGGTAATGAGTTCCTTATCTTTTATTTCTAAAACATAACGGTAAACATCTGCCAGTCGTTCTGCAAATTTAACAGCAGTTTCAGTATTTTCGGGTATTACCGATATCAACGTATTAAGGGAGTTAAACAAAAAGTGAGGATTAACCTGGTTTTTTAATGATTCCAGCTGGGCTTGTGTGTTTTTTCGTTGTAATTCCTCGTTTTTAATCAAACCCCGTTTAAATAATTCAAAGGCATAAATTCCTTCATAAATGGTAATGACGATAAGGGTAATAATTAACCCCGCCATATACTTGTTAAAAAATGAGGTTTCAAATGCCTGGGGAACAGTGCCAAAACACATTTCCGGTGTTTCAGAAACCCAACATAATAAATAGGTTGAAATTAACAAAGTAACAGACTGGATGATAATCCGTTTTCTGTAATGTTGATATCCCTCGTATCGTTTTCGAATTCTGATAATGATATATCTTTCCACGACCCAATACATGAGAATATGTAATGCACTGATTAAAAAAGAGGAAAAATAAAGGCCAGGGTTTTCAGATGGATAAATTTGAAACACTAACATGGGAAAAAAGAAGGCTAATACCGGTATACAAACCATAATGAGCTTGTAGTCGTTAAACCCTACCAGTTTTAATCTTTCTTCCCTGTTAATGTATGCCATTAATGTTAGTTGTTGATCGCTAAATTTAAAGGTTTTAATTTAGAATAGAATCTTATATTGAACATTTGGGAAAAAACCTCTTTGGTAAACAGTACCAATATTTTCAGTATCTACATTATATCCTGACTGAAAAATATTTTGCTGGTTGGTCAGGTTTTGTAGGTCAACCGAGAATTCCTGGTTAATTCTTTTTCCGTTATGTTTAAGTGTTGTTTTAAAATCAAGCCGAAAATAATCATCATGTTGTTCTTCAAATAACTGATCTTCGTATCTGATTTCTGCCTTGGCTAATTGTGAAGCTTCCAGATTGATTGGAGTGTAGCGCCTACCGCCTGCATAAGTTGATTTTATATCAAATCCTAAGGTAAATGATTTACCCAGTTGAAACTCTTTTCCGGCCAGAACATTGAATATGTAATTACCGTTAAAAGCTGTATTTCTTTCAATACCATCACTGCCTTCAAATTTTGAATCAAATAATGATGTGGTAAACAAAAAGTAATACCCTTTGTTGAAAAAACGTTCAACGGTTAACTCTATTCCATAATTTGTTCCAATTCCTTCATTAACATAACCTGTACCATCAGGAAGTACAAAATCAGCCCCTTGATTTAACATTGAAAATGAGGATGGAACAGAATCTACCGGAACATCATAAAGGTACTGGTAGTACAGTTCTGTTTTAAGGCGTAGATTTTCTGATATTTGAAAATCGTAGCCTAAAACATTATGTAAAGCTTTACTAAATCCTAAACTCTGGTTTGGTAGTGTAATGGTATTATTAATGGTTTCTTCTACAAAATAAACCGTAATGGGCTGATTTTGTGAGTGCAAACCACTGCCAATGCTGATAGTATGGCGTCGGTTAGGGCTATATTTAAACCCCATTCGTGGTTCAATTGTATTTGATTCAGTTAACAAAAAATGCTGTGAATGAAGTCCTCCGTTAAACACCAGTTGTTCTGAAAATTTATGTTGGTAATTGATATATGACTGGAAAAGAAAACCATTACCCTCGTTATTGGCAATGATTCTATACTGATCAAAGGCATAAGCACTATCTAAGATATTTGTAGCATAATTCTCAGCAATAGTACCAACTGTAATGGTGTTTTTAGCATTGAATTTATGATTAACCTTAAAATTAGCAGAGGCCTTCATTTGTGTTCTGTCAAATCCAACGGTGTTAAAGAAAGCACCTTCGTCGCTAATTGTATCAATACTACCACTGGTATTGGACAAAGAGTAGGCCAGAATAAGTTCAGAAAAGGTTTTTTTACTAAAAAAGTATTTGTGTGATGCACCTACAACTCCTGTATTTGATTCAAAATTTGACCGTTCGTTTGCATTAGCGTAAAGATTTGTTGAATCGAGTTCTGATGACGGTTCAAATTCAATATAACTTATTCCACCAATTCCCCATAAGGTAAAGCGTCCCAGTTTTTCGGTTGGGAAATTAAGTTTAAAAGTTAAATCCTGATATTGTGGAATAGCTGCACCTACACCAAGGTCAATTCCCAAAGCACTTATCACTCCCAGGGTAGAGTAGCGGTAATTAACTAAATAAGAGGCTCTGCTATTTTGTTTAAAAGGGCCTTCAGCACCAAATTCGAAGCCATTAAATCCTACCTGAGCAAGGTATTCCCGCTTGGCATTATTTCCATTTCTTAACCTCAAATCGAAAACACCTGAAAGTGCATTCCCGTAGTCTGCTGTCCAGGCAGATGTGTAAAAGTCTGAGTTAGATAAATTGTTAATATTTAACATACTCACAGGCCCCCCTGTGGTTCCCAGTGAGGAGAAATGGTTGGGGCTGGGAATATCAATTCCTTCCATTCGCCACAAAACACCAAGCGGAGAATTACCACGTATAATAATATCGTTTCTGCTGTCGCTTACTCCACTCACACCTGCATAGTTTTGCGCCATTCTGGCCGGGTCATTCAAGGTGCCGGCAAATTTACCGGCTTCTTCTACCGAAAGGGTTCTGGCACTGACGCTTGCCATTTTGTTAATGGCCTCACTTTTCTTTTCCTTGGCTTTTACATCAACAGTAGTTAATACGTTTACCGATTCTTCAAGTCCAACGTTTAGAATTAACTCTTTGCCTGATTTTAATTCCAGATTATTAAGTGTTACTGTCTCATAACCAATAAAATTTGCCTCAATGCTCAGTCGTCCAACAGGAACATTTTGAATTAAAAAATTACCATTTCTGTCCGTAACGGCTGCTTTAAACGGATCGCTGTCTACAATGATAACTTTAACACCCGGTAATGGAAACTGCGATTGTTTATCCGTTATAGTTCCTCGAATGTTTTGAGTAATTTCCTGTGCCAAAAGCGTAGATTGGATCAGAAATAATAAAAAAATAGTGCTGACTGTTTTCATGTCTCATAATTATAATACAGCACAATGATCAGCTTTAATAAGGAAAGTGGAAAGCAATATTTGCTGAACTGACTTTTTTTAGCGTTGAATTGTCATTTCAGGTTGGGGTGTTGATATTAACCTGTTGAAGTTTTTGTTACAACCGTTTTAGAGTAAGGATTGATTTTCCACAGACCATTTTTATAAGTCAGAGAATAATCATCACCATTGATTTTAATCTGATAACAAAATTCTCTGATTTTTTCCAGGTTTTCAGTATTCAGATTTTCACGGGCTTTTTTCAACGTTTCTATAATTTCTTCCCTTTCTTTCAAACTGACTAGCTCTTCTCCTGCATCACTCTTTAAATCCTCTAAAAGATGATCAAATTCATCCTCTTTAAACACACACAAATACTTTAAAATATAAATAATTTCATTGTTCTCAAACCCCTTAATTAAAGATGCAAAAAGGGCATCAATACTGTTTTGAGGGTATTTAAATAAATCCTGTTTGACGTGATCAATCCGATTGAGCTTTCTTTTTTTAGGATCTTTAAATGCCATGTCTTCTTTGTCCTTAACATATTTAATGTCTGCATTAATACAAGGGACATTAAGGTATAGTGTTTTTTCGTTATAAGAGTTCATCTTACCATTATTCATCTTGTAAGGAACATTAAACCTTTCTTCATTGACCTTGCTTGAAGACTCCCATTCACCAGAAGGTTGCAGAGCCCAGCCTTTATTTTTGGAATAAATGTATTTTTCAGATACTGTTCCAAGTACTGCTCCATTACCTTTGTGAACAATCTTAAGTGGATCGGTACTGGTATTATAAACTATAGTGTCTGAAAAATTAGTACTTGTATCTGCCGAAAACCACTCTATTCCTACAAAAAAACCATTTTCAGGAATCCTTAGGCGCATTGAACTTAGATCTACACTGACCCACTCGTTTCCTGTACTACCATTTACAACAATATTTTTATTGATCATTTCTTTGCCCGGTTTTACTGAAACGGGACTACATTCATAAATATGAACTCTGAAATAAGCATTAGGAAATCCCATATCAGTAACATAAATATTAAGGTTTTCTATTGTCCCTTTCAAAGATTTTGAATTCGGAATCCATGATGCCCTCAGTTCTCCGGTTCTACCATAATAATGATGGAAGAATGGGTTTTTAGGTGGTTTTCTGGTAACTCCTAATTTTGTATGACCGTATTTGATCTTTTTGCCTGTAACGGTCACATCCTTTAAAAGAAATGCACTTTTAACAAGTGATAATCTCAATTCTTGAAGATCATCATTTAAAACCACAATCTTATCATTATACCCTATACAGGATAGAACAACAGAGTCTCCTGCCTGATATGAACTATCCAAAACAATTATACCATTAAAACTACTTAGAAAAGCAGTGTCTTTACCTACTGGTTTTACATGTACAAATGGAATAGGTTGATTGGTTTCTTTGTCGTTAATTTTGATACTGGTTTGTGTAAAAGAAATCAATGAAATAGTGATAGAAAGAATAACGAGTAGTCGTTTTGTCATAGGATTAATTTAGGGATATAAGACTAAATTCTGATTTTGTTACACCATTAAATTCGCCATCCCAATCCTAACTGTATCACTTCCCGCCATCCGGAACCAATTTTCAGAATAATTCTTTTGTCATGAGGTTGAAATCTATAGCCAATATAAGGTCGATAGAGTGTACCAATATAACTTAACCCTTCACCCTTTAAGCTCTTATCGGAGTGAAAAACAGCACCAAATCCCAGATCCAGTAAATGCTTTTTTTGACCGAAACCGTAAATAGCACTAATATTGGTTTGAAATCCCGTATTTTTATTAAACAAAGATGCGCTCCAAAAGCCTAGTCCACCATTAAGTCTTAAAGCATGCTTTGGAGTAGCAGGTAACAAATCAAAACTTTCGTATCCTATCGAATAAGTTGAATACACAGCAATTGTACCAATGTGAATATTTACATTGCCAAAATCAACAGGTTTATCCTGTGCAGTACAAAGTTGACCTGACAGAAGTAATAATGATATAAAAAATAGCTTAATCATTTTCCGGTTATTGTTTTTCCTATCATTTGATGTTCCTTTAGCACATGGTCAGGAAAGCCTCTTGCGCCCAGAGCCGATTTAAATTCAAATCCGTTTGGCCAGTGATAACCTAAAATTCCGACCACTACTGTATCGGCATTGGCTATATTGTAGTAGGCTCTTGCAATAAAATCCATATCATTTTTGCTGATACCGGAACTACCATGAGCAAATTTGATAAAATGAGCATCCATTATGAGAATAATGCGTTGGTGAGAGTACATTTTAGATTTCATGATCATATATTCCTCTAAAAAGTCTTTGTCAGATTCCGGGTCATTTAAAAAATAATGATCAAACCCAACCCAATCCACACTTTGAGGAATATACATTTCATCAATGGCTGCAAATGCTTCAACCGAAAATACCGGGACCTGGGGTAATGTTTGTTTGATATAGTCACAGGCCAACGTGAAATCTGATTCCGGAATACTGTTCCAGGCAGGTTCCTCTCCAATATAAAGGCTATTAATCAAATGATGGTTGTTTGTTAAATCATTCGTTAGTATAAAGTTATTCCAACGAGCCTGGTAATCTGGTCTTAAGCCATAAATAAAACCACTTTTATCGCCTCCCTCTCCTGTTTGCTCAAAAAATATTTCGTTAAGATGGATGACTGCTTTAACATTTACCTGATCCATTATTTCAAGCCGTGCTATTATATTATCTTCTGGTGATGTAACCAGTATATCGGCAATATTGGAGAAGCTGTGAACTTCATCCACATAATTGGTCTTGTCATTTTTATCTGATGGGTCATCCCAGCCTACGTCTACAAGCGTGTAACCAAAATAGTTAAGGTTAGGATTGGTTTTAGCTGGTAGGGCAGAAGTTAGTTCCTTTTTTTGACAGGTGGTTAAACCAGTTAACAACGTCAGTAGAATTATAAAATACTTCAATTCAGGGGTGGGTTATTATTAAATTTATCGAACGAATATAAGTAAAGATTTAGACAATACCATTACCAGGTGAGTACCTATCTGTTAATGGTATCCAGTTCCTTTTCCAGATTAATCTTAGCCTGATTTTCGTATTTATTATTGAAATGATCAGTTTTAAAGATTTGAGGCAATTTAATAAAATGCTTTAAAGCATTAATTCTACCCTTATTAAAAATATCATCAGGATAAAAACGATATTCTTCTCTTATTTTTTCAGTATACAGAATATAGTCAGCTTCAGGTTGCCCAAGAATTGCTAAGTCGGCGTCAATAAAATAATTCGTATCGGTATCATCACTTTCAAGATGTGATTCTGTGGCCAGTATTTGATCAACACATTTTTCGATATTATTGAACTTCGTTTTTTGAAGCGTTTTACTTAAAAAGTCAGCACTTTTAACCTCGTTATTGGTTGCGGTAATGCTGTAAATAATGTCATGGTAAAAAACGGAGAACAAAACAGTATCCCATTCATTAATTTCTGACTTGATATCAGAAAGTTCAGATACCAAATGTGTTAAATGTGTCAGATTGTGATAATGCCTTTTGGAATGGGAATGTAAAGCTTTTATCTCACTCCAGCATTTGTCATTATAAGCTTTGTCTGCTGAGTATTTACCGATTAAAGTTATAAAAGTCTCTTTTAGCATCTGATTTCCAATATATTTATTAAATATAATTATTTTATTGAATTAGCTCTTTGAGTTTAGTCTTTTTTCGAATCAGTTCAAGTAAACAGTGAAGTGTATGAGAAGGTTCGACCTGGTTTGATCGAAACGCAATAAAAATCACATTTAATTTCAGGCTTATTTCATAGTTAACCAAACCAACTGAAATACTTGATTCCTGCAAAAACACCGTCTGAACGTTCTTCGATAATATAATTTTCCAAATACAATCCGGCACCTCTTCCGGTTTGTAAGTCAAAGCCATAATGATGCCACGGACAAACGATTTTTCCATCTTCACATTGGGCAAGATTCAGTTTAGCTCCCTGATGAGGGCAGGTATCTGAAGTCAGGTAAAATTGACCATTATGCTGAATCAAAAGTCTGGTCTCTCCATTAACCTGAATGGTAACGATTTTTCGTTTGATTGTCAGTTGTTTTAATTCTTCAATTGAGTCAGCAAATTTGATCCATTTCGTTTTAAGTGAAAACATTTTGGGTATGATTGGTGATTGAAAGTTAAAGAATAATAGTTGGTTTTCGAAATTCATACACAGAATTTCAGACAATCTGTCGTGATAATTGGGTGTTTTAAGGTGATTTCCTGTGATTATATTCAGGCAAAGCCGAGGTTCAGCGGGGTGTTTTTCCTGTCTATTTAAAGTGTTTAGCCTCTGTTTTTTAGAAAGTTGACAGGGTAATTTTACACAAAAACTTAAAACTAATATTATGGCTTGTTTAAACTTAACACCCGGAGACTTTATGGTGGGAAACAATTGGTTGAGCGGACCAACTGATTTCACAACTGCCAATGGTACTCATCTTGAAATCCGTACCAACGGACCTAACCCGGGATTATTTGTCTCAAGAAATGGAGACAATGAAAATTTTCCTGCAGGTGCGGGAGATCAAATGCATTATATCAGATTCGGTGCTTCAAATAACTATATTTTGGTGATGAAAGTTCAGTCCGGTGGTAATCGTTTTGTAACTTTAATTGATTCTGCCAGTTCAAACGGGTTGAATAGTGAACAAATACTTTTTGTGAATTTACCTTCTAATTTACCCTTACCTTTTGTAACGGTGTCGCAGGGAAGTGGAGATTTATTTTACATTCAATCACCTACTAATGGTGGACAAATAAATAACATTCAAATTTGCAGAAGTGATACCGGAGATACATTGTGTACAGCAGTACCATATACTCCGAACAATTTGGGAGGAGCCAGAATAACTGCCACTCACCTTGAGATTTTTGATGGCGGAACGATAAAAAGTACTTGTAATTTACCTCAGGGAGATTGTGATGTCAGTCCTTCAACACAGAATTTTCCTGATGCTGTATTGGGGGCTGGTGTTGATCCCTCTCTTTCAAGTCATATTGAACAATTTACTATCGAAAATGATGGGGACAATTGTTTAACAATTAACAGCATTACAAATGTAGCACCTTACACTGTAGTTGGGGCTTCTTTCCCAATTGAATTAGATGCCGGTGAGAGTATTAATATAGATGTACAATTTGCACCACCTGCAATTGGTAACTATAACAATGTAGAATTACCAATTGTTCCGGCTCCACCTCAGGGAGATACCTTTTTAAGGTGTAGTGGTGAAGCCAGGGAGGCTGATTTATCTATTTCATATTCAGGAACAGTAAATTTTGGAACATTACCAGTTGGGACGAATGATTCAAGAAACCTTGTGATAACTAATAATGGGGAAGCTGATGTTACAATTAATTTTCCAGCCTCACCAGGAGGGTTAGATTATAGCTGGGGAGCCAATAACAGTACAATTTCTCCGGGAGGTAATGTGACAATTCCCATTACTTATTCTCCATCATCAGAAGGAAATAATTGTTATAACCATTCCTTTACGAGTAATGCCAATGGGAGTCCACACAATGTTAGTTTTTGTGGAACAGGTTGTGTAGCAAATGCAGAGATGAATGTGATAACACCACCAGGTGCTTTTATTGATTTTGGCGAAGTTCAACGGCAGTTCCGTACCATTAGAATAATACGGGTTCAAAATCCGGCTGACGGCCCTTTAAACTTCAGGGCTTCAGTAACCGGACCAAATGCTGATTTATTTGGTATTCAGCCTGAAAGTGGATCAATTACAAATCCGGTTTCAAATCAATTGTTCACGGTAAACCCTGTTTCTCCTTGTGGAGCATTGAGCACCGGAAGTGGTGAGGTAGTATTTGCGGTCACGTTCTATGGAAATGATGTACCTGGCACTTACAATGCTACACTGGTTATTAATAATCACAATGCCACTAATGTGGCTCAACCTGAACTCACCTATGATTTGCAGGCAGAAATTATTCCGTTAATAAATGTAGATGCTGAATTGGTAATTGACAGGTCAGGGAGTATGGGTGAAAATTCAGGTGACAGAAGAAAGATTGATACCGCAGTGGATGCGGGAAAGCTATTTATTGAATTGGCCAGACCGGATGTTGAAGACAGAGTTGGTGTGGTTCGTTTTAATGATACACCTGAGGTTGTGACTGGTTTATCAATTGATTTTATTACGGCTGCCAATCAAAGTGGAAAAGCCAATACACTTAATCAGGCAACCACATTATTGCCTGATGGCGGAACAGCTGTAGCCGGAGGTGTTATTGTTGCCATTGATGATATTGATACACACCCGCGAGCTGTTGCCCCACCGGCTTTGAATACAGCAGTAGTGGTGTTAACAGATGGACATGATAATACACCATACCTTAACCCTGCTGATAATGTAGAGTACAGCCTGCTTGGTGAAAACGGGACAACACCATTGCCTATACCACCGGATAAAAAAATATATGCTGTTGGAATAGGTGATAATATTGATAATGGCAGGCTAAGTGAATTGGCCTCAGGAACTGGTGGTAATTACCTGCATGTTCAGAACTTTTCCGGACTGGATTATTTCAAACTGGAAAAGCATTTTACTCAGATTTATATGGATTTGGTTGATTTATCAGGTGCAGTTGATCCTACTTATTTGATTGATCCGGGTGAAAAACATACTCAGGTATTGGATGTTTTGTCAGGAGATACCAGTTTTATGGTGGTGGTTTTCGACAGAGATGGTATTCGAATACCATTCTATGCAGAATCTCCACAGGGAGAGGTAATTGATTTGTTTGGAGCACCTCCCGGATTTCAAATTCGTCCGGGTATTTCACCAACAGCACGATTTTTAGAAGTTAAATTGCCTGTGGGAGAACCTGAACGTTACTCCGGACAATGGAAAATAATTGTTGAGCATCAGGGTGAAGCTTGCTACTATGGTTATCAGACGCATAGTTTAACGCATCTGGATAAATTTAGTTCTACACGAAAATGCAAGTCATATGATGATCCAATCATGTATGGAATAGCCATAGGCGTTGGATCGAACTTTAGAATGCAACCTTATGTTAATCCTGGTATTGTAAAGGTAGGTGAGGCCATAAATCTCAATGCTTTAATTACCGAATATACGCTTCCGGTTACAGGTTGCACAGTTACGGTTGAGGCAAAAGCTCCTGATGGAGCCATTAGTCATCATACCTTATTTGATGATGGTAACCATAATGATGAGGATGCAAATGATGGTAATTATGGTAAGGCCTTTATGCAAACCCACGTTTCAGGAATGTATGAATTTACTTTCAGGGCCTCAGGATTGAACCGGGATGGTGAAAAAGTGAACCGTGAGGCAGTGAGAACAAAATTTGTAGAGGGTAACGTGCCATTGATTCCTGAAAGACCTGTTGGAACAGGAAAGGGAGATGATTGTTGTGATAACCTCATTAAATGGCTCCGACTGGTATTTATAGGCATCATATTAGTAGTACTGTTACTAATTTATCAGTCATTTAGATAAGATAAATTTAACTAAGTATAATTGACAGAAGCAGGATTTTATACCTGCTTCTGCATTTTAATATCAATTTAATTGATGAAAACTGATCAGTCAGTATTGTGTTTATTAGCGAAACCAATCACAAACTCTTTAACCGCTTGCCAATCGGTATATTCATGGTCCCTGGATGTGTCGGTGTCTCCTCCTTGTTTTTTGGCAATCATTCTCATGATTAGCTTTTTAAAATAATCATATTTCGTATATTTTAATGCACCGGCAATATGACTCACTTCCAAAGCATTCCACTTTGTGTGTTTTAAGAATTTTTTAGCAATTTCTCTCACTTCCTGATGTTCTTCCTCAATGTCGGAGGCCACTGCCATACAAACGGAAAAAAATGCGGACGGCATGCTGTTAAGCTCATCCACATTTTCCATTATATATTCTTTTACTGAAGTTTGATATTTATGTATATGAATAGAGCTTCCAATCAGGATAGCGTCAAAATTAGTGGGTAGAGGAGGTTCATCAGTGGCATCAGCAATCATCACTTTATGATTTTCTTCCTGAAGTACCTCTTCCATATAACGGGCAATTTTTCTGGTTTGACCTTCACCAGTACCATAAATAATCAATATTTTCATTTTCTTAGTTATTACAGATTTAGTAATGCAATTATCAGTTTTGAAATTACTTAAAACCAAAAGATGAAAAAATGATGAGACTCATGTTATTTGGTTTTATTTTCCCATTAACTCCTGATAAACTTCAGGAAGTTCAAATCCGTTAAAACCATTGGTCATGCCGTAAAAGAGTACCGGAAGTAACATTGCTCCAACAATAATGATTGACAAGGACTGTTGACCTGGTGTTAAGCCCAGAATGGATCGCTTCATTTTTTTACCATGAATAGCAGCAATATGACCAAAAAAGGAAAAAACAGCTAAACCATAGTAAGGAATAAAAAACAAGTTGAGTGGAAAGGTATTCAAACCGGCTGCTCCAAAGTAAAAATCAGTGTCCAGATTTAATACAATTCGCCCGGTAAGTACAGCCCCAACATGAATAATGAGGAATATAGCCATGTAAAAACCGGAGAAGAATTGTAACCTTTCTAATTTACTGCCAATTGTTTTCCGTTTCGAAAAAAATAGTTTTAATCCCGAAATAATTTGAATCACTACACATGACATTAACAATGCCTCAACAAAAATATTCCGATAGATAACCCGCAAATTATCCATTAATTGCATATGTTTTTCAACTCCTGTGAGGCTATAGAAATGATTAAAGAGATGTGCGCCAATAAAAAGTGTTAGTACTATTCCTGATATGTAATGAATTCGCTTCATAATTTAAATTTTGAGCAAATTTCATACAATGCCTTTAAATTTCATTTGATCTATATCAAATTCCGTATTTCGGGTTACGAATTCTACTCAATGTCTCAAGCGTGATTCCCAGATAAGATGCAATATGGGTGAGTGGAATCCTCTGCGTAATGTCCGGCCGGATTTTTAGCAGGTTTTCATAGCTTTTAAGGGCGGTCTCAAATTGAAAATCGACAATGCGTTGCTGTAATTGAAGCATGGTTTGAGTTACAATTTGCTTACCAAGCCGGTCAAAGTCCAAATACTGATCGGATAGTTTATTGACATCTTCTCTTTGGATTTCAAGCAGGATACATGACTCAATAGTTTCAATATAGTGTGGACTTGGGATATCCAGGAAAAAGCTGTTAATTGAGCAAATGAAGTTGTTTTCGAAGGCAAACCAATCCGAAATATCTTTTCCATCCTTGATATAGTAGGCTCGTGCACTGCCTGAGGCAATATAGAAAACCTTATCTGAATAAGCACCTTCTCTGACAATCTGAGTCCCTTTTTCCAGATTCAAAACATTAGAATGGGCTGCTAAATCAGTCATACAATCTGTTGATAATTTAAAGTAATTCTCAGTTATCGATTCTATGATTTCGGTTTTATTCATCAGCACCTAACCTTTTTTGATATTGTACAAATTTTCAACTTTTTTGAAGTCAGTTTCATCACAAATTTCATAAAAAAAATCAACTTGCCATTTTTGGGTTTTGGCTGCTTGTTTACTTTTAACCGATACCCATGGTGGATAAACTCTAAAACCACGTTTTCCATCCTTACTCCCTGATGAAATTATCCTGTTTTGTAACAGTATTGATTTTGGAAAAACAAATTGTCCCAAACGGTTATCCTGATTAATATTAATGACATAAAAGTCAAATGAATCTGATTCATCAAATGGTGTGGTAATTCCACTACTATCTCGTTTCCAAAAAGTGACAAATAAACCTTGCTTTTTAGGTGTGGTTTTAGCAGTTCTGCAAATGATACCCAGTCCGTTTATTTTAAATTGACAAGCTTCATATTCCTGGCTTTCACCTTCGTATTTAAACTCATTTATATCCATGCTAAACTTGTCGTAAATACTGGTTTTAATTATATGAAGTATGTTGTTTTTTTCAATCACTTTGTTAGCAAATTTGTGGAAGTAAATATAATAGAATTAAGAAACCTGACAGCTGTACCTGCACTCATTAAAAAATGAGCACAAAGTGAATTGAAAAGACTCTGTTTATTAATCAGGCAGCCAAAGCTTGTCAATTTGAGAAAACATTTTCAAATCGCTAAAACTTTGGGTACTATTCATCATCATTATTCTGATTACCCCCTTTTCCGGATAAACTCTGACTTCACAGGAATAGCCACCTCCACCACCAGGATGGTAATAACTTTGTTGTTGGGCTACTATGCCATGCCACCATCCCAGGGTTTGGTTAGCAGTTTTAGTATTACCATAAGATTGTGGTTTAAACGTTGTATTTAAAGTGGCTTCGCTAACCAGTTGATATTGTAATAAAGCTGACATTAGTTTAGCTAAACCGCGTGCATTGGCAAAACCGCCACCAAAGCCTAGTCCTTTCATATAAAGGTTGTTTAAACTTTGCCAGTTTTTGTTTTTCGGCCCATAATATTTTTTACTGTCAATAAGTAAGGAATACAACCAGTGCATTAAGGTTCTTCTTTTTTGATAGCCGGTTGCTGTTTGATTCGTGTATTTGAATCCGAGGTAATCGTTTGTGTCCAGGTTTAGTTTTGAGGTGATGTTTTGTTGAACATAGTCTTCGTAAGATAATCCGGAGACTTTTTCAACAACCGCACTTAAAACCAGAAAACCATAGTTGGAATAAACATTTTTAGCACCTGGTTTGTATATGGTTTTATTGTACTTGGGTAAGGCATATTTTATAAAATCAGAATAATTGAAATCAGAATCCTCTTCTTCCAGATGCAATTCTTTAAAAAAGGGATTTCGGTTAAAACCTGCAGTATGAGAAAGTACCATCCTGACAGTAATGTCTTTCGAAAATGACATGTCAAGATAGTTTGAAATGGAAGCTTCGAGATCGATTAAGCCCTGCTCAATCAATTGCATCACCGAAATCATGGTTATAATTTTAGTGACCGAGTACATTTTAAATTGGGTTTCAGGAACAACCGGAGTAGCATTTTGAATATTAGATTGGCCTTTATTGTATTCGAATAAAACGCCTGTGGTATCTGCGACTATAAACTGAACACCTGGCGTTTTCTTATCAACAATATTTTGATCCAGATAGGTTGATAATGCTTCAAAATTCTGACTTTTTATTTCCTGTGATTTCATCATTATAAGAATTAGAAAAATAAGAGATTTCATTTAATTAAAATTAGTTCCGACAAAGAAAGAGTCGAAATTAATTTTCTGCATTAACAAATGTTAAAATCTGAATTAGTCCTTCAGTTTTCTAAGTCTGCTTAATGAAACAGGGGAAATACCTAAATAAGAAGCGATATGATAGTGCGGAATTTCGTTTTCGAGTCCCTTATATTGTGTTCTGAACGATTGTAGTCTGATTTGGGCATTTTGGGAGAGGTGTAGTTTTTCCTTTTCAATTTTATATTTCAATTCCCTTTCCACAATTTGGTAGGCATATTGCTGAATATCATTTCTTGTGCGAATAAGGTGATTAAACTTTTCGGCATCAAACTCTATGAAAATGATATCAGTTAATGCTTCAATAGAGCAGGAGTGCAGTCCATTAATATTTCTCGTAAACAGGGGACAGACTGTATCTTCTCCTTTATAAAATGATATGTTCATTTCTTCTCCTTCAGTTCCAAGGTAATAATGCCTGATGATTCCTGATACCAGGAAAATTTCATTAGAATACGATTGGTTTTCTTTAACAATGTATTCACCTTTTGAAATAGATTTTATACTTAATAAAGGCTTCAATGCTTCCCAGGATGAGTCACTAATGGCAAATACTTTAGTCAAATAGTTTCTGAAAATTTGATCCGGATTATCTGTTTCCTGCATTTTATTTTGTTTTGAAACTTTGGTAAAATGATTCTACTTCTGAATTTCACCGGTCAGAGTAACGATTTCAGAACATGATCCTGTAGGGTACATCTTAAATTCACAAAGTTTGACAATAACAGTACCACTCTCTGTCACTTCCACATAAACCGGTTGGTTATTACCACTACCATGAAAACAAGTCAGCCAACCTAATCCCAGGACGCCGGTGACTAATACTTTATTATTGTCCAGATCTGTTGAGGAAGATACTGTGGTATATAGATTGTTTTTTGATGGTTTGTTAAAAAAGGTAAAATCCAGGTCTCCAAACCCAGAAGAGGTAGATAATTTATAGTGGTCATTAGTGTTTTCATATACATTTCCCATTAAAAAGTCTGCTCCGTTATAATTCATTTTACCCGATTCGGTTGTACAGGGCGCTTTTGGAGCTTCATCAGTATCAAAGCCAATTGCTTCGGAATAGATTATTTCTGAATTATTGGTTTTAATAAAACTTCTGACATGATAACTCGTGCCGTAATTTAACCCGTCAAGGTAAAAAGTGGCTTCCTCCGAGTGCAATACCTGTTGCTCTTTAATTTTGTCTAAAACCGTAGGTGTTGTACTTTCAGACCAGCATATTCCGGCATCAACATAATTATTGTTCCGACTTAAACTAAAATTTGCCTTTACAGTGACACTGGTTGAGTCAATATTTATTCCATGAATCTCTGCTCTCCAGTTTTTTTCTTTTTGACAGGATAATATAGTTAGTAATACAATGAAGGTTAATGTAGAGTGATACCGACTAATTTTCATATATAACTGATTTGAAGCTAAAATAGTAATATATGATCTATTAGAAGAATGAAACAAAAAATAAGTACTTATATGATAAGTAAGAGAGATGTTAAGTATAAAATCTAACGCTTAACCATAAGGAGTAAATTACAATAGTTTGTGTTTAAAATCGTTCGGTATAATATATGAGAATTAGTCAGGTTATTATAATCCTATTCTGCTTTGCTTCATTAGTTATTTCCTGTAAAAAGATAAAGGCAAAAAAGATTGCGGGAGAGTATGGTTGCAAGGTCGACTATAGTTATTGGGATATCAGTCCGGTAAATATTGACTCCAATTGGACAGAGAATATAGTGGTTGAAAATGATAAGCAATCAATTTTGATTTTTGATAAATCTATCAGGGTTGACTGTTTAAAAGTGAATGGTTTCTACAAGGTAGGGGATCATAATAACTATTATATGGTTAAAGTAATAAAGGATAGTCTTTATTATTCTTCCGGAGGTGGAGGTTTAGGCGGTTGTTCTTCTGTTAGTTATAGATGTGTTTTGTCAGAATAAGGCAATTGTACTTTAAAAAATAATTCAGATTGAGCTCAAGCTATAATAATTTTTTGATTTTTTTTAAGTGTCTCAATGCCAGTATTTACAGGTGTTTTCGTAATCCTAAAAAAAAATATTGATAAAAAAATACGAATTAGAGGCAATCTTTTTTGTATCAAATACGTTATAGTAATTGATTATGAGAATGTAAGGTTTATTTTCATAACAACATTCCCCAAGAGTTAAAAATGGAATCCCTTTTGTACATAGTAGGGATCGCCAATTAAGATGTAGTCCGGTCTGTACTTTTGGAGGAGTGGACTACGTCTTTCCTTTATCAACACATATCATTTCGAAAATCAATTCTTCTCTTTAAAAATGATTTAAAGATATTTCATAGTGGGTCAGAATCACAGAATTCTTTTTGAAAAACATTGTTTCGATAAAACTTACTATAAATGTGGATCTATACTGAAAAGAGGATCTGAAATGTCCGGGATAAAAAATAAGCGTAGATACTTTAAATCTTTTGATCGGGGATACAGGGGACATTTTAAAAGTTTAAAGTATCTATAAATCGCCTGTATTTTCGGTTTAAATATATGATTTATTATATTAAAAACCAAATAAATAATAAAAAACTATACTAAAAGTTTCTCCTCATCTTTTCAAAAGATTTAAAATCAATGCAATCTGATGTTACCCCACGAATCACTGGATAGGCTTTACCGGTTTAAGGGCAAAAATTGATCGACCAATCCATTGAAAATCCCTTTAAAAGTCGTATTTTTTAAAAACAGCTTGTTTATAAGTCTTTATGGAGTAGAGGATCGTGGAATGAATAAATCATAATATTTGTATTGTAAATACCAATTATCCCTGCTAGTTAACCCCCTTAAAGTAGGTTTGTTATATACAAGATTTAAATCACTTTAAGTAAAGTATTTTAAAAGTTGATGGCCAAATTAGTTTTGGTTTAGTGTCAGTGAACGAAAGAATGAGGATGCTATGTGACCGATAATTTACTGTAAATGAAGTCTATGAAAAAAAGAATATTTGCTTTTTTTACCCCGTTATTTGTTGTTTTTTCAGGTTTTGCCCAATCTGGTACTGAATTTTGGTTTGCACCGCCTGATGTAACCTTTTCTCATAACTCCCCCGGCGGAGTGCCAATCTATCTGAACCTCTCATCTTTTGATGACCCGGCAACAGTAACAATTGATCAGCCTGCTAATCCCGGATTTACACCTATAGTTGTTGTGTTGGGTGCAAATGCCTCCCATCAGGAGGACCTGACAGCATTTGTAGGAGACCTGGAAACTACACCTACCAATACAATTTTGAACACAGGTTTAAGGATTAGTGCAACCGATACAATTACGGCCTACTATGAGGTTAGTAATACCAACAATGCAGATATCTTTTCACTTAAAGGTAAGTCATCATTAGGTAAAGAGTTTTATATTCCTTTACATAAACATGAGGCATTTTATAATCACAGTACCTATTCGGCACCGCATTTGGCCTATGCATCATTTGATATTGTGGCTACTGTTGATAATACAGTTGTAACAATTTATACTCCGGTTGATGTAGACGGGATTCCGGCGTTAACATCTTATTCGATAACTTTGGACCAGGGAGAAACCTATTCCTGTGGTAATACGGATACTAATCTTGAGTTTTTCCCATATCTGGGAACCAGTGAACCCATATATTCCATACCTGCAAATCATCCTTCAGGAGCTGTTGTTATCAGTGATAAAGATGTGGCGATAACTATAAAGGACGACTCCAATCATAATCCTTCGGGAGGTTGTTATGATTTATTGGGAGATCAGATTGTTCCTGTACACATTACTGGTACAGAGTATATTGCAGTTAAAGGTCATTTGAATGCAACTGGTGATGAAAGTGTATTTATCCTGGCCACTGAAAACAATACTGAAGTTTATATTGATGGTGCAGCGACACCTGTTACAACTTTATTTGCAGGTCAGACATATCGGTACGATATGGATTATCTGGCTACATCAACCGATAATAGTGTTTATATTGTTACTTCAAAACCAGCCTATATTTCACATGTCACCGGTTTTGGATGTGAAGAAGGTCAGGCTGTTTTACCGCCTTTGGGTTGTGCCGGATCGGAGCAAATCAGTATCATCAGATCGACTGCTGAGGCCTTTTACTTAAATTTGATGGTAAGAGATGGTTTTGAAGATGATTTTAATGTGACAGGACCTGGAACAGCGGTGATAAATGCCGCTGATTTTTTGACTGTACCTGGAACAGGTGGAGCCTGGAAAGCGGCACAAATTCAGTTTAATGCTACTGAAATTCCAGTAAATCAGGCACATTTAGTGAGTAATGATTCCGCCGTTTTTACCCTGGCAATTGTTAATGGTGGCGCAACTTCCGGATGCCGATATGGTTTCTTTTCGGAATATGCAGCAGAGATATTGATTGATGCAGGAGCAGATATGACAGTATGTGCCAATGATACTGCCCAACTGGCTGCATCTATTAGCGGAGGAACGTCAACAGGTATCTGGACTACTTCCGGATCAGGACAATTCTTACCATCTGATACCGACCTTAATGCCACGTATGTTCCAAGCCCGACTGATATATCAGCAGGTTCGGTTAATTTATTACTAACCTCTACTGGTAATTGTACTCCTGTTCAGGATAATATGACTTTAACAATAACACCTGCACCAACTATTAATGCTGGTGTTGATGTAACAGTTTGTGAGAATAATGCAGATGTAAACCTGAGTGGTGGTGTTACTGTTTCTTCCGGTGGAATCTGGAGTGGAGGAGCCGGAACGTTTAGTCCTAATAATACTTCATTAATTACCACATATACACCAACTGCTGCAGAAATAGCTTCGGGCTTATTGACACTTACACTTGAGTCAACAGGTAATGGAATTTGTAACGTAGAAACAGATATGATTCAAATTTCATTTACAGATGCACCAATTGTCAATGCCGGTACGGATTTAACATTATGTGCCAATAACGCCACATCAGTCCTGGGAGGAATTGTCACTGGTGCAGCGGGCGGAACCTGGTCTGGTGGTTCAGGAACATTTTCACCAAATGTGAATGCGTTAAATGCCAGTTATTCTCCTACAGCAGGCGAAGTTGCTACCGGAAATATTACACTGACTCTGACTTCTATAGGAAATGGTTTATGTAATGCTGTTTCTGATAATATATTAATCACTTATACGCCTGAACCAACTGTAAATGCAGGTGCTGATCAGGTAAGGTGTGCCAATAATGCTACAATAAGCCTTAATGGTAGTGTTACGGTGGCTTCCGGGGTTCAATGGTCCGGAGGTCTGGGAGTGTTTAGTCCAGATAATATGACATTGAATGCCACTTATACACCAACTGCTGCTGAGATAGCATCAGGTAATATAACCTTAACGTTAACGAGTACTGGAAATGGAAATTGTCTGCCAGTATCTGATGATATGACAATTAGCTTTACACCAGCACCAACAGCTAATGCCGGGCTGGATGCCTCGGTTTGTGCAAATAATTCTGACGTTGCATTATCAGGAAATGTGACAGTAGCTACCGGTGGATTATGGTCAGGTGGAGCCGGAACATTCTCGCCCGGATCCAGTAGTTTGATCACAACTTATACACCAACAGCTGGTGAGATCAGTGCAGGTACGGTTACCATGACATTAACCACTGCAGGTAACGGTACATGTAATGCCGTAACAGATGATATGGTGATTACCATCACTGATACCCCGGTAGTCAATGCAGGAACAGATCAAACAGCATGTGGAAACAATGCGGATATTACACTAAATGGAAATGTGACGGATGCTTCAGGTGGCGTATGGACCGGAGGTTCAGGGGTCTTTACACCAAATGCGAGTGCTTTAAATGCGGTTTATACTCCTACAGCAGTAGAAATTGCTTCGGGAAGTGTTGTTTTGACTTTAAATTCAACAGGAAATGGAAGTTGTAATGCTGTGACTGATAATGTAACATTGACTTATACCAGTTCTCCTACAGTTAATGCGGGTGTGGACCAGTCCAGATGTGCTAATAATCCAAATGTATCACTTAATGGTAGTGTAACGGTTGCTACCGGAGGAGTTTGGTCCGGCGGACTAGGTGTATTTAGTCCAAGCAATACCACTTTAAATGCAACTTATTTACCAACTGCAAGTGAAATTGCTTCAGGAAGCATTACTTTAACATTAACCTCAACAGGAAACGGAACCTGTAATCCGGTTTCAGATGATATGGTTATCAGTTTTACTACTGCACCAACTGTTAATGCAGGATCGGATGTTACAGTTTGTGCAAATAATTCTAATGCCACTTTATCAGGAATTGTCACCATAGCCACGGGGGGATTATGGTCAGGTGGAGGGGGATCCTTTTCTCCGGGAGCTACCAGTTTAACGACAACTTATACGCCAACAGCAGGTGAGATCAGTGCAGGTTCGGTTACTATGACATTAACCACTGCAGGTAATGGAACCTGTAATGCTGTGACAGATGATATGGTGATAACCATTACTGATGCACCTGTGGTTAGTGCCGGTGCTGATCAAACGGCTTGTGGAAACAATGCAGATATTACACTAAGTGGAAGTGTGACAGGTGCTTTAGCTGGTGTATGGACCGGAGGTTTAGGAGTCTTTACACCAAATGCGAGTGCTTTAAATGCGGTTTATACTCCTACAGCAGTAGAAATTGCTTCGGGAAGTGTTGTTTTAACTTTAAATTCTACCGGAAATGGAAGTTGTAATGCTGTGACTGATAATGTAACACTGACTTATACCAGTTCTCCTACAGTTAATGCCGGTCCCGATCAAACCAAATGTGCCAATAATACTAATGTATCACTTAATGGTAGCGTTAATATTGCTACCGGTGGCGTTTGGTCCGGCGGACTAGGTGTATTTAGTCCAAGCAATACCACTTTAAATGCAACTTATTTACCAACTGCCAGTGAAATTGCTTCAGGAAGTATCACTTTAACATTAACTTCAACAGGAAACGGAACCTGTAATCCGGTTTCAGACGATATGGTTATCAGCTTTACCACTGCACCAACCGCAAATGCAGGATCGGATGTTACAGTCTGCGCAAATAATTCTGCTGCCTCATTGACGGGAAGTGTAACGATTGCCACAGGTGGATTATGGTCAGGCGGAGCAGGAACATTTACTCCGGCTAATACGAGTTTAATCACAACCTATACACCAACAGCAGCCGAAATCAGTACAGGCTCGGTAACAATGACATTAACAACAGCAGGAAATGGTATTTGTAATGCCGTAACTGATGATATGGTGATTACCATTACTGATGCACCGGTGGTTAGTGCTGGTACCGATCAAACAGCTTGTGGAAACAATTCGGATATAACCTTAAACGGAAGTATAACAGGTGCGTTAGGTGGTGTTTGGTCAGGAGGAGCAGGAACATTTTCACCAAATGCTAATGCTTTAAATGCGGTTTATACTCCTACAGCCACCGAAGTGATCTCGGGAGCAGTTGTATTAACACTGACTTCAACAGGAAACGGTATTTGTAATGCTGTCTCAGATAATGTTACTTTAACTTATACCTCTGAACCAACCATAAGTGCCGGGGCTGATCAAACCAAATGTTCTAATAATCCAAACACTTCATTAAGTGCCAATGTTACGGTAGCAACAGGAGTAGTATGGTCAGGTGGACTAGGGGTATTTAGTCCAAGTAATACGAGTTTAACACCAACCTATTTACCAACAGCAAGCGAAATTGCTTCTGGAAGCATTACTTTAACGGTTACTTCAACCGGTAATGGTACTTGTACACCGGTAACAGATGATATACTGATTAGTTTTACACCGTCGCCTACAGTGGATGCCGGACTGGATGTTGAGGTATGTGAGAATAATTCCGCAGTTAGTTTGTCAGGGACAATAACAATAGCAACTGGTGGAATATGGCAAGGCGCTGGAGGTGTGTTTTCAGGAGGCCCAACAGCATTAATAACAACTTATACACCTTCTTCGGGAGAGATTGCGGCAGGTGGTGTAACACTAACCCTGGAATCGACTGGAAATGGGAATTGCCTGGCAGTTACTGATGATATTGTGATTACAATTAGTGATGCTCCAATTGCAAATGCAGGACCAAATCTGACTTCGTGTGAAAATAATCCGAATGTAAACCTGGCTGGCTCAGTTCAGAACGCAACTGGTGGAGTATGGTCCGGAGGAGGAGGTAGCTTTAACGTTTCAACAACCGATCTGAATGCAGTTTATACACCATCTGCTGCAGAAATGGTAGCAGGAACAGCCTCATTGGTATTAACCACAACCGGAAATGGTACTTGTGCAGCTGATGCTGATGCGGTGACAATATCCATTACCGATCCGCCTGTTGTCAATGCAGGACCAGATCAAACATTGTGTAGTAATAATGCTGACATTAGTCTTAATGGTACTGTATTGATATCAACCGGAGGCCAATGGAGTGGAGGGCTAGGTGTATTTACACCTAATAATGCCTCACTAAATGCTGTGTATTCTCCAACAGCAACTGAGATAGCATCCGGTTCAATTACTTTAACCCTGACTTCTACCGGAAATGGAACCTGTAATTCGGTTTCTGATGACCTAACGGTTACATTTACACCTGGCCCGACAGCGGATGCCGGGTTTGATATAAATGTTTGTGAAAATAATTCGGATGCAGTTCTTTCAGGTGTCGTATCAAATGCAGGTGGTGGTCAATGGGGTGGTGGCCTTGGTGTTTTTAACCCTTCCAATACTGATCTTAATGCTACTTATACACCATCCAGTTCCGAGATTCTTGCAGGTATTGCAACACTGACCCTGTCTACAACAGGTATTGGTAATTGTAATGTTGAAACAGATAATGTGGATATCATCATTAGTCCAATTCCAAATGTAAATGCGGGTGCTGATCAAACCATTTGTGTTGATAATTTAACCATTGGTCTGTCAGGTTCAATTTCAGGAATAACAAATACCGGAATATGGTCTACTTCTGGTACCGGAATTTTTGTGCCAAATAACACAACCTTAAATGCATCTTATATAGCCAGTGCTGCAGATTCCATTAGTGGTACTGTAACCTTAACTTTATCATCAACAAATAACCAGTCTTGTTTACCTGTAAATGATGATTTAGTAATTACAATTTTACCTGCCGGGTTTGCAGATGCCGGTAATGATCAGACCGTTTGTGGAAATAATGCTGCAGTAGCCTTAAACGGAACAATATCCGGCGGGGCTGTTGATGGAATATGGTCTACTTCAGGAACCGGAATTTTTGTACCTAATGCTACTGTTCTGAATCCGACTTATCTGCCAAGTAATTTTGATATCAATAGTGGAAGTGTAGATCTTACCTTAACATCCAATAGCTGTAATTCCGGCTTTGATGAAATGATGGTTCTGATAACCCCGGCACCAGTTGTTGATGCTGGATCTGATACAACTGTTTGTGCTGCGAATTTAAGTGTGCCGTTAAGTGGTCATATTGCTGGTGCTACTACAACAGGAATATGGACTACTTCCGGAACAGGTGTTTTCTCACCTTCAGATACTGATTTAAACGCTACTTATATTGCCAGCTCAGCTGATTCTGCAAATCAGGGAGTAATAATCTATTTGACAGCAACTAATTTTGGTAATTGTACTTCGGTGACCGATTCAATGATTCTTAATATCTTTCCTGTAGGTCAGGTTAATGCCGGAGTCGATCAAACCTTATGTGCAAATAATGCAGATGGTTTATTAACAGGAACAATCACAAATGGTGCATCAACTGGGATATGGACCAGTTCCGGTACCGGTTTATTTGTGCCGTCAAACACTACTTTGAATGCAACTTATATTCCAAGTGCAGCTGATATCACTTCGGGAACGATAAGTCTTGTACTTGAGGCCACTAACAGTTGTAATTTTGCTTCTGATTTTATGCTGATTAACTATACAGCAGCACCAGAAGTGGATGCCGGGCCTGATTTGTCAATTTGTGGTACTAACCTTACCATTGGAGTAGTGGGATCAGTTAATGTTGCAACAGGTGGTGTATGGTCAACTTCAGGAACTGGAATATTTACACCTAATAATACTAATTTATCCGTAGCGTATAATGCCAGTGGACAGGATGTCACGGCAGGTAGTGCCACACTTTATTTGACAACTACCGGAAATGGAAATTGTTTGGCAGAGGTAGATTCAACCATTGTGTCTATTTCGACCGGAATATTGATTGATGCAGGTCAGGACCAGGAAGTATGTTCAACAGGTGACTTTGCATTGCTTCAGGGGCAGGTTTCCAATGGTTCAACAACCGGAGTATGGACAACACTAGGAACAGGTACTTTCCTGGCAAACGATAGTTTATTGAATGCGCAATACCATTTTACACCTGCTGATACTTTGGCTGGCTCAGTATCTTTGATCTTAACTTCAACCAATAACGGTACCTGTGCTGTTGTGTCAGATACAGTTGAAATTACTTTTGGTGATGGTGTATACATTGATGCCGGTGATGATCACTTTACTTGTGCTTCTGGAGCTCAGGCTGTTTTAGACGGTTTTGTAAGTGGAGGAAGTATCACGGGGCAATGGACCAGTTTGGGTGCCGGAGTTTTTGTACCCAATGATTCTGCATTAAACGCGCTTTATATTCCATCACCTTCTGACATTACAAACGGTAATGTGAATTTGGTATTGACCTCAACTAATAACGGAGACTGTGAAACTGGAATAGATACTGTTTTAGTGACAATTGAACCAGTTAGTCAGGTTTCTGTAGGGCTTGATCAGAATGTTTGTGCTGAGGAGGACTCAGTAGCAGTAAGTGCTGTTCTGACTAACGCAACAACTGGTTTTTGGGCCAGTACAGGAACAGGTGTATTTAAACCTTCGCCATTCGACTTAAACGCTTTTTATGAACCAAGTTTATTTGATGTGGTTAATGGAAGCTTCAAGTTGTTCTTTACCACCAATAGTGAAGTGGCATGTGATCCGGTATCTGATACCCTTGATGTAAATATCATTGTACCGGTTACAGCTGGATTTGAAAATAGCGAAACTTGTGAAGGGATACCATTGAACTTTACAGATACATCAGTTGTGACAGCAGGAAATATTACTGACTGGCTCTGGAATTTTGGAGATGGTGATTCATCTATGTCACAAAACCCGGTTCATATTTTTGACAAGAGTGGAACTTATGATGTTGAACTAAAAGTAAGATCCAGTTTAGGATGTGAATCAAGAACATTTAGCTCCGTTTTAATTGGAGCCGGACCTGTTGCCAATTTCAGTGTTACACCACTGTCTCCAACAATCGATAACCCGGTTATTTTTACTGATCTTTCATCTCAGGCGGTATCATATACCTGGGACTTTGGAGATGGATCAGGAACAATAACTGATGAGAATGCAACCTACACTTATACTATTCCTGGATTTTATACTGTTGAACACAGTGTTACTGGTAATTTGGGATGTTCGGATACCTTAATAAGAGTAATTGAGGTACGGGAAAACGAGGTATTTCCTCCGGTTCTGCCTACAGGGTTTTCACCTAATAATGACGGTATAAATGATGTTTTAATTGTCAGAGGAGGTCCGTTTCAGGCTATTGACTTTAAAGTTTATAATAATTGGGGTAACCTGATTTTTGAAACGGACGATCCTGAAACGGGATGGGATGGTACATGGAAGGGAAAATTGATGCCTGTAAGGGATTATGTCTATACAGTTGATGCCGTGACGGTGGAAGGAGAGGCATACTCTATAACAGGAACGGTATCAATCATTAAATAATTAAAAGGACAAACTATGAAGAATACAATAATTTCATTAGGTTTTTTGTTAATTTTTCAACAAAACTTAAAGGCTCAGGATTATCATTTTTCTCAATTTGATGTTTCAGAGGTCAGTTTGAACCCAGCCTATACCGGTCAGTTTAAGGATCATTTATACAGATCGAGTATGATACATAGGAATCAGTGGAGATCGTTAGTGGTAAAACCATTTTCAGCGTTTAATATCAGTTTTGAAATGCCACTTAGTGCTAAAAGGTGGGGATTAGGAGGTTATATTAATAATTATGATGGTACTAATATTTATAATGAATTTAACCTTGTATTTTCCGGATCGTATCGGATTACCAGTCCAAATCAGGATAAACATATCTTAACAACCGGACTGCAAACTGGTTTTATCAATAAGAATATCAATGATAATGATTTAACATTCGATAGTCAGTATGATAATGGTGGATTCAGTGATGATTTGTCCACTCTGGAGACGTTTGATCGTTTTTCAAAGTTTATGCCTGAAATTAACTGGGGAATCTATTATAAATACAATAAGTATGAAGATTTTAGTTTTTACGGTGGTTTTTCATTATTTCATATCTCCAGTCCAAAAAATCAATTCGTTGAAAGTACAGTTGATAAGTCTTCCAGATTACCGCGAAGATATGTATTACATGGTGGTTTTTCCTACGAACTCTCACAAAGCTATACAATTGAGGTAAAAACCAGGGAAATGTGGCAGGGATTAGCTTCAGAGTATTATTTTGGTGCTGAACTGGAGTATATTATTGACCGTTATCTAAATTCCAGGATTAAATGGGGGGTATTTTACCGT
Source organism: Putridiphycobacter sp. (assembly GCA_965230195.1). Lineage (GTDB taxonomy): Bacteria > Bacteroidota > Bacteroidia > Flavobacteriales_D > Crocinitomicaceae > Putridiphycobacter. Next base: position 2,988,483 of record OZ245997.1, read on the forward strand.
CATCTTGATGCTGTGGTTCCTATGGTTGGATTTGAATATAAGAGCTTAAGTTTCGCAACTTCGTATGACATTACCGTTTCAGGGCTTAAAAAATATAACAATAGTTTAGGTGCATTGGAATTTACTTTAAAATACGCACCACGTAAAAGATGGATCGCTAAATTCTAAGTTGGGTTTTACCAGATTTACTATTGTACGAAACTATTAGATCACAATAAAAAAAGCGTAGTTTATAACTACGCTTTAATATTTTCTTGCTTTGTTAAAGCAATATGTTCTTTATCACCTTAATACTTTGTATAAATAGACTTATTTTAAGTTAGAAGGTTGAAGACAATTATAATAAGGTCAATAGTTACTGCAAAAATGGATAAATTCAGAATCCATTTCATAGGCATTACGGCAAGGCAGAATGATAAGGCTGCCATTGTTGGGAAAACCACAAGCGCTAATTGCACAACGGAATCAATTGCACCCAGTCCAACTGCCATCCCTCCCAAACATCCAACTGCTACTAATGCTAAGGAAATAACAGAAAATCTGCTGTACTCAATCTCATTGTTAAATACTTTATCCCAAAATCCAAAATCTTCTTTAGTTGTTTGCATCATCTTTAATTTTTATGTACTAGGCAAAGCTACCATTAACGGATTCAAACTAAAATGATCTTTCTTACGCTAAAATCTGATTTTGATCATCTTGTAATATGGAATATTATACTTTCCGGACTTAAAAAAGTATATGGTAATGCCTTAATCATTATAAGGTTACTTTGTAAAGCTTCCTAAATCCATTTTGATTTTGCAGGAAATAGAGTTGGTTATCGTGTATTTTAACCATCTCGGCAAATGCTTTTTCCTTTAAGCTGAATGAATCGATAAGTTTTCCGGTAAAAATATTAATCAATTGTACGGTATAGATGCCATTATGTATGCTTAAAATGTAAAACCGATCATTGTCCTTATCATGTAAAACAGTTTCAAAATTGCCATTGTGTTCAAAGGAACAAGTTGTTGAATGGACAATTTTACCAGATGGATCGAAGTGGTGAATAGAATCGAAACTAATATCAAAGGTTATGATTCTGTCTTCAGTTTTAAAGGATTTGATATCAAGTGGTCTGGCCAAAATTTTATCGTAAAAGCCAATACGGGTTATCAGGTGATGATTGGTGCCCAGTTTTTTCAAATCACCATCCCACATTTTATTCTCAATAAGGTTGGATACCGTATCGTTGAAATCAGTCATATACAAGTAAATCACCTCGTTGTATAATGATCTGGCTGCAGCCTCGGCCTTTTTATCCCATGACTCAAAAAATGGTGTATAATGACCTTCTTTCCTTTGTTTCATTGCAAGTGTATATTTTTTTTGATGATTGCTGTACCTGGAAATAAAGAATGTTTCACCAAATATGCAGAAACAGGGTTTTAAGATGTTGTTGAACTTTTCAATAGGGACAGTTTGGATGATTTGTAATTGACTGTCGACCCAAATCTGAATGGCTTCTGTTTTGGTGAGAATGTGTACATTACCATAACAGTCAGTATATAAGGACTTTGGATTTATATTGTCAAGAGTAAAACTTTGAGCCTCCCCATTTTTCCGCTTTACAGTCAAATAGTATTGTCTTTGTTTTGAATGCAGGATAATCAATCCCTGTTCATTTGGGATATAGTCCAGAATATTAATGTTAGTCGGAGTATAAACGGGTTTGATTCGTTCTGAGGTAACAGTTACAGTGTCCAGAAGCATCAAATTACGTTGAAGTACAATAGTATCACTAACCTCTTGAGATAACAAATAAAGTGTCTTCCAGCCAAATGCACTCACTTCAAACAGGCTTTGGGGCGTTTTTTCAATAGTAAAATGACCCAGGTTGTCCGTAAAAAACAGTGTTTTATGTATAGTATCTTTAACTGAAACATTGGCCAAAGGCTGTCCCTCTTCGTTGATAATTGTTCCCGAGAACAGCTGTCCGTAAACAATGTGTTGTGAAACCAACAAAAATACAGCGAAAAGAACCTTCATAATAGAAAGATATTAAAAGCGGATTAAAAATTTCTTAACTGATTGATTAAAAAAGTGTAGTGAATCCATAAAATAGAGAAAGAAATTTATTTAAAATGATATTATTCAGGTGTGTTTCGGGACTAAAGGGAAAGATCAATAAAATAAGTACTATATTAGAGTCAGATAGCATTGGTATGAAAAAGATTATTTTATTTTTATTGTTAATCGCAGGGACAGGTACGTTATTTAGTCAAAATTTAACAATACCGGTTGATGGCAGCTATGGGGCAGATTATATCATTGTTAATTATCCGGATTGGCATACAATAAACGGTACAGTTTTGGTCCAGGATGGTGTGCTTAATGATCATCACTGTGGTACAAAAACTTATGATGGACATCAGGGAACAGATTTTGTTATTCGGGGATTTACACAAATGGATACAGGAGTTGCAGTATTGGCATGTGCTGATGGAGAAATCATAACTGTCATTGACAGTTTATTTGACCGGGAAACCGGAGGTATTATTGCACTAGGTCTGGGTAACTATGTAGGAATCTATCACAGTACAACAGATACTTATTCTTATTATGCTCACTTAAAGAAAAACTCAGTACCGGTTCAGGTTGGTGATTTGGTTACAGCCGGTCAGATTATTGGGGAAATAGGTAGTTCGGGTAACTCAACAGACCCCCATTTACATTATGAATTATGGAACCCTGGTGTGATAACTGATCCAACTATCGACCCCTGGGGAATACCCTGTGATTCTGGCACAAATTTATGGTTGAATCCGCCTGTTTATGATACATCTTATAATGTTTGGGAATGCGGATTGGTTAATTATGATTCTGTGGAAAATTTTGTCCCTCAAACCTGGGATCCGCTGAGGAAAAGACTGGGACAGAAGGATAATTTTACAGTCAATGATCCCTTTTTTACATTTTGGGCATTGCAATATGGTTTAAAAATTGGTGACCAAACGGTAATAGAATGGTACGAACCCAATGGTAACCTGTATTCAATTGATACGACCTGGTATACCACTCAGGATTGGTGGTATCATTATTATAATCATTCGATTACTAACCCTCCTGCAAATAAGCAGGGAGAATGGACCATCAGGTATTATTATAATGGTACACTCCAGGTTACAAAACCATTTATTTATGGAACACTGGACATTACCGAACAGAGATCAGAAAATGTGCCGTATTACTTTAAACAGGCTAATGGTATTGAAATTGTACTACCGAACAAAACATCATATTCCGATCTAACCCTGGTAGGCATTAAAGGAGACATTATACTAAGGAAAAGCTTAAATGATGAGCAAATAATACACTTAAGTCTGCCTCAGGGGAACGCAAACGGATATTACGTTGTGGTTTTAAAGGGAACAGATGCCTTTTATAATTTAAAGGTGGTGTTTGATTAAGAGAATTATAAAGTATTCGATCACCAAATGTTTTGATATCCTTTAAGTTGGTTTGTCAGGATCAAATTAGGTTTTTCATTTTTTTACAAAAATAGGACATATAAATTGCACATTTCCTTAGGTTAATAATATACTTTAGGAATCTTACCTATTAACGTAACCGCATGTCTTTACGCCCTCTAGCACTCCTGTTTTTACGGCTTACTTTTTTATACCTGATAATAAGTTTTAATCAGGCTCAGGCCAATTTTTATAAACGGTATCAAATTGACAGTATAAAAGCAGTATTAAATACGCAGCATGGCATTGATGAAATTCATACACTCATCAATCTTGCGGGGGGGTATAATAGCTTTCAACTTGATTCTGCCATGCTATATGCTGAACAGGCGTACGTTAAATCCCGGGAAATCCATTACGAATGGGGAATGGTCAAAAGTGTTTACAGCAAGTGCCGAACCCTTTACGAAATGGGGCCACTTGATGAAATAATACCGGTACTGGGGCATTGCTTAGCCTGGTTCAAAGCCAAAGGTTTTCATGAAGATTATTTACAGGGTGGTTTGTCATATACCTCTTTAATTATTAGTTATCATGGGAAGCGAAAAGGCCATGATCTGGCAGTCAACATGTTAAAAGAAACACAAAAATATGGAGATCCTAAGTATATTGGTAAGGCCTGGTTCAACTATGCTCAGGTTGAAGAGGTTTGGGTTGTGGAAAGTAAATTTGAGGAAAACATTGATTCTGCTATTTATTATGCAACCCTGGCCAAAGATTCTATGCTTTTGGTATATGCGCAATACTCTAAATTAACCACAGACTTTTTTAATACTTCACATACGGAAACGTTTCGAAAAGCATATCAACAGGCTAAACGTTGGGGGAACAGGAAAGTAATTTGTTTTACATCAACCAGCCTTCATAAAAATTTTGCTAAGCGGGGAATGTTAGACTCCTGTCAGTTATATTTTGAAAAAACTTATGAAACGGCCCTGATTTTAGGTAATATCAAAAGTCAGCAAAAAGCGCTTGAAATTAACGGACACGCCAATATTTTTATGGGTAATATTAATACAGCCCTGGAGTATTTTGAGACTTCAATTAATTTATGTAAAGCTTACGGGTACCGTTTAGTGGTTGTAGCCATAATGCATCAAGCTGCTGTAGCTCTTGGAAATATTGGAAGATATGAAGAAAGCATAGCAATGACTATCCAAACGAAAGAATATGCAAAAGCTGTTGATAGTGACCTTCAATTCATGTTGTCTTCCAAAATGCTGGCCAATACTCATGTGCTCACAAATAAACTTGATCGGGCGGAACAAGAATATTATGATATTCTGGATTGGTTAAAAACAAATATTCCGGAACATATGAGCGAGTTATATTTTGCATCAACGTATAAGGAATTAGGAGTGATTGCGAAAAAGAGAGAACAATATGATAAAGCAAGGTCGTTTTTTAGATTGGCTCTTGAGAAAATTCCTTACTGGAAAAAGCCACGAAGTGTAGCATTAACACATAATCATATTTTGATAAGCTTTCTCAATGAAAATGATTATGACAATGCCAATCAGGTATATTTGGAAATGATTGATAAATATGATCAATCAATATTAGAGACCATTCCGGAATTTTACTTGAGTAAAGGATATTTGTTAATACACGGGAGGGAATACAATGCGGCTCACACAGCACTTTTAAAATTCTTTAAGACATCTAATCACCAGAAGTATTCCAATGAGCAGAAAGATGCTTATTTGCAACTTTCAAAAGTAAAAGCAAAATTAGGTCATCATGAACAAGCTTATGATGCTCTGAAAAAGTATCAGGAAATTAAAGACATCCTTGAATCCAGAAAAACGATTGAAAATGTTGAAAAAATACAATCGGATTATGAATTGTCCTTAAAAGAATCGGAAATTAAGAGATTGGAACAACAACAAGAAATTTCTGATCTGAAGTTGGTTCAGCAAGAGAACGCGTTATCATTAAGAAAATTATATATAGCACTTTTAATTGTAGCATTTCTACTGGTGGGAATAGTAGGTTATTTTCTATTCAGACGTCTGCGGACAAAGAAAGAACTCGAGAAAAAAGAAGTGGAGGAACAACTTAAAATTGAAAATTTAAAAACCCGGCAAAAAGCAGAAATTGCAGAAGTTAAAAATAATCTATATGCCAATATCTCACACGAAATTAAAACCCCATTGACGCTGATTAGAGTGCCTCTTCAAAATTTCTATAATAATGCCAAAGGAGAAGATCAGGACATGTTTCAGGCGGTGATCAAAAATACAGATTACCTGATTGAGATGCTGGATGAAATGCTTGGTGTATCACAAATAGAGTCCGGTCAAATAGAGCTGCAATCTGGTAAGTTTAATTGTGCTGTTTTATTGTCACAAATCAAGTTGAACTTTGCCCCACTATTTTCAGAAAAAAACATTCACTTTGATTGGGAGATTGACCTGATCAAAAATGACTTTTATGGAGACGAGAACAAATTAAATATTGTGATTAGTAACCTTTTAAAGAATGCATTTAATAATACAACAGAGAATGGTTGGGTGAAATGTCAGGTCCACTTAGATCAATCACTTAAGGTTATGGTTTCTAATCAGGGCGGGCCAATTGATAAGAAAGATCTGCCACATCTTTTTGAACGACACTATAGAGCTGATAAAAATAAATACAAAGGTGCTGGAATTGGTTTATCATGGAGTAAGCAAATTGTTGGGTTGCATCAGGGAACAATGGAAGTTCGAAATGGAGAAGATGAGGTCATTTTTTCTGTGAGTATTCCTGATACTGAACCTAAGGAAGAAACAACTTTTAGTTCGAATGGAGTGAAAAGTAAAGTGGGATCAGTTACACCTGTGGAAGCAATTGAAAAACGAAATGGTTCATTAGAGGCATTACAACATATTCTGGTTGTTGAGGATAATATAGAAATTCAGGCATTGCTGAAATCAACTTTGGAAGCCAATTACAGACTTGATTTCGCAGAGAACGGTAAAATAGGTGAGGAAATGGCCATTGATCTTCAACCTGATCTGGTTCTAAGTGATGTCATGATGCCGGAAAAAGATGGTTTTGAACTATTAAAGTCACTCAAAGAAAATTTTAATTCCAGTCATATTCCTGTTATTTTGTTGACAGCCAAATCGGATTCAGCGAGTCGGATTGCAGGATTGAATCAGGATGCAGATGATTATATTGGTAAACCATTTAATCCAAACGAATTGAGGGCCAGAATAGATAATTTAATCCGTCAACGACTACACTTACATAAATTGTTTAGTGAAAACCCTCTACTGTACAGTAAGGAAATTAATTGTACAGCTTTGGATGCCAATTTCATTGATCAGGCACGCCAGATTTTAGAGGAACACTATATTGACGGCAACTTTGATGTTAGTCAATTTTGTAGAGAATTAGCTTTAAACAGAACCAGTGTCAATACTAAAATCAGGGCACTAACCAATCAATCCACTGCAGAATACATTAAAAATTTCCGCTTACAAAAAGCAGCCAAATTATTGATTGAAACGCCAAAAAGTATTGCTGAAATTACCCTGGATAGTGGATTCAATAATTCACAAGTGTTCAATAAAGCATTTAAGAAAAAATTTAGTGCAACTCCTTCGTTGTACAGGTCTGAGTTTAAGAAATAATCCTCATTTATTTTCTCTCATTTAATATTACAACTTAAGGTCTGACCACTTTCTCTGGTGATTAGGTTCATAATTGTCAAATGATTCACTTAAACTGTCAAATGATTCATTTGTTATCTTTTGTTTTTCAGATGTTTGTGTAAGTGTGTTTTGTTTTCGATCCTAATTGGATTGATTGAAAACCTCTTATGGAATACGTGAAAATTACAACTTCAACACCAGAAAAAATGGATGAAAAAAAGATTGCATTTAATACACAAGCCACTGTAGAATATGTTGGTAAAAATGAAATTATACGGGCATTTAGTGAAGGAAACTATACAACAGTTTATTTGTCAGATGATCGAAGAATTGTAGTTAGTAAAAACTTAAAGCAAATGACCAGAATATTGAGTGATGAAGTTTTTATAAAAACACATCAGTCGCACATTATCAATCGAAATTTTATAGCCCGCTTTATTAAAGTAAAGGGAGGCTACTTCGAAATGACTGATCACTCCAGTGTGCCTGTTTCCCGAAGAAAGAAAAAGGAAGTTTTTAAAAGCCTGAATATAAAATCCGAATAGATCAGATTTTCGGATTTAGTAGCCGAATTTTTGCTCGGATTTACCAAATATTAAGGAACAATATCAGATGGTGTTTTGATGTAATGTGTTGATTATCTTTGTTGTATGGGTTTTTTTTGAGACGAGTAAGGACCAGAATATAGTATGATACTACCGAGTTAACTGAAACTTAAGATAAATAAAAAGAATATGATTTTTGATATAAAGATAAATATTAGTAGACGCATATTGGTTTTGATTTGTTTCTTCTTAATGTTGGAATTTGCGACGCCTTCAAAATTGTTTGGTCAGCATCAAACAATAGTTTTGAATTCAACAGGTGTTACTATTGAAGATGCGGAAATTTCAATGGTAAATCCCACAATAAATTATGGTTCTACTCCTGAAATATCTGTAATGGCGAATCAATCTACTGCAACACCGGTTGTTTTAGATATCGAACGAAGTGTTTTGAAGTTTGACCTTTCTTCCATACCTGAAAACGCTGTTGTTGTTTCTGCTGAGCTAAAGTTAACAGCGCAGGAAGTTCAGAATCCAAATAGTTTCAATTTTGTTTTTAGCCGGTTAGCCGCTGGTTGGCTGGATAATGCGATTAACTGGTCAAATCAGCCTGTAGCACATACATCATCCGATTTGGTTGTGGTGGCTCCGGCAACCAGTACAGTAAATACAACATTTTTAGTGGATGTGAAAGACCATGTTCAGAATATGGTGAATTATGGCTTTAACAACGAAGGATGGCAAATTCGCCTGGAAGATGAAACCAATACAACAAATATTGATTATGGTGCTGTTTTTTATTCAACTGATCATATGGATCCTAATTTAAGACCAGAATTGGCAATTGTATACCGTATGCCGCTTGAGGTAACAGGAGAGGTAACACATTGTTCATGTGATGGTCCTGGAAATGATGGTGAAATCACATTATCTTTTTCAGGTGGAAGCGGACAATACAAGTCTGCAGCTTTGTATAAATTAGAGATAGATCCTACGAAAGTCGCTCAAAATATCATAACGGCTGTTGTAGGGTATAATAATAATTCACCTTCGATCGGAACCGGATTTACTGTAAGCAGTTTATCTCCTGGTTTATACATGTTACAGCTTGTAGATAATGTTCAACTACCACATAGCTATCTTCATGCAAACACAAATATAAACAGGGGAATAAAACACTTTTTAGTGGGACAAGGCGGTGTAGTAACCGAAGTATTGATGTCCAATTGGCAGTATGTTAATCAAACAGTGATTGGTAAGTATACGGGGAGTTTGTCGGGAATAGAGGCTGAAGATGTACCATATGGTTTATCGTGGCATAATTACCTCCGTGCTTCTGATTATGGAACGGATGTTGCCGGTACACCAGTAACCGCAGCTTATCATTTTGCCAGTTTACTGGATTTTAGAGTTCACTTTTCACCTGATGTAAATGTTTTATCAGCAGATCTTCATTTGGAGGCAGCTTCTTTACCTTATCAGCAGAGTAATTATTCCTCCAATGCATTGAAATTTCATCCTATTGTAGAGCCTTGGTATCATGGATTTGCCACCTGGAATTTTCGCCCTTCGGTTAACTCAAACATTGTAGTAAATCTACCGGCTACTGGTACACCAAATGGAAACACACCAGGACATACTGAAGATATTGTGAATATTATGCCCTTTGTGAATTATTGGAAGGCCAATCCTGCAAACAATTATGGGGTTGAAATAGGTATGGAAACTTACAATGTAAACAATGGAAAGGCTCATAGAAACTATAAACTAGTACGTCCGAATGATACACATTTTAGACTTTCATTTACAGCAGTTTGTGGTACAGCAGATATCGAATATGTAACACTTAAACGAAAATTAGATGGTACATATTACGATTTGTCAACCTCTGTTGAACAAATATTGCATTTAAAGTATAATGAGGAATATGTAGACAGTGACGGATTATTAAATGCAAAAATTTATAGCAGTAACAGGGCTGAACAAAATTTTCCGGGTGAATCTATTCAATACGGAGATAACAGATTGGATATAGATGTTTCGGGAATAGCTCCGGGGAGTTATGTTCTAGAGGTAAATAATGATAAAAATGAAGCTTTCTTTTTGAGGTTTAAAAAATAGTATATCAAACGTTTGAACATGAGAAAAAAGATAAAATTTAAAATGAAATACAAGCGTGCTATATTACTTGTGATGATGGTGAGTTTTGCCTTTAGTGAAACAAGTGGCTTTACGCGGATAACATCTGTATTTTTTAGTCCGGCAGAGGATAAAGAGGTCGTGGAGCCATTATCAAAATTAGCTCAAAAGCCAGATCTTACCAGGTATGGTAATGATGGACTGAATAATCCTTCTTTTACAGGTAATGTGCAGGTAGTAAAAGTACAGGACTTGATGTTTAAAGCAAAGAAAATTGAAACTGTTGAATATTTGTTATCTAAAGGGTTAAGTCCGTCAGAGATAGATTTGGAGTTAGAAAATGGCCTGGATGAGAATCTGTTTTATTTTGATATTGAGGAGGTAAACCGGCAGGATGTTCTGAAAAAATATCATACTACCGATATGAATCAGGCTGTATCTTATTTGGCATTTAGCATTAGCAAAGATTTCCTGGTCTTAACAGATAAAGGAGATACAATTAAACCAAACTATACCATGTATGAACGGAATTTTCATGCCGCTCCGTTTGAACGTGTCATTCTAAATTTTTCCGGCCTGGATCGGACACAAACTTTTAAGCTGATTTATAATGATGTATTGTTTAATAAAGGACAAATGGAATTTGGATTTCAAAACGAATTCAATCAATTTTTAATATCTGAAAACGTATGATTTTAGCAATTAGAAAAAGTGTTTTCACAAGAGGAATAAGTGTGACACTTATCTTAGTAATGACTTTTACAATGATCGTTCCGATAAACGGTTATACCTTAACCGGGGGACCGGCTCAACCAGAGTTTAGTTCTTTTACCCCTATCGGTACATCTGATATGGTTAACTTGTCAAGTGGTGATTTTTCCTATAATATTCCTATTATGGACATTGGTGGTTTTCCTATTAGCCTGGCTTACAATTCAGGTATAACAACAGACCAAGAGGCTTCATGGGTTGGATTGGGATGGGATCTAAGTATAGGTCAGATCAACCGTCAAATGAGAGGGATTCCAGATGATTTCGAGGGAGATGAAATGACCTACGAAAATAGTTTAAAACCAAATAAAACCTGGGGAGCAAGTTTTAAATTTAATCCTACTTTTTTTGGTGCAGAACTTCCGGATGGTGGCGGGGTGTTAGATACGAGCGGTCAATTTGCTCTCACATTAACTGCTCAGTATAATAACTACACTGGTTTCAGTTTATCTCCGAGTTTCGGTGTGTCCTATGATATCAATAAATCTCTGAAAATAGGAGGAGATGTAAGTTCAGATGAGAATGGACTGAGTCTTTCACCTTCTCTTAATTATAACACCAAGTCAAAAATTGAAGAGGGTAAAACACGTGATTTAAAAAGTAATATTGGTGTGGCATTTAATTCAAGAGAGGGGCTTTCTAAAGTAAATGTCTCAGCATTGGTAGTTGATAAGGAGCGAAAAGATAAATCCAAAACCAAAGGCATCCGAAGGCAAAAAGGAACTGCCAATATAGGGTCAGATATCAGTTTTGTGAATAATGTTTATACTCCAATAACTCAACCCGGTTTAAATACCACCAATTTCAAATTCAAGGCCGCTATTGGTACTGAAATTTTTGGTGCAGAAATACAAGGAGATTTATCTGGTTTTGGATCTGTTCAAAAAATTTCTAAAAAACAAAAACAACGGAAAGTCAGGGCTTTTGGTTATGAACATACCCATCAGGCTACAAAAAAAGATGTTAAAGACTTTAATCGAGAAAAAGATGCAGGTAGTTTTTCTGTCAATACTAACAATTTACCATTATCCAATCATTCCTATGATATTTACTCGGTTAAAGGTCAGGGGGTATCCGGAACTTTCCGTCCTTACCGATCACAAATAGGTTATGTAAATGATCCGGTATCAAGAAACTATAATAATGGTGGAGCCTTAGGAGCAGAGGGAGACTTAGGGAATTTGGTTCATGCTGGAATCGATTATAATCAGACCACCTCTCAGGGATATAGTGGGGTTTGGAAAATTCAAAACGAAGCCAAGGATGAGTTGGAGGCTAATTCTTCTAATCAAGAGCAGTTTTATGAAGAAGTTTATTTTAAGAATGTAGGTGATTTATCAGCAGACCATGATATCACTAAATTGGGGGCGTTGTCTAATAAATTTGCTGATAACAGACCAATTCGTCTGGGAATAGGTATTACCCCTCATGCCAGACAATTAAAAGCTGAATTTCAACAAAAAGAAGCGAGCAATAATACCAGCTATTCTTCGGTAGCTTTTGGACAAGCAGATACCTATAGGGATAACAGAGCACAGCGGAATCAAAATCTTCTAAAAGTCAGAAAGGATGAAGTAGACCTGGATAATGGAGACCAATTGCTTGGTTTTTTAACAAATTCACATGCAAAAGATCATCATACGGCTGGTTATATTGTGACACGAAATGATGGTGCCAGGTACATTTATGGTCAGGCGCTTTACAATACCCAAAAAGAAGAGGTGAGTTTTGCTGTGGGAGATGGTAATGCCATTGATCATGCTAAGGGACAGGTTACATATAATCATGGGACTGATAATTCATTAAACAATTCAAAAGGGTTAGATCATTTTTACAGTAGGGTGTCCACTCCTGCTTATGCTCATACCTATCTTTTAACCTTACTGGTTTCAACTGATTACTCTGATTTAACGGGGGATGGCCCAACGGATGATGATTTGGGTTCTTATACCAAATTTACCTATACCGATCCGGTGAATTACCAATGGAAAGTGCCATGTGGTACCAATATAGCTAATTATAATGAGGGGCTAAAAACAGATAAAAATGACGATAGAGGTTCGTATTTATATGGACAAAAGGAAATCAGATACATTGAAAAGATTGAAACCAAAACGCATATTGCTTTCTTTTATACTTTATCCAGAGATGATGCCCGGGGTGTAACAGGAGAGGAGGGAACTATTGGTGGTGTTAAAAAGCAAAGGCTGAAAAGAATTGAATTGTATTCCAAAGAAGACCTGGATGACAATGGAGTGCTTAAAACTGGGGCTGTTCCAATTAAAACAGCACATTTTGACTATAAATATACTTTATGTCCCGGCACACCAAATTCAAGTGCTGCAAATGGTGGAAAATTAACACTCGACAGAGTTTATTTTACTTACCGAAATTCCAATATGGGAAAATATTCAGCATATAAATTTAATTACCCGGAAAATGCCTCTGAAAATCCAACATACCATTTAAAAGGTTATGATATTTGGGGGGGATATAAAGAGGAACCGGCTTCAGGTGATCCTACAAACCCTGAATTCAATTACGTTGAGCAAAATACACAGCAGGACTTAACAGACCTTCAAAATAATGTCAGAGCCTGGACTTTAAAAAGCATAGAGTTACCTTCAGGTGGAACGATTGAAATAGAATACGAATCTGATGATTATGCTTATGTTCAGGATAAAAAAGCCATGCGGATGTTTAAGGTTTGTGGAGCAGGAAATGAGTTAATTCCGTCCTCTCCCGAGTCATATCGGTTATTTGGTTTACCTCAGAACGTTAATAATACTAAAGAAGCTACCTACCTCTATATTAAACTGCCTGATGAAGATGTGAGTATCACAGGTCCTGAGTTTGTAGACCAGTATTTAGCAGATATCATAAAAAACCAGGAGCGACTGGTTCAGTTCAGGTTTATGCTGAACATGACTAAAGCTGGTGGGCAAAATTCAGCATTAGCTAATAATAAGGATCAGGATTATGTATCAGGTTATTTTGAATTAGATACGGAAGATGGGCAATGTGGTGTTTTTACTAATAGTGGCACAGCTTACGGTAGAATTGCTTTAAGATTAGTTCCCATGGAAGGGGGATTCGGTGCTGATGTAAACCCTATTGCTAAAGCCGGATGGCAATTTGGAAGAAGTCAATTGTCAAAGTATATTTATGGCCATCCCGATCAGGATGAAGGAATAGCACCTGCAGAAATTTTGGAAGATGTCATCCTTTTATTTGATAATTTACTTGATATTTTCACAGGACCAAATGGTACACTGAGAAGAAAAAAGATTGCCAGACGTTTTGATCCTAAGAGATCCTGGATCCGACTCTCAAATCCCAATGGCCACAAAAAAGGAGGTGGGAGCAGAGTCAAATCCATTAAAATGCATGATAACTGGGATGAAATGAGTAGTGTGGGCTCAAACCAATACTATGGTCAGGAATACAGTTATGAGTTAACAGATGGTACTTCAAGTGGTGTGGCTACTTATGAACCAATTGGATCTAAAGAAAACCCATTTGTTCAACCTGTCTTTACCCATGTTAGAAAACTACTGGCACCTGATATCCACAATTATATTGAAAAACCATTTGGAGAATCATTTTTTCCATCACCAACAGTAACGTATTCAAGAGTGGAGGTCAAAAACCTGGAGCGAAAAACCGCCACGAAACAAGTGAAAAGTCATGCTACAGGAAAAGTGATTACAGAGTTTTATACCTCAAAAGATTTTCCTGTGTTGACTGATCAAACTAATATAGATGTTCGTGATGACGGAGGGGGGATTATATCGAGTATTTTGAATATCAATAACTTTAAATCAACCTATCTCAGTCAAGGTTATGTCATTCACATTAACGATATGGATGGGAAGATGAAAAGTCAGCGGGTATACGGAGAAGGACAGGCCACTCCAATTTCCGGGGCTGATTATTTATACAATGAATACCCGGCTTCTACAAGTAATTTACCTGCGAGTCATCTATTCTCAAATAATAGGGGAAAATTAAATAATACTGTTTACACCCTTGATAAAGACGGTTATTTAAAATCCAATACTATTGGTGTTGAAACTGATATTACCAATGATTTCAGGGAAAAGCGTTCCAGTACACAAATTGTTGGAGTTAACGGCAATGTGGGGTCTGTTATTGCATTTATTCCGGTTGTTGTTCCTGCTCCATTTCCAACGTTTGCATTGCATAGAGATAAGATACGAATGGCAAGTACAACCAAAGTGATTAATACATTTGGACTTTTAAAAGAAACCATTGCTTATGATGCCGGTGCCAGGGTATCGACCAAAAATCTGGTCTGGGATGATCAGACCGGAGAAGTGTTGGTTACGGAAACAACCAACGAGTATGACGAGAGTTATTATTCATTTAATTATCCGGCCTTTTGGTATTATGATGGTATGGGAGCGGCATCCCGAAATGCAGGAATCGAGTTGGAGATAACTGGTATGGGGTTACCATCAGGCCAGTACAGTGTTCAGGGGCAAACTATTATGGATTTTCTTTATGAAGGGGATGAAGTTTTATTATATAACACAGCAACAGCGAATCAGAAAAAATATGGCTGGGTAAAACCGATCGGGGTTTCCGGTGTAACGCAAATTATTGATCGAAATGGCATTCCAATAGGCGGGATGAACCGCCTTAAAGTAATTCGTTCCGGGAGGCGTAACCTGATGGGAACTTCCATGGCATCTGTCACATTACAGGAAAACCCGGTTGACATTATTTTGGCTGCGCCAGGTGATAAAATTCCAACCTCTTTTTTACGATATGATCTCAATTTAAGTACAGCCAATGACGAAAAAGTCATCAATGCAGGTTCAGTTGAATTTTCAGATGATTGGATTTGGGATGAGGGAGAAGAGTGTGGTTGTAATCTACCAAACGAAAACACCTCAATTATCAACGAGTTCGTGTTCAATCGGAAAGGTGTATGGCGAGCCCTGCGATCATATTTGTATCTCACGGGACGGGAACATACTCGAAAAAACACAACGGCAAATACCTTACCTGATCCAAGACAAGATGGGTTTTATACGGCCTTTAAACCTTATTATTTCATCAATGGTTCAGGTAATTGGGATAAACCACAACCAGGTCTTTCAGACTGGACAAGTACCTCCACAGTTACCAGGTACAGTCCATACGGATTTGAATTAGAAAATAAAGATGCTCTGAATCGATATTCATCCGCCCAGTATGGATACAACTTTAAATTTCCAATGGCTGTCAGTGCCAATTCAAAATACAGCCAGATGGGGTTTGATGGTTTTGAAGACTATACGTTTAGTGGAGTTGGTTGCGCTCAGTTTAACTTCTTTAATGAAATGTCAGGAACTGGTTCTACCATTAGCTCAGGAGAATCTCACACAGGAAAGTACAGTATAAAAGTGCCGCAAGGGCAAAAAGTGGAAAAAATAATTACAGTTGAGTAGTATGAAAAAGTTAATAAGTTTTATCAGTAGTACAATCATTCTAATTTCAGTGTATGGTCAAAATCCTATTTACACGGAATCAACTATAACAATTACTACAGGGTATAATAATGGTTTTATAACCAATGGCCAAACCGATCCTAATTGGACTGCCTATTATCCCTATTCATTGGCAAGCTATCCACAGTTACCCGGTAGTTCATCTTTTGTTGTAGAGGAATCACCTATTGCTAACTGGCCATCTTTAAATGTTGATCCGGATTCGGATGGAGATTTTCAGTATTTGAAATCTTTATTAGTAAACTACCCAACAGTACCTGGTAATGGTTCCTCAGTAGTATATCGAACAGAGTTTAACCTTGACAATGCCTGTGAAGTCAGTTTAAATTTAAAGTTGGTGAGTTCACATTTGCTGTCAATAAGGTTAAATGGCATTTTTATAGGGAGTGGCGATTGTTTTCAGGAGGTTGCGGGAGGTACCTTTACAATAACAGACAATGATCTGCAGCATTTTAATCTTAATGGAACAAATACCATTGATATCATACTTTTTTCCTTAGATGGTTCAAATTGTAATCCTCTTCAGCAAAAATTCGCATTATCCGCACAAGCCAATGTAGAGGTTAAGTTTGATTGTTATGACAAACATTGTTCCAGCCTTGCTTTAGACGATTCAACAGATTATTGGATAAGTGCATGGGTAAATGTAGATACTATTCATGTTAAGAACTATAATACAAAAACAACAGATGCAGAAAATGCCCATTTAGAAGTTGATTTTCTTGGTCAAACTATAGTACCTCCTTTAAAACTCTACCCAACTGGTGATATTATTGACGGTTGGCAGCGCATAGTTGGTAAGTTCGATATTCCTGTAAATACAACAAATATAAAGGTTGGTTTAAATTCCGATAAGTATAACGATACTTATTTTGACGACATAAGGCTTCATCCGTTTAACGCCAGTATGAAAAGTTATGTATATGACGGGGAAACCTTTTGGCTGACTTCGGAATTAGACGATAATAACTATGCTACCTTTTATGAATATGATAATGAAGGTGGCTTAGTCAGGATCAAAAAGGAAACGTCAAGGGGAGTGGTCACAATACAGGAAACCCGTTCTAACACAGTAAAAAAAGATTGATATGTTAAAGCAGTTTACAATACTATTTTTAATGCTTATTAGCTTAAGTGTTAATGCTCAGGATACACGAACTTATCTCGAAAAGGTACGATCACATTATAAAGACCTCACTTCCTTTCGGGTTTTACTGGATTATAAATTATACCGGGGCTACCAGGGACAACAAACAGTAGAATCTTATCAATCTTTGTTTTGTGGGGAGGGAAATAAGACCTATCGACAAATGCAAGACGTTGAAATATTGACGAACGACAGTATGACGCTGACTGTAAACAAAACAGCACAAAGTATGATTTTATCTGAACCTCAAAAAACAAATTTTGAACAGGTTGATTTTGAATCGGCTTTTCGCAATAGTATTAACTATAAAGTTGAGGTGAGGGGAGCACATAGAGTAATACATCTGCTATTTGGTACAAATCAAATTAGTCCGTATTCCAAATTAAGCATTTTGGTAGATAAGGATTATCTGATAAAAAAAATTACCATGTTCTATGCTCAAAAAGTGAATTTTTCAAAAGTTTATGGAGAAAAGGAGATGGACTTTCCTCGGTTAGAGGTCACCTATAATACTTTTTCAAAAAAATGGAAAGATAAAGAGGGGCTTACCGATTTTCAGAAATACCTTAAAACTTCAAATAATGGTTTGATAACTACAGACCACTACAAGAATTATGAATTAATCGATTTACGATTAGCAAATCAAAAATAGTATGAAATTTAGATTATTGTTAATAGCTGGTTTACTATGCACCTGGGTTTATGCTGCTGACGAAACTTTTAGTGTTCGTGGCGGATCCGAATTATTCCAGTTTCAGGGAGGATTTAACATAGAAATAGAGGATGGCAAATACCAATATTTGAATGGAGGTTCAAGTCAATTTGTTGATTTGAGTTCTCAATTACAATTAAAGCTTGGATTGACCGACGATATCGGTACCAGTGTAATACCCAATATATCAGCTATTAGCGTTGATGTAACGGTAATCCCTTTTGACAATAATAATAACCCTCTAACAGCATTACCCACCCAAACTTTAACACTAAGTTATCATGGTGACGGGAGTGTGGCATTTGCTGATATCAAGTCAAGTTCATTTATGCATACGGGGGCACATAAATATAGTATTCAGGTGATTCCGAATAATAGTAGTTACCCCTCTAATATCTATATTGAAGCATTGTTAACAGTAGAACGATATTACCATTTAAATACTACAGGAACTTTTTTATATGGTGCCGGTGATGTGGTTTACGACCCCAATGCTGTGGATGGTGAAATAGTTACTCCAATTACAACAGGTATTGTTTCAACAGCGAGTGACGAAGTTGAAATTTGGTGGGATTTTATTGAAGGTGCTGAGGAATATGAGCTGGAATGGACCTGGATTGATAATTATGGTGGATCTCTTTTGAATACTACTTTGAGTGCAGGAAGTATTCAGTTCAGCGAACGTGATTTTGAACTAAACAATACCCGTATCATTACCAACCAACAGTGGTACAGAATTCCTATGATTTATGGAAAAGGGTACTTAATATACAGAATACGTGGTATTGGTCGCTGGACGGATAATGGAGGCATTGATATTGATAAAAAGAAATTTGGATCCTGGAGTACTGACGCCAGTAACCTTAATGCTATGGGAACAACCATAGGAAACTGGCCACACTATTTAGAAATTGCGCAGGAACATGAAAGTCAAATGAACTGGCAATTCCAGTCCGTTTATGCCGAAGAAGGCAAAAAAAAGGAGGTAGTCAGTTATTTTGATGGTACGTTGAGAAATCGTCAGACTGTTACCAAAATTAATTCCAATAATGAAGCTATAGTTGAAGAAAGTATTTATGACAATCAGGGGCGTGCAGCAATTAATGTCTTACCAACTCCGGTTAATTTTCAGGCCATTCAATATTATGAAAATTTAAATCAAAATAATAGTCAGGTACCCTTTAGTCATGAAGATTTTGACTGGGATGATTTAGGCCAGAATACCTGTGAAACAACATCAGCTGCAATGAGCAACCAGAATGGTGCCTCTAAATATTACTCCGGTAATAATTCTGTGGAAAATAACTGGCAGGATTACGTACCCAATGCAGGTGGTTTTCCTTATACTCAAATCGTTTATACTCCCGACAATACAGGTCGTATTAAGGCTAAAAGTGGGGTGGGATCTGATTATATGGTTAATGGTGATCATGCCACCCAATATTTTTATTCACATGCCGAGCAAGAAGATTTAAATAAACTTTTTGGTTACCAGGTTGGTTATGCTTCACGTTACAAAAAAAATATGGTGGTTGATGCCAATGGTCAGGTTAGTATCAGTTATCTTGACCCACAAGGACGTGTTATTGCCACAGCCCTGGCAGGTACGGGTGATGCAACAAATCTAAAAAAACTGCCATCAGTTCAGGATGGAACAACCTCCATTTCAATTGACCCGTTAAATAAAGCTTCACAATCAGATCCCGATACTGATTTGGATAATAACCATCAATTGTCAAGTGGTGCCATTAACTCTCAAAATGACGTTTTGCTATTAAATCAGAATGTCGATAATCAAGTGGATGATGACATCTTTGATTTTAATTATGAAATTATTACTGCTACGTTTCAGGATAACTGTCTGAATCCGGAGGTGGAAATTCCGCTGTCATACGATTTAGCCATTCGTCTGATGAATGATTGTGGAGATGATTTATTAGTGAATATTGAAAAATTTGATCTAAACGGTAGTGGTTCCACTCCGGTATCTGGTGATAATATCCTGGATAATATTAATGATCCTAACAGCCATTACCGGTATGAATTTAAATCTGAGCCTCTGCCAATTGGAGTTTATACTTTGTCTAAACAATTGAGTGTTGATCCTATTGCATTTCAAAGCCATTTGGAGACTTATCTTGCTAATAATACTTGTTTGCTTACCGAACAGGATTTTTACTTTGATAGTACCGATTGTGATCAGGAAATTCCTCATGATAGTTTAGGTTTATATAACCCTGAAAGTGCCTCTTCCTGTTTTACTTCGGAAGCATTGATGCTATACGATTTAAGTCCGGGAGGTCAATATGGGGCTACCAATGGTACAGATTTAGCCAGTGTATTTACTGAAAACAATGCTTTAAACCATGGTACTGTTACCACTGGTACAGACTGGCGGCATCCTAATGGCGGTTATAAAGATGAGAACGGTAATCCGGCACTGGTTGAAATTACGTATCAAAATGGTATTTTTTCGCCTGCTGTTTTGAACCCACCAACTAATCCCCCTGCTACCTTTTATGTTAATCCCGAAGACTTGACCAATCTTTCTGATTTTGTTGATGTTTGGGATAATGCATGGGCTAAAGCCTTATTAACATATCATCCGGAATACAAATATTTTGAATTTATGGATTTAATTTGTAATTCGGTAAGTGGTTCCCAGCCCCAATTGAGTTCCATGAATTATGATCAGGAATTACAAAACATCAATACTTTTGCAGATGCCATTTCATCAACAAATAATCTAGGTTTTGATCTCTTATTTGGGGCTAACACTATTAAAGATAATGATCCGTTTTTCAATATCACGTACCCAACTCTTGTAACAAACGGTAATAATGGCAATGCCTATAAGCTCACAGTGATAAACGCTATTATGGGTGATTATAAAAATTCGGGTTTAAATTTAAGAGACTACTGCATACAAATGGTGTTTTGTGGTAATAATTTAGCAGGAAACTGTGTTTCACCAACTTTTTCAGCTATCACTGGTCCGGCGTATACTGATGCACAAAGAGATGCTTTTTGGAAGACCTTCAAATCGATTTACTTATCAGAAAAAGCCAAGTTGATTCAAGTGTTTTTAGACGTTTATACCATTTCTAATAATTCATATAATGGTTATATTGATGTTAATAACCCGGTGATGCCAGGTCTTAGCAACTATTTTTATTACCCGGCTTTACTCACAGGGGCTCCATTGAATATACTGGATTTATACAGTGATGCTATTATCTCAGGGAATAGTTTAGTTAGTACCAGTCCTTTTCCGGTTTTTCCATATCCATGGTTTATTGGTGATGAAATTGATTTATTTCAGGATAAAACAAGACGCTTTTTACCTATTGACGATTTATACGATTCTTCGATTCCTGAATTTGAAATGGCCCATGATATGGCTACAGATGTTCAGGACAATATTTATGAACAAACGGGGCGGTGTAATTTAAGCTTTAAATTGGAAATGTTTTTAAATGAACTGGCTAACAAAAGTTTATTGCAAACAGGACCGGAATCCAGTGATTCATTACATACTTTAACCAACGAACTTTATACTGCTATGGGAGGTACAGTTGTTCAGGGTGTTCCGGTTACCTTCTCAGGGATACCGCAAGGCAACAATCTGTTAATTAACGTATCGGGTGCCAGTCAAAACATTACATTAACGGGTGATGGTAGCTTTAACTGGAACAATATTTTGACTTTTACTGATTTTTATGCAGTTCCCTCAACAAGTTATGAGTTTGAAATACTGGCTGTTGTTGTAATAGGGAATGATACTGTAGAAAAAGTTATTTCAGGATCGACAGCCGTACAGATTATTGGCTGTAATACTCAACCCGACTGCCAAAGAGGAGAAATACTGGCAGATAATATAGGGGCCATTTATACGGCTTTATTTGAAACAGGCTTATTGTCCAGTCCCACAACATACCCTTTGAGCAATATAGCTTCCGGTTGGTTTAGTGATAGTGAACTGGCTTCACAATTAAACGCAATTGGGAGTACAGCCATACAATCGGTATCAGTAGGTATTACCAGTCAAAACCAAATCAGTATTAATTATTTAGGAACCAGTTTATTTTTTAATTTCCAATCACCTTTGGTCAATCCTGCAGTCATTACAGGGTATGCCTATGATGAGACAAACGATAGAATCGTAGTTTACTATATTGATGCTAATGGACAAACCCAAACAGCTTATGCTGTGCTATCAAGAGTAATTGGTGAGAATGTAGTTCCCATTAATTTAAATTGCAACTGTAATGCTGCTGATGAATTCATTGAGTTATACGAAGCACTTTGGAGGGATGTTCTTGAAACATATAACGCTAATGGCAGTGTACCGTCTGGTTATTTTCCTAATTCTTTAACAGAATTGTTACCGTTCTTTGATAACCCTCAGGATATTACAGGAGTGAATGGTTTTGAAACCAATTATAATCCTGTAGGGTTTACAGGAAGTAATATTAGTTTTTTCCTGACCGGGACAGCGACACATGAAGATTGTATAGAGTTTCCGGAAAATTGCTATGGGTGTGAGATCGCATTTCAATTAGACACTACGCGTGGAGGTTATGTTTTGGATCCGGTTGAAGGCACATACCTGCCAAATACTATTCCTCCAAACGCCCAACTGAGTGTAGTAGATGTAAGCTATGGAAGTCTTAATAATGGTTCTTTAACAGATATCAAAATCATATTAGAAGATGAAAACGGGATTATTTATTGCTTGGTTACAGAGCTCATAAATTGTGTTACTATTGAAAGTTGTGAACCATGTCCACCAACTACTTTTAATTTAGTGAGTTGTAATGAAGCCTATGCAGTTTATAATGATTTTGTGACAGACTTTAATGCCAATCTGGATGACATTGATCGATTAACTGAATATACCGAAGATGATTTTTGCCAGACCAATTTAGGGTACGTTGTAGCATCTTATATAGAATACATTAGCAATTTTCCGGACTTATCAAATCCAATTGTAGATAATAATCATCCTTATTATTTAACATTGTCGGAATTTGCCAGTACACAATTACACTCCGCCACCACTATTGTAGACGTTCAGGCTTATTATGATTTTTTAGGTAATTCGCCACAAATGGATACGGTAAAAACAACATGGAGTCATTTTATTAATAATATTTACATACCGGATAATAATATTTGTCCACCAAAACCACAGTTTAAAGAACGTGATATAGTTATTCCTGAACCACCATGTGATCAGCTAACCAGTAATGCCAATATAATCAATGCCAGTAACCAGTACGACATTTATCTGGAAAACGTTGTCGAAGACTTTACAGAACGGTATTTGGCTCAAGCCATGAGCACGGTTATTGAAACGTTTGAGTATAGTAAGAGCCAAAGTGAGTACCATTATACGCTGTATTATTATGATCAGGCTGGTAACCTGATTCAAACCGTACCACCAAAAGAAGCAGAAGACATTACTGTAACAATGGATAAAGCTGCTATTGAGGCCATTCGGTCTAACCCTTCAACTGCTACAATTGATATCACTGATAATACTATTGTCCCTGATTTTAATGGTCTGCAAACTAATTATGAATACAATTCTTTAAACCAATTAGTGTGGCAGAAAACACCGGATGGCGGGATTAGTGAATTTGCCTATGATGCACTTGGACGATTGGTGGTTTCACAAAATGCCAATCAAAAATTAAATGATGCAATAAGTTATACTGTTTATGATGCTTTAGGAAGAATTATTGAGGTAGGGGAGTTAACACTTAATAATACCAATTATACTTTTAAAAATGGTCAATTATTGGCTAATGGAACTGTTATTCAACTATCTGATACCCCAGGGCAAACCGGGGTTAACTTCCCATCTAATATTGAAGATTTGTCAGGAGGCAGTACCAGAAGAGAGGTCACTCTAACGATTTATGATGAGCTGCCATTAGTAAATATTGTGGCCAAATTTGAGGATTACGCCACATTTAATACCAGAAACCGCATTACAGGTGTATTGTTTTTTGACAATTATTCAGGTTCAGGGTTTTCGAATTACCAAAGTGGTACTTTTTATGATTATGATGTCCATGGTAATGTTAAGGAATTGATTCAGGATATTCAGGATGAAGATTTAATTGCGGTGGACGCCTCTCAGGCCCAAAAAAGTACACAATACGATTATGATTTGGTATCTGGAAATGTCAAAGAGGTGGCTTATCAAAAAGGAGAAGAGGATCAGTTCATCCACCGTTATTGTTATGATGCTGATAACCGAATTACCATTACAGAAACATCTAAAGACAATATCAATTGGGAAAAAGATGCTAAATATTTTTATTACGATCACGGGCCACTGGCGCGTATCGAAATAGGAGAGGAAAAAGTACAATCCTGTGATTATGCCTACACCATTCAGGGTTGGTTAAAAGGGGTAAATTCTGAAGACCTTCAGGCCAATAATGACCAGGGGAAAGATGGATTGATCGGAACAATCAATCAAATGAACGGGAAAGATGTAACGGGCTTTAGCCTGGAATATTATAATGGTGATTATTCCGGACGATTTGGAAACAGTTTTCTGGCTTATAGTGGTGGTTATACCTCACCTTCTAATACAGATTTGTTCAATGGAAATATCAAGGAGATGTATACGGCCAGTACTGATATCAATCAAAGCTATATAGGGACCAGCCATACCTCTTATCGTTATGATCAGTTGAACAGAATCATGGATATGAAGCAACAGGAACTACAGATTGGTATATCACCTTCGACAGCTGAAGGAAATTATGCCAGTACCTATTCATATGATCCGAATGGGAATTTGGATTCATTAAAACGTTATACTGATGACGGTGCTGGTAATAGAATATTAATTGACGATTTTAAATACCATTATAATACAGGCAATAATCAGCTGGATTACGTAAAAGACCATACGGGAACTACAAGTGTTTTACAAGATAATGCCGACCTTGCAGGTCAGGCTGTCAATAATTATGATTATGATGCTATCGGACAATTAATTCAGGATACCAAAGAAAATATTAGTAGTATTGACTGGATGGTGACTGGAAAAGTGAAAAAAATTGACAAAACAGGTACCTTGGACGATATTGCCTTTGAATATGATGCTATGGGGAACCGGATCATTAAAACCATTTTGGATCACTCTGGGAATGTTTTATCAAAAACGTTCTACATTCGAGATGCACAAGGCAATGCCATGAGTACTTACGAACTAAAAATAAATGATGCCAACGGAAATATTGCCAATGCCGATAATTTCTACCTTAGTGAACGGAATATCTATGCGAGTAGTCGTGTGGGAATGGAACAGGTTGAACAGATCATTGCTTCTACCGAAACCGGTAATATCAATATCAATGAAGAAAATGAGACTTATACGGATTATGATGTTTATACACAATTACAAGGTGATAAACGTTATGAACTGTCTAACCATTTGGGCAATGTTCTACAAGTGATCTCTGACCGAAAACTAACCATAGATGATAATACGGACGGCATATTAGACTATTATTCACCGGATGTAATTTCACAAAGTGATTATTATCCGTTTGGGATGTTGTTGCCTAATAGACATGAAAGTCCTGGAAATGACTATAGGTATGGATACCAAGGTTCTGAGAAAGATGATGAGATAAAGGGAATTAGTAATAGTTATACAACGCACTTTAGACAGCTTGATCCCAGAGTCGGAAGATGGTTAAGCATTGATCCAAAAATGAGCCCATGGGAAAGCCCTTATGCCTCTATGGGAAATAATCCGATAATGTATAATGATCCACATGGAGATACTGTAAACGTTAAGGGGATCATGAGTGAGTCAGATTTCACTGCTTTTAAGATGGATTTAGAAAATAAAACAGGGTTGTCTTTATCTACAGATTCCAGGGGTAATTTAGTTAATAATGGTAGGTTAAAGGGAAATAGAAAAAAAATTAAGGGAAGTAGCATAGCAAGACGTAATTTGAAAAAAGCAATGCGTAGTAAGTCTGTTATTAATGTTCTTGAACAAGCAAATGATCCCGATAAAACTTATGAATCTGGTTCATTTGCCAAACAGGGTGGGACAACAATGTTTCTTGATTTCTCTGATATAAAAGAGCATATAGAAGGTTCTGTTGGAATGGACAAAACAAATATGGGCTATGCAATGACGTTTTTTCATGAGCTGGGACATCTAGCAATTGGAGGCGATTATACAGATGATTTAGAAATAGGAAATATCTTTGATACAGGTGAGAATGTCGATAGAATGAATAAAATTCGAAAGCAACTGGGAGCAGGATTTCCAGCTCGAATATCATATAATTCATTTGGAGGGGAAGGTTTTGTAAAAACAAGCGAAAATGAATTGGGTAGAACAATAACATACGATAAAATTACATTTTTTAGCATCAGTGCAAAGGAAAGCTTCTTAAAACAAGAATACCCTTCAAAAGAAAGCCCTCATATAAAAACATCATATTCTGTGTTTTATGAGAACGCTCCTGACCCTGGGCCAATTATTTTTAGGTAAAACTTAACTATATCAATGTTGCTCTTTTTATATTTTTCTTATGTGTTGAACTACCAAAATATCCAAACTGGCACGCGTTACACTATGCTAAACGCGCGCCAGTTGGAGGCATTTAAACCGATTTTTGAACATGTGAGTAAACACATCATAGGCAATAATCAAACTAATCCGCAATACAATTGCTATAGCCGTTCATCTTAACTAAAATGAGTACGCGTTACACTATGCTAAACTCGAACCAAAGGAGGACATTACTCCTCATTAATGAGTCTATATGAATATATTGGTTTCACAGCTCCTCCATCTAAAGTAATCGCGGTAGACTTACGTGATTCTGCTTGCCTTAAGACTAGCTCAGCTCCCTTAGCAAATTTACTGTTACCAATTGGATCTAATTGCTGAGTATGAGTTGTATTCAATATTGTCCTTGCTACGGTCCCATCTTTATTAACAACCTCAATTTTCATTTCATAAACGATCATATTACCATCTTCGTATGTAGACCTATGTGTAGTAGTATTTACCGTAGAAACTATACTTTGACCTTCACTTAGTTGCACATCCTTAGGCTTCATTGCAAGGACTTTGTTATCTACTAATGCGGTAACAACTCCAATTACCGCAGAAGAACCTGGTATATAAGATGTTATCAAACCAACCATCATGGATTTTGCTGTGTTTAGGTTTTCAAAACTTTCTTCCACTTTCTCATTCCAAGAGTTAATGTCGGCACCATTTTCAAATTTGATTTCAACAGTGTTTGTTGAACTATTTGTTATCTTATTTCTAAACATCTCCATTCCTGATATTTCGTAGTCGCTACCATTAAAATGTCCTCCGTCTGTAAGATTGTTCTCCCAGTGTTTTATCTTCTCAAAATTCTCATTATAATCGAAATTTTCCCCTTTATATTCAGGTTCAGTTTCCGAATCATCATTACAATCTTCTCCATCAGCACCACTAGGATCGATCCAAAAAATTGGGTTATTATCAAAAGCATTATACGGTGACATTCCGTAATGAACTATAGGATCTAAACTTAACCATCTACTAACTCTTGGGTCATATTGCCTAAACACTGTGGTATAACTTTTTCCATATCCCTTCACTTCATCATCTATCTCCATCCCATTAAACCCATACCTATAGTCATTTCCAGGACTTTCATGTCTATTAGGCAACAACATCCCAAACGGATAATGATTTGTATTGTGATACAGTTACTTATATTGAATTAATGACGATTTTCGTTCAAAAAAGAGCACATTTTCTTTATACATTTCTTCTCATTTTTCACCTCAAAATACGATTCAAATTACCTGTGTAACAATTCGGCTAAATGTTTGCAGAATTATATAATAAATTACCAGATGTGAGTTTATAATGCTTGTCAGTTGATTTCAAATAGTACGAAAAGTCAACCTAGTTTTTGAAGCAAATCCATCTCAGAGTCTGTTTTAAAAATATACTCTTCCACACCATGATCAACAAATAATCTCAGCATTTCAGTATTACTGCTATTGATAAAAGCCACAATTCTGATTTCAGGCCGTGAAAGTTTTACCTCATCAATAAAGTCGTAAGGGTTAGTAAATTTCAACTTGGAATCAATGACAATGATATTAATGTCATGTTCGTCAATGAGTGCTTGTGCTTCATTGGTTTCAGCTACTTCATAAGTATCAAAATGACGCTTTACTTTTTTTACAAAGTCCAGTCTGATAAAATCGAAATCTTCTATAATCAGTAGCTTCTTCATTATATAATAAAGACTGAAAATTTTGGGTTTGGTCACATTAAAAAGAATACACTTAACCTCTGTATTAGCTTAACTGACTAATTGGTTGGTACTTATTGAAATGAATGTCCAGAACAAACTTTTGGAATTTGAATCCAGATATTACGAACGAAGTGAATTAATGAGAAATGGTCGTTTCAAAATACCGGTAATCCAGATCCGTTTTATCATCCCATCTTTGTTTTTGATAGAGTTGGAGGGCAATAGTGTTATCGTTAATCCAGATAATGTGATTAATTGACCAGTCCTTTGTGCCATACTTTAATACAGGTTTGACCTTATCCAGGGTCTTATCCTCGGTCAATCTGAATAGATAAAATTCTGCTCTGTTTTCATAGTAATCTAGATAATCCGGTCCGTCATAAGAGGAGTAAACTAATATTAAATTGCAGTCAGGTGAAGCTGATAATCCTAAAATACCAGCGTCATAATCTGAAGGCAATTGCATTTTTAAATGAGCTACACTATCAACTAAATAGTCTTCACAAATTTCATCACATTCATTTTGCACAAAAAAGCCTAATTCATCTAAAGTACAGGATGTTTGTTTATGAGAAAGGTGAGACTTGAATTCGTCTTCCGAAATCTGATTAAGGTCTGGATCGAAAGCTTTAAGGGAGCTATAATCTACTGACAATATTGAATCTTTCACAGTAATATTTTGGTCACTTGTAGTTTCTGTTTCAATTAATGTGTGGATATCTCCATTGGTCACTTCTTTTAACAATTTGTTTTCGTTTACCTTTTCTTCATCTAAAATATTTAGCTCCTTATCGGTGTGGCTATTATCACCTTGTAGTCTGTTTTGACTACAACTATTAATCAAACCGGCCAATATTATCAAAAATATAAGTCGTACCATATATGCGGTATTTAAAGCAGTTAATTATTAAATCAAATATAACATTTCAATATGGTATTTAAATGAAAGCAAATTCTTGATGTAAAAAATACCTAATTAACTATTAATTAGTTCTATGCTATTATTGTAATAGGTTTACCTCTGTTTTTTACTGTGATAACGTGATGAAAAGACAGATTGGAGTGGCTTAAAAATTATTTTTTTCGAATTAAAAAACCGAATTTTGAGTTTGAATATCTGCTCAATGTTGATGAAGTATTAAATAATCGTTTGAATTTGCTTATTTATCATGTTGAATATGAAGTGAGAACGCCGGTAAACATCATGGATTATTCCAAAACATCCAAAATAAGAGATGAAAATGAGTTTAAATTGTATTGACTTAACCAGTTGATTTATCAGTGACAAGGCAGATGTGAAGAGCTTAAAAAACGCATTTTGAGTTCAACAAAATAAAGATTAACAACCAAAAAACCGGAACCTAGTGTAAGAAAACCACTCCCTCATCTCTAAAGAATTTCATTCTGTAAGATTTGATTAAAATCAGTGGAGAATCACTAAAAATTCTTTTTGGAAACAATATGGTATTCCATGTTGCGACTTACTGCACTTTTAATAAGTGAGGTGAGTTTATTGGCTGTATTTGGGAAAGGTAAACCTGACAGCCAGATATTGAACAATTTACAGATTAAACTATATACTATGCATTTTTTTATAGACTTTAATGAACTCGGGGCTCAAATAGAAACGGGTCCTGATACAGACATGAAGTTTGGGCCAGATCCAACCACACCTACCACTAAATTCAACATTACTTCACAATTCAAATTATCGAATGTGTCTAAGGCTTTTGCCTGTCAAAAAGGGATGATGATAGTGCAGAGAAATGATTCAAACACTACTGGTTTAGTCAATATCATTATTAAACCAGACAAAGCAACAAAGTTAAATGGTTTGGCAGTTAAATATTATGTTTACAGAGGGATAAAGCTTGATAGTTTTATGTCGGAATCAGGAGGAACATATACCTTGTTACCTGAGTCTACTACCAACAAGAGTGATTTTTTGACTGAATTCTGGACTAATGAAACAGATCGCAGTAATGATGATCCAAACTACACAGCCCCAACACCATTAAATTTAGGGTATGGTGCAGATACTTTACCATTAACAAACCCTGATAATTTAAATGAGGACAGAAGTATTGATGACTTTTTTAATAATAAATGTACAGCTAAACCAATTAGCGTAGAAGAGGGACTTTGGATTGGAAATTTTGACAATGTTGCCAAAATAGGTTTTGACATTATCCTTGAAAATGATCTTAGTATTCCTTCAGAGGTTAAACATTACAGAGCAGCGACACGGTCAATTAGTATCGGTTCAGAAACCGGACTGGAGCTTAGAAAATTAAAAGACAGCATTCTGGCTTTTATTGATCCGGCTGCTTTTTTTGGCTTACATTACCGGGATAAAGTTACAGGGGTTGATTCAACAACATACTCCAGTGGTTCTAAAGCAACAGGGAACAAAACGACTCCCGGAAGTCTGTACACTGATGTACTTTCCAAATTTTCCAACAAGAATAGGGTCTATTTAGATATCAGAAGTGAAAAAGGCTTATCATATAATTTTTATGATACCTATAAAATAAGTGGAACCAATTCCAATAACCTTAGGGTAGATGGTGCTGATGAAGCTGGTGCCACAGAGTTTAAAACCAGTGGTTGGCCAATTAAGTATTTTGATACAGCTTTACAAACAGGAACCAAAAAGAATCATATCAAGTTAAGATTAAGATTAGATGGTAATACCAAGCCCGTATTTTATCTGGATAATAAAGATGACAGCTACCACAAGGATGGTCATAGGAATAGAACTCATTTTTTTAGTGGTTCAAAATCACTGGAAGATGGTGAAACAGATTGGACTGCTGAGGTTAAATTGTATTACCCTCATGATAGTACAGGCGCAAAAAATAATATTGCTTATGTGGTTAAAGTACATTATTTCCTCGAAGATCCAATCAATACTGCTACCAGGCTTGAAAATCAAAAATATTTTAATTCACCATTCTGCTCGGTGAATCTTGGAGAAATTGGTGATGCAGCAATTACTAACGGTTGGGTAGAAAACCCGACTCCTCAATTTATTAAAGAGAAACTCCAGACTGATGGTACGGGAAACTTTGCACATGTAGCCCGGGCAGGTGCTTATTGGGATACTCAAAAAGTGCTTTTTTATGCTGCAGCATTAAAACCGGAAATAAGGAATTCAGGCAAAAAATATATGAATACCTACTCCAAAAAACTGTCAATGACCAATACAAAGTATGATAAGCTAAAAAATAGTTTTGAAACTATTGTAAGACAGTATCAAAGAGTGGATGGTTCAACCAATGTCGATTTCAATATTGTTGGAATCAATGATTATAAGGTTAAAAATATACATCAGAATAAAGAAGATTTACTTTTACTGGGACTCATACCAACTGAGTTTACAACGGTAAAAGGTACAGCAGGTCTCTCAGATCATCATCCAAAATATATTTTCCTTGAGCCAGATTCGTCAAATCCTTTATATGATAATACCACAAAGCATCACAGGTATCACAAATATACCATTTGGCTTCAGGGGTTAAATGCCAGTGGAACGCCACATAAGGTAACAACGGGGGTTGTTGTGTATAGTAGAGATAACACCTTCTTTTCTTCTGAAGCTTTTTCTGCTTTGGAAACATTGTCTTTAGGCTTTCCCGGATTAACAGAGCCGGAAAAAAACAGGATTGAATTTCACATGTTCCATGATGGGGTAGTAAAATTGAATGACAATATTGATTTGGCCTTAGTTAGAAAATCAACCTACGACACCGAGCATACTGTGGTTGATGATAACGCTATTACAGGGGATACTAGTTTGGTACAAAAAATTAAGTATATCTACTACAATGCTACGAATACCGCTACTGAATTAGCAGAATTTAATATAGTAATGGCCAATAAAATGGCCAGATCAAAGGCTACAAGTGGTGGTGTGGTTAGTTCAATTGAACAACCTGAGTACACACAGTCCATGACCTTTAGTTCAGGATCAGCCAAACGTTCATTTAGTAACGCCGCAGGTGATATCAAAACAGTTAATCATGCCACATTAACCACCACTTCAGGAAGTAGAAAAGTAAGATGGTACCGTAATCAGGGCAAGAAAATATTTATGGTACATTTTATCACCCCACTCACGGTTTCAGACACAAATAGCAAGAATATATTTAATTCTACGAATAATACAGAGGGGATTGTATTTACCTATTCGGCTACAAGAAGACGTTTTGCCAGACCGGATTTTGCAGCAGCAGTCCTGGGAGCTTTAGTAAATACAGATGTTTCTATTACTACAACAGGTTTTTCATTTGGTGATGCAACCTGTTATCCAAGTACTGAACATGTAAATGGAGAAGCCATTGATACTACTTATAAAGGTGGTGCTTACCGAAGTACAACCAATAATGCTGGTACAATTGTAGTCTCACAAGCTGATCCGGGAACAGCTACCACAAATGGTCAGGATAAGGACTTTATCGTGGAGTTAAGGAAGTATGGCATTGATTTTTTCAGAATTGGTAAACACAAAGCAGGGCTTAAAACCTTGTTGGATGCTGAAACCACATTATCTGGAAAAATAAAACAGGATGGCTACAAAAAAGTAGGAGGAGTGACGAATACAGTTAAGCACACGCTCCATGATAACCATTTACATTCAGCAAAAATAAAGTTAACAGATGGTGTTAAAACAGTACCTCAATAGTGATTTTGTTTATCAAATATTCATAGAAAATGTCTCTAAATAAAACAAAAAATTAAATATTATGTCTGAAAATTTACAACGATTGGATCGATTGATTTCAATCACCAATTACAGTTCAAGTCTGGGTGTTTTGGAAACCGCAGTTCAGGCCCTGACTTCAAAAATATATATAACGGATTTGGTTTCAGCTTCCAGTCCGTATAGTGAAGGAACTGATTATTCCTTTAAAGTCGTATCATTTAAAAAACTGGGATTAACTATTCCAGGTACAGATGGTTTGGCCTTAGTGTTAAATCCGGCAGCAGATGGTGTAAACAGGTCTGAATTCCCAATGTCTCTTTCTTTTTCATGGTTAGTGTTTGAGTATGCACAGGAATTTGATTTAGAGAATTTTGATTTTTCACCAAGAGCCTTTTTCGATATTTTGGTTGAAATTATCGGATCGGAATCCAGCCCTGGAACATTATTGGAACAGGTAGTAAGTCTGCTAATAGAACCAGGTGAGGAGGATTGTGATCACACTGAATGTACACCAATGACCGAGACAGAATTTAGTGAAATTGTGGAGCCTGTTCAAGCCTTTATCAACATGGTTAATTCTGATTATTCTCCGGCAACATCAATCAGTTTAAGTTCTGATCCTGATGTAAATGTTTTTAGTGATATAGTCGATCAACTGGAAGAAGGTGGAAATGCCCTAAATCTTTTTGATATTATATTTGATGAACTCATTGATGCGGGATCGATAGATGAAACTTTACTCAGAATTGAGGAAGTTTTTAAGGAATTACTCGGAAAATTTACAATCGATAATCTAAAAGATTTTTTAATTCCGGAAATTGCCATTTCATTGGATAGTTTAACATTGGCATTGGAGTTTCCAAGAAGTTTATTTGTGCCAATTGATGATTTGACAGGAGAGATTATTGAAGATAC
The DNA here is from genome assembly GCA_965230195.1 of Putridiphycobacter sp. Taxonomy (GTDB): domain Bacteria; phylum Bacteroidota; class Bacteroidia; order Flavobacteriales_D; family Crocinitomicaceae; genus Putridiphycobacter. The sequence continues at coordinate 3,022,405 of OZ245997.1, forward strand.
TGACATTAAATCGCGTTTAAGTTTTGATGCCGGAAAGTTTAGCCTATCGACTCAGGGTGGTTTTCAATATGAGGATCTGGCAGCATTCTCTTTCGACAAATCAAGGATTGGAGATACTTGTTTAACACTAGAGTTTTCAGGCGTGAAACTCGATTTGAGTGAAACGTCAAATATTCCGGAAGCCACAATTGATGGAAGACCTGATACTTTCAGAGGTGTATTTATTGAAGAAGCCACAATTGGTTTTATGTTGGACGAAGATAAGTTTCCAACAGGAACCAGCATTAATTTGTATTCTAAGAACCTGTTAGTTGGTAGTGAAGGAGGCGTTTCCGGAACAATTGGGTTTGAAACTAATTTTGAGGCTGTTCCACATTACTGGTCAAAGTTGATTATTCAAAATACAACTGATATTGCCTATGATGCTACAACAAATGAATTAGTAATTACCGGTGAAAAAAGGCTGGATCTGGATGATCCATTGCTGGTTGAAGCAGGAGAGGAGCGGGTTGAAATGGATGCCGGAGGCGTGATGCACGTCAGAGATTCAAATGGGACTTATTACAGCGTAACACTAAATATTGATGATACACTGACTAATGCTGTTGTAACACCAACTCATAGTCCGTTGAGTATTGAATTTGGAGATGATAACGTATTGTCATTAAATACTTTTTCGGTGACTTTGCACCAAAACAAAGTAGTGGCCAGTGATATTTCAGGAACGCTTGAAATGCCATCTGTTCAGGGTGGAATTACACTAACTATTTCAGTTGACATTACAGATGGATTTAAAGTTACTTTCGAGTCTGATCCTGCATTTACAGTAACCGATAATTCAATATTTGGTTTAACACTTGATTTATTAGAAATACAAGATAATTCAGAATTTTTCCAAATTGCTTTAGGTAGCCTTACACCGCAAAAAATGGGAGGAACCTTGACCAATAATATTGACATTCCATTTGCTAATAAATTTGTGCCCAGAACTTTTCAGTTTGATTATTTAGCCTGGAAGAAATACAAATCTGGTTATACAGGAAGTACAGATGATCAAGGTTTTAATTACAGTTTATTGTTCACCTGGGATAATGGATTAAGTTTACCAATATCCAATCTAGGAACTGCCATTAGCCCGGTTGAATTCAGGAAGAAATTTGAGATTTCGAAAAAGAAAGAAGATGGTTTCTTTAAGCTGGATTCAATAGATCTTGTCATCAAACCTGAAGTTCCTGATGGCATTTCAGCCGCATTAGAACTTTATGGTGCTCAATTTAATCTCGGCAAATCAATAAGCTTTACTATTGACGGTTTAGGTCTGAAAACCATTTTTAAAGAGTCAGATTCTGGAAATGGTATACTCGGGCCTTTTGAAGTTGATTTTGAAATCACCGGTCCAAAGGGAATCGGTGTATCGATTGATGCGGGAGCAGTAAAAGGAACCGGTTATTTATACATTGACGACAGTGAATACAGAGGATTGGTTCAATTGGAAATTTCCGGCAAATTCACCATTACGGCTATTGCTATATTGAATACCAAAATGCCGGATGGCAGTAAAGGAAACTCCTTTATAACCATCATCAGTATTACAGGCCTTAACATTCAACTGGGAATGGGCTTTGTACTGGATGGTCTGGGTGGAATCCTTGGAATCCACCGAACCATGGATACCCAATTCCTCAGAGATGGTATCAGGGAAGGTACACTGGATAGTTTAATGTTCCCTCAAAATGTACAGGAAAACCTGTCTAAGATTATCTCAGACATGAAATCGGTTTACCCAATGAAACGGGACCAGTTTATTTTCGGACCAATGGCCCGTTTATTCTGGGGAGGAGTTAAATCAATCGTAATAGCTGATTTAGCGCTTTTAATTGAGTTTTCAGATCCAACCAGATTGATTGTACTCGGTAAAGCCGTAATTGGTATCATAGTCGGTAATTTTGATTTAATCCTGATCCAGGTAGGCGTTTTAGCAGAGCTAAACTTCACTGAGAAAAAATTAATGATTGATGCCTCAATCTACAACTCAACCTTAGTATTCTTCAATTTAGAAGGAGACATGGCCCTGAGACTGTACTGGGGAGATGAAAAAGCCTTCTTACTAACCGTAGGTGGTTTCCACCCGGATTATAAACCTTCCGAAAACATGAAGGTGAATAATGTGAGAAGGATGAAAATCTCATTACTGAATGATAATCCAAGACTGACCATTGAAGCTTATTTTGCAGTGACTTCAAACACCGTTCAGTTCGGTTCAAAAGTGGATTTCTACTTCGGAATCAAAGGCTTTAGCGTAAAAGGAGGGTTTGGATTTGATTGTTTATTCCAGTTTAACCCATTCCAGTTTACAGTAGGCGTCTATGCTTACTTAGGTGTTTACAAAGGCAGTAGTGAGTTAATGGGTATCTCACTTAACGGAACCCTGAAAGGAACCACACCATGGAGTATCAATGGATCAGTTAAGTTCAAAGTATTATTCATTAAAGTTAAAGGAAGAGTTGATAAAACCTGGGGAGACAGAAAGAACACAGAATTACCAGCTGTTAAAGTTCATCAATTGGTTACCGAAGCCTTTGAGGATGATAAAAACTGGACCAGCTTTTTCCCTGCTCAACGTTACTTCCTTGTAGGACTTAACGATAACTCCAAAGTAGCTGAAGATGATTTAGGTAATCCGGCATTACTGATGAACCCAACCAGTACACTGACAGTAAAACAGGATGTTGTACCATTGGGTGTTAAACTTAACCATTACTACAATCAAAAAGTAGATGGCTCAGATACATTCAGTATCACCAATATTGAATTAGGTTCTGATACCTATGCAGATGGACAGTTAACAAAAACCAAAACTGAATTTGCACCGGCCCAATACTTCAATTATTCTGATAAAGATAAACTAAAGAAAAGCTCTTTTGAAACAATGGTTAATGGTGTAAGCCTGACCGGAAGTGGTAACCTGAGTGCTCAACATGTATTGGACATGCCATATAATTATGACATTACCTTGTATGATGGTAAACCGGAAGATGATCCTGAGTGGTTATCATTCGATAAGCTGACCTCAGCGTTAGCCCATGACTTTATGGCTGTTGATGAGTTGGTAAAAGGCGGAATGATATCCAGTCACCCACAATCAAGAAGTAACCGCTTCCTGTCCGAAAAAGTGGAAGGAAACGTGGTAAACTCTTCAGATGAATTTGTGATTGTAAACAAAAACACCTTTGAAGCTCATGATGGAGACATCTTAAACTATTCAAGAGCTGATTTATCATCAGCAAATGATTTAATGAACCAGGTCATGATTGGAGATCCTGATCTTGAAGGAGAACTGATGGTTGTTCAGAAATACGAAATGATATAATAATAAATATGATGGATGATGAACTTTTTAGAGCTCATCATCCTCAACCAAAAATGATTCAATAAGTTAACAAAATGCTGGTAATAGACTTGATGAAAAGACAGATTCAACAGCTGAAATAATTTCCTTTTCCTCATTAAAATCCCGAATTTTGTTTTAAGAATTTACCCTGCATCATAGCAGGAATTGAATAAGTTCATTTGGTATTATCCAACCGGTTTTGGTCAGATTCAGATCAAACCATAAAAACAAACTTAAAATCAAAAATCAATGTAAAGTAACACTTAAATAATCCCAAGCTTAAATTTTCACACCAAAAGGATAGTCCAATAAAGATTGAGAAAGCTCACTACATCAATAAGTATTATAATTTGGTAAAGACAGTACGAATTCCGACTGTAAATACTAAATAAGTTTTTGAAATTAAAATTAGTTTTTAGAGGATAATTGAGTTGTGATAAAAACTAACTACTAACACATTAAAATTAATAATATGCCAATTACACCATTGTCATCAACACTTTCTCAAGAAACCAGTTCAAGTGATGGAAATAATGTAAAAGCAACTTTAAAGCCGGTTTCACACCTTTTTGTGGAAGATACCGGAGTGGCTTTTTCGCAAACTGATCTTCAGAGTTTCGGAATGAAATCATTGACTCAGTTTAGAACAACATCAAAAATAACTTTTAGTGGAACAAGGAAAGTATATGCCATTTGTCAGGGACAAATATTTATTCAACCAAATGCTGATGACCCAGCTAAAATTAACCTTATCCTTAGACCATACAAACAGCCAATAAATGAGTTGCCAATTAAATATTTTATATACAGAGGTTTAAATAAAAGTGATTTTGTTACATCTGATCCAACACCATTGTTTGCTGGCAGTGAAACAACAGGAACCGATTTAAATAAAAATTTATGGAAACAGTTTAACGATTTTTATAATTTAGATACATCCGGTGATCCGACACCATCATTTTTAGCTGATTATTTAGGCTATCCATCTGCCTCTTTTGTACAAACAGGTTCGGATTTAATAGATGAATATTTTTTCAAAAAAACTGAGTATACTGATGTTACAAATACTGTTGAAGAAGTATCAAGTTCTTTTGAATTACCAATTATTCCAAGAGGTTTATATATCGGCAATGCAAATGCAGAAGTGGGAATAGATGTTGTTCTTAACAATGGCGATTATTATTATGACAACGGTACGATTCCTTTTAAATATGATCTTGATTATGCAAAATCGGGAGATCATGTTCTTGACGTTTCAAATGGCACAACTGCATATGAAGAGAAGTTGATAAAAGAAGCAGCAATAAACTTTCTTGATATTGTTGCTTTTTATGGAATGCATGCAAATGGTACGGGAAAATTATATACAAATGATATAGTAACCCCATTATCCACTAAGTCAGACGTATATGGTAAATTGACAAATTTTTATTCTAAGAATACACAATACGTTTATATATACGGTAATCGGCAACGGTCATATAATTTTTATAATGAGCATGTTCATCCAGACACTGGAAATAACAACAGTATTGCAATAGGAGATTCTGTGGCAACATTAACAGAGGATGTATTTGGAACAAATGGTTGGCCGATCCATACACTTTCAAACTATGAAACTCTGGTATTACAATTGATAACGGACAATAATGAAAATTCCGCTTTAAATGTGAGGATAGGTAATATCAATTCTGAACATTCCAACAATTTTATCTATGAAAGAGGTTTACTTCAAGATCTGGAAGATACTATTGTTACAAATGAGTACTATACTCAGCCAATTGAACTTAAATTTGAAGAAGATGGAGGGGCAGCAATAAGTGGTTTCGCGCAATTAATTTATGATGGAATAACTATCGGAGCCTATGAAGCAGGAGTTGGGACAACACTAGGTGAGATTAAAGGTATAGACAATGTATTTGGATTACTGGGAGCAAAATCATTTATAAAAAACATCACGACAAATGAATCAAACACTTTGACAGGTTATGATGTCCAGTTAACAAAATTCGGAAGCTATGATGCATCCAATATCTTTGGTACAGTTAAAACGAAGCGAATTAATGATGTCATTTTGGAGGTCGACCCTAACACAATCAGAAGGGTTACCTACGAAACCTTATTAAACAGCATTAAGTCCAGTTCCAGCCCATATCTTAAAACAACTGATTCTACATTTGATAATTCAGTGGCTAAATCAGAAAAATTTGAAATCGAAATTAATAATTACTATGTGCCTACTAAACCATATTGGTTAAAAAAGATGGTTTTTACTGATGGAGGAGTTTCAGTTAAAGGGCTTGTTTTATCTCATGCTAATGGTGACATAACTACAAAAAAAATGCTTGGGTTAACTGAGTTGGAAAATACTGAGTTGGAAACTATAGTAATTACTAATACACTTAACAATGCAAGATTCTATTTTAACAATTTATTAGAAAGTGAAGAGGATTTTTATTTAACAGGCAATAACATAAAGTATAGAGCCTATAAATTAGGAATTACCGGAGAGGCTATTGACGGTACATTAAACATATACTATCCGGCTTCAGATATTACGATTTACACAATTGATGAATTGATCTATTTTTCAAAGCCATATACTGACAATATTCCAATACACCCTGACCTAATTACAATTAATAATTTTAAACCAGAATTACCATGAGCGACGCAATCTTAACAATTGGCGGAACAGCCGTTAAAACAGATACATTTTACGACTATAATATATCAAATGAAGGAACATTACACAGTTTTAAGACAGCAGCTGATCAGGAAGAATACACTTACTTTAGCAGTTCTTCACTTTATAATGATTTTCATTTAGGAGTAGAACTAAATGGAATGGAAGATATCCTGGGTAATATTTCCGGGTACTATCAAAAGTCAATATTTTCTTCATTCTATCTGGGAACAATCGATATTATTCTTTTGCCGGATTATAGCTTCAATTATTGGAACTATGCTGAAGACGGAGATATGGTTGAAGTGAGAAAATTAAGTCCGGGGTATACCGGTACTGCGGGCGTATATAATTTTAATGAGTATTACAGGAATATTATTTATAAATTTAAAAAGACTTCAACAGGTTTTCTCTTTTATAACAGGGTAAGTAATTTTCCGGCCATTAATACTGATATTTCCAGTCCGAATTATTCCGAAGTTTTTACAGAATATCTTGATTATTCTACACGTCATACAGGACTTTTTTATAAGAAAAACTTTGGAGATCATGTCAATTCATGGTCGATACCAGATGTCATAGATGATGATGATATTTTAAACCATACTGTTGAAGATAATAATGAAGGTAAGGAACAAATGAGTAAGTATAATCTGGCTTATATGATGACCTTAATATGTTGGAAGATGTCTCATATAAAAAATAATGTTCTTCAAACAGTAGCTATAGAGAATGTTGATTTTATCATCAACTGTTATCGTAACAGGTTATTAGTAGATGCAGGCCTTGCTTCAGGACCTGTAGCGGAAGATCTGGCAAGTAATTATGATGGTTTTACATTTATCGATAAAACAATTGCTGATTTGTGCAGAGACTGGGGACTTTTATCAACAGGAGGAAGCACAATTGATTTTGACCCCATTCTACCAACTGTGCCTGATTATGATGCTTTAAACAACTATTATAACTCGCTTAAAGCGTTTCATGAGCGGTTAAAAGATGCCGACGAAGATGAAATATTTCCGGTAAATGAACTGGATCAACCTGTTAATGAGGATGGTGATGTTATCAGTGATGAACAAGATAGCAGAAGAAGGTTGGAGTACCTGACAGAGCTATTACCTTCAAATGCACTGGCTACACTACCAGTAGAAGCACGGCTTGAGTGGTTAGATCATTTTATGGGAATCACTTATATTACAGATTGGGAAGCGTTCTTTTGGCGTTTTGGACCTTTAGGCGGCTATGTTTCCAGTCTTGTTGAGGCAAGAGAATCTGATCAAAGAACAGCTATTCAGATCATTTTATCTTTTGCCAATACAACAGATGCCAATGACCTTGTTGATTTCTTTTTAGATCCGATTGGAGGGAAAACAAAATTTGAAATCCTGTATAACAAATTAGATGATGCGAGAATAGAAAGATACCCTGTTGTTTCCTGGTTTGTTGAAAGACAGACCAACAGAATGTTTTTTGTTTATGGATTGTATGAGGCCTGGAAGTTGTCAAAATATAATTTTTATCATATTCCTGCCGGAACCCCTACAAATTCTGATGGATTGGATCCTAATGGATTTTGGTTAAATGAAGGTGCAGATTACTATAATAAATTTGATGCCGGAGAGAATTTAGTGGGGGGCAATAACGCAGTTTTAGAATTTGAACATAGAGGGGTTTCTGATGGATACTTGAGCCGTGAAGTAGGAAAGGGTGTGCTTTATGAGCCAATTAAAGAGTTGGATGGAGAAAAAATAACGATTAACAGGGTCACTTATCGAGACATTATTGCTTCAGGACCAGGTGGTATGATAAAGTCAAGAGATAAAGATGACCCTGAATTGCATGGCGTATATCACCTGTATCAGCCAATAGTATTATTAGGTTATCAGGCAGATTTAGACCTTAAAATTCCTAATTTTTCAACAATTCCTGCATTTTTGTTTTATTATGCAGTAGACTATGATAAAATAAAAGATTTTGATGCTGCTTTGGTTTTTGCTATTGATGTGGGACTTGAGATTGCATTCTTTTTTCTATCCGGAGGAGTTTCTTCAGTCAGACATCTACGACATCTGAAACATGTGACTAAACTATTTAAAGTGAAAAATGCCTATGGAAGTATGAGTGCTTCCACCAAAGTGCTGTTTTGGAGAGGAATTGATGCAGGTTCCACAGCAATTGAAGTACCGGCATCACTAATGTATTCATATTTTACATACGAAGCTTCAACCGAGGATAATCCTGCTCTGGCCGAATTAAACAGAAAATTAAGTTATTTCTTTTTGGGGTTAACTTTTGTAACTATAGGAGGAGCACTTACCAGTAAATACCGTTGTGTTAAAAGTGCTGACGAAGTATTGAAAGAAATAGATAATTTAAGCGATTTAGGTGTTCCACATGGTGTCCCGGCTGATGTGATAGATATCATGAATACGGTAAAAAATACAGCAACTGTAAGTAAGACTTTATTTCGAAATAATATTATTACCCTTACAGATGTAGATTTAGGAGAGATAAATCGTTTGGGGGATATTTTTGAAGGTGTGACAGCTGTTGATCATGTTGATGGGGTAGATATCTTTTTTAATGATGCAGCAAGAGAGGCTTTTTGGCGTCAATTTGGGCAAAAGGCAGAGGTAATAACAGATAATCTGGACTTTTGGTCAAAGATGAACAGAGCTGAGGATAGCGTGGATGCTGCCAGAATGAAAACATGGCATAATTGCATTGAAGAACTGAAATTTGTAAGAAGAGACATGGAAGTTCTGGATAGTATTTTAGAAATTAAAAAATCGGATGAACTTACTATAGAGATATTTAAAGGAAGAACAGGAAAAAAATTAAAGGACGGTGTTGTTCCACCTTATAATCATACTAAGTATATTTGGGAGGCAAAAGGAGTACATCATATAGATGCAATGACGCCGCCTGGCAATATTGCAAGACTGAAACCAGGAGATCCGATAGAAATTCATACTCGTGCATCTGGTGATTATTATAAGGCTTCTGTCCAGATTTATAATTCTGATTTAGCTGGTTTTAATATAAATGGTGGTTGGAAAACGAAAGATAAATATAGAGGATTCAGTAGTACTTTTTTCCCTGATAGCTGGAGTAAACAAAAGGTTCAGGAAATGATTTCATATGCTTATGCAAATAAAAGATTTATAAGAGGTAATACTTGGAAGGGAGAAATGCTAGATGGAGTAGAAATAGTTTTCCATATTGATGGTGATATTATTAAAACAGCATACCCTAACCTTTAAAACAAAAATTTATGACACAGACAATAATTGATACATATAATGTTCGTTTAATAAATAAAACGATCCAGTTTCCAATTCGGGGAAAAATAGTTCAAAAAATAATTGAGGTAAATAATACATATTTAGCTGAACTTCTAAATAGTCTTGAAAATCCTCAGGATATTACAGATTATCTGATAACAGATATTGATCAGGCATTGGCAAGTGCCAGTAGCGAAATAGAAGGAGGGAGTGAGACTATTGAAGTCGTAATTTTTCAAACTAAAGTCGATTTATACAATGATAGTGGCTTTGTCTACACAATACCAACCAGCGATTTTAAAGAAATTGTTGTTGGCTGGAGAGACTTTTTATTGACTTCTCCGCTAAATGGAACAAAAGTATAGCTAAATAATCTAAGAAAATAAGCTGTTGAATACCAATAGTTAAAGAATGATCTTTTGTTCTTAGGGGAATCCTATTGCCAAAATCAAAAAATAATAACTTTTAAAAAATACCAGTATGCCAAGTACACCAATAATAACAAGAAGGTATTATCCCACCTTATCAACTATTATCAATCTTGATGATATTCCGGATAGCCTGGGCTTCATCAAGTCCGGTATAGTCGCTTTATTTGATAAAATTCACTTTAAAGATTTACAATACAGTAAAAGCCCAAGGGGGGATGGTGCTTTTTACAGTCTTTCAATAGTATCACCAAAAAAAATAGCCATTGAGATTCCGGGAACGGGAATAAATTTAGTGCTTAATCCGGATATTTCAGACGTGAATATTTCTGCTTTTCCAATTACACTTGAGTATGAATGGAAGGTACTAGGGTACCTCAGAGATTTAGATTTAGAAAACTTCTCCTTTTCAGCACAGGAAATTTTTGAAGCTGCATTGATGGTATTAAATATTTCACAGGAAGATGCTTTGGCTCAATTCGTGGATTTATTTGTGGTTCCTGTCAATTCAACTACTACACCGTTAGAACAATTTGTAACAGACTTAAATGATGGATATGGTGGAAGTTGGACAACTTTAATCCCTGCACCAACCTCAGAAACAAAATTAAGTGAAATAGCTAATCATATTTATCAGGAATCAGGGGAGTTTGCTACTTTAGCTGCGTTTGGTGTTTACCTTCTTACAGCAGATGCTTCCGAGACAATGGATAAGGTCAAGGAGTATTTTAAGTCTTTACTTCCGGAAGATATAGAAACTTATATCACTGATATTGTTACCCCTAAATTTGGAGCCACGTTGACACTTTCAGCCGGGATCGAATTTCCTAGAAGTATTTTAAAACCAGTGTATTCAGGTACAGGTGAAAATCCTTTTGATGGTACAACAGGACATATACCATACGAGGTAATTCCTCCAATCAACCCTTCGGATCCTGAGAATCCTAATGCACCATATGCATTGCTTACAGTAGGGGAAGCTATATTCCATGTTAATACTACTGAGGGTATTGGATATAATGCAGAGCTTAGTTTAAATACTGTTTCACCTGTTCAAATTGGAAATACTCCACTGATTCTTTCAATTACAAATGCTAAAATTGATTTAAGTGACAGAACTAATATTCGTGAAGCTAATGAGGATGGTAGACCAGCTAGTTTTAAAGGGGTGTTTATTGAAGAAGCAACCATAGGTTTACGTCTTGATAATGATAAGTTTCCTGATGCTGCTGCAGTATCTCTTTATACTAAAAACTTATTAGTTGGAAGTGAAGGGGGGATTTCAGGTACTATTGGAATTAAAGCAGATACAATTACGCATCCGCAACACTGGTCAAGTTTGATTTTGGATACTACTCCAAATATTTCTTATGATTTTGTTAAGGAGGAGTTGACGATTAGGGGTGATAAAGAAACCGCTGCAGGTTTGGTTGAGGATACACCTGAGGGAACAGTTAAACCTGAAGTTGTAGCAATGCCTTCCGGAGATATTTTAGATATCAGGGATGCTAAAAATAATTATTACAGGGTAACCAGAACAGGAAATACCATTGGTGTGGCACCTTCCACGGGTATTTCTTTAAGTCCTCTTAGTCTTAAGTTTGGTGGTTCAGGAGGAGATGCGAATGTATTGACTTTAAATACATTTTCTGTTACTTTCCATCAAAATGATTTAGTTGATAGTGATATTTCAGGTACCCTATATATGCCAAAGGTGAATGGAGGCACTACCATTGATATAGATGTTGATATTTCCAATGGTTTCCACGTGAAATTTAAATCGACACCTGCCTTGCAAATTACAGATAATTCAATTTTTGGGTTGACCTTAGATTTTCTTCAAATTCACGATACGGAAGATTTTTTCCAAATTGCATTGGGAGATACTGTTGCTCCGGAATTAGGTGGAACTTTAACCAATAATATCGATATTCCATTTGCTAATAAGTTTGTACCCCGAACTTTCCAGTTTGATTATTTAGCCTGGAAGAAATATAAAACCGGTTATGCCGGAAGTATGGATGATCAAGGGTTCAATTATAGTTTATTGTTTACCTGGGATAATGGTTTAAGTTTGCCAATCTCTAATTTAGGGACAGCTATAAGTCCTTTTGAGTTCAGAAAGAAATTTGAGATCTCCAAGAAAAAAGAAGAAGGTTTTTTTAAGTTAGATTCAATTGATTTGGTGATCAAACCCGAAGTTCCGGATGGGATGTCAGCAGCATTAGAGTTGTATGGGGCCCAATTCAATTTGGGAAAGGCTATCAGCTTTACTATAGATGGGCTTGGGTTGAAAACAACATTTATTGAAGCGGATTCAGGTAATTCAGGTGATATTGGACCATTTGATGTTAATTTCGACATCACCGGCCCCAAAGGAATCGGCGTATCGATTGATGCGGGAGCAGTAAAAGGAACCGGTTACTTATACATTGACGACAGCGAGTACAGAGGATTGGTTCAATTGGAAATTTCAGGCAAATTCACCATCACTGCTATTGCCATATTGAATACCAAAATGCCGGATGGCAGTAAAGGTAACTCCTTTATTACCATTATCAGTATTACCGGTCTGAACATTCAACTCGGAATGGGCTTTGTACTGGATGGTCTGGGCGGAATCCTTGGTATCCACCGAACCATGGATACCCAATTCCTCAGAGATGGTATCAGGGAAGGTACACTGGATAGTTTAATGTTCCCACAAAATGTACAGGAGAATCTGTCAAAGATTATCTCAGACATGAAGTCGGTTTATCCAATGAAACGGGACCAGTTTATTTTCGGACCAATGGCCCGCTTATTCTGGGGAGGTGTTAAATCAATTGTAGTAGCTGACTTAGCCTTGTTAATAGAATTCTCAGACCCAACCAGATTGATTGTACTTGGTAAAGCCGTTATCGGTATCATAGTCGGTAATTTTGACCTGATCCTTATCCAGGTTGGTGTACTTGCAGAGCTGAACTTCACTGAGAAAAAACTAATGATTGATGCCTCAATCTACAACTCAACCTTAGTATTCTTCAATTTAGAAGGAGACATGGCCCTGAGATTGTACTGGGGAGATGAAAAAGCCTTCTTACTAACCGTAGGTGGTTTCCACCCGGATTATAAACCTTCAGAAAACATGAAAGTGAATAATGTGAGAAGGATGAAAATCTCATTACTGAATGATAACCCAAGACTGACCATTGAAGCTTACTTTGCCGTGACTTCAAACACCGTTCAGTTTGGTTCAAAAGTCGATTTCTACTTCGGAATCAAAGGCTTTAGTGTAAAAGGAGGGTTTGGATTTGATTGTTTATTCCAGTTTAACCCATTCCAGTTTACAGTAGGCGTCTATGCTTACCTTGGTGTTTACAAAGGCAGCAGTGAGTTAATGGGTATCTCACTTAACGGAACCCTGAAAGGAACCACACCATGGAGTATCAATGGATCAGTTAAGTTCAAAGTATTATTCATTAAAGTTAAAGGAAGAGTTGACAAAACCTGGGGTGATCGTAAGAACACAGAATTACCAGCTGTTAAAGTTCACGAACTGGTGACAACCGCATTCGAGGATGATAAAAACTGGACCAGCTTTTTCCCTGCTCAACGTTACTTCCTTGTAGGACTTAACGATAACTCCAAAGTAGCTGAAGATGATTTAGGTAATCCGGCATTACTGATGAACCCAACCAGTACACTGACAGTAAAACAGGATGTTGTACCATTGGGGGTTAAACTTAACCATTACTACAACCAAAAAGTAGATGGTTCAGATACATTCAGTATCACCAATATTGAATTAGGTTCTGATACCTATGCAGATGGACAGTTAACAAAAACTAAAACCGAATTTGCACCGGCCCAATACTTTAATTATTCTGATAAAGATAAACTAAAGAAAAGCTCTTTTGAAACAATGGTTAATGGAGTTAGCCTGACCGGAAGTGGTAACCTGAGTGCTCAACATGTATTGGACATGCCATATAATTATGACATTACCTTGTATGATGGTAAGCCGGAAGATGATCCTGAGTGGTTATCATTCGATAAGCTGACCTCAGCATTAGCCCATGACTTTATGGCTGTTGATGAGTTGGTAAAAGGTGGAATGATATCCAATCACCCACAATCAAGAAGTAACCGCTTCCTGTCCGAAAAAGTGGAAGGGAACGTGGTAAACTCTTCAGATGAGTTTGTGATTGTAAACAAAAACACCTTTGAGGCTCATGATGGAGACATCTCAACCTGGTCAGCATCTGATTTATCATCAGCAAATGATCTGATGAACCAGGTCATGATTGGAGATCCTGATCTTGAAGGAGAACTGATGGTTGTTCAGAAATACGAAATGATATAATAATAAATATGATGGATGATGAGCTTTTTAGAGCTCATCATCCTCAACTAAAAATGATTCAGCAAGTTAACAAAATGCTGGTAATAGACTTGATGAAAAGACAGATTCAACAGCTGAAATTATTTCCTTTTCCAGACTAAAAGCCCGAATTTTGTTTTGAAGAGTTGATCTGGGATTGAAATGCATTGAACCAATTATTAAAAACATCCCATTCATATCAGAACTCGAACCAAAATAAAATATTAACCAAAAACCAAACTTAAAATGTTAAGTAAAATATCAGCCCAAAATCTAAGGCCAGCTATCCATACTTAGCTGATGTACTCTTAACGACAGGAGGGTAAATATTCTGTCAGACCATAGCATCATTCCCAGAGAAAAGCAATTTTCTAAATTTTTATGATACAAACTAATTGAATTGCAATAGTGTTGTAGTGGGGTGCTTCGGCCTTTGAATTTAGATGACACCCTTGTTATTAAGGACAAAATTGTCCTGATAAATAAAGCAAAACAGACAACAAACTACAAAAATATAACACATGGCAGATTTCTTTTTTTTCGCCGAGCTTAGTAAACTCACAAACCAAACCAATGCTAATAAATATGGTCCCGTAGATGGCAATGAAACCAGTCAGTACAGAGTGTCTTCTAAATTTTCTACCGGTCAGGATGTAATGGCATATGCAGTGATGAGTGGGCAGGTATTGGTTCAATATGTTCAAACGTATCATGATCCAACTGGAGTTAATCCGGATACATTCAGTTCTACTTTAGTTAATGTAATATTAAAGCCTACTGCTGATCAAAATTCCGGATTTCCAAAAGTAAAATACATTATTTACCGGGGATTAAAAGCTTCAGATTTCTTAACCGGAACAAGTGTGAAGTCTTTAACCGGGAGTGATTCTGATTTTCTTGAATCAATTTGGTCCGATTTCAATGATTATAAAGCCGATCATCCTGCAGATGCAACCATTCAAGCCTGGGCAAGACCTCATAAAAAACGAATGGGATTTGGTTTGGAATCCGGGCTAAACAGTTCGGATTCTGTAACAGAACTTTTTAACGCAGATATTCTTGACGGTACTCAACAAATCGTGCTACATACGGTAAATCCAGGTGAAACATTGGGGCATTTTAATTCCGGGTCTGTTTGTGTGGATTTTATACTTGAAGACAGAAATTCCATTATTGATTTATATTCTGCACGAAAGACAGAATCTATTATAGAGGATACAACAAGTTTGACAGGTCTTGCTCCTGGAGATTTATCTCCAAATCAAATGATAAAAAGAGAAAAAGTACTCGGTTATATTGATCCGGTTGTATTTTATTTTTGTCATTATCATCTGGAAATAGGCTTAAATGAGGAAAGTGGGGGATCAACAAGTACAACTCCGGTTAATAATGATTTAGATGCACTTTATAGTCATCTCGCGCCAAAATTTAAAACTTCCAATACCGTTTATATTGATATCAGAAATGAATTCGGGTATTCAATTAACTATCAAAAAGATTACCAGGGAGCTAGTGGACAACCTCATTACCGAAAACATATTGAGCTCAGTATAAATGGTGCAACTGCAACTCAGGAAAACTATTACATTGACCATTGGCCAATCTTTACTAAGGACCTGACTTCAGTTTCATTGGGTTCATTATCGTCCTATGAAGTAGAGATAGGTGTTCACAATCTGTTTAACAAGAACGTACTTTCGTATGCAGATTATACCCATAGTTTACTTGGGCTACCAAATACATCCGGCAAGTTTCAATGGGAATTTACCACAGGAACTACCTGGAGTGAATCAAGACTGAGTTATGTCAGGCCGGTTGATGATGGCGGAGTAGATAAATCTCCTGCCTGGTTGATTAAATACATGATTTGTAGAACTGGGATGCCAGATGTTCCGAGCTTACCACCTGGGGTCAGTCTGCCATCCGGATTATTCTGGAGAGATAATAAAATGGACACCGTATTTGGACCTTTGTTTTTCGAAGAAAAAATTAAGGCTTCAAATAAGAAAGTATCTTTTTCAGGCTTAGGCAAGCGTTATGTTGGTGAGGGCGGAATAGATCGTATAGTTGAGTTAGGGGTGACATTATCGGACAACTTTGCGATTTTTAGAGCCTCAACTGTTGATACTTCATATGTTCCACTCACGATTCCACCATTTCAACCATACAATATAGATGATGATGCAGATGGAATTGTAAATGATACGAGCAGTTTTGGATATCTGGAGATACCACAATCATTACTAATTCAGGATGTAGATGCCCTGGCAGTTGATCAGCAATTAATAGTACCAAATCTGCATTTTATTCAGGATATGAATATCATTCGACCTGAGTATAAATTGATTATAAAACAAACGGAATTAGCCAGTTTAAGGTCTGATGCCAATACACATCTTGACCCTGATTTGCATGATGTTTATATTAATTTAGATTCAAGAGAAGAACTTGAGGATGATAATGATAAGAAATACATTAAGTATAATTTAAGATTATCAGGTCATGATGATAGTGGTAATTTTCAAACCGTTGCACCAACAACAGTCCTGTTTTTACTGAGTTCTTCAGATCTTGTTTTCAATACAAATATACCAATAGCACTTAGTAAGGCAGAGCCGTTTGATAATGCTAATGCCAATTTTAGTGTAAGTCAGCTGATTGAAGATATTACTACTCTTGAAGAGTATTTCTATACTTATGATGAAGTTGGAGGAGACAGTGTTAAGAATATGGCAACAAGAATCAGGGTACATTCATATGGTTTCCCTGGAGATATGATGAATACACCGGCGCTCAATCAAGCAGTACCAAAGGCAACATATATGGATGTTCAACCTGGGACTATGCGAGAACGTCTCAAAACCTTAGAACCGATTCCAACAGAGTTTGAGGAAGGACATAGGTACTACCTTGCTTATAACCGTTTAACTTCTAATGCTTCTGAAAATGGTTTAAAAGATAATTTATCACCCTATATTAATTGTCCTACATCAGCTGGAGCATCACCAACGGTTAATGTTGATATGGGACAAATATTCTATGGTTTTGAGTCTTTGGTAATCCCTTTTATAAGAGATGTTAATAATACAACCGATACACAACCTACTGATGTAGGAATGGGACCGAATATTGATCTGAAAAAGTACCTCACTATATATTCTTCTCCTTCTACAAATTTATCTCAATTTAAGATCAGGAGAGAAAATGCTGCCCTGAAAAGTGGGGTAGGTCCTTCTAACGGAACAGGATTCGTCAATATATTTGAAATAGATGAGGCTTTTGATCTAACAGCATTTGTAGCAAATATTGCAACACCTTCCGCCGAGTTATTAAGTAATGAATTATATGCTAAATTCAGTGGAAGTATAGTATCTGCTTACGAACATTCTGCTCCGGATGTAGATTTATATGGAAATGCAGATGCACTGGGTATAAGAAGTGCCTATATTGTTTTGAAAGGCAATAACCCAACACTTAAACTATCAGACGTATTTAAATTGTACTATAACGGTACTACAAGTCTTATTACAAATACATCCAATCTTGAAACTTTAACCGACTGTGAATATTATACGGTGAGTTATCGTTGGTTGATAGTAGCTGCATATTTTGGTTTTGTAAAAAAGATCAGCAGTACATCTTATACCTGGTTACCAGATTCTTCAGACCCTACGGAACAGGCACAGTGGAATACAACCAGAGACTATTGGTTAAGGAAAATGTACATATTCTCAGAGATGTGGTATAACAAAGTACTTGCCGGAGATAGTTTATTTAAAAAGCTACCCGTGGCTGGTATGATTGCAGCTTATCATGGAGAAAAAAAGACGCTCGTTGATGATGGACATGATGCTACTGTAACAACATATAATACTCAGGTATTTGATACCATTTTCCTGCCTTTTATTAAGAATAAACTAATCACCGAGACTTCTGGAATTACAGTTTCATAAGATAGATGAATTATAAGTCGGAAACCGGAATAACTGATTATCACATATAATCCGGTTTCATGACCAAACAATAATAACCTTATTTCTTGTCATTGTTGTTTTTTCCAACAATTGACAACTTACAATTTTAAACACACAATAATATGGCTGATGGCGCAAATTACCCCAAACTATCAAACCTCATCACATTGGATTCAATTCCTGATGAATTGGAATTTTTACATAATGGCTTAACTTCCTTTTTTGATAAAATTTATTATAAAAGGTACCAGGTTTCAAATGGTTATGACGGTACCACATACTATTATATAGAAATTGTTTCCTTAAAAGAGATTGCTGTTGATTTCGGAGGGTTTAAACTTAAATTAAATCCGGACACCACTTCACCGGCCAGTCCTACTGTATTTCCGGTATCCATATCATATAACTGGCCTATTTTCAGATATATCAAAAATTTCGATCCCTCAGGTTTTATTGAATCAACTACTTCTTTGATTGAAATATTTCTTGAGATTCTGGGATCCAGTAAGGAAGAATTAATCAAAAATTTATTTGGAACTGTAATTCAGTCTTCTGATCCGGTCAATGATTTTGTCACAATGCTAACCACCAACTATGGATTAAGTATTACAATTCCTCCTGGTAGTGATCTGGAAACATCTCTTGGAATAATACTAACAGCAATTGATACTGGAGGTGAAGACCTGGTAACAATAATTTTAGCAGAGTATATTACTGATGTAGATCCATTAAAAGAAGATGAAAATTTCAACAAATTATTGAGTCGTTTTATACCTGGAAACCCAAAAGAAAAACTAAAAGAACTACTGATTCCTAAAGTATCTTGTGCTGTGGAATTAAGCTTAGGGCTCGAAGTGCCAAGAAGTGTACTGACACCAATGTCGTTAATTTCCGGTTCTGAATTGACTAATGACGCTGTTTATGCAGTAGATGATACACTCGTTAGTGGTGAGCCAATAAAATGTCTTTTAGATTTTGATATTGGAAAGGCATACTTTAGTACGACCAAAGGTGTTGGTTTTGCGAAAGAGTTAACACTTAATATGAGTCATCCAAGAGCACAAATTGGAAAAACACCATTCAATATTGGGTTCAGTCAGGCCAGATACAGTACCTACACCAGCGAAACAGATACAAAAGAATCAATTATCACTATTCAGGATGTAACCATTGGCTTTAATGTTGATACTGAAGGGAGCGGTAAAGATTTTGAATTATTTGGAAAAAACATTGTCATTGATAGTGGTAGAGGGTTTTCAGGTACTTTGGGGATTGATCCGGGAGGAACATTGTCTCATACTTTTGGAAACGGATTGTATCTGGAATTAGCTGTTTTTGAATTAGAGTTCTTTCAGGATGCTGTTGTCAGTTCAAATATCACTGGAATAATGCGGGTACCTGGCTTTGAGGTTGATGGTACATTGGTCGATATTCAAATTGAATTGAAGTTTTATTCTGATGGCTTCGAAATCATTGCACAGGTGCCAACGGCTACTACAGTCTTTGACAGCCCAATTGCTGAGTTAAAACTACAGCATGTTGAGCTGGGAAGAAGAGATACCCTTTGGAAGTTCAAGTTTGCCGGGAAGTTGATTAATAATATTGATATTCCGTTTGCAAACAAATTTGTTCCAAGAGAATTTGACATTCAAAATATGTCCTGGGTTCAGGGAGAAGGAGTGGATTACACTATTGGACTAAAATGGGATAATGGTCTGGACCTGACTGTTTCAAATGAAGGTCCGCCATCATTTGCCGGATTCAGGAAGAAATTTGAAATTTCAAAGAAAAAGGAAGATGGTTTCTTTAAACTGGATTCAATAGATCTTGTCATCAAACCTGAAGCACCAGAAGGGCTTTCAGCCGCATTGGAACTTTATGGTGCTCAATTCAACTTAGGAAAATCAATCAGTTTTACCATTGATGGTTTGGGATTAAAAACCATTTTTAAAGAGTCTCCAACCGGTAATGGGATGATTGGTCCGTTTGATGCAAGCTTTGAAATCACCGGTCCCAAAGGAATTGGTGTATCGATTGATGCAGGAGCAGTAAAAGGAACCGGTTACTTATACATTGACGACAGTGAGTACAGAGGATTGGTTCAATTGGAAATTTCAGGCAAATTCACCATCACTGCTATTGCCATATTGAATACCAAAATGCCGGATGGCAGTAAAGGTAACTCCTTTATTACCATTATCAGTATTACCGGTCTGAACATTCAACTCGGAATGGGCTTTGTACTGGATGGTCTGGGCGGAATCCTTGGTATCCACCGAACCATGGATACCCAATTCCTCAGAGATGGTATCAGGGAAGGTACACTGGATAGTTTAATGTTCCCACAAAATGTACAGGAGAATCTGTCAAAGATTATCTCAGACATGAAGTCGGTTTATCCAATGAAACGGGACCAGTTTATTTTCGGACCAATGGCCCGCTTATTCTGGGGAGGTGTTAAATCAATTGTAGTAGCTGACTTAGCCTTGTTAATAGAATTCTCAGACCCAACCAGATTGATTGTACTTGGTAAAGCCGTTATCGGTATCATAGTCGGTAATTTTGACCTGATCCTTATCCAGGTTGGTGTACTTGCAGAGCTGAACTTCACTGAGAAAAAACTAATGATTGATGCCTCAATCTACAACTCAACCTTAGTATTCTTCAATTTAGAAGGAGACATGGCCCTGAGATTGTACTGGGGAGATGAAAAAGCCTTCTTACTAACCGTAGGTGGTTTCCACCCGGATTATAAACCTTCAGAAAACATGAAAGTGAATAATGTGAGAAGGATGAAAATCTCATTACTGAATGATAACCCAAGACTGACCATTGAAGCTTACTTTGCCGTGACTTCAAACACCGTTCAGTTTGGTTCAAAAGTCGATTTCTACTTCGGAATCAAAGGCTTTAGTGTAAAAGGAGGGTTTGGATTTGATTGTTTATTCCAGTTTAACCCATTCCAGTTTACAGTAGGCGTCTATGCTTACCTTGGTGTTTACAAAGGCAGCAGTGAGTTAATGGGTATCTCACTTAACGGAACCCTGAAAGGAACCACACCATGGAGTATCAATGGATCAGTTAAGTTCAAAGTATTATTCATTAAAGTTAAAGGAAGAGTTGACAAAACCTGGGGTGATCGTAAGAACACAGAATTACCAGCTGTTAAAGTTCACGAACTGGTGACAACCGCATTCGAGGATGATAAAAACTGGACCAGCTTTTTCCCTGCTCAACGTTACTTCCTTGTAGGACTTAACGATAACTCCAAAGTAGCTGAAGATGATTTAGGTAATCCGGCATTACTGATGAACCCAACCAGTACACTGACAGTAAAACAGGATGTTGTACCATTGGGGGTTAAACTTAACCATTACTACAACCAAAAAGTAGATGGTTCAGATACATTCAGTATCACCAATATTGAATTAGGTTCTGATACCTATGCAGATGGACAGTTAACAAAAACTAAAACCGAATTTGCACCGGCCCAATACTTTAATTATTCTGATAAAGATAAACTAAAGAAAAGCTCTTTTGAAACAATGGTTAATGGAGTTAGCCTGACCGGAAGTGGTAACCTGAGTGCTCAACATGTATTGGACATGCCATATAATTATGACATTACCTTGTATGATGGTAAGCCGGAAGATGATCCTGAGTGGTTATCATTCGATAAGCTGACCTCAGCATTAGCCCATGACTTTATGGCTGTTGATGAGTTGGTAAAAGGTGGAATGATATCCAATCACCCACAATCAAGAAGTAACCGCTTCCTGCTCGAAAAAGTGGAAGGGAACGTGGTAAACGCATCAGATGAGTTTGTGATTGTAAACAAAAACACCTTTGAGGCTCATGATGGAGACATCTTAAACTATTCAAGGGCTGATTTATCATCAGCAAATGATCTGATGAACCAGGTCATGATTGGAGATCCTGATCTTGAAGGAGAACTGATGGTTGTTCAGAAATACGAAATGATATAATAATTAAATACAAATAAACCAAGATGGGTGATGAGTTTGAAAAGGTTCATCATCCTCAACTAAAAATGACACAATATGCCAAATTTTTCAAAGTACATATTTGCACCTTGGGTACGTCAGGGGCTGTCTAACAGCATCAATGAAGAAGACCAATATTCAGGTGTAACGTTAACCGCCACCGAGCGGGCAGAGATAGATATCAATCTGAATTGGACTGAAGGAACAGTCACTAAGAAAGCACAATTACTGGGACCTGGGGATATTAAGTCGGTCTCGGAAGATGCTATTTTAAAAGTCAGCCCATTGGGTTTAAGTCGTGATATGGAAAGCAATTATTTGCCTTTTATTGAATTTTACGAAGAAGACTTTCCTTGGCGATATACACCAGCCAGTCCAACAGATAATATTAGTGCAACAGATAAAACAAAGTTAAGACCATGGCTGGCCCTTGTGGTACTCGAGGATGATAAAGATGTAGATGGTAATCCGGTTGAATTTGTATTTAATACACCCCAGGACGAACTACCATACATTACCGTAACAGGGGCAGGTGGGGTGTCAAGTCTCTTTCATCCTGCTGATGATCATTGGGCTTGGGGACATGTTCAATACAATCCTGAAACTGATGCAGCGGCTACACCGGGTGGATTGGTTTCAGGGATTAAAAGTGATCCTGACAGAGCTTTAGCAAGAATTTTATGTCCTAGAAAGTTAAGTCCTGAAAAAAATTACAGAGCCTTTTTGATTCCTGCATTTGAAACAGGGCGTTTAGCTGGACTTGGGCTTTCAATTTCAGGTGTATTAGCTCAAAAAGCATCATGGGGTGCCAGTCCTGCAGGTGACCGTCCAAATGATTTTCCTGTTTATAAAGAATGGAGTTTCAGAACGTCAGCAGATGGTGATTTTGAAACCTTAGCTAAAAAACTTCGACCTCAACCTTTTGATGGAGATGGTGGGAGAAATATGGCAATCGGAAACTCCGGATATGGTGTTCATTACGCACCGGGAGGAAGAAATGCTAAACTGGAAGGTGCGCTAAGACCTACAGATGTAAATGATGTTGAATGGCCTTCCACAGGTGCACAAAGTGGTGATGATGCAGATTATATATCAGATTTGAGTGATGTATTAAATCTGAACAAGACGCTAAATCCAAATGGTGCAGCTCCGGGAACACCATCTTTATCACTTAACCCATTCAGTAATGCAGCAATTTTAGATGATCCTATCATCAGCCCTCCGTTATATGGTCAGTGGCACTTTTTAAACAATAGTGTGCCTTCAAGCTTGCCTGTTACCGGAGATGATGAATGGTTTGCAGAGGTTAATCTGAATCCTGCATGGCGTGCTGCCGCTGGTTTGGGAACAAAAATAATCAGAGAAAACCAGGAAGAGTTTATGGAAAGAGCCTGGCAACAGGTTGGAGAAATCAATAAAGCTAATGAACTGATTCGATTGGCTGAATTAGTGAAGTGGACTAATAAGAGAATTACCGAAAAGAGGTTGGATAATGTACCTGTTGATCGCTTTATTAAAATGAATTCTTCATTGATGAAGAAAGTTCAAAATGGGAGTGGAAAGTCACTTCAGGGAGAGCTAAGAGACAGTGAATTATCAGATGCTGTAATGGATAATGGGTTCAGAAAAATGACCAGAGCCAGAGGGGTAATTGCAAAAAAGGCTAGTAAATCGGCTAGTATGACTAGTCCGGGTTTATTAACTGAAACCATTATTTCAAGCTTCAAAGGAGTACAGGGAGTAGCAACGGTTGACGAAGTTAATTCGGCTAAAATTTTTAATCCTAACCCTGCTTTTGTTTCGGCACCACCGGCAGCAGCAACGGCATTAGTTACGCTAAATGCAACTTTGGCAACTTATTCTGAACCTACACCTGTTAAGTTTAAGCTTTCGGGTACAGCAGACAGTGCCAGAGAAATGATCGAAAAAAGAACTGATAATTTTTATCAGGTATCAAGATCGGATGGTTTCAGTATGGCTGGTAACGTTTCTGTATTGGACAGAAATATTGTAAGCCAGATTAGTGTGTTGAATACCGCAGGAACAGCCTGGTCTCCGGTGGAAAACAGAAAACCGATCATGGCTTATCCTAAGTTTAATGATGTGGTGGGAGATATCGTTAAAAAAATTGATGTGGAGTACATCCTTCCGGAGATTGCAAAAGTGGAAAATAACTCGGTGACTTTGATGGAGACTAATCCTAAATTTTTAGAATCCTTATTTCTGGGAATGAACCATGAGATGAGTCGTGAATTATTATGGAGAGAGTTCCCAACAGATCAAAGAGGAACCTACTTCCGTCAGTTCTGGGATAAAAAAGATGCAATTGGTGTAACTGATTTAAATGATATCAAGGAAATACACAATTGGGAAGACCATTTAGGCGATAATACCAGTACGGGAGATGGCGGAGATAGTTTAGTATTAGTGGTAAAAGGAGATTTACTTCGAAAATTCCCTGATGCTATTATTTATGCCCAAAAAGCAGGTTTACCAACCATTGCAAATGGTGGCCTGGAAGGTAGCCCGGGAACTTACAAACGAGTTGAAAACGAACCATTACCATTAGATTATTCCGATCGAAAATATCCGATTTTTAGCTTAACCATTGATCCGGATATTACAATAATCGGGTTTGATCTGGATGCTGAATCAGTACAAAATACTGTTGAAATAGATCCGAATACCGGTGACCCTACTGATCCAACACAGGATCCGGGTTGGTACTTTGTTTTTGCAGAAAGACCTGGTAAACCGCGGTTTGGACTGGATGAAGGAGCAGCTGGTTCAATGACTACCTGGAGTGATTTAACCTGGGCTGAATTGGGAACAGGTGCGGATCATGTTACCATGTCAAACTCAGTGTCAACACCATCTGGAGACTCTGCAGTTCATTGGGCAACCAGTTCGGCAGAAATGGCTTATATCACATTCCAAAAACCGGCATTGGTGGCTATCCATGCTGAGAAGATGTTACCAAATCCAACACCGTGATAATAATCAAATAAAGAAAATAAGAATTAATAAAGTAAATAACCATGTTAGAAGTACCTTCAGAAATATATTCGCATACCAAACATCTTTGGGACGATATACAAGCAAAACTACAGGCCAATACAGATGACAATACGCCATTTGCATTGCTACCGGTAAGACTCGAGACCCGCTTTATGAAAGTGAAGCGGAAATGGTCTCCCTATGTTCAAAGTCATGATACAATCGCCATTTGGGATGGATTGAGTCATGCAACTGATAAATTTGATACCCTGGCAGCCCATAAATACGGAAAAGCAAATCAGGAAATCACAGCCTATAATGAAATCTCCGATCGTTTAAATGTGATTGCAGGTCAGGTTGAGAGTGATTCTTCCTCGTATTCCGACGGCGCAAAGCAAGCGATTAACGAAACTGTTGATTTTCTTAAAACCAGTATCAGTCAAAAAACAATTGCCGTTGAAGAAAACAGAGATTTAACAACTGAGGAGAAAGCTGAGTTTGTGGCTAATCTGGCAGCTATTGACAGCCAGTGTGATACACTGAAAACTGCAATTCAGGCAAAAGAAGAAACCAGTGAAGCGAATAGTACGCAAACAGAACAAAGTTTGATTGACCAAAAACAAAGCGAGTTAAATACTATTTTGACAGCCTATAACTCTAAAGCGTCTTCAAAAAGTAAACAAACATCAAAAGATCCTGGTCCGGCATTAGATATGTTCAGTGAAAAACTGGGAAGTATGAACAGTTATCTTCAAATGACTATTAAAGATGGTGGTCTGTTACTGGAAATATTTAATAAAATTTTAGCTGATATTGAATTGGTTGAAGGTCAGGTTGTGCCATTAGGGGCTTTGTCCGAAGGAATCAAACCGGAATTTGAAAGTAAGTTGAATGAGTACAACCAATTGTACAATAATTTTCTGTCTAAAACCAGTAAAATAGTTGTAAAAGGTAATTTACTGACTCAGATTAATGATGCAAAAAGTCGGATACCTGCTGTATTAACAAATATTCAAAACAGCATTAATGGAGGAGCAATAAGTGTATCTGCCGAGCAGGTGTTAACTGATTCAAATAAAGTGGTTTCGGATACTAATGCAATTAAAGTGGCTTTAAATGATGTAAGTAATGTGTCGGCGGAGGATAAGCAAAGCCTTTCTGCTGCTATATCTGCTTACGAAACAACTTTGAATTCTTTCCTTGAAAAAAGTGGACAGGTGACATTTGATGAAAGAGATCAGGGCTCGTATGATACAATGAGGGTAAAAATCACCGCTAATTTAAATGGTTATGCTGACCAGATTTCGGGAATTACTGTTGCTGAAAGTTCAGCAGCATCCAGTCAGGAAGAATTATTGTCTACCTGGAAATCTCCTATTTATGAGTCAGGTATTGAAGAAGGTGGGTTAAAAGTGCTGAAATTTTCGCAATACCGTATTGTGAGCGAACTATGGGTACGAATATTCCCGGATGATATTCACATTCATACACATGAAAACCCTTTGACCGCTGATGAGATAATAGCAGGGACAGAGTATTGGACAACCTGGTGGAATTCCGGAGGTGATATTGAGATCAGAAAAGGAGCATGGAAAGCCTTATGTGAAGAATATGGTCCACAACGTGCAGCCTGGATTAAAGATCAGATGGAACCGAATAATCTACCACAGGAACCTGTTGATGATGACAGTGTAAACTTTGCCATCAACAATGTTTTTCAAGCTGCATCAGATTTAGTAAGTAATGTGGTTGTTTCTGATACATTTGAGTCGGATAATGTATTTTATGCCGGAGAATCTTTGTTGTTGTCAGCTAATGATTTAAGTACTCAATTTGCAAGAACAACCCTTAGTGGGGAAGCAAAAGAGGCTTTAAATACAGCAATTGATAATTATGATGCTGAAATGGAACAGTTCAATGATTTGGTTGTTGAGGCAGAACGTGCGAATATTCAAATCAATGAAGAAGAACTTATTGCCATTGACTTTGAGGACAGATTTAAGGGATTATCTCAAACATTATTGGAATTACGTGATCCGAGCAGGGAATCTCAGTTTAGTGTGGGAGAGTGGATCAACACGGTTTCAGGTTATACAGAAACAGTTGATCAATTTAGAATAGATGTCGAAAGAGGGGTAGCTGATTTAAACTCGCTTCGGGGAGGTTCAAAAGCAGCGAGTACTTTATTAGGTAGTATTTACAGTAATGAGAGGATTATAGGTGCGTTGGAAACCGGAAAACGAGATGATCCTATGTATGAAGTGATTCAGGGAAGAGTGGAAGGACAGTCTGAACCTATGATGAACGCCATGAATATGGTTAAGCAAGGGCTTCAAGGTTTTAAAGTAGCAACTCAGGGAGGTATCAAAAAGTTTAAGCTTTGGGAAGTTGGAAATCATGTTCAGCAAGAACACGTATTGTACCAGGCTCAGGAAGTATTTGGACAAATTAAGCAAAATATTGCCAGTACACCTGAACCGGATCCTTGGAATCCTTTCGATCATTTTGATCCTACCGACCCTGATAATCCTATTGATCTTCCAAGTCCTGATACCAAAGATGGTGCATGGACTCAGGCACCTAAGACATTTGTATTACCAGATCGTTTTGTAGCTATTGGATTAAATGAAGAGGTAACAACTACACCATCATCAGCAAATTACGGAAAGAACAGCTACGAGTTTAAGCAGTTGGAAGTTGGTAATTTGGTACCGGCAGAATTACATGTTGGTATTGATCCAACAATTGATGATGACAGCATTTATCAACAATTACCAGATGGAAGCTTGGTAGTTGATGATAATATGAAATGGATGGTTGACTTCAATGATGCCGTTGCAAAAGGAATGGGAATCATTATGGAGTTAGAGGAAGATTTTGAAGCCGGACAACCTGAAAACGTATTTGATAAGCTGGTGGTAATGGGTGTGAAAGTTGAGAAAAACAGATTCCATAAACCTGATGCAGAAAAAGACTACTCAGGAGTAAGCCTGAAAGATTACTCTAAAGAGTTGATGGAAGAATTGTTAATCAATCACCACTACAAGGAAGATGGTATGGGTATTACCACTATCGGTACGCCAACCAATAATACTGAAAATGAAGAATCAGGATGGAAGCCGGATATGGTTCATTTTGAGGACACTTTTGAAGTAGAGGCTATGAATAATCTGTTTCCAATTCGTATGAGCCATGAAGAGCAAAGAAATGGACAACGATTGGCAGATGCACTTGGCGTTGATTATGGTATTTTCCAGCACATTCAAAATGCGGGATCTACTGAAATAGGAGACGGCTTTAAGTTCAATAAAATGTTATGGCACGGGACCATTGGAAATTATTTCCAGGAAATGTTATCCGGATTGGTTAGCCGTAGCAACTATGAAAAAGTGAAGGATTACTACGAAAGATATGTATCAGCACGTGGTATTTTACCTACTTTAAGAGTAGGGGAGCAACCTTATGGTTTTCAGCCGGTTTCTTCGTTCACAAAATGGTCGTTTGGAGTGGAAATAGGTGAAGATAACATGAAACACCCTGCCAGATTGAATGAAAACACATTACATAATGGAGAAGGGTTACCAACCAATGATTATTACAGAATTAACAGGTATTACAATTCAGTTAAAAATAAAAGATTTGATGCCGGTTTTAAAACCCTGTTAGATCTGTTACAAAACCGTTGGTATGGATTATTCCATCAACCGGGATTGATAAAGCATGTGAATGGAGTGGGAGATACTAATGATTTTATGCAGGCTCTGGGCTTACACGCCTCTACTGCAGAAATTCAATTAAGATTCCCTTATTCAATCGCCAATTTATTTGAAGGAAGTAATCCATTATTCCCAAATAGTTTCGGAACGGTTTCACCATCTGATTTCTTTGGAATGAATATCCTTGATCCGGCATGGACCAATTTGGTTAAAAACGGATTGTTTCACGAAGGTTCAATGGCATTTTCAGAAGATAATATTGCTAACCATATTCAGTATTTACAATCTCATTTCCAAATATCTAAAAATCCAGTTGACAAATATAAAGTTTCAGAACATCAAATGATTAACAGGTCATTAGATAATTATATGGAATGGATCAGAACAGCAGATTTAAGATACATATGGGATCCAACAGCTGATCCGGATAATCCGTTCAGTGGTTCAACAGCACCTTTGTTATTCAAATTGTTGAGACAAAGTTATCTGATGATGCATTTGGATGCTTTTGTTGATGTTTCAGTTAAGTCAGGATTATTAGACCAGAATATGTATCATACTTTAAGTAATGGAGATGAAATTACCAATAGTTTGATTAGTGCTGGAGGAGGTAATATTGGTACAGCAGATGATCGTTTTTCAAAATGGGCTTTCCTACTTGAAAATATTAGTGATTTTTCTGGATCAACCGGTGCATTTGCGCACTTAAATGATTATAAAGTGGTGTTGGATCAATACATGTCTGACAAAAACATTTCGTTTGATACCACTAATTTCACGTTTGCACAACATGTTCAAAACTATTATTCCAACTTCTGGAAAATGAAAGGTGGACATTATAACAAACTAAAAATTGCAGAACTGGATAAAATTTACAAAGTAGCCAAGACCTGGTCAACTGGTCATATCGATAGATTATTCAGAGAGAATCTGGATTTAGGATCTTACCGATTAGATGCCTGGATGAATGGATTTGTAAATCGACGATTAGAAAGAACAAGACGGTCACACCAGGGGAACAGCATTAAATATGCAACGCTTGGTCAGCGATCAAGAGAAAAAGGAGTATACCTTGGTGCATATGGATGGCTTGAAAATGTAAAACCAGGTGGAAACAGAACAGCTATCGATTCTGAAGATAAATTACCGGCTAGCCTGGAAATTGCTAATACAACCATCTTTAAAGATGATGATAATTTAGGTTTTATTCACGGACCATCAGTATATCACGCTATGACAGCAGCCATTTTAAGAAGTGGTTATGTGTCCAACGAAGATGTAGTGACTAATGTGGAAAATCCAATGGCAATTAACCTGTCTTCTGAACGTGTAAGAATGGCAAAGAACCTGTGGGAAGGTATTAAAAATGGACAAAATCTTGGTGCTTTACTGGGATACCAATTGGAAAGAAACCTGCATGAATTGTATTCTACAGTAGAGTTAGATACGTATATCTATAAGTTGAGAAGCGTTTATCCTATTGAAGAATATCATACAGGTGTAACCGATACTGAGGCAGAATCAATTCCGGCACAAAATGTAATTAACGGGATCAATTTATTGGGGGATATCCGTGAGGCTATGAAAACTTCAGGAACCACATTGAGTTTGTACCAGTACCTGGTTGATAATATTCAGGATCCTTCTGACCCACCGGCTAAAAAATGGATGCTTGATATTACAGATCCGATAGCGGAGATTATTTCAAGAGAAATAGACTTAATGGCTAACGCTATTGATGCACTTGGTGATCTGGCAGTGGCAGAAGGAGTATTCCAAATGAGCAGAGGGAACTTTGACAGAGCGAGTACGACAATTGATACCTTAATCAATAACCGAAACTTACCATTACCGGAAATATTAGATACACCACGAACAGGTGCTCAGGTATCACACCGTTTCTGTGTTAATATGGATCTTGGAACAAATGTTTTGGGAACAACTGTTATCAATCCTTGGTCAGGTATTGCATTAACTGAAAAAGCATTGGCAGCGCCTCATATCAACCAGTATATTGCTAAATACTTTCCAAGTCCGGACGACATTAAATGTGTAGTGAAATATGATGATGGCGGATCGATTGAGGAATATATTGTATCTGTTACAGATTTGGAGTGGCAGCCAATTGATTTTTATACAATTGTACAGTTTGCAGTAAGTAATGATAAAAATGAAGAGTTGTTGAGTAGAATTGCTAATTATGCAAGAGAACACGCACCATATGATGGTGGAACCGGAATTCCTTATGATGTTGAATTAACTATTTTGTTAAACGAAGAGGGAACAACCTGGGCAACAACAGACTATACCTTCATGGAATTATTGCCAATAATTGAAAGTGTGAGTAAGGTTATTGCCGAGATCAGACCAATTAAAATTCAAGACTTTAAAATGCCTGAATTAACGCTGATTGAGGATGATTACGGATGGGATTTGAGTGAGTTAGATACCAGATTAAATACGGCTTTAACAACTTTAGATAACTTAATTGCCACGCCTTTAAGCCCAACACCTGACTATACATTATTATTGCATTCAGCTGAAAACTATAATGTACCACATGCTTCGCCAAAATCAGCCGATCCTGTTGAGTTAGCAGAGCAATGGCTTGTAGTTAAAGATCAACTTAGCATTTTATCAGCAGGAGCTACCGAAATACTGACAGGTCCTGACGGTGTAAGCAGTACAACTATTAATGATGACCAAAAATGGAAAAAGTATCTGGAAGTTGCTCAAATTATCTTTGGATCAGATTTCGTTCTGTTACCAGTTTTAGATTTGACAACAGATGGAATAGATACGGCATTGAATACTTACCTTACTACTAATCAAACACCTCTGATGAGTGAGGTGGGAGCATCACCTGGATTTGATCAGGATGCTTTAGGACAGTGGTTTTATGGGTTATCACGAATGAGAGGTAAACTGGGGCATTTTGAAACACTATGTGATTTCGACTCTTCAGATAGCCTTGAGTTTAGTCCGCTTCAATTCCCTTATATTAGTGACACAGGTGCTGGCACTCATGATTTCTGGTATGGATGGGAATTCCCTGAAACGTATGAACCAACAGGAAATAAAACATCAATTGTGATGACTGATAAAACAGCGTTTAGTACAGCGATAACTGACCAGAAAATGGTAGGATTTGTATTGGATCAATGGTCTGAAACTATTCCTGAGAAGAAAGAAGCTTCAGGAATTGCTTTCCACTATGATCAACCAAATACCAAACCACCTCAAAACGTATTGCTTGCAGTAACGCCTGAGTTTACAGGTAACTGGGATGGAAATGACATTTTATTCACATTATTGGATACTATAAAAATGTCGAAAGTAAGGTTAGTGGAACCGGAGCACATTCAAACAGATCCGTTCTTAGGTAAATACCTGCCAACCACATATTCATTAATTAAATTAAAATTGAACAACTATAATTTTGCAGTGGAGTATATCGCTAATACTGCCGCAATATCATAGTAGATAAAAGAAAAAGATATGGCCAATAATATTGCAAATATATACGATAATGCTTTCACGGAAAGTGCAAGCATGTCACACCAAAGTACTGGTGGAGATATGATCTACGGACCAATATACTCCGCCGGTTCCAGAGAGTCTACTGATGCATTTAATCAAATTGCACCACGACCAAGACTGACACAGAACTTTGATCGGGTATTGAAAGCAGAAATTCATGACCCACTATTTATGTTAGCCAGACAATGGCAAATGGGAGAATTTGAATTTGAAGATACAGGTTCTGCTATTTATGCAAAAATAGCGATGGATTTATCAAAGTTATCAAGACTTAAAACCAATGGGGCAGTTGAAACATATTCTGATGAAATGCCTTTGGAAACAAGGATTGAAAGACAAGAGGTTAAATATTCATTAAAAGAAAGAGTGAGGCTGGGGGAGCAGTGGTTAAAAATGCTAAAAGCAGGAGGTGTG
Organism: Putridiphycobacter sp.; assembly: GCA_965230195.1. Lineage (GTDB taxonomy): Bacteria > Bacteroidota > Bacteroidia > Flavobacteriales_D > Crocinitomicaceae > Putridiphycobacter. Next base: position 3,055,205 of record OZ245997.1, read on the forward strand.
GATTATGATGCAACCTCACCACCAACACCATTTGACTTTGGAGCTTACAAAACGTTCTTTTTGGATGACTATTCCTTTGAGAAAGTTCCTGAAATAGAGGTGACAGATACTGATACTGCAGTAATTGTGTCTAAGGCTAAAAGATTGACACAGATTAAGGAGGTACAGTATTTAAATTTAATTTCCGGGCGAAAAGTAGATGGTGTTATGGTGTACGAAGCGCTAAAAACGGATCCGACTATTTTTAATAATGCACTTGGGGGAACAACAATTTACCCGTTTATAGGATCAACAGTGGCAACTGACCCTACAGTGGCAAAAGCATTTATTGCATGGGTGGAGGATATTTATTCAATACCTAATGATCCGGTAACAGATAATTGCTGGAATCCTGAAAGTTTTGCTTATGACGCTGAAATTTCCAGCCCTAGAGTAGACAGTAGCGGAACGCCAATTAAAAATCGTGTTTTATCTGCTAAAGATTACTCTTCCGATAAACTGGACTGGTATGCTTTTAACGAAAGACCGGCATTAACCGGAACCGATCCTATGGCTGATATCGACACTTCGGAATCAGTTGAGCCAACAGAAACCATTACTATGATTCCTACAGCAGGAGACTTTCCTGGAATGCCTGCTACAAGGTGGTGGGAGTTTGAAGAAGGAAGAGTTAATATTGCCGGTTCTGACTTATCCGCAACAGATACGGTTAAATCGGTTTTAGCAGAATTTGCACTGGTTTACCAGGACGATTGGTTTGTGGTTCCAAAGCTGTTACCAGTAGGAGCAACTGCTAAAGTAACAGGTATTGTGGTAAAAGACGTTTTTGGACAACATACTCTGGTACAACATACCAGCGAGTCTCCGGGAATTGAATCAAACTGGGAGAGTTGGGATATGTATTCTCAAACTGAAGCAAATGTTGGAGAAGGAATTGACCCAACAGACGATTCTTTATTCCTGGCGCCAAGTACACATGATATTATGCTAAGTGAACCGTTAGAGGAGATTGTTTTCATCAGAGATGAAATGGCTAATATGGTATTTGCCATTGAAAAGAAGATCTGGAATAATTTGGGAGAAGGAATTGATGCTGCAGAAGCAGCTGGCACATTAAAACAATTCTTACTGGACAGAAGTCCGGAAACGTTGCCGGTAACTGAGGATGCAGAGCTAAGGTATGAGTTAGGAAACACCATTCCAATTAACTGGATTCCTTTCATTCCTGTTCATGTAGGACCTGGTAATAACAGGGCTATAAAGCTTCAAAGAGCATCAATGCCGTTAATATTGTCCGATTACGAACAAGTGCCAATCAGACCAAGAACGGAGTTTTTAAGAAGCGGTATCAATGAAGATGATTCATTACAAACTGATCCTAAATATTTCATTCATGATGAAATTGTACCAAGAGCTGGTATTAAATTGCAGAAAAAGTTACAAAGAACCAGATGGTTTAATGGTAAAACATATCTGTGGTTAAGCCACTCCAAGACAATTGGTCACGGACAAGGTAACAGTAACTTACAATTTGATAGAGTATTGGATACTCAGAAGGCTTAATAACCGTTTAACTTGATGCATTGATTAATTAAAATATTGATTTTATATTAGTCTCATCATAATAAACCCACTCTTTTCTCAAGGAGTGGGTTTTTTAATAGGATAAAATCTGAGGTCTCGGTTGAGCCGGGAGAACTTGAAGACTGAACCGTACATGAAAATGGTCCCTGTCATTGGAAGTTGTTATTTAGATAAATAAAAAGCCGGATATCAATAATATCTCTTTTGTTATTTTTTCTAAATTTAGGCATTAACATATCTTTCAACATGCGTTATTATTTCCTCTACCTGATTTGTTTTATTCAGTCCTTTGCCATTTCGCAAGAAGAGGGGGTGAATCGGTTATCGTTTACCCAATTATTGGAAAAAATAGAAGAAACGCCAGGCGATACTTTCATTTTGGAAAACACTTATGTTGGATTTGATGTGGCTACTGATGATCGGTACAATTTATTTTCATATCGGTTTCGGAATAAGCCTTATCCGAAAGATTCCATTCATATTTATAAAAAGTTGAATTTTAGTAATGTGACTTTTCAAAAAAACAACAACGCCCGTACTTATGGGTTGGTTAGTTTTATTTTTCATGAAGATGTTTCCTTTAGGCAATCAAAAGACATATCATTATTGAATTGTGTATTTAAGAAAAAATTCTCTTTTAGTGATCCTTCTTATATCCAGCAAAATACTATTGCTATCAATAATTGCCAATTCAATGATGAAGTATCAATTGCTGATAATGGGTTGTCAAAAGAATTCAGTCTTATACTGGATAATTCAATTTTTATAAATAGTTCCGGCACTAATTATTCCGTGTTTAGTATTCGGCCAATACTGAATATTAATATTATCCGATCAAATTTTATCAATATAATGGACAATCGGTTTGAATATGATGATGATGCTTTTTTAATTCAAATAACAGAGTGTTCGGAGCTTTACTTTTCAAAAAATTCGATACAATCTAAAGCGTGGAGTTATTTATTTTTAAATGATATCCCAAATTTGGGTCTCAATCACAATAAAGTAGATGCTGATTTACTTTTCGAGGTAGATAAAGTAGAATCGAATTATAACATGCAATGGCCCATAACAAATAAAAGAGTAATACCACTTAATTATATTTTCTACAGTCAGGAAATTGCCAGTCTGAACAACGAATACCTGGATTCAATTTATGATAATCTGAGAGATATAGACGATCTGTATTATCGTGAAGAACTCATTTTTTTAAGCAAGTTTCATACCTATTTTAAGGCTTTTCATGACCGACAATCAGCTAACAATATTTATATTAAAATTAAAGATCGCGAAACTGAACGATTGGCGCATGTTAATGCTGTAAACGGCACATTTAGTACTTATTTCGAATTGCAGACCAATCGGTTTTTAAAGCATTTTTCAAATTATGGAACGAGTCCTTCTAAAATTGTAATTTCATCCTTTAAAATCATCTTGTTATTCGCTTTGTTTTTTCTTTTTTCAAGAAATTCATGGAATAAAATGAACCTGCGTTTGCTTAACCGAAAAATAGAACAATCGGTGACCTACTTTACAACTGATAAAAACATTGTTTCGGCCTATGATATTGATTTAGAAGAGCTGCAGGAAACGAGCGAAACCAGAAAGGTGTTAAAGCTTCAGAAAAAGAAGATTCCCTGGGTATTTACACTTTTTACTTCATTGTTTTTATGGTTCCAACAAAAAAGATTAAAACTAAAAATAAAAGTCTGGGGTTATTTGAATGTCGTAAAAAATAATTGGGTTGGACTTTCACCATTTAAACGATTCATTAATAATGTGCTTTTTATTTTGGTGTTAAGTGGATATGTAATTTATAAGGTTGTCGTTTTGTTAATCAATGGGTTGACATTAAGCATTAATTCATTCACAACCTTAGGTTTTGGAGAAATTCCAATTAAAGGTTTAGGTAGATATCTGGCCATTATAGAAGGGTTTATAGGCTGGATATTTTTGACACTTTTTAGCGTAACACTTATTTCGCAGGTGTTGAGTTAGATTGATAGATACCAGAACATAGATTAAAGATTATTCTTCCAGCTTTTCCTCTTTTAGCTTCCCTTTTTTGTCATAGTATTTCCAGATCCCGGTTTTTTTACCATTAGTGGTATATTGACCACTTGAATGTAGTGTTCCATCTTTATAATAGGAGAGGTAATTACCACAAAATTTCATACCACACCAGTTTACCTCATATTTAACCTGGGTTGAGTTTCTGTAATGTTCAATTGCTTTGATTTTTTTTAAGTTCGACATGTTTCCGAAAAACAAACTCGAACGGGTTGGAGGGTTATCAGAAGGCCTGTATTCCCATATTGATGTGATATACGCCTTTTTACTATACATTATTAATTTTGACAGACCTATGTCTTTAAATGAATGGAAATGAGTTGATCTCAAATTACCGTTTCTATAGTATTGGTATATTGTTCCAACTGCAACTATAACAGGTTCATTAATTATAGCACTATCTTTATTATCAATAGGGTAGCGATGGGTGTGATAAAACCACCCTTCCAGTTTTTTATTGCCATTATAGTACCATTCCGTATCAAATTCAATTGAATCAACATTTTCATTTTTCTCCAGAATTGTCCTGATACTGTCGTTCAGCGTAATTTGACCAATACTATTTTGAGGTAATAGAAGTAGGAGGGGAATCAATATTAAAAGTTTCATATTTAACTTTATTTTGATCCTTAATGTCGATTAATTAAAATAGTAACCTTTAAGGGAAGACCTACACTATCGTTTTCATTTCCTCATTCATTTGATTTCTAAAATAGAAGTAGGTGAAAATGTAAAATGGCAATCCTAAAAAAACGTATATTAAAATGCCATTGGAATCACTTTCCTTTCCAATTATCTTATAAAACCTGTTTTGATTCATAAACGACTGAATGAGAAATATAAAATAGGCAATTAAGGCCGTCCAGTTAATAATTAAAATGGTTGAGGTTAAGACAGAGGAATTTCCGGAAAGGGTTAATATGAGAATATTGGAAATCAAAGCAATGATATAAAGTATAAACGCCAATTTCGAATTCAGACTAAATGATTTATACATCCTTTGTGCAGACTCATAAGATTGGTTCTCAAAATTTCCGGATAGTTTTAAATGTTCTTTGTCTATTCCTCTTTTATCTAAAATTTCAATCGCAATATTTCTTAGGCCCTCATCATAACCATATTGCTTATAATTTTTTACAATATCAATCAGTTTTGTATTGTCAAAGGATTCAAGTTTTGTATTTATATCCGTCATTTTGCATTAGGTTATGTTGTGACTAATTCTCTAAAATTAAGCTTTTATTCTTCCTTTTTCCAAACAATTTTTAAGCGTTGTCTGCTAAATACTTTATTATCTATGTCTTCTAGAGTTCCAGAGTTCCTTTGTTTTTCTGAAGAGTAATCCATTGCAAATAAATACAGATCCTTTTCGCAGTCTTTAATAGGTAGTGTTTGACCATTAAAAACGTACAAGCTATCTACGCGGTTTTTAATTATATTTTTTCCCTCAGAGAAAATAACGCTGTCACATTTCTTCCAAGTCTCGTCAAAACCAATATAATGATACCCAGTACCATTGTTTACTTCAAGTGTTTTGTCAATATTATTGGGCTCTTCAACATTTATTTTCATCCACAAATGTTTAAGGTCAGGCACTTCATCATTTTCCGTAAGATTAAACAGATTAGCTGAATGGGAAAGATTAATTGTAACCCCATTAATGTTTTGACAAGTCAATATTATGGTGAACGGATGCTTAGCTAACAACACAGAATCCCCAATTGGCTTTACAATGGAGCCATTTTGCTCAATTTCGAGTAAAAAGCCTCTTTTAACGCTGTTTTGAACTATGCTTTCCTGCTGCGCAAGGCATATAAAGGATAACAGAAGGTAGAGGACAGTGATTTTCAAATTAGTACGGCTCATATGACAAAGCGTAATTTTATTTTTGAATGCTTTTCAGTGTAAAAATCATTTTCATATTTCTTTTTTTATCGGAATAAACGAGTTGAATTTTATCTTTTGAGATCAGTCTGACCAAATATGGTTCTCCGCTAAAAGCCTGAGATCCGGCAATGTCAACAAATATTTCCGTTTCCCTATCAATGATTTTATAGGCGGCATCAAGAGTGGTAGGGTCTTTAGGAGCAGGAGAGTTTTTAATAATCAAATGACCGTCTGCTTTAAAGTCAAGTGTTACTTTCGAAAATTGATTGTTCACTAGTTCTACAGATTCTTCACAGCTTATATCCTTACTGGTATAACATATACTTTTAGTTTCGTCCTCAATTTCTGTAAGTCTTACCTCTATTATGCTCCATAATCCAATAATATCCTTGCTATCCGGTTTTTGTTTTGCATAACTTGAAGTACAAGTTATACTTAATATTGCAAGTAAACTAAGTGTAAATATTTTCATAAAATGACTTAATGATGAATGATTATTTGATTTAACATTCATGATTTCCTATAATAATAAATAAAAACGCCTATACAAAAAAGGGCAAGAAGTAAAGCTGCCCATTTTTCGATCTTTCTTGATCTTATTTTCACGTCGCTGTCAATCAGGTTCACATCCGATATTCTGATTTGGAGAAGACTCACGGGTTCATCAGTATTCAACGGACTTAATGCACTGACTTCAAAATCAATATTTAAATTCGGTATTGTATCAGACATTTCATCAAATGTTTCCCTGTCAAATGATTGCCATTCAGGTATGGGAATGGTGAAAACATTACTGTATTCTGCCAGATGGAAAGTGTAGAAATTGCCTCTTTTTGTTTCTTCTACCTCATATTCTTCTAAAAAACCACTGATCCATTTGGATTCACCGGATTCATATTCTTCTACCGTTTCAGTATTAATGAAGAAAAAAACAATGCCAAGAACGGCTAAAATTGCAGATGCAATAAGTGCGGAGATTTTTTCGAATTTTTCCATTTCATTTTGTAGTTAGAGTGTAAATTTAGATGTTTTTGTTCATATAGTAAGGCAGTAGTTTCTGAAAACCAGTCCTTTCAACTATACTGATTCATTTTCTGTGCAATACTTTTATTATGGTAGCAAATTATAGTCAAATGTAGATATTTATACCTGCTGACAAGCCACCCGAAAGTATGATTTATACCACCCGTTTACTATGAATTATGGTATAGATAAAGTTTTGTTTTTGACATTCCTTAAATTGCAGCACTCAAATTTAAACTACTGTTAAATACCAGAAATGAAAACTATTATCTTAAGCGCAATTTTTCAATTTGCTTTCTTTTTAACATCAGTTGGTCAAATTAATTTATACTCTAAATATGGAGAAGAAGGCAAATGGGTGGAGTCCCAACATAGAACTTATATGAAATCACTCTATATGAAAGGTAGGGACAGCCTTTTGAGTTCTAAAATGATCTTTGTGTTACCAGATACTTATGATAAAGCAGTCTACAAATCTGTGCTTCAAAATGCCTGGACAGTAACCGATTTTGATGTTGTGTATTTTAAGAATTTTAGTATTAAAGATTATCTAACAGAAAATTACTCATTTTGTACTTTAGAAATTAATCAATCAATAAGGTCACTTGAGGACGGTCCGAGTGATCCCAGTAGCGTAAATATACAATCAATGTACGCTTATTTTAAATTTTCTCATTTTGACGAGATATCTGCAAGGAAAGATTTAAGTGAACTTGAGTCTAAAAAAGAAAAAATGGGAAGTAAAAAGTATAAAAAGAGAGAACGCCTGATAATTTCATGGGCTACTAAACCATTTGCTAAAACTTACTTCTGTTTGAAAGGTACTTTAGTGAATGATATCAAGGGCAATAAAGTGCCTGTGGATGGCTCCAGAGCAAATTATATTGCCAACTCTCTCTACAATTATAATCTGGTAACATTAAAAAACTATGTTCAGAAAGTAAATGCATTAATTGAAAGAAATACGGGCTGGGCAATGACTGGGAAAAGAAAGAGTACCAGTGAGATTAAATTATTAAAGGATAAAACGCTTTACGTGCCTGATTATTTTGCTATAAAATGGAATCCATTTACATGGATGGATTCAAAACCAGATATAAATTTTATCCATAAAGTTTTTAGTAATTATGGGTTTGACTATAAAGTGATTTCTCAGAAAGAGTTGGAGAGGAAAGTGATACAGGATAATGAAATGATTTACTACCTGAAGATGTGTAGATTTAGTTCAAATCTTATCCTGGAAATAGTTAATTCTAAAACAGGTGAAATAATATATAGACATTATAGGGGAACAACATACAATGTTAGTAAAGGTCTTGTCAATAATATTAAAAGAGATATTAATTAACTCAACTGACGCTTACTTTAGTTGTCTATAGGAATAACCCACAACCCGCTGGCTCACATTTAGTAAAGCGTAATGAGTGCCTATTTTACAATGGTTGTAATGGGTTAGCATTTAACGAAGTGTAATACGGAAATAATCTGTTGGAGGCATAATAAGTTATTGAAAATAAAATATATAAAGTTTCAAATGCATTATGAATGCACTCGAGTATAGTTTCTTTACTTTTGTGTTATATAAAACAATTAGATTTAACCCCAATACAAGAAAATATGACCATAATTCGAATAATCTTAAGCATTTTACTACTTATAGCGCTTTCCTGTAATAATAGTGACGATTTTGATAAGTATATTAATCAGGTTAACTCTGAAATTGAATCAGTTGAAGATTCAATAGTAAATTTTCTAGCCCAAGATAAAAGAGGTATCACTGATTCTATTAAAGTTTATATTGATTTACTAGAGTCTCAGATATCAAATTCAATCAAAAATAATTATACGGTTTCCAAAGAATTAAAGAATCTTTTAAAAAGAAGGTGTATAACTGATAATATTATTGACTTTAAATTAAAAGAAATTGAATCAGGAAATGTTTTTGGTAATAGCTTTTTAGAGCTTCAATTCAGAGAACTACATCTATTGGCATTAAATAATTTGAAGGAGAGTTATCAGTATCCATATCGATTTTCAGAATTATATATTGCAGCAATAAGCAGGAGTACAAAACTTGAAGTTGGTGACGAGCTGGGATTTAGAGTGGTATTGGTTCCGAAACGTGGAGAGGATATTATAAAGACTATTTTAGTTGGTGACAGTACTGATATAGTAACTAATCCCAACGATTCTCTGAAATTCAAATTGAATAAAAATGAGCATGGAGTTTATTTTTTTAATGAAATGCAATTAATAGAAAAAACAGATTCTAAGTTTATCAAGATCAGATATGATACACCCTTTGGAAATCAGTTATCATTTTCTAAAGTATCTTATATAGTCGAATAATTTGACTGGTACTCTGCAACTGGTGGGCGCATGTAACGTGTGTCTATGATAGTTGTCTGTTGAATAATGAAAGCATTTTAAATGTAGTAATGAGTCATAACACTTGGTTTTTAGATTGTTCTAACAGTTTAAATAGTTTTATTTCGATTTACTTGTCTAAACTCTAAACATGGATACCAAATAATCACCTGTAGTGGTAATGACTTAATTTCTGGAATAGCCCACCCTAAACCTAAACACAAATGTATGTCTGTTTAAGCTGGTTTCATTTTGATTGATGAGCGGAATGCTGTATTGATATAATGTCCCAAAATCAAAGAAAAGTCTTTTGTTCCGTCTGACAATCATATTAAGGGATGCAGAAGGTAAGCCCTGAAGGTAGTGTTGAGCGTCCAGGTTAACATACTTGGCACCCAATCCGGAGTTTAATGAAAGACCAATTTTTTTTATAGCGAATAAACTTCTTTCAGATTCTGCACTGGCAGACCAGCCTCTATCCTGATAATGGTTAATTATTGCACTATAAGATCTCATAAAATGGCCGCCTAACTTTGAACCTTGTGATCTGTAGGTGATGTAATGATATCCCCAACCAAAATTTGGAAAGTTTCCGTTCCTTACTTCAGTAGATACAGAGGCTGTATGATATTTTCTGGGTCTGTAAAAATCATAGGTAGGTTGTATCATTGCTATTTCTTGTTTTGTAAATCCACTTTTTGCGATCCAGTCATCCAGAGGTATAAAGTCCATATCGTATATATAGTCATACTGGTGTTTCTTATTAATGGCTTTGGCCAGAGTTTTGCCCGAAGTTTCTTTTATTAAATGTCCTACGGCACAATATGTATTGGAATCATCAATAAAGCATGGTCTTCTACCTTCGTATTTTGCGTTTTCGGGATAGTTACCTGCCGCAATATAGTCAGACAATATTGATAAAATATAAAGGCGTTTCCGCTTTATCTCCTCAGGATAATTCACAGATTCTTTTAATAAATAATTGTAGACATAAGTGAGGTGAGTCTTGACCTTTTCTTTGTCATCCAGATTGTTCAATTGCGCTTTCGGAATGTGATTTAAAGACACATTGCCAATGATGGGGTTTATACTAAAGTTAATGCGTTCGTGGGTTAACTGTGAAATGTCCGAACAGAATAAGGTGGTAATAAGCAGGAAAAAAAGCGTTTTCATAAAAATTTATTTTCTCAAATTAGATGCAGGAAACGTAAGATTTCATAAAAAAAGGTCTTGTTTTATTGCCTGCTTTTCGCGGAAATGTTTTTCGTTTTTATCTGATTTATTCGCTTCGCTCATGAGTTTAAGTGGGGAAAGCTATCATCCAAAACCTCAAGCGCTGTCGTGCTTGGTTTTTTTTATTCAGCTTTTAGTTTAAATAGTTTTATTTCGATTTATTCGCTTTGCTCATGAATCTAAAGTGGGGGCTATCATCCAAAAACCTTCAAGCGTTATCACGCTTGGTTTTTTATACCATTTCCCTCACTGAAGTAAACTTCGTTCGGTTAATGGTATAAAAAAACCGGAAAGTCAAACTTTCCGGTTTTTGGTGGCGAGAGGGAGATTTGAACTCCCGACCTCAGGGTTATGAATTTGGCGATGATTGAAATGGTATGGCTCAAAACAGTTGATTTTACTGAAAAGTTGACTTTTTGAACACCAAATAAAACCAGTTAAAACCATAAAAAACCAGCATTTTTTGGCCCTATATTTGCCCCTTTTTAATTGAGTCTAATGAATCATTTAAACAAAGATTATGGCATCAATTAAAGTAAAGTTACGAAAAGACAAACAAAAAAAAGATGGGACGTTTCCAATCATTATTCAGCTCATTAAGGATGGAGTACCAAAACGGATTCCCTTAGGACATTCGATTTTAGAATTGGATTGGGACGACAAAAACAAGGTTGTTAAAAAATCACATCCGAATTCAAAGAGGCTAAATAATTTACTCGCTCAAAAATTGGCGGAAGCAAATGATAAGCTGCTAGAAGCCGAAACATCAAGTAGCTATATATCTGCACAGGATTTAAAGCAAAAGATTAAACATTCTGATAAAGGTGCTTCATTTTTTGAAGTTGCTGGAGAGCGCATTAAACTCAAACACGCTGAAGAAGTCTATTCGGTTGCTACTCGTGAACGATCTATGCTTTATAACATTCAAGAATTTCTAAATTTCCAGCCTCATAAAACCTGTAAAGCAGAAATTATGCAACGTCGTAAGCAACGGGCTATTGACAGCAGAAAAAACCCAAATAATTTCTTGAAAGCCTTGGAGGCCCTTTGCAATGAGACAAAGCTAGCCTTTATTGAGATAAATGCAGCCTTCTTAAAGAATTTTAAGAGCTTTTGTAAGACCTACCTTGATCATGTTGACAGAACCATTTCAAACCATCTTATTTTCATTCGCACGAATTTCAATACGGCAATTCGAGAAAACCTAGTGGAAGCCGAGCATTATCCTTTTGCGGGTGATAAAGAAAAAATTACATTAAAAAGCGGCCACAAAATTGGGCTTACGAAAAAAGAAGTAGAACGTATTGAAGCATTGGACCTTGAACCTGGAACACAGATTTGGCATACCAAGCATGTTTGGTTATTTGCGTTCTATTTCGCTGGCATCCGTATTTCTGACGTAGTGCAAATGCAATGGTCGGACTTTAAAGACGGACGGCTGTTTTACACCATGAATAAAAACGAAAAGCCCGTTTCTCTTAAAATCCCGGAAAAGGCCAAGGCGATTTTGAAGCACTACCGAGACGATGCAAGGTCTATTGACGATTTTATTTTTCCACATCTTAAGCTAGCAGATAAATTAAATGCTCAAGATGTTTACATAAAAAGCCGAAATGCAACCAGCTTATTGAATAAATACCTTAAGCGAATCGCTAAGCTATGTGATATTGATAAGCCATTATCCAATCATATAGCCAGGCATACTTTCGGGAATATTGCCAAAGGCGATGTGGACCCGTATGTACTGCAAAAGCTCTACCGCCATTCGGATTTAAAAACGACCATCAACTACCAAGCGAACTTTATCCACAAAGAGGCAGATGATGCACTTGATAATATTGTGAGTTAAGCATTACTGCTAGTATGTTTTAGTTGTTGAAAATGAGAGTTTATCATAGGGTTTTTCCTATGGTATAAAACAGGGTTTTTCCGCTGTCTGAACTCTTGAAAAATTGTTATTTTACCAACGAACCAAATTCTATTCTATTATGAAAAACTTTTCAAAGAGTTCGATTCTAATAACATTAGTGTTTTCTATTTTAATATATGATATTGCGAATACTCAAGAATCGCCAATTTACGAATTTCCTTATAAGATTGATACTACGGAGGTATTTCAGGCAGAATTAGACTATTTAATCAAAGAGGTCGATAGTTTAAGTAAGTTATTAGATGAGAAAAAAGTAAAAATCAAAACTCAGACCAAAGATCTAACTATATATATGGGGGAAGCTTTGGAGCAACAAACTAAGATAATGAATTTGGAAACCCAAAAAAAGTCTGAGGGTAAAAGAAGAGTTGTTACTGCAGAAATTGATGAGAAAATCTTAAACTTAAATGCTCAAAATTCTAATACACAAAAGGAATTTAATAATGCTAGTTACCTTCAGTTTGAGATTCAAGAACTTAACAAGGAGCTCGAAGAAAGGACGAAGTATCTGCGGTGGTTAGCAAATCATAGAAGTGAACTTACAGAAGATGAGATAGATAAGCTTAGTGAGCAATTGGATGCAGCTCAGAAAAAGGTTGAAAAAGAAAATGCAGAAAAAAAACAACACTTGAGAAATGAAACATTACTTTTTGTGGGAAATATTCAAGGTTGGGCATCGATTGTATCGAAATATGAAATGCATACATTAGCAGCAAAAAGCTTGCTCCTATTTGATACAAAAACCAACAAAAAATTATTAAAGTTTTTAACCAATGGAGCGCCAAATCTTTTGACGTTATTATCAGCTGTACTAGCTTACGATAATATAAACAATGATAAAATAACAGAAGGTTGGCTGTATATTGCTTCGGGGTTAGCTATCCAATTGATACCTGAATTAATTGGTGATGATTTTGTGATTAGTACTTACGAATCCGTAACTAGAAATGTGGCATTCCACGATCAAATTGTTGCTATAAATGATCTTGCAAAAATTCTCAATGTGAATGTGAGTTTACTCAATGGGCAAATTCAAGCAGTCGAACCATTAACTGATTTTCGACCAAGTGCTAATGACCTTTTACTTTATCGTGAGGTAATAACTACTCTGACAAAGATTCAGCAGGAAAATCAAGAATTGAGAAACAAAGCCCAGTATTTACTTGGTTTGAATAGCCAGAAAGTTCATGGTTTGACTAATAATGGTAAAGAATTTTTGGAAAAAATTATTGCAATATATGAACAATCTATCAAAGCTCACAAAGAATTAACAGCAGTTCTCCTTAATAGATATAATTTACTAAACCAAGCACTTATTGATAAAGTAAACTATTAACTAACTATTTCAGAATAAGAAGTAACTTTGGTTGTACCCAGAATTGTACCCAATAAAAATTTAACAGTTTAATTTTATTAGCTTTTATAATGAATCCTGCCTCAATGACCACTAAACTTTAACAAGTTACTTTTAAATAAACATGCGGTTGACCAATACTAAAAGAGTTATGAATTAAATCAGGCAGGACTCTCAAAGCTAATTTTTTCAATTGCTTCTTGCTAACTTTCATCCATGCACTAAATCCATAATCTTGGCGTTCTCCAGTAAAATAATGCCCCATTAATTCGCATTGAATTCGATCGTTAAAATTCGCATTTGTCATAAGGTCTTGAAAACTTATATCTAATAAATGCAAAACATATTCTTAGGTATATTTATTATTAATAGTCTATGTAGTTATTCTTATAGCTAGGAATTCTCGTAAAAAGTAATTACTTTTTAAGGCAAAGATTAAAACTGTTTTCAATGTCAAATTTTCCGCCTAAACAATCTATAAAGAAGAACTTCATTTTAGGAAATGGTCAGAATAAAATAAGAGTCAGCAGTCCTGATAAGTCTTGTGACTTTTCAAAGAAAAGAATAATTTTTGAATTAAGACCCGACACTGATACGGAAGAGGGCCCAAGAGTTACAGTTACAAATGAAAGATTCAAAGGACAGAGTAATGTTTTTGAATTTTTTATGGGATTAGGGCCCAGACGCGCACTTACTGCTCAAGTTCTATATTATACGGTAGATGAAGTAGACATTGAGAAAATTATTGTAGAAGCTTCCCAATAATAAATATTTGTAGAGTATGAATTTACATTAATTTAATGTCTTTGGTTCCTCAAAGCACAACTTAAGTAGCCATTCTTGCTTTCGTTCCAAAGTTCCACCATCTCCATAGACAGTGCCCGGAATCTTATGCCCGAATAGTTCTTTGGCGATTCGGGTAATTACTCCCGCATCTGTCATTCTATCGTCGAAGCTATGACGCAATGAGTACACCGTGTGCTCTTCTGTTGGGAGTAGGTTCATTTTATTTAAATGCTTGTTAAGTACGGCAGAAAGGTTTTCTCTACCTGATTTACTATCTCTATAACGAGGAAATCCAGTGGGCATTTGTTTAAATGCCCATAAAGCACACCCAACAAGAGGAATCTCTCGCTTGCTATACTTATTTTTTAATTTGTGCCCTTTATAAGGGTGAATTCTGATGTGGGGAACATCGGCTTCTAAATCTATGTCTTGTGGGCGTAATCCTACGAGTTCAGAAGGGCGAGCACCAGTATCGGCCATTGCATACAAAATACACCTTGCTTCCAGGTTCAGAGTTTCGTGATATTTAGGGTTTAATATATTCTCTTTTACGTGCTGGGTTTCAAAAGGTGGAGTGGTACTAGTATCGTCTTCGTCAAGGCTATAATTTTTAAAAATCCAATCAATTTTGACATCAACCCTCTCATGCTCACTCACTGTTAGCATCACTTTTTTGACATTTCGTGCCGCTTTATTATATGTATTTGCTTTTCGCCCTTCATTGTTAATTAATCCAATCCACCACTTTCTGAATTCCGTCATATCATTGCGTGTATATTCAGTTAGTTCTTTATCGCCTCTTAGCTCAATAAAATCGTTGATTGCCTTAATGATCGGATTTTTCCATTTTCGAATTTGTTGAGGAGATTTATCCATTATCTCATGGTCGGAAATATCCCAAAACCTCTCCAATGCCTGTGACAAAAGCATAGTAGGGGCTTTAGCACCTCCTAGAAGTGCTTTAACCTGTTGTTCCGTTCCTTCGGCTTCAGAAAGTACTTGTAAACGATTCAAAACTTTGGGAAGTGGAGCATCAACCAACTCTTCTTGTGATCGATAAGTAAACCCCATTAGTTTTGCAGTCTGAACCACCTTTTGAAAGTCAGATTCAGCCATAGTAATGCCCTTTGCAATGATGTCATTCCAAAAAGACTCATAGCGCTTATTGACTGAAATACTTCTTTCCTCAGCTAATATTTCACTATCAGTATAAAGAGGCTCTTCTACAGACCTCTTTACCTTGACTTTAAGTAGTTCATAAACTTGCAAAACTCTTATTGGGACACGACGTTGATAGTGATACCATTTCCCACGTTTCTTTAAGTATTTCATAGTTGCTCCTTGTAGTGCATTTTGTAGTACAAAATGTAGTACAATTTACAGGTAGGATAACATGAAGACATGAGAGGATCAACCAAAAACGGCTGATTCTCTATGTTTTTTAAATAATATTGAGGGGAAATGTGGTGCCGCGTGTCGGCACCACTATTATTTTTATCAATTTTTAAGTTATTGAATTTACTATACATTTTGCATTACATAAATTTAATGTAGTACAATTTGTAGTACAATTTGTAGTACAAATATTAGCCTTCATCTAGTAAATAAAATCCACATCACTCAGCCCAAACATACCATCAATACGGATACTAAAATCAGAGGGTGCATGGACGACAAGCGTATCGCCAGCATTGTGAATGAATCCAAGCGTGGTACCTGTACCCAAGCCTGCCGCGATGTTGGTAAAGCCCAGTGCAGACACATCAATCAAGTCGGTGCCTTGGTCGAAATCTTTGATGTTATCTTGTGTCCAGTGATAGGAGTCAGACAGTGCCTCGAAGGTAAACACATCGGCACCCGCACCACCATAGAGCGTATCGGCATCAGCGCCACCAACAAGCACATCATCACCAGCCTGACCATGCAGCTCATCATTACCTTGATCCCCACGGAGCGTATCATCTCCAGCTTCACCAACCAGTGAATCATCATCTGCACCACCGTGGAGAGTATCATTGCCTGTGCCACCATAGAGGATGTCGGTACCTTGACCACCGTGTAGTTCGTCCACACCATCACCACCGCCAATGATGTCATCACCCGCATCACCATGGAGCGTGTCATCGTCCAGCCCGCCAAAAATCATATCATCATCATCACCGCCGTAAATGGTATCATTCCCTTTACCGCCATCGATGATGTCGTCATTCTCATTCCCATAAATCACGTCATCGTCAGACATACCGTGCAGCTCATCATTGCCTTCGCCGCCATGCAGCTCATCGTTACCATCATGACCTCGAATCAAATCATCACCATCACCGCCGTAGATAGTGTCATCACCCAGCTCGCCATATAGCTGATCCTCGCCTGCTTCGCCGTAAAGCACATCATCACCATTGGAACCACCAAGCTTATCGTCGCCATCACCACCATGGAGCGTGTCATTACCAAGCCCACCATCGAGTGAATCATCGCCTAACTCACCGTGCAGTACATCGTCGCCGTCATCGCCAAATAGCTCATCATCGCCCGCACCGCCATGGAGTGTATCTACACCGTCACCACCAAACAAATCGTCTGCTCCGTCATCGCCGTAAAGCGCATCCGTGCCTAGACCACCGTAGAGCGTGTCATCTTCTTCATTGCCGTTTAGCGTATCATCGCCCGTATCACCGTATAGCGTGTCGTTGCCTAAACCACCATTTAAAATATCTTCATCATCGCCACCATACAGCGTATCGTGACCATCATCACCATGGAGCTCGTCATTGCCTGCATCGCCATGCAGCTCATCTTTGCCTAAATTACCGTACAAAATATCGTTATTATCACCACCGTAAATCAGGTCGTTACCATCACCACCATCAATGACATCCTCACCGCTAAAGCCGTGTATCTCATCATTACCGAGCGTATTTGTGAGTGTTGAATCATCATCCCGTGTGCCAAGAATCAAACGACCCGTGCCGCCAATGCCCATCACCCCTGCGTCAAACGCCGTGATTGTTTCAATGTTCATCCAACTCATCACATTCACACCTTGGGTGATGGTTTGGGTAAACATGTTCACAATCATATCTGCCGCACCAATCTGCATCCGGTCCACACCAGATAACCCATCCAAAACCATCCCGTCCTTGACCTCTTCAATGATGAACGTGTCGTCAAAGTCTGTGCCGCTAGCTGTTTCAATATTCGCCAGTTGATCGACCGTGTAGCTACCTAGTTGCAGCACGTCACCTGTAAAACCAGAGCCATAATCAGCATCATTACGGATGTTAAATTTCGCACCTGCTGTATCGCCATCATAAAACACGGTGTCTATACCGTCGCCACCGTCAATCACATCCCAACCCGCACTGCTGTAGAAGGTGTCATACCCACCAAAACCCTCTAAATAGTCATCATTCACCGTGCCATAAGCCACCACTGGTGGACGGAAAATAAAATCAGAGGCAGACAGGCTTGCCGCTGATACACCGTTAAGGATTACTTGATACCCACTAGCAAAGTTAATTTCCGTATTGCCATAAATATCATCGACGAGGGTGATATTATGCAACCCCCACACATCAGCAAAATCGTCACCCGAAAGATCAATCAAATCTTCACCACTAGTGAAGTCACCAATCCCATCTAAGGCGGTTGCTTCTTGAGTCATCACAAAAATATCATTACCCGCACCACCATTTAGGCCATCATTACCTGTGCCTCCAATCAGGATGTCGTTACCATCACCACCAAATAAACCATCCATGGCACCGCGACCATCAAGTATGTCATCACCACCCAAGCCATAGAATAAGTTCACGGCTTCCTCTTCTGGGTAATCGGGGTCATAGTAATTGAATTCCGAAACATCATTACCACGGATGATGTCGTTGCCTTCGGTTGCCTCAATTTCATTATAACCATAATGCAAAGTCACCAGCTCGCCTGTGGAAATGATACGGGTAAAATGCCCCTTTAAATCAACATGAATTCCGTTGTCATCTGGTAAAGGACCGGAATAGGTTAGTCGAGAATCCAGCGTGTCTGTTCGGGTCACATGATATTCATCAACGCTAATTCCCATACCATAAATCACATCTGGAAAACCAAATAGCTCTGTATATTGCCACTTGCCGTCCATATCGCCAAAGCCTGCTGCATCGAGCGTAATGCCATAGTCACCATCCACCCAATCGTCCAACACAAAGCCATTGTTAGGGTCGGTAGAATCTTCTGCTATCAACGCCGTACCCGCCAAGTTAATGTAGTAACCGCCCAAGTCCCAGCGGTGGTTGGCCGCATCCCATGTGCCATAGCCGCTAAAGGTGGTGCCGCCAATCTCTAGCGTGCCGGTGTCATCGTCAATCACATCCCAGTCTTCACCGACGATGTAGGTATCCGCCCCCGCACCACCATCTAGTTGGTCGTTGCCTTCGCCGCCTGTAATCTCATTGGCGGCTGCATCACCCACAATTTCATCCGCATGATCAGAGCCAATCGCGTTTTCAATATTGGAAAATGTGTCTTTTGGTGAACCCACCACGGGACCAACATACGTATTCCCCGCACCGAGATCGACATCCACCCCCGCACTACTACCGGTATATGCAATGGTGTCATTGCCCGTACCGCCGTCGATGATATGGTTGCCATCACCCAAATGAATCACATCATCCCCTGCGTCAGTAAAGATCATATCGGCAGGTTCCAGCACACCCACTGTATCATTACCTGTACCCCCCGTAACAATACCTTCAATAGGTGCATCTTCATCAAAGCCAGGTGCGTTAATAATCGACAAAATATTATTACCATACGATGTTTCAGTTACATCGCTAATGGTATGAAGTGTGCTGTCCCACACTTCTTTGGCAGCACCACCAAGCACACCTGTTGCCGCAAAATCACCCACCAAATAGTTCTCAAGTGCTGGTACATTGGTGATGCTGGTATTTGCAGTCCCTAAGCGTGTGATGATATTATTCATATCATGTTCTGTTAATGTTTGACCGAGTGCAAAAACACTTGGTGCTTCATTCTGACCAATGAGAGATAAGGCAGTACTGGTTAATCCTGCTGGTATTTGAAGTGCTCCAAAAAACACGCCTTTTAGCATGTTGGTAAACGATGCCTCATGGTCAACTCCAGTGCTAATATTGCGGTCTAACTCATAGACCGTGCCTAAATGTTCACCATCACCTGCCGTATTAACGATGTTAGGCGCATTTAAGTAGGTGGTCACATTCGCCGTATTATCGGCTATGGTAATACCCGTTTTGGGATTGTCAAAGGTAATGGCATCAATGCCCGTGCCTTGGTCGTTCGCTGCATGAATCGCCAAATAACCACCGAGACTGTGACCTGTGTGGGTGGTGGCAGAATCGATATTGATTGGGTTTAAAAAATTATCTGTTTCATATGCTGCTACTGCTATTTTGGCTGCTGCCGTAAAATCATTGGCATTAGTAATTTGCGGTGCTTGATACCCTGCGGCTAAAGGTAGATTATTCGTCACCCAGTCATTCACATTATCTGTGCCACGATGGGCTATCACTACATCAACAATTTCATCTCCTGCTGCATTGAGCTTGACAAAAATACGACCATAATAACCACCAGTGTAAATAGTATCTTGATCTGGACCTGGTATTTGAACTTCTTTCCAAATGGTAGCATCCCATCCGGTTGGAATACCAGTACCTACGTTATTATAAGCAATACTAGAAAGTTCGGCTGCTTCGCTTGCTGTTATGGTCATGGTTATTTATCTCCTAATAGACGGGTTTCGTTGAGTTTGCGAATTGTCAACAGTTCATCCACTATGGATTGTGGAACTCGAAAGGCATGATGTGTTTCTGGTGTTGGTGCAGATTGAGGTGCGCCTTTTTTTGGCACCCAAATAGCGAGGTCAGGATGTTTCAAAGCTTCGGTATTAGAGCAGCCATGCAACGCTATAATATTTTGTTCAATGTCACGGCTTTGAATAAAGTTGTTAATCCCTAACGAATTTTGCCACCCATTACTATAAGGTACACCTCGTTTATTAAATTTATAACCAAGGTTAGCAATGTAAGTTTTGCCATAGTACTCTTGGTAAGGCGCGGGGCGGCTTGGCATGCTCCGTAAGTGTACTGATTTACGAAGTGACTCTTTTGGGGCATTAAAATCCGCTGGCAATGTCGGCAGCGGGTTCTGAATGTTATCCACCATATCCTCCTCTGGAAAGTCCAATTCCACCGATTTATCCAACATCACCGTGTAGTAGCACTTGGTGTCGCTGCCTTCGGTGATCATCTGCACATTGATGTAACGCAAGCCCTCATCCAGCTCCTCCACATGGTCTTTTAGCAGGCCAAATTCTTCGGCAAAGGCGGCGTCGTAGGCCACAAAGGACAGGTCATAGACATCGGTTTTCCATTCACTGCGTTCAATTTCTGGCAGTGTTTCCTTGTAGCTTTCATAGTTCTTTAGTAGCTCCGTGGCACTCGCTGTACTTGCAACCATGTATATTGCCAAAATAACTAGCGCTAATTTTCGAAATAAGGATGACATGAGGTGACCTTTCTAAAACACAATCATTGATCACTAGCCATAACGCAGTTCAATCACTCAATCAATAGGCAATATTGATTTAAAAAAGACAACTTTAAGTTATAAATCCTCTTTGATAATTGCCACTGCAACTCTATAGAATAACGTAAGAAAATTGTTTAGTCAGCGAGGTCATAAGCTTCTTCTAACAAAGCTTTTGTTTTCTCTCGCTGTTCGTGCTCGTAACACAGACGCTCAAAAATTGGCAAATATTGCTCCCCATGCTGTTTTACAACATCCGCAGCAACCTTTCGTGCGTGTTCGATTATATCATCGGTGATTTCGTCTTCGCTGGTAATCCACTTATCACTTTTGATTCTGACGGGATTGCCAACAATACCTTTGGCCTGAGCAGACCAATCTACCTGCTTATCCATCACATTACCTCAACTCTCTCATCTTATTCATAGCACAACTCAAAGTTTCATTCAATGAATCAATTAAGAAATTAACTATTATAGGTTGTATTCACAGACGATTATTTTTCTAAATCGGCTTTTGTTCGCCAAAAGCGTCCAAAAGTGAAAACCCGTATCCCTCCCTTTCATTAGGCAACCTGTTTGCCTTCATTGGTCAAGGGCGGCGCATGCGCTTGTTGATGCTGATTTTGCGCTTTTTTCTAGCTCAATTCTTTCGCGCAAAAAAGCTGAATCAGCACCCTATGACCATGAAGTTTGCCAGTGTCTTTTAAGGAACTCCCACCTGGCCGTTCCTTAAAAATCCATGCCCTCGAAGGGATAAGTGTTTTTTTAATATAAGAGAAAGGAAAAACCATGACACGTAACGCATTTATTGATGCAAAGGGTGTGGTGAGGCTCGAGCTTTCACCAATCAAAGAAATCGCTATCACACGGTTAGAGGGGCTATCAGAAGTTTGTGATATTAGGCGAACCGCATCCTCTTTTAAGGAAGCGAAAGCAATCCTTAAACTCAACGCTAGATCAGCCCCCAAAGAGGGCGGTTACGACAAGCACCGTTTTACGATCATATGGCAAAATGGGGATGAATGGACAGGTCGATATGATCTTAAACATCTTAGTAAAGATAGTTGCTGCCTTGCTACGCATGTCAGGGGCTATATCGAATGGTATCTTGAGAATGATTCGCCATTAACACCTGAACAACGAGAAGAGTTTTTACGGTTGTTTCACGAAGTTGAACTTCTGCAAATAGCACCTATTGCGACCGAATATGACAATTACACCATCATTCGGGATGAGCGCAAAAGCACCATCACACGGGATGATTTTATCGCCTTTTATCGTGATGAACATGCACTAAACACGTTGAGTCCTGATGATCGCATTGAGATTTTTTGTGGAGTGTTACTTGGAAGCTCTGACTTCACAAAAGAACTGCTGGACGAGGTGCTTTCCGATTATGGAATTGAGCATCTTGAAATAATCGACAACGGGAAAGGAGAATAACATGGGTTTAGATATGTATTTATGGGCAGAAAAGTACTTCACGTTTAACTATCAACATCCAGAACTCAATATAAAAGAGGATGATTACCTCTTGAAAGCCCATCGATATGAGGCTGGATATTGGCGAAAACATCCTGACCTTCACGGATATATTGTTCAACATTTTTCGTATGATGGTGACGATAACTGCCAACCAATCGAATTATCTGTCAAAGATATGCGCCAAATCATACAGGCCATTGAAACGGATGAACTACCGCATACGGAAGGGTTCTTTTTTGGCGAAAGTGAAAATGATCAAGAGCAAAAGAATGATGCTATTGAGATTTTTACCAAAGCGATTGCGTGGTTAGAGGATAACAAGAATCATCCTAACGAATGGCGCTCGATTGAATATCAAGCCAGTTGGTAATTAACAACTTAATGAGGCAATTCTATGGTTAAGGATTGTCTCATTTGAAATCAAATTCGTAACTTTATAAAAAATCATAACTGCATGGAAGTAATCTGTTTAGAGGAGAAAAGTTTCTTCGCGCTCATTGATAAAGTCACCGAATATATCGACCAGAAATATGAGGGTGTGGATGACAAATGGATTGATGATGAAGAGGCGATGCGCTTGCTTCGAATTAGCTCATCCACCACGCTACAAAAATACCGTGACGAGGGCAAAATTCGTTTTACCCAACCGAGCCGAAAATTGATTCTCTACGACCGTGATTCGATCATGAAATTTTTGGATAATAATGCACAAGATACCTTTTAATTATGGCAGAAAAAGACCCACATCACGCAGAAATCAAAAGAGGTTTTAACCAAGGGTATCGCCTAGCTAAGGAAATGCCTGAGCTTAAAGTTAAGGACGTTCAAAAATTACCTAAAATGGCACAAGAGAACCCCAGACTTCAAGGTATTGTCAAAGGGATGGAACAATATAAAAAAGATCAATATATCGCAAAAGTAAAAGTGAAAAATCCACCTCAAAAAAATCCTAACCCATCGAAAGGGATGGATCGTTAACTCTGGCCTAATCATTGTAATGGTTTAGCAACCAATGGATGCATTATTATATATCATGTAACCATTGGGTGTGATAAACAAACTATTTATCACAATAATAAACCAAATGAAAATGCCCCATGTTAGAAATGCATGTTTCTGAAGTAGCAGCCGATCTTAAACAATATTTTAAGGCCGCTTTGGTTACTTCTGATTACTACGTTGAAAAAGGCCAAGTCAAGGGCTATTGGAATGGTGAAGCTTCAAAGGAACTTGGCTTAAAGGGCTTTGTTGAGCAAGAACATTTTGACCGTTTGGTTGATAATCTTCACCCACTAACAGGTGAGAAACTAACCCCCCGTACCAGAACACAGCGCAGAATCTCCTACGATTTCACATTTAATGCGCCTAAGAGCGTCAGCATTGTTTATGGACTTAGTGACTTTGAAACCCGCAATGCTATTCGTGTTGCGTTTGAAACTGCCATTAAACAAACCATGATTGAAGTGGAACAAGAGATGTACACACGGGTGCGAAAAAACGGACAAAATACAGAACGTCGCACTGGCAATATGGTGTGGCCAATGTTTGTTCACGATACCGCAAGACCTCTCAATGGAATCCCAGATCCCCACCTCCATGCACATTGCATCGTATTTAATGTGACGAAAGACGTGATTGAAAATCGTTGGAAAGCGGGAGAGTTTGGGCATATCAAAGAAAATGCACCGTACTTTGAGGCGGTATTTCATAACCATTTTGCCCAGATGCTCAAAACGCAGGGTTTTGGCATTACCCCGACCAAAACACGATGGGAAATCACAGGGATTCCTCGTAAAATGGTGCGTACTTTTTCCCAAAGAACGCAACAAATTGAAGACATTATTGAAAAAGAAAAAATTACCTCACCCAAACAAAAAGCAAAACTTGCTGTCTTTACGAGGGATTCAAAAAAATCACTCAAATCACCAGAGGAAATTCAAAACAATTGGTATCAACGTTACATCGCAGCAGGCGGTGAACCGATCGATCAACTTAAAAAAGTTGATCGAGTACCCGAGCCAACGATTGATCAGGTGATGGAACGTACCATTTCGCACTTGTTTGAGCGGCAATCAACCGTAACAACTCGTGAGGCTATGCAAACCGCACTTCGTTTTGGTGTAGGCGCAGTCACGCAAGAACAAGTCCATATGGCGTTTTATGATCGTGGAGCATTGCTAAAAAAACATAAAGGCACGGAATATATGACCATGCCCCATGTGCTGAAGGAAGAAAACGCTATGTTGGATTCCGTCCGCAATGGTCGAGGCACCAAAAAAGCGTATGTGACCGAACCCATTCAATTTCAGGCTGACTATTTGAATAAAAATCAGAAAAAAGCCGTGCAAGGCGTATTAGAATCCAAAGATTTTGTGACGGCGATTATGGGGAAAGCAGGGGTTGGTAAAACCACAGTGATGAAGGAAATAAAGCATCACTTAAAGCAAAGCAACAAAGAGTTGTTTGCCTTTGCCATCAGTGCAGATGCCTCACGAGGAACCTTGCGCGGTGAAGGATTCACCGGCGCTGATACAGTGGCAAAATTACTGCATGACAAAAAGCTACAACAACAAGTCAAAGGGCAAGTGATCTGGATTGATGAGGCGAGCCAAATTGGGGTTCAGGATATGAATCAGATTTTAACGATTGCCAAAAAACAACAGGCGAGGGTGATTCTCACAGGAGATACCCACCAACATGCTAGCGTTAGTCGTGGTGATGCGTTTCGCTTGATGCACAGCCATGCAGGAATCAAAACCGCGAATATTGACAAAATTATTCGTCAAAAAGGCTTCTTCTACAATATGGCGGTGAAGAAAATGACAGAGAAAAGCATTTTTGGGGCACTCGAAACCTTTGAGGTCATGGAAGCCTTTAAAGAAATCACGACTGCAGATGAACGATATAAAGCACTCGCTGATGAATATTGCAAATCCGTGCTTAACAAGAAAAAGGTGTTGGTGGTATCACCCACCCACAAAGAGGCTGATCACGCCTCTGACTATATTCGGGAACGGTTGAAATTTGCGGGTATCGTTCGTGGTAAAGAATATCACCGCACTCGGCTTAAATCCCTCAGCTCTTATTTTAGTGAGGTGGAAAAATGCTTCGCTAGTTCCTACACACCTGGACAAATCATTCAACTTAACAATAATATTTCGGGATTAACTCGTGGTGATCAATTTGTGGTGGTCAATAATTCCAACCCTGAACATCTGACCGTCAAACGCAAATCCGATAACGAGTATCTTGAACTTCCCCTAAAACACTCTAAACGGTTTGATGTATTTGAGGAAAAGCCGATTGCCCTTGCCAAAGGTGACAAGATCCGCATTACCAAAAATAGCACCACCAAATACGGCCACAAGCGGCTCAATAATGGGGCACAATATGAAATCGCCCGCACCAAAGCCAATGGTGATTTAATCCTCAATAATGGCTATGTGCTCGACAAAGACTTTGCTCACTTGCAACATGCTTATGTTGCTACTTCTTATTCAAGTCAAAGTAAAACGGTGGACAATGTGCTGATTGCACAAAGCCAAATGTCATTTGGCAAAGCCAGCTTTAAGGAGCAGTTTTACGTGTCAGTCAGTCGTGGTCGTACCAATGTTTCGATCTACACCGACGACAAGAAAGGACTCAAAAAAGAACTCACCAAGAGCCAGCAACGCCTCAGTGCGACTGAACTCATGCGAGGTGGCAAACATTCCTCTTGGTTCTCTGATATGAAACAAGCACTTAAACAGCATCGTGACAATATAAAAGCACATGCCAAAAAATTCATGCCTCAGCAGGCTAAACCTCAACCAGCACGATAAACACAGATTATGGAACCAAAAAAATCATATACCGATCGACTTAAGCAAAAAGTTCACGAATTTTACGGCTCAGTCAAAGACAATCAAGCCAGACCCTTTAGCTTGGTCATAAAATCTCGCGAAAAAAACCAACTCGCTCTTAACTACCAATATCTATCAAAAGATATGAGCTATAACGCCTCTGAAGGGATCGTTCTAAGCTTTTTAGACCCTAATGGCACCATCACCATAAAGATTGAAGGCCGAAATCTTGATGAACTTTGGGATGCTCTGATCTGGCACCGTGTCACCTTCGTTCGTGAGCTGGCGGGAGCTGCTGATACCATTCCTGAAAACGAATTGTGCGTGACGGATATTAAAATTAATGAGGGGTAGTTGACCACATTTGGTGTTTACCCGATTTTAGGTAAATTCTTATACGAAATAAATAAGCAAGATAACCAGCAAACGAGTATAGACCTTGATTAAACACCATTAGTGCCGTATCATTTCATCCGCTAACGTATTTAAACCACTTTAGAGAGATGCAATGGCCGAAAATATCATCACAACCCTGCAATTATGGAATAAAGAAGCAGGGGTGCATTTGACTATAAAAATGAGGCCTAATGGGTTTAGGGAGGGTTATACCACCGACGTATCATACATAGATCGTAGCCTGACAGATAAAATTAGAGCTGCGTTTGAAATTTCTGAACTACAAGAATATTTTAAAAACAATACGCCTCATGATGTTAATCTTGACATCAGCCAAGATTTGGCTGCAGAAGCGAAACTAACAGAGTTAGTCAATGAGTTAATTATTGATGGTGATGCAAAAATTGAACGTCTTGCTCCCAGAGTGCAATTTCGACGACATATCCTCGACGTACAGTTAAGGGGCGTAAATTTTAAAAAATTCGTTGATAAAGTCCTGTTGAACCCAGCTTTTGTTGAACCCGAAGAAGCCACTAAGGTTCGAGAACAATTCCTAGTCGATAAACAAGAATCGCTTCAGCTTATGTATTCTGATTAATTGTTGTTCTACTAGCCTATGCGCCAAATAGCTCATTCGGTGTAATTTCAAGAACTGCGCATAATGCGATCACTTCTTTGTCCTTCACGGCTCTTGCGCCTGATTCAATTTGTGAGATCGTGGCACGTTCCATACCGATTCCGTGTTCGACTGACAGAATCGCCGCCAGCTCCACTTGCGTCAGCTTTCGCTGTTTTCGCCAATATTCCACGTATTTTCCAATGGCGTTGCCAGAAACGAGTGCCTGTGACATGGTAATTATCCTATTAACTTAAAGTTGCCCGACTATAACAGGGCGTGATAGCGACTTGCGCTATCGTAGAATATCGTTTATACAAAAACCTATGGCACAGTCCGCGACCAATAAATCGCTTCATCCCGTCGATGTTTATGTTGGCTTGCGTGTCCGATCCAGACGTGAGGAACTCGGTATTTCACGAGAAAAACTCGCTAAACACCTCAGCATATCCTATCAACAAATTCAAAAATATGAATCTGCCAAAAACCGTATCAGCCAGTCAAAGCTTTGGGAAATTGCCCAAGTTCTTAACGTACCGGTGAGCTATTTCTACCCAACCGAGAAGGTTCTCCACTCCATTCCGGAAATTGATAAACGAGAAGGTGAAATCAGACTTCTCATTGATGCGTATTATTCGCTTCCTGACAAAGAAGATCGTCAAGCAGTGCTTCATCTAATGAAAGTCATTGCCACTTAACGTTATCTCTACAGAGGTGCCTTATCCATCCCACGTACCATCTTCATTGAGGTAGTCATTATCCCGAAACAATCAACATGCGCACGATAAAAACGGATGCAGAATCATCACCATTTGGGTGAATGAAGACTAGCACTCATAATCGCCAATATTCATTATTCATTCCAATGATCTGCAACCTCATAAACCCTTCTCAATGGTTATTTTACCGAGTCCGTTCCGATAGTGATTCGTCCTTTTTATAGAGGCGTTAATTAGTTTTGGATGGGCAAACTACCAATTCCGCACGAACATCAATAACAATGGGCGGCACGCTAAAGCCTGCCTAACCTAAAGGTTCAATTGATTCTTGACATTCGCTTATTCGAAATTGGCTGAAAAAGCCCATAACAATTAACTTAAAAAAAGGAAAATAACTATGTTTACTAACCCACACAATAAGCCAATAAAAGTCAAGTTCATTGATGCGAATCGTCACGAAGATGATAACAGTCCTTGGCCGATTTCCAGCAGCGTCGCATTTATGACGAAAGCTGGTGACGGAATCAACGTCGAAATCAAAGAGCGTCTGTCATTAATTCCAGGTGACACACTATACATCAATTTGAATGACACTTATGGCAAAGATACGAGCGATTCAACCGAGTCAGAGCTTCGTAAGAGTCCAACTCAATAATCCAATCACGCCCTGTCTGGCTTTAAGTCAGGCAGGGTAGCACCTCAAATAAGAAAGGAATCTAATCATGTTATTTATACGTATCACTCAAATTGCAGAACTTGACATTAATAATGGTCATAGGGACTATTTGATTGATCTACTTGAGAATAGTACTCTGGAACATGAAGCATCTAAGATCGCAGAAGAGAATTTAGACATTTTATTGTCATTAGATGAAGACAAACTCGATGCGATTCTAGGCACTAAGTATTACATTGAAAATTATGAACTTTATCCATGTGACGAAATTGAAAGATACCGTTTTGCATTTTCTCTTGCTGGTTCAACTGGCAAACTAGCAAGACGCTGCTTTGAGAACCTAATGTCATATGATCTAAAGCCCCTTGATAAGGAAGGTTTAATGGCGTTATCACATCTTCTGCAAGGAGGTAATGATGAATAATGACACAACCATCTACGGCTATTCTTTTGAGATTCATCAATCCGCAGAGCGTATCATTGAGCATAAGATTTTTACCTGGCAAACCAGTTTGGTGAGTGTCGCTCTCGCAGAAGAGCTATTCAGCTATGACGATATTACCAATCTATATGATTCTGATGGTGAATACCAAGAGATCATGCAGTGGATTACTGTCTCAGAATGGCTTGCTGATAAGCTCAGAGAAGCACATGAGCCCATTCTAAAGAACGAATATGGTACTTGGTGGGGTAGAACCTGCTGCGGTCAATCCATCATTCTGGATGGCACGATACAAGAAATTGTACTTTCTCGTCTATAGTCTTTAGTGTTGCTAGCTTTTCCTTTTCGTGCGGTTTTAAATCGGTACAGGATTGTATTTTCTCTAAGATTCGCCTTTGCTCAAGCTGGCAAATCTCAGCCATTTTATCGTGTTTGAACTTCTCTGCATCATAAAATGCTATCTTATTCTCCAGTTCAAGTAATTTCGCTTCCCATTCTTCTACCTGTTCTCTGGATACTTGACTTGCTGCTACTATCTTGCCGTCCGCCGTCATCATAATAAATACTCCAATTCTGTTTAAGTTATACCTTGAACAAAATGAATATCAACTAAGGAGAACCATTCAAATATTGCATGATACCAATGCCAGCCAACATGATAGCTCCTAGTTTGATAACCATGCGTAGCTCTAACTGTTTCATTTCGCTGTGAATGTTTTTGAAATTTGAGGAAAAAGAAACTTCCAGCTCTCGTAAATCCTTTTTAGAAGCAAGGTTAGTATTCATAACTAAACCAGTTAAGACGATAATTTCATAAGAATTGCGAGCATCATACCCATTTGTGCAATAAACAACGTGAACATCCACTTAATCATATCAATTTTTACGGAATTTACGTTTTCGTTTAATTTTGTTTCTAGCTCGTTCAAATCTGCTTTAGAAGCAAGATTCGTATTCATTATATCAAGTAGAACCGAAATTTGTTCTTCTGCTTGTTCTTGTGTATACCCTTTTGCTTCCAAACGCTTGACATATTCCATAGAGTCAATGAATACTGGTCCAGAAGTAAATGAGGTCTGTTGCGTGCTTGTTTCCATATTAAAGATAATAGCACGTAGCACCTGTTTTAGCAAGGTGACAATCCGGAATTGTCCGGACTTTTTCTGAGTGCGATATTGAACTCACCAAACGCTTCAAAGAAGCAGGCACGCTTTTACAAATAACCCTCCTAGACCATTTAATCATCACGGGAGATGATTACTACTCATTTGCAGACGAAGGTTTATTCTGATCTTCAAAAAGATAGCTGTTTAATTTAACTATTTATTATTAAATTTGAATCAGAGTCATAACAACTGAGAGTATGGATGATAATGAACTAGATGATCGGTTAAAAAAGATCGAGATAAATTTAATTGAACAAGAGCATCGACCTATTCATGTGATACGTAATTACGTTTTCCGAAAAAAGAAATGGGATGATGAAGAAAGAAGAGGGGCTACACAAACAGCGATAATTTGGAGACTGTTCTTTTCTCCTGGCACAATAGCGTTTACTGGTGGGATCGTGGCATTTATAACAATGCTGATTCTAATCTACCAAAATGCATTGATTGCTGATCAAAATTTATTAATCGAACAGCAGAATGATTTTTTTCGTCAACAAATACTCTCAAATGAAATAAACACCAATAGACAAACATTGGAGTCACGAAATTCTGAAGCTAAGAAAGTTGATGCACTAAAAAAATTGCTCAATAATTATAGGTTACTTAATTTACCGGATACAAGTTACAGGGTTCAACTGAATGGGGAATCTTTAGGTAACTGTGATTTGAGCAATGAGCCGAATCTATTCAAAAATATTGATTTTATTGGTGCTGAACTATATGGAGTCAATTTCGATAACTCTAACCTTTCAGGTTGTGATTTTACGAACGCGTATTTCATGTCTAATCCTGATGTATATTCATACACAAGTTTTAGGAACTGCTCTTTTGTCAATTCAATTTTCAGCGAAACATCACTAATTGGTGTTGATTTTTCTGGCTCAGATTTTACGGATATTCAATTTGATTGGAAGTCTCAAAAAGAACTGGTCGCCTTCGCTGTATTTATTAATGTCAAAAATCCTCCTGATCAATTTATGGAAATAGCAGCAAGAAACTCAGCAATAACATCTCTGGAGCAGCTTGAATTTAAAATTAAAAGCCTTGAAAAAGATTCCATTGCTCAGGCTTTAAAAGAGGAAAGTTTTTCAGAATTAACGCCAGAGGAATTCTTTTCTGGGTCTTCGACTGGGGTTGATCCCAATCTCCTACCTCATTTGAGAAGAATTTATTATGAACTGCTCAACGATTAAATAGTTACCTATTATTTTCGTAGAGATGGTGTTACCTTTTTATTCGAAAAGTCACATAGTAAGACTAACTTAGTATACTCTCTTTTACGCAAAAATCAGTGATGATTTTTGCCGTTTTGCAAACGTCCTTATCAGGTGAAAAAATAAGGATGTGATGCACCCAATTTGTACCTTCAAAGTATAGAATAAAGCTGTCCTATAACGAGACAGTCAAAGTGGTGTTTCAAATTGAAACGAGAGGTGAAATTCAAATGGGGACATATACCCCCAGATAAGGCCAGCTAAGAAAAGCGGAGTAATCCCTAAACGGGCTTACAATATATTGGAGTAAAAATTTATAGACACCTCTCCTATGCACAGCATAGGGTCTTAAAATGCCCTTTCAATTATCTGGGGGTATATGTCCCCATTTGATACAAGTAGATCATTAAAAAAAGTACTTTTTTTAATGATAAAAACGGCAGAATTACTAGGTTAATTAACTAAAAATCAGTATATTTATACTATGGAAAGGCAGTTAAGGTAATTGCCAAAAAACTATCTAAAAATGTAACATTATGAGTACGAAAGTAACCAAAAAAGAAGAAGCGACAGCGCCTAAAAATGGCGCAGTTGCGACGGCTAAAAAGCCAGTTAAACGAGTGTCTAAACCAACGGTTAAACCAACCGCTAAGACACCTCAAAATGGTGTGAAAGAAACAGCGTCTACAACTGAAATTGTTGACGTGAAAAAACTGCAAGAGGATTTGTTAAAAGCACAAGAATCTGACAAAGAAAAGACGGCTAAAATTGAGGCCATGCAAAGCGAATTAAGCGCCCGTAAACCGCTTAATATTGCAGATGCTTTGGTGAAGATTGCAGAGGGTAAAGCACTGGCGGAACGGGTCGAGTTTTTACGAAATACTCGAAAAGAACTATCTGATTTTTCACTGGGTAGTGATAATATCAGGGAAGAATTAGTATTGCGTGACGGAGAAGGCAAAACCTTTACCAGTCATAATAGTAATACGATTAAGCTTGTTTTAACCACGCTTAAAAATGAGTTGGACGATATGATTTCAGCAAGTGAAACAGAACTGTTGAAAATCGCCTAAAAGGATAAAAAAAGCCTATCAATTTGGTAGCGGTGGGACGTTACTGTTTTGATAGGCTCTATCTAAAAATGTACTTTTTACGTACCCTCCAAAGGTACTAAAAATTAGTCACCTAATCACATAAAATCATGGATTTATATAGAATAGACCCGTCCCTAAATTGGGATGTGGAAACGCAACCCTTATATGCTGAAACGGGGCAAATCATCAAAGGCTATAAACGCCTGATACATTCAGAACATAAAAACACACTCCATATCTGTAAAGACAGCTATACGCCAATTTTAAATCAAGAATTAGCCAGGCTAGCGCATCAGCTAGCCGATAATTACGGTTTCGAGTTAGAGGGCTTTGCCGACTTCAAAGGCGGTAAAAAGGTACTCGCTTATTTAAAAAACACCAATTCGTTGTCACTCGCTGGTTTTCCAAGTGGCGATTATTTAATTATTGGCAATTCGCATGACGGCTCCACCGCCTTTTTTGTGGGAGCATCTAACGTGCTATATCGTTGTACCAATATGTTTACCAGTACCAAACAGCATTGGAAACTCAACCACCGCAAAGGCTATAAGCGCAAACTGTCCGATTTAGTTGAGGTGTACGACCTGTATTTTAATGAAAAAACACAGATGTACGAAGAACTAAATCGCATGGCAGACATTGCCATTAATGAAGAAAAAACGCAAAGCTTTGCCAATGAGGTGTTACAGATTGAAAACATGGGCGAAATGTCAACCCGCATGAATACCATACGAGGCGAACTCATGTACAGCATACAAACAGAATGCGCCGAACTTGGTAATAATGCCTTTGGTTTGTTTAATGGCGCAACCCATTACACCACCCATATACTCAACTCAAAAAATAACATGTTTGGTAATCCTTTTGGCCATGCCAACACATTAAACAGACGAGCGTTTAACTATTGCGCTGAATTATTAGAAACAGCTCCAATACAACACGCTGTACCACATTTTTAGCTAGCTCCTGACATAAATCGCCAAGGTTAGCGGAAGAAAGCCCATACGAGCCGACACAGGATAGGTGCGTATGGGCTTCTTTTTTCTTTGGGCTACGCACCCAAAGAAAAAAGAAGCAAAAAAGAAAGAGAACGGTGTTTTGGCAAAACGAGTTTTAGATTCGGCCCTCTATTTTTGATTTTGATCCTGATTTCTTGCAGATTAGCAATAAAAGTTCTTTCTTTGTATACAATTTTGGACCATGCATCTGATAGAAGGATGTACCTTCAAATGAGTGTACAAAAACTAAGTAAAATAGTCTGGGTCCTCTAGTTTTATATGATTGTAATATCAGTTGAGATGAAAACACAATAATTACATCTGTATTTGAAGCAAAAAGGGGAAGTATAAAAGTGAAGCTAATTCAATAATGAAAAATTTGCCCCTTACATTGCTCTTATTGGTTTCATTATTTTCGAAAATGGGTATTGGCCAAACTTGTCGGCTTTACGGTACTGTTATTTCATTTGATGAGGAGCCAATTGTTGGAGCTACCGTCATGTTAATTGAGAAAAAGGATTCTCTTTTAAAATCTTACTCTATTAGTGATAAAGAAGGAAAATTCTCATTAAATAATGTCGATCCGGGATCATACATTTTTAAAGTGTCATTTATTGAACATTCACCTTTTGAAAAAGACATTACAATATTAGAACACTCAGCTGATATTAACATTGACACCGTTAAATTGAAATCAAAAATGTTGAATGAAGTGGTCGTTAAGGCTGAATTCATTCCTGTGCAATTTAAAGGAGACTCAATAGATTTTGATCCAAGGGCTTTCGAAATTCAACATCATTATGTTATTGAAGACCTCTTAAGGCAGCTTCCTGGAATTGAGGTGGAAGCTGATGGTACTATTCTTTTTCAAGGTGATGTAGTGAATCAAATTTTAGTGGATGGAGAAACATTTTTTAATGATGACCCTAAAATGGCTTCGAAAAATTTAACTGCTGAATCGGTCGAAAAAATTCAAGTATTTAATAAAAAGTCGGACTTGTCTATTTTCACGGGTGTGAATGATGATTCGGAAGAAGTCCTTACAATAAATCTAAGACTAAAAAAAAATTATAAAAAAGGATATTTCGGCAGTATTCTTGCTGCTACAGGTCTAGAGTATCCAATTAGTGATCCTGCAAGATACAAAGTTAAAGGCAATCTCAATTTTTTTAGAAACAAATGGCGGTTTTCTGTTCTAGCTTCATCAAACAATATTAACGAAACAAATTTCAAACTTGGAGATAACAATAACTTGATAGGTGATATTGGCAATTATTCTAGTACTCGCAATTCTCTAAGTGGGCTTAATAAAAGTATGGGTACGGGCCTTAATATCAGCTATAATCCGTCTAAAAAAACAGTTGTAAAATCTTCTTTTTTTCTTAAAGAAGCAACTACTGTATCTGAAAAAATGTTGGAGCGCGAAACCTATTTCATTGACTCAGTATTATATACTACAGAAGCTAATGATCAACATAATAAAACACTAGATAATATGGGAAATATAAGTGTTAGGCATGTTGTCAATTCTTCTCAATTTTTTAGTCTTAGGACATCATATTCTTGGAATATAAATGAAAATACAAATGAAACTAACCTCACGAATTTTGATCAAAATACGAATTTGGCAAGCAATTTTAGAACCAATTTAGAAGGTGAAAGAACAGCATTTCAGATAAATACAAATTTAAATTACCGAATAAAATTTAGCAAAAAAGGTAGAAATACAGGTTTTTACTTGGCACATAACATTAGCAACAATGATCATCAAAGTAGTTTATACTATGTTAGTACATTGATTAGTAGTGGAACCGCAGTAGAGTCGATAACTGATCAAACTCAAAATACCAATCGATACGGTAGCCATTTTTCAGGAAATTGGGTTTGGACTGAACCACTAAATACCAAACACACTTTACAGTTTAACGTCGTGAAAAGTATCAAGCAAGAAAATCGAATCAGGTCAGTTTTTGACTACTTTGAAAACGTTCAATTCTTAAATCAATTTTTGTCAGCTGATGGTGACTATAAACAAGATAAGTCATCAATCAAAATTGACCACAAATTCAAACATGAGTCTTTAAATACAACTATTGGAACTTCTTATGATTATTTGATTCTGTCAGGAGATAAAATCTTTTCCAAATCACGTCAGTTCTACTATTTATTGCCATATGTCACCTTAAGGTGGAAAAAAAGCTTAAAAACTACGGTTAAATTAAATTATAAATCCAGTTATCGTAGCCCAAGTTTACACCAGCTTCAACCTATACTAAACAATACAAACC
Organism: Putridiphycobacter sp.; assembly: GCA_965230195.1. Classification (GTDB taxonomy): domain Bacteria; phylum Bacteroidota; class Bacteroidia; order Flavobacteriales_D; family Crocinitomicaceae; genus Putridiphycobacter. The sequence continues at coordinate 3,090,947 of OZ245997.1, forward strand.
CATCCCAACTTATTTCAGGAAATCCTAATTTGTCGCCAGAAATATTGCACGAAATTAAATTAAATTACAAGGTATATAACAGAGATAAATTAAGCTTCCTGAGTTTCTCCCTAATTGGTAATCTAGTGAATAATAATATTATCAATTCGCAAAAGGTAAATAGTGACTACGTTACTGAAATTACTCCTGAAAATCTTGGGCAAGAAAAAACACTAAACACTAATTTTCAGTTTGGTGCACCAATTCAACGCATAAAATTGAAATTTACGGTCTCTAATTCAATTGGCATATCCAACGGTATTGTAAACCTTAACGGCGCTCAGGATATTTATACCACAACAAATTTTAGCCCATCGATTAAACTTGACAATCTGAATAAAGAAGTGCTCGATTTTAGAACGGGTCTGACTTACAACCATTCAATTAATAATTATAGGAAAAACAAAGGGTTTGATAATGAGTATCAAAACTTGAAGTATTTCGGGACAGTAACATTGAAAATAAGAAATCGCACATATCTAAATGTTAATGTGAGTCATACTTTTTTCTCAGGAACACTAAATACTAATCAGATATTATTACTTAATTTTCATGCAGGTGTTAACCTGATGAAATCACGAAATTTGCAAGTTTATGTAACTACTAAGGATTTATTAAACCAAAATTCAAACATCAATCAAAATTATCAGCAAAACATTTTTGAGCAATCTTCAATACAGACTTTAGGTCGATATGGTATGATTGGATTGAAGTACAAAATTTTACAGTAAGGCTCAAGAACCAAAAGATTATACATCAGATTTTCGATTCTGCTTAATAATTGAGAGTAAATATTTTCGTTTTAACAATCCTTCTGTGTCGAATAAATCGGTATGGTAAAAGATTGTTGTGTCAGAAGAATTGTTATTATAATTGATGTGAATTAAGACTGGTTTTTTATTTTTTGCTTCGAACTTGGATCGTAATGAAGACGGGAGTATTACAGCTGGTATGGTGGGATGCTTATATTGTATATCATAATAAGATAAACTATCGCTTATCATTTGATCCCTGCCAATTATTCCTTGTTGAAAGCTTTCACCGAATTTAGTTTTTAATTTTTGATTTAATAGAGATATAACGTCATTAATACAGTCAAGACAATACACTTTTTCATATACTACTATATATTTTGAAGTATTGGTTTCTCTTGGGGCGAATGACGTAGTTAAAACTACTAACAAAAAAAATACAGTTACTATCTTAGTCATTGAAATCAATTGTATATATTTTGAGGTGATCCATGGTCATTCTGTCTAAACCTTGGAATTCGGTTAGAGTTAAATTGAACAGCTTATCAGGAGAGCTAATGACAAAATAATATATTTTTCCTTCCGCAATGACATATTGGGAATTATAGAGTAGTAATGGCCAAATGTTATCCTTGGTAAGGGTTAAATCATTAGTGTGGTAATGACCGTGGTCAACTGTTTTTATGAGTGTCCATCCAGATTCGTCTTTACGCCATATATCATCTTTAAAACTAAAGCCTGACTTTCTACTCGAATCTTTATAAGAAAATCTAACCATTATTGTTCTGGTATCGATAGAATTTACTGTCCATATTCTGCTTCCTTTTTTCAGTAATGATTGTAACTTACCCAAGTGATTTTTTGGACTATATGCAATGGCCTTGAAATTTGAAAACGGTTTATAGTCTTTTGAAGAAATCGGCTGGAAATGTGAAGTGTCATTTAAGACAATGGAATCTACCATATTGCCACTTACATCATATATGCCAACTTTATAGTTCATACTTTGAGAGAGTAAAAAACCATTGGGTGAAGGACAAATATAATTACTTGGACCGACATGGGTCCAAGGAAGAAAGTCAAAATCTAGTAACGTTCGGTTTGTAACTTCAGTTATTGAATTATATGTTTCATAGTAGGCATTATCATCTTTTGATCTTGGGTGGTTGTTATATACATTGTAAAACGCAAAAATACTATCACGTACTATAAAATTATCTATGATTCGTCGATCAATCTTGTAATACGACTCATACTTATAATTCTTTTTAACGAAGCGGTACTTTAAAATGTATTTATCGAAATTTACATATATATGATCCTTATCAATGTCAATATTATGAGAATGCCTTTTGTCAATATTTTTCCGATAAATTTTGCTGTCCATCAAGTTTATTTGGAACTGTTTTACCGTAGTTAAATCAGGGTAGATTTTAGTGATTTTGACAATTTTTTCAAAAGTTATGTTAATCCTATAAATAAAACCATTATCGACAATGAATGTTGATCTTCTATGTTCGGAGAGATTTACGGGTCCAATGTCAACCTTTTTGCCTTCGATGGTTTGTGCTGATACTACAGTCTCAAACTGTACGAAAAAACAAATTAACAGAAGCAAATATAGTCGTTTAATTGTAGCTGTTTTGAATAGTTTCTTATAGGGCATAATGATATGTTATCTTCTTCGAGTTAGAATTGATTGATTTAACAATGTTTAAGCTAATTGCCTCCCAACATTGTTTTTAATACATATTGGGAGGACAATTAACAATTGTGCTGTCAATATTCAAAAATTACGTGTCTACACAATGTAAAACGTAAAATGTAATTGTTTGTTTTATTCTTCAGTTGCAGCTATAATTTCAACGTCTGTTACACCATTTGTTGTTGACCAAGAGGTCGTAAAACTAACAAGTGTTGCTTCTCCATTAATTGTTACTGTCTCTTCTGAATAGTAACTTCCAGATGTAGTACCAGCATCAATTTGATCATCAACATATTGATTAATTGCGTAATGTTGGTCAATTGTAGCGGTTGCTAAATCGTTATCAAGATTAAGTCCGCCACCTTTTCGGCATCTTATTAATCCTGGGTCACTACAATCAACATGCCAGGATGGGTCCAGACCAGGAACATTATTAGTATACGTTGATTCTACCTTGTTATAGCCAAAAAGACCTTTGTTCACCTTAGTGTACGTTGTAACAATTTGTCCTGCAAATAAGGAACCAGCCATGGTAAGTGCTACGGCCATAAAAACAATTTTTTTCATTCTAATTAATTTAAAAATTTTACCTACTCTATTTGAAAGGGATTTTCGGTATGCTCCATTGTTGTCCTATTAAGTGTTTCCGTTGAGGAACTGCTTGAAGGTAATTGTTTGTTTTATTCTTCAGTTGCAGCTATAATTTCAACGTCTGTTACACCATTTGTTGTTGACCAAGAGGTCGTAAAACTAACAAGTGTTGCTTCTCCATTAATTGTTACTGTCTCTTCTGAATAGTAACTTCCAGATGTAGTACCAGCATCAATTTGATCATCAACATATTGATTAATTGCGTAATGTTGGTCAATTGTAGCGGTTGCTAAATCGTTGTTAAGATTAAGTCCACCACCTTTTTTACATCGTATCAATCCTGGATTACTGCAATCAACATGCCAAGTTGGACCTTCACCAGGAAGATCATTATACGTTGATTCTACCTTGTTATAGCCAAAAAGACCTTTGTTCACCTTAGTGTACGTTGTAACAATTTGTCCTGCAAATAAGGAACCAGCCATGGTAAGTGCTACGGCCATAAAAACAATTTTTTTCATTCTAATTAATTTAAAAATTTTACCTACTCTATTTGAAAGGGATTTTCGGTATGCTCCATTGTTGATCAACTAAGCTTCTTGTTAAGAAACTATCTGATTGTAAATGTACTAAAAGAAAATGATTACAGATTTTTTTTTAAGAAAAATTAAAATTTGGGTAGGAAAAATTAAAATTTGTAAATGATTTTCCTACAATTCCCAGTCTGATTTTGGCAATAGGGAATTACAAAGATTTGCCTAAAATGAAAATACCTTAAAAAAGCAAGTAGTCACCAACCAGATAGAGTCACATGGTTAATATGCGGCTCTTTTTTGTGTTGACTGAAACAATGCAGTTTGACTTCTTTTTATTATCTTTAAGTCGCTAAAAATGAATAGGAACGCTCAAATTAAACAGCCCATGTACAGCAACAACCCCAACGATCTCAATTTTCCTTTGCTTTATTTTGATGCTGATAAGCAATTCGCATGGACTCTCGAAGACGCTGTTCGTGGCTGCCAAGTCTTCGGTGGAATTGGAAGTGGAAAAACTAGCGGCTCGGGAAAGAATATTGCAAAATCTTTTATTTCCAATGGTTATGGCGGTTTGGTGTGTTGTGCAAAGAAAGATGAACGTGCTGCTTGGGTAGACTATGCCAAACAATGTGGTCGATTAGACGACCTCATTATTTTCTCTGAGAAGAACCCGTTTCGATTCAATTTTCTGGATTATGAATTGAACCGAAAATCAAGAGGCGGTGGGGAGACACTTGGCGTAGTTAAGCTTTATAATACTATTCATGAAATGTCGCGCCGCAATAGCGGTTCAGGGCAGGGGAGTGAAGATCGTTTTTGGGAAAGCGCCCTCAACCGGCTTTTAACGCGACTGGTTGAACTCATTAAATTATCAGGTGAGGTTTTATCGGTCGAGAATATGTATCAAATCCTTGTGTCATCTCCTAAAAGTACTGACGCATTTGAAGATGAGAAATGGGTCAATTCAAGCTACTGTGTGAAGTGCTTAGAAAAGGCTGCTGTTGACCATGAAGATTCATACGAGTTTAAATTAGTGGATTCTTACTTTGCATCTGAGTTTGCGACCCTTGATGAAAAAACACGTTCCATTGTTAGTGAGAGCGCAATGGCATTGTTTGAGCTGTTTATGACTCCTGGCATTTTACGAGACTTATTCACTAATGAAACTAATGTCACGCCAGACGTTACCTTCACCAGTAATAAGATCATCATTCTTGATATTCCTGTTCAAACACATGGCGAAGTAGGTATCATAGCACAAAGTCTGTTTAAGTATATGTGGCAACAATGTGCTGAACGTAGGGACTTAAAAGAAAATCCAACCCCTGCCTTTTTATGGGTAGATGAAGCCCAATTCTTTTTAAATAAGCAAGACGCACTTTTCCAGACTACCTGTAGATCGTCAAAAATCTGTACTGTGTTTTTGTCACAAAATATCAGTAACTATTACAGTGTTATGTCTGGAGGGGCACGTTATAAAGAGACCACAGATAGTTTTTTAGCGCTTATGGCCACGAAAATCTTCCATGCACAGAACGATTTTGTGACTAATCGCTGGGCTTCAGATACAATAGCCGAAGATTTTAGGCTTGTTTCCAACTTCAATAGCCGAATGGGAAAAGAGGGAGGTTCATCTGGTGCGAGTGAGCAAATGATGCACCAAGTCCGCCCTGTTGAATTTTCGTTACTTTTTAATGGCGGGATTATGAACAACTACAAAGTTGAAGCATTCATTACCATTGCTGGCCGCCCTTTGTCCAATGGCAAAAACTACATGAAAGTCACTTTTGATCAACGTGGATGAACAAATTAAAATAATTAACCTCTGTACATTTGAATGTATAAATCTTTTGGAGAGAGGCCACCCGTCAACTCTTTAATCTGCTGGCTTAATTCATATGCGTCAATATTGGTATTCGGGGCTTCCGTGTTCTTTCTATGTTCCTGATAGATGCCCTCAATTTTCCCTTCCAGAAAAATAATATTCATCATTTTCTTGAATTGCATGACACCGATTTTCGGAACGCCCTCATTATTAACTTTTGAGGCAAAATAATTTGTATAGACCATCTTATAAAGGTAGGAAAACGAAGAGGGATTAACAAAGAGTCTAATCCTGAAAATGCCCACAAACCGTACCATTCACATGTTTCTTCATGTGAAGAACAGGTGAACCGTACAGTTTATCTATTTGATTATACATAAATTAAGTTGGTGTCCCGCGCTCAAACCGATTTGACAATTCATTCCATTGTCATTTCATTCAGTTATCAAAACCGTTTTCAATGCCATCACGCTTTTTTACCAGATGACTTTTTACGTTTTGAGTTCTCTAATTTAGTAATCGTTACAATGGTTTTATAGCGATAATAATGCTTTATCCAAACCAGAACGATAATGGTGATTGGCAACAAAAAAGCGAACAGTAATTTATCTAGGCTCATAGCAACGAAGATAATAAAAAAAAGTCTCAAAAGAGATTTAAATGTGATTTTTTGTGTTTGTTATTTTGCATGTAGTACATTCTGATTACCAGTAAAAATAACCGATAGAAAAGGGGAATTTAGCCTCAAAAATCACTATATTTGTAGTAACAAAAACTGTTAATTATAAGAACAAAATAATAGACATAAACAATCTTAAAATACAAGTAGCGTAGTTACTTTTTTGCTTCCGAAAATCGCCAAATAAAAGAAAGCAGACTCCAAGTACCCATGAAAATGCTATGTTATGCCTTACGGGCGTGGCTTCGTGTTATTTTCTAATGGTACTTGGGTGTTTGGCGATACCTCGGAAGGTTAGATTTGACTGAGGTTCACGCCTACTTTTTTATATAAATCGCCAAAAGTCGAACCTCCTTTAGGCATCAAAATTGTTTTTTTATGATGTTTAAATTTTGGTTCCTAAAAAGGAACCACCTATTCGTTTATCTTTTTCTGTTATTCTTTATGCTTAGTGCTTCCCTTACAGGGTTCAGTCAGAACACCAAGCTGTCAAACACTAAAGACCTTGTGACCATTGATCAACTTCTAACCCTGCTAGAAGCAGGGGAGTCAGTTGTTGATAAAACACTGGTGATGTCTGAGGTCAACTTTGAATTCGGCAAAGCCACCTTAACAGAAGATGCCAAGCTTTATTTAAATAAAGTGGTACGCTTGCTAAACGCAATTGACAATATTCACCTAAAAATCTCAGGCCATTCCGATAATGTTGGTAATGCAAAATCGAACCTGAAATTGTCTGAAGAACGTGCCATTTCTGTCTATTATTATCTGATTGAAAGCGGGGTGTCTGCAACACGTTTAACCCATGCGGGTTTTGGAGATCAAATTCCCATAGCGGATAACAGAACTGAATCAGGCCGTGATAAAAACAGACGTGTGACCTTTGATATAGTTCAAGTGAATAGCACTGCCAAAACCACCCATTTACAAGATGTCATTTTCCTAACCAATGGTACTAAGATTGGGGCTTATAATATCAAAACAAGCAGTGATACACTTTACTATAACCGTTTTACTGATGGTGGCAGGTCACATATGCTTATGGGTAATATAGACCGTATCAATTTTTCCAATGGAAAAATCTATCAACATCAAAAGAATCAACCGTCAAATAGCGCCACAAAGTCATATACAGAAGACCCTTGGGTAACTCGTCATGAAAAAGGTGATTTTTTATACAGTCTAAGGTATTTGGATGTTTCACAAGGAATAAACTTTTCACGCTTAACCAGTAATTCAGAGTTTAAATCTGTGCGGGAGTGGTTTTGGAGAATGACAATCGGGTATGACTTTTACAGACGCATATTAAAAGGGTTGGACTCAACAGGTTTTCGGTACAGAACAAATCAGTTTTTAAGAAAAACAGGGTTTTACCTACGAGCAGAAACAGGTTTGTGTGGACAAGGTGGATATTTCCACGATCGCATTCAAACGTATTTTTCAACTAAAGATTTACGGTATGGCATTGCCTATTGGGAGAACACCCTGGTACTTCAGAAAACCATGTTAAAAGACAATCTAAATCTTCATGCAGGCCTTTCCGCATTAATTAGGATTAGTGAAGGTATAACTGGAGGAGGAATTTCTTTTATCGATCAGAAATTAACCCGTCCCCTCGATCTTCAATTGAATATTGGTATGTTCTTTCGTATGCCATGGTGGAGAACCGATCTCAAATGGGGAATGCGTTATAATTGGGGCCTAATAGATGTATCAAATAACAGATTAGTGGATAATCCATTTTATGAAGAACTGAACTTTAATAGAACCTTTTCACTTTCACTGAAGCTTGGCGTTTAGTTGATCAAAACCAGAATCTTTTACCTGTCTATTTTTGTTATCTATATTTATCAGTCAAAATTATTAGCTTTAAGTACCTAAAGCAGACATTTTGTAGGTACAAAAAACAGCCCATTCAAATTAATGAATGGGCTGTTGTAGTTTAAAGAAACAATCTTGAATCATTCTACACGGGTAATGTGTAAAACAATTTGTGTTGATACTTGACCATCAAATTTGTTCAATACAGGAGCATTAAACAAAAAGTCGACTGAAGCGCCAACTGGAAGCTTTGTTTCTAGCAGATGAAAGCACTTAAGGTCTTGCTCATGGTTCCTGTCGAAAACGTGAATTCTTGCATCATTCCCATAATTCCTTCCAACCGTTACTTTCTTGTCTCTCGCAATGATAAAAGCCACCGAAAGAGCACCGTTATCGACATAAAGGCTTTCACCAATGAGCGATGCATCAATATGAATTGCTTCAATTCCATGATAAACTTTCATCCAACCAGATTCAAGTTCACATGAAGAATCATCACTTTGATCCTTTTGTAGGTGAAGGCGATCGTAAGAAATGTTGGAAAACCAAGCAATATCACGTAACTCCTGCAAAGCATAGTTACTTTCATAGTTAAACATTTCTAGCATCTTGCTTAAAAATATGAAATTTTTCTCATGGGCTTTCGCTAATCGACTCTGAAAGCCAAGAAGATAGTATTTATCTTCATTTTTCTCACGCACTTCAGCAATGTGTAAGTAATTATAATTTTCTTCCGAAATCATAACAATAAAGTTTAGGTTAAAAAATCTAACCTCTAAATCATCAATAAATCCTTAAAGGACAATTGTTTAGAGTCCTTTGGATTCAAAGATAAATAGTTATATACCTTTATTGTCTCATTAAAAGGTTAAAAAACTGTTAATCAGTGTTTTATGATCTGAATTGTACGTGGCCAATTACGTCAAAGAAGTCTTCAAGTGAGCGTATTTCCTTGTCTAAATTTTCATTAAGTTTTTTTAGCGCCTGTGACGTTTTGAAGGCTTTTTCAATTCTCTTGTAATGGGGTGAACCTCCTTTTACTTCGCCTGTTAGAAATCTCCTACGCTTAAATAGATCAGCTGATATTGCAATGCACGCACTACAATCTGGTAACCCATTTTTATCAGTATCTGAAATTTGTCCGAACAAAATGGTTGGTTTGCCATCCTGATCTTGTTCTTTATCAATAATGAAAGATAACTGTGGATTTTGTTGCTTTGAAATCTCATCCTTTGACTTAAAATCTTTGTCATTATCCATTATATGTTCTGATTGAATCATAAGCGTCTTTGAAAATAGGAATGATTCTCCTCTATATTGAAACCAGATCTTTTTTCGATTTCTACCAACCTTAATTTCAGTACTTTTCCTATATTCAGCATTTCCAAGAGAATCAATTTTAAGCGTAAATTGGAGCAAGGAACCGTTCCCTTTCCCTCTGTCAAATAAATAGAGAAAATACTGTCCTTCATACAATGAAGACATTAATTTCTTACCGTAGTTAGTTGATTCTATCTTAGGGTCAGGAAAACTAAGTATACTTGCGGAACGACTGCTTAGATAAGTTTTGTACTCATCTTTTAAATCCACCTCGTTTACAAAAGAATCATACAAAATTCGAAAATCATCGTCTTCTTTAGTTTTTGCTGACATTTTTGAAGCAGGAATCATTATTTCACGGAACATCAGCATTTCTCCATCTGTCTTATTTGCGTAAGTTCCCATACACAAGACCATATCTCCAACTGGAACAGCAAGTATAAACTTTCGAGTTTCAATGTCAGAAAGGTTAAACCAAAGTCTATCTTGTCCTCCTAGCTGTACTTCACCCTCATAGGAAAAATCTTTTGAAGTACGAGTTACCTTCACCTTTTGAGCTAAATCGTCTACTTCGAATTTAACGTAGCTGATCGCTACTTCTTCATCAGGATCATCGACAACACGATTCAAAGCAACCCAATCTTGTAAGTGCAAATTTTTACTGAGCAGTTGAACGAAATTTTGTCTACCTTTTAAACTTCGGTTAGTATTGTTTGCAGTGTCGAGTTGCTTTGGTGTGGTGAACTGAGAAATTTTGTAACTATCAACAAATGATAAATGCAGTATTATTTTCTTTTCAATGTGATCGGTTGGCTCTAAATCTTTAATAAGTTGGGGCTCTCGCTGCTCTTTTGTTTTGAATCTCTCTTCAAATATTTTCTTTGAAGGTAAACGCAAAATTGCCATTCCAGAATATAAATCTTGGGTATTTTCTGCATTGATGGTTCGAACGCCAACCATAACTGTTTCTTCAAAATTTTCATCACTTAGATATTTATCCAATACACCACGCCAGGTAAAAGTTTGATGTGGCCTCCCTTCTTCAGAATGAAGCATAATAATCAAATTATAATGCTCGTCCAAAAAGGCTTTTCCTTTTAGAGACCTTTCATTTTCTCCACAATAGTCAACTTCTATTGAATCATATTTTCTTCCTGAGCTGCTATCCACTTCTTTAAAATACAAGAAAGTTCGGTAAAATCGGCTATCAACTTTCTTATTGAAATACAGGATCACATGCTGTTTTTCCAATTTATGTAGCAGTGAGTCACTTTTAGAACCTTCATCTCCATTTTTGTCAAAAGTCTTTGTACACTTTGGGTTTCGTTTACATCCCCATTCTTCCACTAGAAAGGCAGTATGTGACCAGAATTCAGTTGGAATTCCTTCTGCAAATAAAAGCCAAAAAATTTGTTTTTGTAATGTCTCACCAGTCAAAATTCTCTTGAGTTTATGGATTGATAATCCTCGTTTTATGTTATTATTAACCTCTTCTAAACGGGTAATTTCAATGTGTTTGTCCGTATCTGGAATGTGCATGATTACCATCTGATCTAACTCTAATTTTTCAATGACCTCATCAGATAATTCATCATCCAAGGCTAATCGTAATTTACTGGTGAAGATTTCGTAAATCTTATTGTAGGATTTACTGTAGGCTATACCTTTTTTCTCCTTTGCCAATAATTCCTTGATAATTTCGCTATTTTTGATGAGTTCTTTGAAGTGATTTTCGCACTCTTTGTAAAATTGTTGTAGATCTTGATTTTGGATAGACATGTTTCGAATTTTGGGTAAAAGAAGGACTAAAATAATAAAAAACAAAAACAATACAAAAGCGTCACAAAAATGTGATTGGAACTCCTAGGAAAAGTGTGGATTGTTACATTAATAGCTTTAAAATCATCTATTAAGCTTTTGTTTGGAAATTGTTCTGGATTTGTTCTGATTGTCTTTATCATCTTCTAAAACTACTGCCATAACTTTGCGTTGTGTTTCTAAACAGAAAATATGAAAATGGTAGTATTTGAAAAGCATGGAATTAAACTTCTCATGTCTGATTTTACAGATTGCATTGAAGACTATACGTCACTAACTAAAATTGATCCACTGGGAGACAGACCTGATTTTATTCCTGTGATAAAGGAGTCTTTTTTTAAGTCCCAAGGGTATTCACTTCCCGCTGTTAAAGTTGATCACAATAAATACCTTTTGATTACGCTAGCGTGCAAACTGGGGAAAAATTCCTGGATTCTTGATTACGCCTATGCATTGGTAGATCTGGATATTTTGGTAATGACACAACACTACTATTACCATAGAGCCAAGTTAAAATATGAAAGGAACCCTGAAACCACTTTAAAATACAAAACCTATCAAGACGAGGATGGTTATTATCATAGGAGATACGTGGAGATAAACAAGCCCTTTAGAAAACGAGGACGAAATACCATGACTCAGATTCAATTTATTCTCTCAAAATTTATTCATAGCAATTATAACGTTTGGAAAAAACACCGAGAATTACAAGAAGAGATCAAATACAAACAAATAGATTACAATTTTCAACTATTGGAATCAGAGTCCAGCTATGCTAAAGGAAGGGAAACGAGCTTTGGACAAGGAGGAGTGAACAGGTCATTATTAAAGCGTCGAGGTGTTTTAACAAAATTACAAAATGGCGATACAATTGGGATTATTGAATTAATGAAAATTGATTCTTCTTTGAAATTATTTTTTGATAAATTCTGCGACTTGAAAAACCAACTTAGAGAACATTCAGTAACTATATCCTATGCAAAGGGTACTTACTTACATGCGAGCAAAAATCTAGGCATCTGGCACCCTTATTACAGAACGATTGCAGTTTCCAGCTTTGAGAATTTTAACTCTACATTAGCCCATGAGCTAGGTCATTTCATAGACTTTTATCTAGGAAGGAAAGAGGGGCGTCACTATTTATCTCAAGACCAAACGTCTATAGCTGGACAGATAGCTTCAGTATTCCGAGGTAATATGAGAAAAAGGCAAACAAGTGACTATCTAAACAGTACAATTGAATGTTTTGCTCGCGCTATTCAGCAATATTATTGCACAATTACTAAGCAGCCTCATCTCATTGAGAAAAGTTGTTTCTGTGATCCAGATGCTTTCCAGCTAGTACTTATTCCTCTAATTACAAACTTAATTGACAAATTAAAGCAGGAAAATCGGCAGAAACAATTAGCCATGCACCTCTTGTTAAATAGCTTACTTACTTCTCAAAAGGCATCATAAACCAAATGAACTTTACTCCGAATAATGGTACTAAAGATCGACCCTTATTGAATCTTAACAGCATCATTAAATGATATTGCCTAAGTCTAAGAAAACAACAACTATCACACTTGAAAAATGGTGTTACAAAACCAAAACATTGGTGTTACAAAAAGCCAACAAAAAATAATTTACGAAACAGAATTCACAATGATAAAAACGCCCTAAGTGACTCTTACACATAGTATTGATTTTTGTGTGAAAAATGTATTCAAATCGTTCTGATTGTCTTGCTTTCAGTACCCTGAATTGCTCATAATTTTACCATACAAACTAAAAATTAAATATTATGTATGCAATTCTAAAATTATTAAAAAAATGGGCGATTCTAGCTCAATTATTAACCTTATTACTGTTTATCGGAACACAAACTGATGTTCACGGACAACAAGTTAGTTTCGGCAAGCACACACACCTTAAAAAAGCTTTAAAAGCGATTAAAGATGGTCGAGATTCTTTGAGGTCTGTAATTACCCTTTCAAAAGGCGCTTTAAATAAAAAGCTACCTAAGAGGTTAAAGAAAAAGAGCAATGAAACATTAAAAAACTCCTATCCGAGTGTCATTGCCGCTGCTTCAAAAAAACAAGTCAAGTTTATTGATGCAAGTCAAATGGGATCTGATGCCTTCGCTCGTCATTACGCTTTGATGAGGGCAATTGCCATTGTAAAGCAAAGGATCGAATTGCAGCAAAATCTAGAGAAGCTAACTGATGCTGGAATAACTCCACTTGACGACTTGGAAAAGCTACAGCAACAGAAGGCTTTTTTAGAAAAACGAGTGCCTGAGTCGAAACAGCTTGCAGCAGAATTTAAATTTAACTTGGCTCGTCAACTTTTGGCTGAAAGTGCTTCAGGAGATAAGAAGAAGGGGAGACGTTCATATTATGAAGTCCAGCATTGTCTAAACCTTGTTTCTGACTTTCCTCAGGCTAAGGAATTGCAGCAAGAAGCATTAAAGAAAGGTACCATTCTAGTATCTATTAAACTAATGGCTTCAGGAAATACCTATTCCCGAATGGCCAAATCTGCATTGAGAAATAACATCATTGCTCTGAAAGCCAAGTATGAGAACATGAGGTTTATTGACTTTGTCGAACCAGATGATCAAACAGCTGATATAGCTTTGATAATCGACATTTTTAGCGTCCGCTTGGAGTATCAGCGGCATACACCGCTTAAAAGGAATGAGAGCAGGAATATAAAAATGAAAGATGGTTCTAAGAGGGCGGTTTCCTGCAGTTTTACAGAGCATACCAAGACGTTCTCTGCCATTATGCAAGCCAAGATTAATGTCATAGATCACACCAATTCAGGCCGCTTTCAGACGGAAATTGTTAAAGAAGGAGTCTTCTCTAAGCAGTTAACCTGGTTAACTGGAGTACAGGGGGATGAGAGAGCTATGCCATATTCTATGAGAATCCATCGAGGGAAGGGGGAACCTAAGAGTCCATCTAAGGATACTGGTATCAGATTAGCCGCAAATCAATTTTCATCACGGCACATGACCCCTCTTTTTAATCAGCTCATGGAAGTTGTAAGACAGTACTAAAGGCGCTGCTTCCGCAGAGATCGCCAACACCAAAGACTGGAGAGGGGCAGTTGTACGCTCCGCTCCAGTTTTTTAAACCATTATTCACCAACTAAAACCAAACATTATGTCACAACAAGATCATACCAATCACATGTTTAAAGAGATCGGCAAAAACACGGCTGAGTTTGTACCAGCCGAATCTTCTAACATGGGTGATTTCCTTGCTAAGGGATCACTTAATTTTGCGCTTCTAGGGCATCTGGAAGTACTGCGAACACTCGGCTATATAATTTTCAGTTTCTTCAGTTTTTTTATTGTCGTTTTCCTACGCCACACGCTGGGGAGCAACCGTATCTCACTGGTTACAGTGGTTATGGGAATCACTGTAATTAACGTATGCGGAGGCTTTTTAGAGCTTATGAACCCCATCGGTGCATTTTTAGGTTTTCAACACAATTGGAGCCTCATTTATCTGTTCAGTAAAATTTTTGCGTGGGTAGGTCTTGCGCATTGGGTTCACTATAAGTACCGAAAGCATTTTAAGCCAAATCAAAGAGTCTACAGCTATTCTTACGGCATTTCATGGGGCTATATTCCTTACAGAAAGTTATCAGCAAAATATAACTTCAAGTACTTACAAAGCGAATCGGCCTATCAGTCTATAGTAGAGCCTTTTGCAGTCATAGCAGTTGGCGCCATACTGTCTTATGGATTCAATTTAAATCTGGGTACATTTTTGATGATATGTGGCTTCTCCCTATACCAGGTCCACAGAATACAGCAGAAGAATTTCTACAAGGAATTGGTCAAAATGACGGACAGCCAAATCGTCAATTCCCAATTCATCAAAGCCATTCGAGATGAGCCTACCTCTGTAAGCGAAGAGGGGCTTGTTATAGGCCAAACGGTTGTCAATCAGGTAAAACGTGCAAATCTCAAACGTAATGAAAAGCTCAAAGGAGAGCTAGAAGAGGCACTTGAAAAAATGATGAAGGAGCAAACCTTCGATTAAACAAATAGGGAGATGAAAGAATTTGATAGAGGGGCATATCTAAAACAAATACAGGAAAAGGCCGCTAAACAGGAAAGAAGACGTGAGATTGGCTCTAAGATGCTAAAAGTAGTCGGAAAGGCACTAGGGAAGGATTTTAGCAAAAATAGGGACCCGCCTAAGGAAAAACAGCCTGAGAAGTCTCCGGAACTGTTTAAGTCCGCTTACGTGCAAAGCAAACAGCCCAAACAGCTTGAAATAGGGCAGCTAACTCCAAATGTTACCCCTGGGCGCTATGTGATGGATAAGCGTAAACAAGCCCACAATTATGATCTCACAAATCAACGGAAAAAAATTAAGGCACCCTATCGCTCAAGATGAGCCAAATTAAAATTTACGAACTAAAAAACAACTAAATATGGAACCGAAAGAACTAATAGAATTACGAAAAAAACTCGAAGAAGGTTTAAGCCGCTTGAAAAAGTGGTTTAATCGACACAAAAACAAGATTGCCATTGCGGGTATTCTGCTAATCCTTGTTAAATGTATGCCATGGGGGGAAATGAGCGTTGCAAAACAGCCATCATCAAAACAGCATTTCATACACAAAGGGAACTCAAAAAAACGTCCTGTGTTTACCCAAGCAAGGGAAGTGTTTCCCATCAAATGTGACGTTGCTGATAGCATCGTCAAAAAGGAATGGATTCATGTCCGTGTTGAACCCTTTACTGATTTGACAGGTCGCTCGGATAGCTTTCCTAAATGGCAAGAATATATGGATTATGCTGTCAGGCATTACTCATGGAAAGTCTATTCGCCAGAAAATGACATTTATTACTACTTCAGAATAAATGATAGCCTTCACGAACCAGACTTGATATTCCACAGTGAAATCACAGAATTTAGCATGAAAAAAGGCAATCGACGGGTGCGACGCAAATCTTTTCTGGGGGTCGATACAGAGGGCAAAGAGTACCGAACCAATGTGCATACAAGCATTGATTACATTAAAGTCTTTATGTCTCTTGATTTAACGGTACTAACCCCTTCAGGTTGCGTGGTCTCACAACGGACTCAAGGCGTTGAAACGATCTACGATAATTCACGCTTTCATTACGATGGCCCCCTCGAAATTGTGCCCAAATACCTAAAACTTGGTTTCTACTCGCAGCCACCTGCAGATGTGGAGAGTGCCGCACTCTGTCGTGGCATCAACAATACCATGATTCAATGCCTACAACGTTATCACTCAATTGCTCTTAGACCAATTTACAATAGAAAACGCAGACTGGGTCTACAAAAGAAGGAAATGGACGAGATCGAAGGAACCGCCCCAGCATATTTTAACTTTTAAAACCACACACATTATGAAAAAAATAATTAATACAATTTATACTCCGAAAATCATGTCTAAGCTGAGTGCTGAGGCGAAAAGTTCTTTGATTAACCTGTTTTGGGTAAGCCTCATTATGACCCTCGCTTCGGCTGCTATTTTTGGCTTTGCGGCCATGGCTGCTTTAAATGCTTCCTTCATTGCTGTTTTCCTTGGAATGGCAGTGATGATAGGGATGCTAAATCAATATCTGATTAAACCATCGACCGAAGGTAAAAGTAAACTATGGATTAGAGCCAGTATTGGAGTGCTGCTCAGTTTTTTGGTAGCAACATGTCTCGATATTGTTATTTACAATGATTCGATTTCAGAATTTTGGAAGACCGAGAATGAAATAGCCAAAGTTGAAATTGATAGCCTGTATGAACAAAAAGAAATAGCTATTAACGAGCGAATAAATGAGCTGGCAACAAAGAATGATAGTCTCAATGATCAAATGAATGATTGGGCTTCAAGAATCTATCAGGAGGTCAATTCAGGTACTTCTGGTTTAAGACAAAGTGGGTATGGCAAGGTTGCAAAACGTTTTTCTGATTTAATGACTGCCGATTCAGCAAGAATTGCCCCTTTGTTGAAATCAAATCAATTGGCCATTGAATCACTTCAAACTGATATTGATTCGCTGCATGCGGAAAAGGATAGGAAAATTGGACAGCTCACCGACCCTAAGTCCAGAAGTGTTTTAGACAAACTAACAGGGCTTCATACCTTAATCTTTGAAAATGGTAACTACATGGTAATTGCTGTTTATCTTGCATGGTTTTTATTCGCATTAATTTTAGAATTATTACCGTTAAAGATGAAGCTCAGTTGTCGTGAGTATTTCGTTGCTTATCTAACCGAAGCGAAGCGAGAAGCAGAAAGAAAAGAGCGTGATAGTCGTTATCAAGATGCTGTTGAGGAAGAAACGGCTAGAGAGTTGGCACGACATCAAGAGCAGCTTAATTTAGCCCTAGAAAAGAAGAAACAGCAATTGATTTTTGACGAAACCATTGAGGCAATTGAATCTGAGCATGAGTTAGAAAAACAAAACCGCAAAGTAGACAAGCAAAATATTCAACGTGAGATTAGTCGTAGAATATTACCAACATCGGAAAAACTATTCCCAAACGGTCAGACATCAGTAGAGTAGCAAACCAAAAGAAAAAATGAGCAGACATCAGGTGATATAGGGGTGTCTGCTCACTTGATTTTGTAGTACATTGTTATCGTATAAACAAGGCTAATTTTCTATTCGGATTCTTGAATACCATATTTTGGAGCAGGAATTTATTTCTGTATTTTAAGTCAGGAAGTTCATTACAAAGTAGAAAAATCAACAAAAAGACGTTTTTCAACTATTATTCGAAATATCGATAATGAAAAAAAGAATCCAGATGAAATTGAACTGGAAGACAATCTAGTCATTAAACTAAGGAAAAAAGGTTTTTTCGTAAAATTGATGATTTTGTATTGAAGCCGCTTATCAGTGCATCTTTTTACTTCGGGAAAATTGGAGCAGGAAAAATGGCAGGAAAGAAGTTTACTGATTGGGTTGTTCGAGAATTGAATTCGAATGAACTAATTTGTGATGACGAATAAACTTAATATACGAAAACTAAAAAAAGTTAGGTATCTAATTAAAATAGAATTAAATAACGCCTATATTTGACTGACTGACTGACATAATGCGGCTAAACAACACTAGTGTTGTTTAGCCGCATGTTGGCGGTAATTTAATAAAGACATATGAATGCAATAACAGCACTACTCCAGACTGATTTTGGAAATCCTGACGGACTTTATGATCAACATTTGGAAAATTATTTTCTTGATCAAGACTATTGGAAAAACATCGTTGAAGGAAAGACGTATTTCGTAATTGGACGGAAAGGAACAGGAAAATCCGCAATATACAATTGGATAAAAAATCGAGAAGCGGAAAAAGGAATGATGATAAGTAACCTTTCTTTTAGGAGCTTCCCTTTTGAAAAATTATTGCGTCTATCAGATGACGACTTTACACGACCAAATCAGTATCAAAGTATTTGGAAATACATAATTCTAAGTGAGTTTGCTAAGCAGATAGTTTTAGACCAAAATAATTATGACAACTCAGAAGAATACAAGGAGTTATTATCGTTCGTTGAGTATAAATTCGGAAAGAATCTACAGGATTTACATTCTAGGATTACCACAAGATCAAATAAAACAGAAACAGGATTGCAATTTAAAGGTATTGGGCCAAAGACTACATCTGAACAATCAATTCAACTTTCGGACGAAATAGATAATATTTCAGAAATAAATGTTCGCCTTGAAGATTTGGTACTTTCTAACTTAGCTGCTAAACAAAGGCCGTATTTAATTCAATTTGATCAATTAGACGATAATTATACTTTATATGTTGACAACCGAAAATACTTTGAATCTCTTATCAGTCTCTTCAAGGTTATTTACTCTTTAAATTCTGTTATCAGCTCCTATAATCCGAAAGCTAAAGTCGTAGCCTATTTACGTTCTGACATATTTTTTCAATTCAGCAGCCATGACCCAGATAGTGCGAAATTCGACTATCATACCTATCATTTAAATTGGTCAATTGTAAATAAGAATGATTGGGACAACCCTGCTCTGTTACAATTAATAAATGCGCGAATTGAAAATAGCGTTGAAGAGCTTGAAGGTAAAAGCTCATTCTATTATATCTTCAACAAGAATTTTATAAAATTATACGAGAATGGAAAACTGACTGAGCCATTTCGTTATATAATGCATCGGACTTTTCATAGACCTCGAGACTTAGTACAGTTCTGTATTAAAACGAAAGAGCAAGCTGAAAAAATGAATAAACTTGACTATGAAACACTAAAGTCAGCAGAAAAGGAATATTCTTCATGGCTTATTGATGAGTTAAAAAACGAAATATCACCTGTCATTCCACACACGGACACTTTATTTACCTTTCTGAGATCCTTAGGAACGAGACGGTTTAGCTCAAAAAAGTTCAAAGACACTTTCCTAAAAGGAAGAAATAGGAACATAAATAAAAGTCCAGAAGCTCTATTAAGATATTTATACGAGTTGGGTATTATTCAAAATGTTCACACTACGAAATTCAGAACTGAATACTACTCAATAATCCGAAACGAAAAATCAACCTACGAGTCAACAAAAGATGCTGTTTTACACTCAGGTTTAATCAAAGGACTTAATACATTTAGAGAATAAAAACTACCACCAACAATGGCTAAGAAAACATAGGGCAGATAAGGCTTTCAGAAAGGATTGTACACTTAGCAAACTTCGGTTTCGGTGGACAGTGAATCGCTTCGAAAGCCCTACGTTTCTTAGCCTAGCCGTTGTGCCAATGTTGTATCTCCTGAGAAGGAACAGGTACAAAATAGATTCTTAATAAGAAAATAATTCTCTTCAACCTTAATAGATCATTCTTTAGATATTTAAAACTCTTGGACTATCTTTCCATAAAAAAAATATAAGAGCTTTTAAATGTTTTGCCCTATATTTGCCCTAGGCACTTTTGAAAAGAAAAAGACTGGCCGTAAGACCAGTCTTTTCAGTGGCGAGAGGGAGATTTGAACTCCCGACCTCAGGGTTATGAATCCTGCGCTCTAACCAACTGAGCTACCTCGCCATTAACATTGGTTGTTTTGCGGCTGCAAATATATATTAAATTTTTTAATATGCTTCAAATGCAGGAAAAAAATCAGTACAATTATTTAAGTCATTCAATTGCTAGGGCTTCGGAATTTATATTAAGTTCATTTAAACATCTGAAGTGCTCGATATTGAGCTTTTTGAGTAGTCTTTGTTTTCTTTTTTTAACGCCATCTTCCGATATATTATTGACATCTGCAATGCCTTTAATAGAATACCCTAGTTTGATGAGAACAAGGAGACGGATATCATTATTTGTCACGTTTGTATATCGCTCTTTTATTTTCGTTGAAAAGTTATTGTTCAGGGCATCAAAATGCATGATGATTTTTGCCCAGTTGTTTTCATCAATATAGTTTTGGTCCAGAATTGACATAATATCATCAATATTTTTAGGTGTATTGATCTGGTTTTTAAGATCATCTTTTAGGTTTTTAATAAGCCGGGCTTTAGCTTCAATCTTTTCAACGGCTTGCTGCAGGTCTTTTTGTGTCAATTCAAGATTTTTAGTCACAATGGTCTGTTTCAGTTTTTCTGCTTCCAGTTTTTTATTAGCTAATTTTTGTTTATTTCGGTGCCTGACTATAAGTATAATACAGCCAAGCGATAATATGATCAAAGAAAGAAAAATTGCAATTATTTTATTTTGTTGTTGTTGCGTTTTATACTTGAGTTGTTCTATTTTCAGCTCTTTTTTATTGGTCTCGTACTGAACCAACAATTGTCTTTCCATTAGTAAAGTTTTTCGGAGATAGAGACTATCGTTTTCAGTTTTGAATTGTTCCAGAGCTCTTATTGCTGTGGAGTCGTTATGCTGAGTTAATAAAAGCAATACCAAATTGTAATTGCTCTCAATTTTTCCAATATCGTAATGAATAGAGTCTGCATAGGTCAAGGCCTTTTGGAAGTGATTCAAAGCAGGTTGAAATTGCTTTTTCTGTAATGCCAGATCACCTGAAAAATTATGGGCTAAAACACCATCAATAGTGTAATTATAAATTGTACCCATAGCTTCATACATCAAGGTTTCATATTGTTTAGCCTTGTTATAATTCTTTTTACTTAAGTAAGATTTTCCAAGTAGAAGATAAGGGAAGCCCAGGTCCTGAAAATTACCAATACCATTATCAATAGCCAGGGTAACGTATTTTATTGTACTGTCGGGAATGTTAATTTTATTGTATATACTCCCTACATTAATCAGGGAATTGAGATATGAATAGGTATTGGAGGAGTTGTTTTGGTAATAATCAATTAGCGATTTGGTAAATTTTAGTGCCTTCGGGTAGTCTTCGTGTTTATAATAGTAATAAGCCAGATGTTGATTGATAAAACTCTGCAGATAATGATTCTCTATCTTACCACATAAGCTGTCAGCAATCAGGTAATACTCCAATTGGTTTAGATGGTCGCCCGAAGCACCCAATATATAGCCTTTGGTAAGCGCATATTCTATTCGCATGGTATCTGTGAGATAATCATCTCCATATTGTAGCATACTGTCTAAAATGCTAAGTTGACCTGTTGATATTTCAAGTGACAAATCCCGGTTAATATTAGCCAGTCCCATATGGGCATAAAAAAATCCTTTTTTATACTTGATTTTCTTTGACTGGACAGCAATATATTCCAGATCTTCCTGTCGTTCAGCCCGTGTTGAGGTGCTGTCAGCTGTGGTGGACAAAATTAGCAAGTCAATTTCAGCCTGGCTAAGATTTTGAGCTGAAGTATGAACTGCAAAAAGAAGACAGGTGATAAATAGCAGGGATTTAAACATATTTATTTGTAATGCGGTTAATGTTTAATGAGAAGCTGAAGCTACTAAATTTAAAGAGTATACTAAAAGAAAAGTTCCATAACTAAGAATTCCCGTAACAAAATATTAGACAATAGTTTGCTACAGGAATAATTTTGAACAAGTTAGATATTCTTACTATTTACTTCATTCTCTTGTTTTATTGATGTTATCGCAGTGCATCAATTCATTTCTGAAGTAACCTGAAACAGTTTTAGAACCATACTTGCCGCCACCTTCATACGTTCTGTAAACTCTGCCCCGGTATAAGTAACAATTACCTTCGTGTTGAGCGACAACTTCAAAAACAAGCTCCTTGTCAATTGGGATACCCAGATCATTTTTATTAACATCCCAGTCGTAGATTATAGTAATTTTTTTAATTGTCCCATATTTTTCCTTGTTATGGCTTTTGCTAACCATTGCATTTATGGAAGCATCTTTATGTGATTCCTTTGAAGGGAAAACTCTTTTTGCTTTTTCCAGTCTGACACTTTCCTTGTATTTTTTAAATCCTCCATTATCTCGGTAGTCAATCAAAAAAGATTGCTGTGCCAGCATTTTGGCTTTAATGGCTTCGAGTGCTTTTTGATCCTTAAATTTATCTTTATACTCACTCACAAATCCATTCCTTTCATCCAGATGTGTTTCGAGCCTTGATAGACCATAATCAGGATCTCTTTGCCATTTTTCCTTATCAAATGCCACATCAAGTGTTGATTCAATTAATTCTTTTTCCAAAACGGGGGCATAGGTGTTTGGCAAATACTGATCGAAATAATCATCTATATTTTTAATATCATTTTTGATTGATTCATCTTGAACAGTGAGTTGATTAAAAGCAGTTTTCTGCTCAAGAAAATCACTATAGGCGATCATCCATCCATCTTGCTTGGTTTTAAAATCATTAACAGCCCGACTCATTTTTCCTATTTCCTGAGCAATCTTGTCAGTTGAATTTCGACGTTGAAACTCTGTGTATGCGAGGTTTTTATATTTATTGTGACCTTCCTGTAGTGTTTTTAATTGAGTACTGTAACTGGCATAATAATTTTTTAAGGTTGTTACCTTGGTCTTCAATTGATCTAAGGCCTTTTCAATATCTTGTTTTGGGACCTCGCCAAGGTTTCCCCCTTCAAAGTATTGGACCAATAAATCAAGTTGAGCTTTTGCCTCTTTCTCAATTTTCAAGGTACTGGTCATTTCACGGCTATCAGCCGTTTTCGACTCATTTGTTTTAGTTGTGTTGGTAGTGGTTGAAGATGCTTTTTTTGTAACCTTCTGTGTTTTTCCTTTAAGTTTCTTTAAATCTCCTAATTGAGCATTTGCATTTGAGATGGCACCAATTAAGAGAATGGTGTATATCAGTTTCTTCATGGGAATAATTGTTTTGAATTGATATTACAAATTAACCGAATAAACTGCCTTTGTACTGCAAAACAAGGGGAGACAAAAGGTGGACACTTTAATTATAAAACAAAAAAAGCCGAAATGATTATTCATTTCGGCTTCGCATTTTGTGTTAAAATCAGCTTATCTTTTTGGGAGATTTCACTTTATCCTTTAGCAAACTAATTTTTAATACCTCGTCCATTGTTTTAACGTAGTGGAACTTCAGGCCTTTCAAGTATGAAGGTTTGATATCTTCTATGTCTTTTCTGTTGGCTTCACATAAAATGATTTCCTTAATATTGGCTCGTTTGGCGGCCAGAATTTTTTCTTTAATGCCACCAACAGGTAATACGGCACCCCTTAAAGTAATTTCACCTGTCATAGCCAGGTTTTTCTTCACTTTTCTTTGAGTCATTGCTGAGGCAATGGAAGTCAACATGGTAATTCCGGCAGATGGTCCGTCTTTAGGAGTAGCACCTTCAGGAACGTGAATATGTAAATCCCATTTGTCAAACAATTCAGGGTTTAATCCTATTAAATCCGAATTGGCTTTTAAAAACTGGTGTGCCAGTACAGCAGATTCTTTCATTACATCTCCCAAACTACCAGTCAAGGTTAGTTTACCTTTCCCCTTAGTCAGACTAGTTTCAATAAAAAGAATATCTCCGCCTACCTGTGTCCAGGCTAATCCGGTTACAACTCCGGCAAATTCATTACCAATATATTTGTCTTTTTCATGTGATGGTCCAAGAATTGTTTTGACCTGATCTAAAGAAACAGCCTTGTCAAATGACTCATTCATAGCAATTGATTTGGCTCTGTTTCTGACAATTTTGGCTAACTTTTTCTCTAATCCCCTTACTCCTGATTCTGCAGTATAAGCTGTCACAACCTTTTCAATCACTTCATTCGATAAGCTAATATCATCTTTTGTGATACCATGGTTTTTGATTTGTTGCGGAATAAGATGTTGCTTGGCAATCTCAATTTTTTCCTCAACAGTATACCCGGTTACTTCAATGATCTCCATTCGATCCCTTAACGGCCCCTGAATAGTACTTAGATTATTAGCTGTGGCAATAAATAATACTTTAGATAGATCATAGTCAAGTTCTACAAAGTTATCGTTAAAAGCAGCGTTTTGCTCCGGATCCAGTACCTCTAAAAGGGCAGAGGAGGGGTCCCCGTGAGTATCTCTACCTACCTTATCAATTTCATCCAGTACAAAAACCGGGTTAGATGATTTAGCCTTTCTCAGGTTTTGAATGATCCGACCTGGCATTGCACCAATATAAGTTCGTCTGTGCCCTCTGATTTCAGCTTCATCATGGACTCCACCTAAAGACACTCTGACGTATTTTCTACCCAATGCTTCTGCAACTGATTTTCCCAGTGATGTTTTTCCCACACCAGGAGGGCCATAAAGACATAAGATTGGTGATTTCATATCACCTTTCAACTTAAGCACTGCTAAGTATTCAATAATTCTTTCCTTTACTTTATCCAATCCAAAGTGGTCACGATCAAGTATTTCCTGTGCTTTTTTCAAATCGAATTTATCACGGGTCATTTTTTTCCATGGTAAATCCAGAATCAGGTCAATATAGTTCAACTGAACAGAGTATTCAGCCCCCTGAGGGTTCATGCGCTCAAGTTTCTTAATCTCTTTATTATAAGCTTTCCTTGTGGCTTTACTCCACTTTTTCTTAGCAGCCCTTTTGTCAAACTCTTTAATTTCGTTTTCAATTGGGTTACCACCGAGCTCTTCCTGGATGGTCCGCATTTGCTGATTCAGAAAGTACTCTCTTTGCTGCCGATCCATATCCACCTTAACTTTACTTTGGATCTCATTTTTCATCTTCAGCATTTTAATTTCGTGAGACAGGTGAACCAGTACGGCTTCAATTCTCGTCACTAAATCATTAATTTGAAGAAGATCCTGTTTTTGGTGAACATCACCACTTAGATTAGATGAAATAAAATTGGCCAGGAAAGTCGGACTTTCAATGTTTTTAATAGCGAATGTGGCATCAGTTGGAATATTTGGAGATTCCTTGATGATCTTCAGCGCCATATCTTTCATTGAATCAACTAAAGCCTGATTTTTTGTGGTGGTCATATCCATCTTCTGATCAATAAGACCGGTAACCAATGCTTTAAAATAAGGCTCTTCCTGTATAAAAGAGGTTAATTCAAATCGCCTTTTCCCCTGTATGATAACAGTAGTTGAACCATCCGGCATTTTTAATTTTTTGATGATAGTAGCCACCGTACCAATACGGTGTAAATCATCTTTTAAAGGTTCCTGTATTTCAGGTTTTTTCTGGGCCACAACTCCAATGGTTTTATCAGAGTTATAGGCATCTTCAATAAGCTTGATAGATTTATCTCTTCCCACAGTGATTGGAATCACTACCCCTGGAAAGAGTACATTATTTCGAAGTGGAAGAATTGGTAAAACTTCCGGTACAGTTTCTTTATTCATATTGTCCTCTTCTTCTTCCGAAATAAGAGGAATAAATTCTGAGTCTTGATCAATGATGTGTGTTAAATCTAAAAAGTCTTTTGGCATAAATTCAGACATATATTCAGTGTTTTTGTCAGTTTGTCATTTGTTATAAATATTTCCTGCACAATTTGACACAATTACTACTATAACGTGTCATTTTATGTAGTTACCCCTAATGGTTCAACCATTGTGCCAAAAAACTATTTGTGATCAAACAGGTACTTCAGTATATTTTTATCTTCAGGTGAAAGCTCAATGTTTCTTCTTTTCATCATTGTACCAGCCACATTTATTGCTTTATCAAAGTCAAATGGCTCGGTAATACCCCAACTGAATGATGAAATAAACTTTGGTGGAAATTCAGCGCCAAATATATTAGCGGAAACCCCAACTGTAGTTGCAGTATTTAGCATGGTGTTAATACCTGTTTTTGAATGATCTCCCATTAATACACCACAAAAAGTAAGGTCGGTTTGCTCCAGCTTATTGGTTTCAAAACTATGTATTTTAAGGTTACTGTAGTTGTTTTTTAAGTTGGAGGAATTAGTGTCAGCACCAAAATTGCACCATTCACCAATCACTGAATTACCAATAAAGCCATCATGTCCTTTATTACTATATCCCTGGATAATACAGTTAGAAACTTCTCCACCAACTTTACTGTAAGGACCAATAGTGGTAGCACCGTATATTTTTGCACCCATCTTAATTACACCACCTTCTCCAAGTGAAAATCCACCTCTAATCATACATCCTTCCATAATTTCAGCATTCCTTCCTATATATATAGGCCCGTTTTTGGCATTTAAAATTGCACATTCTACGGTTGCGCCTTCTTCAAGGAAAATATGCTCAGCATTCATTACCTGATTTGAAGAGCTGATTGGAGCCGAAACTCTGTTTTTAGTCAACAGATCAAAGTCAACGGCAATGGCCTTGTCATTTTTTTGAAAGAGTTCCCATACATTGTTCAGCCAAAGTACAGTACTTTGAGCTTCTTTCTTATGGATATTATCGCCTCTTGTGGCAATCCACTTTCCATTTTCAACTAAACTTTCATCAGTACTCAAGTTTAATATTTCATTTAATAATACGGAGTCCGGTTTTAAATTAGCCGCAATTGTAATATCAGCCAGAAGTGTATCAGGAAATTTGTCCAGAAGGTAAGATTCGGTTTGATGAAATATTTCAATATTAATATTTTTTTGTTTAAATAATTCAATCCAGGTTTCACTGATGGTTAAAATTCCAAACCGTAGTTCCGCCACCGGACGGGTAAGGGTAAGCGGGTTAAACCTGAGGTGTAAATTATTATCGGAGAATCTTATTTTCATAGATTTGAGTATTGTACTAAAGCTAACTAAATTTTAGTCAAAAAAAAAGCCTCATTACTGAGGCTTTCAAAAATACTAAAAGTATATTATTTTTTCAAGTTCTTTCCGTATCTGTTCTTAAACTTATCAATTCTACCAGCAGTATCAACAAATTGCATTTTTCCAGTAAAGAACGGGTGAGACTTGTGTGAGATATCTAATTTAACTAAAGGATATTCGTTTCCATCTTCCCAAGTAATGCTTTCTTTAGAAGGTGCACATGAATTGCATAAAAAAGCATAGTCATTAGTCATATCCTTAAAAACAACTAATCTGTAATCTTCCGGGTGAATTCCTGTTTTCATTTTATAATATATTTAATCTAGTTCTATTTAAAAGTATCCAAAATCGGAGTGCAAATGTACATAATTTATTTATAAAAGCAATAAGAAATAAATAATAAAATAAAATTTATTAAAATTCGTATAGTATATTTGAGTGCGCAAAATATGAAATATATAATTCCTGTCATATTCTTTTGTCTGTTAATTTCTTTTTCCTGCAAGAAATCACCGGTCTATACTAAGGAAAATTTAACTTTTTCTTCTGATACTATCATATTCGATACTGTTTTTACTACAGTAGGTTCAGCAACTAAAAGGTTAAAGTTTTATAATGATAATGCTTTACCAATAATTGTTGATGAAATTGAACTGATGGGAGGGGAGAATTCACCATTCAATATTAATGTTGATGGTGTTAGTGGAACATTTCATTCCAATTTGGAATTAGCTGGAAGAGATTCTCTTTATTTGTTTGCAGAAGTGACTTTATCAGTTAATGATCAGAATTTACCTTTGGTTGTTGAAGACTCTATTCGTTTTAAAGCTAATGGAAAGGATCAATATGTAAAGCTGGTGGTGTGGGGACAGGATGCATACTTTCATACTAACGAAATTGTAAGCGGAAACTGGGCAAATGATAAACCGCATGTTATATATGGTATAGCAGCAGTAGGATTTCCTGAAACGGAAAGCTCTGCTGAGATAAAGGACCTGACCTTAACTATTCCGGCGGGCACTAAAGTATACTGCCATAAGCGGTCTTTTCTGTATGTATATAAAAGTACATTGTTGGTACAGGGAACATACGAGAATGAAGTTGAGTTCAGACATGATCGTTTAGAGTCTTTTTATGATGATAATGCAGGACAATGGGGTGGCATTATTCTGAGTCAGGCCAATCACGCGGATATTGACTATGCCATTATTAGAAATGCGGAAATCGGCTTAAGGGTTGATACCACAGCCAGTTTTAATACACTTAACCTGACTAATACTGTAATACAAAACAGTTTATTTTATAATTTATTTACGGCAGCCGGA
Organism: Putridiphycobacter sp.; assembly: GCA_965230195.1. GTDB lineage: Bacteria > Bacteroidota > Bacteroidia > Flavobacteriales_D > Crocinitomicaceae > Putridiphycobacter. The sequence goes on from OZ245997.1 coordinate 3,119,496, forward strand.
CCTTTTATTAATGTAGAAAACTGTGTATTTGGTGATGCAGGGTTGATCTCAACCTACTTATTTGCAGGAGGAGAAGCCAGTTTTAAACATTGTAATTTCGTTAATTACTGGTCAGGGTCCCGAAGCGGACCGGCATTGGCACTTAAAAACTGGTGGGAATTTGAGGATCTGATTTATGTCAGAAATGTAACCAATACAACTTTCGAGAATTGTGTGGCATATGGGAATGCTATGACCGAATTTGTGGTAGATACCATTGCGGAAGCCCCGGCAATATTTGATGCTTCATTTACGAATTGTTTGTTTAAAAGGGAAGAGCCTTATGATTACCCTAATTTTATTGGGATGATATGGAACGACAATCCATTGTTTATGGATACAGGGATGAAGGATTTCCATATTGGAACAGATTCTCCTTTAAATGATGCTGGTATTGCAACTTCAGGTATTGTTCTTGATATTGAGGGAAATGCACGAAATATCACTAGTCCGGATATAGGTGCTTATGAAAATTAATTTACGGTAAAGGATGATGTTGTAGTGGCACTGTCTCCTAAAAAAGAAAAGTCATTAAAGGTAGTTAATTTTACAGTATAAGATCCCGGCGTTTCAAACTGGTTTGTAAAAACACGATCACTCCATCCTTTGTCATTTTCAACCGCTGAATCCGGTCCTGAAATTCGCCATATATAACTCCATTCATTTTCTGAGCACGAAGTAAATGTAATAGATTCTCCAGCATTAATAGCACCAACGCTTAGCTCCATACAAGCAGTTACTTTCTTATCCTTATTACAAGCAATAAAAGCTAAAATAGTAAAGGACAGGATAATACGGGAAATAAAACGCATCTGTTAATTGTTCAATTGTTTGCAAGCCAAAAGTAAGAAAAAAAAATTAAGAAAAAAATATTCATTCAACCGGACCATCATACACTTTCAAAAAGGGCAATAAATATTGGATTTCTAACGTTAAATAAAATAAGTTGTAACTTAATCGAATGATTGGGTTATATCTAATGCAAAGAGATAAAAACCAAAACCAAAACAAGAAATTATGCCAATTAATCCAATTTACCATCACACTGAAGATAAACTCAGGCAGGAGCTTCAGTGGGTAAAGTTAGCGCAGGAAAAGCCCGAACGGTTTGCGCCGCTTTACAACAAATACTATGAGCAGATATTCAGATATATCTATCAGAGAATGGATGATAAAGAGTTAGCTTTTGACATCACTAGTCAGGTGTTCCTGAAGGCTATGAATAATATCGGCCGCTATGAATACCGCGGTGTTCCGTTTTCATCATGGTTATACAGGATTGCCAAAAGTGAAGTTTACCAATCATTTCGCGATAAAAAAGCCAAAAGAACGGTAAGTGTTGAAAGTTTTCAGTTAGTAGAAATGATTGAAGACTGGGATGAAGACACTTCCGAAGCCAGAAGGGTTGTTTTATTGGAGATTATTGATAAATTGAAAGAGGAGGAGGTCCAGTTAGTTGAGATGAGATACTTTGAAAAAAGATCGTATCGTGAGATTGGAGAAATATTGGAAATGACTGAGAATAATGCGAAGGTGAAAACTCACCGGATTATAAATAAAATGAAAAAAATATATAAAAAGTCATATGAACAATTATAAAATAGAAAGAGATCGACCAAGGATTTCTTCAGAAGAAATTGCTCAAAAGAAGGATTTTGATTCATTATTGAATAATTATAAGATAATGAATCGTCCTTTTTTCAAGAACCCCTGGTTTTTTGGTGTTACCGGTATGGCAACCCTGGGGCTTTTAATAGGAGGTATTTACAGTTTTACATCCACAAAACCAATTGAGGCTGATCAAAACCTTGCATTAATGAGTGATGCGCCACCACCTCCGGACGAAGCAAAGGTTATACAACTTAAACCTGACCCGGTTTCAGAAAAAGTTGAAAACAAAGAAATAATAACACCTCAAAAAAAAAATGCACATGATAAAACAACTACTTTAGATCAAAAAGAAGAAGAAGAAGAAGTTTCAACACCTGCAGTGCTACCTCAGGTAGAGGAATCACCAGTTGTAGAAGAACAACCTCCGGTCATTGAGGAGGAAACACCTGATGTAGATCCGAGAATTGCTTCCTTTCCAAGAATAGCTGGAAAAATGGGTGGTTTCATTTCAAAGTCTGAACTGAGAGATGATAAAGGCATTTATACAGCACTCGACCTCAATATCTCTGAATTTGAATTACACATAGCTACCGGATTTGGCAGTAAGGTATACCGTACCAAAGGTCACCGACTGTCGGATGAAATGTTAGCAGCAATATCAGATTTAGGTCCGGGAGAGGAGATATTTTTTGAAAACATAATGGGTGAAACCGAGGAAGGTCAAACCGTGAAGCTATCACCAATAAAATATGCTTTGGTTAACCGATAGGAGTATAGTATGACGTAAAAACGTCTGTTAAATATTCCTTAAATCCTTATTTATTTCAAAACGCATTTTTAACTTTGTAAAAATGCGCAATTTCATGTATAAAACTTTTATCAGACCAATACTATTTTTATTCGATCCTGAAAAAATTCATCACTTTACATTTAGTTTTATAAAATTCACATCAAAAATTCCATTTGTTTCATCAATCCTAAAGTCAACATACAGAGTTAAGGCTGATAATTTAAAACAAAGAATATTTGGTTTGGATTTTGAAAATCCGGTAGGTTTAGCTGCCGGTTTCGATAAAAACGGAACATTATATAATGAACTTGAAAATTTTGGATTTGGATTTATCGAAGTTGGAACTGTTACGCCCAGAGCCCAATCTGGAAATCCCAAAAAAAGATTATTCCGATTAAAAAAAGACCAGGGGTTAATTAATAGAATGGGGTTCAACAATAATGGGGTTAAAGCGCTGGTAAGCCAATTAAAAAAACGTAAAACCCAACTGGTTATTGGTGGCAATATTGGCAAAAACACTGATAGTCTTCCCGAACAGTATATTGACGATTATAAAACAAATTTTACGGAACTGCATCCTGTAGTAGATTATTTTGTAGTTAATGTCAGCTGCCCTAATGTTGGGAGTATGGCTAAATTACAGGATAAAGATTTTCTAATCGAATTGCTAAACGAACTGAATGCGATTAACACAGCAAAAACTGTAAAAAAACCAATTTTATTGAAAATTGCACCTGACCTGAACGACCAACAACTGGACGAAATTATAGAAGTGGTGGCCGAGACAAAAATAGATGGTGTTATAGCTTCAAATACCTCGGTAAACCGGGAAGGTTTAAGTACAAGTAAATCAGAACTTGAACAAATTGGAAATGGCGGTTTAAGTGGACAACCTGTGACTGACAGGAGTACCAGGGTAATCAACTACCTGTCTTCAAATTCTGGTAAAGCTTTCCCAATTATAGGTGTAGGAGGAATTCACTCACCTCAGGATGCCATAGATAAAGTAAAAGCAGGCGCCAGTTTGGTTCAGGTTTATACAGGTTTTATATACGAAGGACCTAAATTGGTCAAAGAGATTAATAAAGAAATTAGTCGTTTAAACCTCTTAAACGCTTAAGTTATGATTAAACTGATTGAATGCCCAAGAGATGCTATGCAGGGCTTACACGACTTTATCCCTACTAAAACAAAAGCAAATTATATTAATACACTATTAGATGTAGGGTTTGATACAATTGATTTTGGAAGTTTTGTTTCACCAAAGGCAATACCACAACTTAAAGATACGGCTGAGGTTCTGGATCAACTTGATTTGTCAAATACTAAGTCAAAATTGCTGGCTATTATCGCTAATAAGCGTGGAGCAGAGGATGCTGTTAATTTTGAAGAAATCAATTATTTAGGGTTTCCTTTTTCAGTTTCAGAAACGTTTCAAAAACGAAATACTAACTCCACTATCGATCAGTCGTTGTCACGTGTTGAAGAAATCCGTAATCTCTGTGATAAACATCAAAAAGAAATGGTAGTGTACCTATCTATGGCGTTCGGTAATCCTTATAACGATCCGTGGGATGTTGATGTTGTGGCTAAATGGAGTGAAACATTACATGAAAAATTAAATATCAATATCCTGGCCTTATCTGACACTATTGGTGTATCAAATCCTTCTAATATTGACTATTTATTTAAAAACCTGATTTCTGATCTCCCTGCTGTTGAATTCGGGGCACATTTACATTCAACTCCCGATACAGCTGTTGAAAAGGTTGATGCTGCAATAAAAGCAGGTTGTCAGCGATTTGACGGAGCCATTAAAGGATTTGGAGGCTGTCCTATGGCAGATGATGATTTAGTGGGTAATATGCCAACCGAGACCATGTTAAACTATTTTATAAATAACAATATTGAAACAGGATTGGATATGTCAGCATTCAGTAAGTCTGAAAAGTTGGCAGGTTCCGTATTCCCGATATAAAACAATAAATTATGAAGCATATTTATTTATTGCTGGCATTATTAACATACCATTTCGCAGGTATTTCCGGTCAGTTTACAATCCATCCGGAAGACTTTAACAAACTCGAGGTTTTAGGGAATTATTCTATTAAACTAATAAAATCTGACAGCAATAAGTTGGTTATTGATAATAAGGATTTAAAGGTTGAAGATGAAGAAATATTGGCAAAGGTGTACGACGGGACCTTAAAGATTCAAATTCAACTGGATAATTATACGAAACGTAATATTTCAATGGTACTATATTACAAGGCTATAGATGATATTTCAGCCAGACGAGGGGCTATTATTGAAGCAGGTTCAATGAAAATGGATGAGCTTTCTATTTTTGTAAATTCGGGAGGTAAGGTTAAGTTAGATGCTGAGGTAAAAAAAGTTAATGTTTCAATTAAGTCAGGAGGTTCAGTTAAAATTAAAGGTTTAGCTGATCATGCCAATTTTGATGTTCAAATGGGGGGAATGATTGGCGCTTCGTTTTTTAATGTTAAGTTTGTTAACGCTTCAGTGCAAATGGGTGGAGAAATAATTTTAAATGCCCTTGAAGAGCTAAACGCCGAGGTAAAAGCAGGTGGAGAGATTAGTTATAAGGGTGAACCTAAAAAAGTTAATGAATCTGTGAAGTTGGGAGGAAGCATTGAAAAACTCGAAACAACAAAGGATGAAAATTAATTTTATTTCACTAATCGCACTTATTTTCTTTTTTTCCTGTCGTGGAACTGATACTCCGGAAATTGATGAAGCAAGTGCTATTCCTACTGATACTGTGTTGGTAGAGAATGATTATCCGCCACTGACAGATCCTATTGTTTTAGAGGTTATGGAATCATTGCAAATTTGCTCATTACAGGATACTAACACTATTTTACCGGATTGTGATGCCAGTAATTTTAGAGTTTTCCCTTTAGGACCGGATATTAAATCGGAAAAAGGGTTCATACTCGAAATGAAAGAAGGTGTGTTTAATTCACCCGTCAAGCAGGTAATGGTCATTCAAAAATCATTCAATAAGTATAAAATTGTAAATCGTTACCTGGGCTTTTTGATTGAGTACAGAACATTAAATACTGAATACAACCATTTGTTGATTGGTTACAAAGATATTGAGATGGGGTTGATAGCTATTCGCCACGAATGGCATAAAGAGAACTATCAACCGGTTGACGTGGAAGAAATTAACGGTTACTATATCAAAGAAGAATATAAAGATTCGATAAACGATCTTTTCCTTGAAAATTTTAATGCAGGTTACTAGAATAGCCATATTGCTGTTATTGATTACGGTAATGTCCGGCTGTAAGGTTGATGCCGTAAAAGTTGATATTATTCCCTATGAGTTGATTCATGACAACAGTTCAAAAGTATGGTTATTAAAACACCAGATTGTTAATGGAAAGGAAACGGTACCAAAGAATAGAATGGATAGATGGGTTATAGTATTTTACCGAGATAATTCCTTTGTTTTAAGTGACCTTAAAGATTTTGGTAAGTTTAGTGCCTATCAGGGGCGGTTTTCAGTATCAAATAATCCTAAAACATTAACATTGTATTGGGAAACCGGTGATATCTTCAAATATAATTTGACTGAGGTCAGCCATTCAAGCCTGAAATTTAATGTTACCAACGGGGATCAATTCATAGAGTATGAGTATACCACTATGGATAAGCGTGTTAAAAAAAATGATGTATTAAAAGAAGAACAGTATGAAGAATCGGTTTTTTATTAGTATTTGCTTTAGTTTAATCTTTTTGGGATGTGCGAAGCTGGAATACACGCTAGACTATAATGGAACCAGTCAATCAGGGAAACATGCCAGAGGTGTGGATATTAAAGGATCGAAGATTATTATTTCAGGATATAAAGGAGCGGTTACAATAATTGATAAATCTACAGATCAGTACTATAAAATCAAGGATTCTATAGCAAATATGGAAGATTTCAGGGATGTCTATTTATTCAAGGATTTTTCATATGTGACAATCAATTCAGGTGATACTGCGGCTATAATACTGGACCGGTACAATAAGGCAAAGCGACGCTTTTACAGACCCGGATTATTTTTGGATGGGATGGATTTTTGGGAAGATGATAAAACCGGGTTGATTTTTGGAGATCCGATAAGAGGAGAATTAGTGATTTTAAAAACAGATAACCGTGGAGAAAGATGGTATTCTGTTGCTCCAAAAAATATTCCTGATGCAATTAAAGGAGAGGCTGGTTTTGCAGCAAGTGGTACCGGAATTCAGTTATTGGAAGATTCTGTAGCCTATATCGGAACAGGTGGTGGAGATACCGCCAGATTGTATAAATCAGTTGATAAAGGTGAGCACTGGCAGGTGTTTAATACACCTATGAAGTCTGGTGGAAGCTTTGGCATCTATTCACTTCATTTTTGGAATCAAAGCGAAGGTATAATCACCGGAGGGAGTTATAAAGACTCAACTTACAATAAAAAAATAGCATTTTTAACCCTTAACGGAGGTCATGATTGGTTGAATATCAGTAAAGGATTACCGGGTTATATGAGCTGCGTAAACTCAAATAAAGACGGGAGTTTGATTGTGGTAACCGGTCGTTCCGGGACTTATTATTCCCTCAATAAAGGAAAATCATGGAAAGTATTGACCAATCAGGCTTTCTATACGGTTAAAATAGACCAGAACCTGATTGTTCTCAGTGGAAAAAACGGTAAATTAAAAATTTACAAATACGTGATACCGTAAGAATTAATGCCTTGCTAAGACATAAAGAACAGATCTCTTTTTTGCTTTTTTAGCAGTCTTGTAATTAAACTTTATCTTTTTGATGATACGCTTGTTACCTGGCAGATCAAATACACGTGATTCAGCATTCTTCTTGAACTTCTGTTTGATTACAATATTTTTCTGATCACCATTTCTAAAAACAATATTTACATTTCTGACATATAAAGGGGCATTTGCAACCCTAAATTTTATCTTGGTAAATACGCCTTCTGATGCGCCAACTATCAATTCATCATGATCAGCCGTCATATTAACTTTCTTTTCACCAAGAAGTACCCAATCAGCTTCAGATTGAATAGTTTTGGAGGTTGTAAATGAAAATGTGATGCCTGCGATAATAATGAAAAGCAGCGGGTTGACTTTGTTTATTATGGCTTTCATTGAAATACAATTTAGTTCTTATCAAATGTATGAAAAAAAAATTATTTTTAAAATCTTAGGTTCAAATCGTATGCCAAAACATTAATTGTTTGAAAGTGCAGTATTTAACAGGTTTCTGTTGAGAAGTGAAACAGCTTAATTTGGAATTTATTTAAATAAAGACTAAATTTAATACAAAATTATTCCGAATGAGTTCATTAAAATACAATGTCATAAGCATCCTTATATGCTTTTTCATTTCGGCGAATTATGCGCAAAGCCAGACCTATATTGGTGCTGGACACAATAATGACGTTATTGTTACTTCAAGTAGTAATTTTCAATTATATCCTGGTGCTTATACTGCATCTGCCCAAAAAACAATTGATGGCAGTGGTATGGAAGGTGACTTAATGGAGGCAGCCCGGTTTCTTTCCCAGGCTACTTTCGGAGGAACTGAAGAGGAAATAGAATCGGTTGCAAATATAGGTATTGATAAATGGTTAGCTAACCAATTCAGTATGCCAGCCACTTTAATTGCTGATTCTGTACAAGCAATGCATAGTCAGGGATTAGATAACTATGTAGCTAATGGCGGAGACTCTTCAAACTATGCCAGTTTCCCTTCGTGGCGACATTTTGATTATGCCTGGTGGAATAATACAATGTTGGCAAAAGATCAGTTACGGCAAAGGATGGCTTATGCGTTAAGTCAAACTCTGGTTATATCCACTCAGGGTAATCTGGCAGGATATGGAGATGCAATAGGTTACTATTATGACATTTTACTTAAGAATGCTTTCGGGAATTATAAAGATATTCTGACAGAAGTTTCTCTAAGCGTACCAATGGGAAGTTATTTAAGTCATTTAAATAATCCTAAAACTGATGCAGTAAATAATATTCATCCGGACGAAAATTACGCCCGGGAGATCATGCAATTATTTTCCATTGGATTGTATCAATTAAATATTGATGGTTCAATTCAGGTAGATGGAAACAATGTACCAATTCCAACATACGATAATAATGATATCAAAGAATTAGCTAAAGTTTTTACAGGGTTGAGTGTCGGACAAAGACGTGATGACGGAAACCTGTATTTTTACCTTGGTATATGGTCTGCCGATTTTAGTGTACCAATGATCATGTATGAAGATTTCCATGAACAGGGGCAAAAAACAATATTGGATGGTCATGTTATTCCGGCTGGTCAAACCGGGATGGAAGATATTGAAGATGCAATAGATTATTTGTTTAATCATCCAAATGTAGGGCCTTTTCTGGCAAGACAACTCATACAACACTTTGTAAAATCCAATCCAACACCGGCATATATTCAAGCCGTTGCTGAAAAATTTAATGATAACGGGTCAGGAGTAAGAGGAGACATGAAAGCTGTGTTGAACGCTGTTCTTACAAATCCTGAAGCAAGAGAATGTAGCTGGATAACGGATCCCAGCCAGGGGAAATTACGTGAACCGGCATTGCGTTTTACGCAATTTGCAAGATATTTTGGTGGATTCACACCACATAATGGCAGGTATTGGAATTATGGTTCCTTTTTTAGAGACAGAGTCGCTCAACACCCATTACATTCACCAACCGTATTTAACTTCTTTGGTCCTGATTTTACACCAAATGGCCCTATTTCGGATAATGGAATGGTTGGCCCTGAGTTTGAAATTCACAATACTAATACCAGCATTGGTTATGCTGATATGGTCTATTACTGGGTAGAATCGGAGTTGCTGTTTCTGTCTTACAACTCTGATGCCCTTGAAAGTAATATCGTATTAACTGATTTAACCAGCTTGTTGGAACTGGCAAAAGATGAAGATGCTTTGCTGGATCACCTTGACCTGAATCTTTGTAATGGAGAATTGTCCGATCATACACGGCAAATTATAAAGTCAACATTAGGTCAGTTCGATCAGACATTGAGCAGTATAGAAAGTAAAATCCGACTGACCACATATTTAATAATGATTAGTCCCGACTACGTAGTCGCAAAATAAATTGAATTAGACATGGTAGATAAACGAAATAATTCGCGTCGAAACTTTATTAAGCAGGCCAGTTTGGCTGCACTAGGCTTATCTGCTCCGGCTTCGGCAATGGTTCAGTTTAAAGCCTTAAATGCTATGATGAGTAGTGCACCTGCTCCTCCGGCATTCGGAAATTATAAAGCCCTTGTTTTCGTTTTCCTTCACGGAGGAAACGACTCTTTTAATATGTTGATGCCCCGAACTAATACAGAGTATAATCATTATGCAACCACAAGATCGAATCTGTCCATTGCACAAAATGATATGCTGAGTATTGACTCCGGTAACTTTGGTTTACATCCTAATTTACCAGATGTTAAACAAATGTATGATAATGGGGATGTAGCATTTATCAGTAATATTGGAACATTGATTGAGCCAACTACTGTGACTCAATATCAGAATGGAACAGTTCCAATTCCATTGGGCTTATTTTCGCATTTAGATCAGTACAATCATTGGCAATCCGCTCAACCGGATGTTAGAAGTAATAAAGGATGGGGTGGAAGAATAGCAGATTTAATCGGATCAACTAATATTAACCAGAATATTTCAATGAATATTTCATTGTCAGGGTCTAATATATTCCAGTTCGGAAATAATACAGTTGAATTCAGTATGACCAGAAGTGGTCCTAAGCTGCCACTGAATTACTATTCTACATGGGGACATAATGAGGAGAGAAGACAATTAACGGACAGTTTATTGTATCATAGTTATAATGATCCTTTCCAAAAAACATATGCTGATACTTTCAGGCAAGCTTTGGAGGCAGGGGAGGAATTTAAACAAGCTGTAGATGCATTGACCCCTTTCAATACTACTTTTTCGAACGTAAGATTATCCGAGGAGATGGAAATGATCGCAAAATCTATTGCTGTAAGAAATACTTTAGGTTTTGAGCGTCAGATTTTCTTTGTGAGATACGGTGGATGGGATCACCACGATAACCTTTTAGTTGATCATGCTGCAGGAATGGCAGTTGTCAACAATGCTTTAAATGAATTTAAAGCAGTATTGGATGAAATGGGAATGTTTAATGATGTAACCACTTTTGTGGGATCAGAATTTGCAAGAACCTTAACCTCTAATGGGAATGGAAGTGATCATGCCTGGGGAGGTAATACAATGGTAATGGGAGGTAATGTTATAGGGAATCAGATTTACGGTACTTATCCTTCTCTCCAAATTGGTAACCCTGATTATTTAAATGGTGGGGTTATTGTACCAACAACCGCAACCGATTCATTATTTTCCGAATTGGCATTATGGTACGGTTTGGATCCTGCAGATTTACCTACGATTTTCCCTAACCTTGGGAATTTCCATAATATTAATACAATTTCAACAACGAATCCGCCAATAGGTTTCATGAATATGTAAAAGAATGAAAAGATTAGTTTTAATAGCAGTGATTTTCCTCTTAGCTCATCATAGCTATAGTCAATGTTACCCCGACCGGCATAATTCCGCCTGGTTTGATGGATGGATATCGTGTGAAATCAGTCCTAATCCAAATACTGATCGTGATTCAACACATTGGATTATGTATAGTTTTGGGGCCCTGTATGAAATGAATACATTCGAAATCTGGAATGTTAATGCACCCGAATTATTAGACTATGGTATTAAAACTGCAGCAATTGATTATTCAGTGGATGGAATAGAATGGCATACTTTTGACACAGTATCTGTTGCACAAGGCATAGGAGAGAACGAGTATGAAGGACAACAATTATTGGATTTTAATGGTGCTGAGGCCCGATTTTTATTAATCACTGCTTTGGAATCATATGGTTCAAATTGTGCCGGCTTTGCCGAAATGAGATTAGCTGTTGACTCTGTTAAGGTTAAAGATCCTGATATTGTAGATGGAGGAGAACCATTTCCTGTTATTCCTGATCCAACTGACACTACCGTGACAGAAAACGACTCGATTTGTATTACTGCAGATGTATATCCTAATCCAATGGTAGATGATAAATTATTCATTACTCTGAAAACACAATGTGTTCACTCAGTAAACTATAGTTTAACAGATGCTACCGGAAGGGTAATTATCAATAATACACCAATTGGTGTAGGCGAAACTATTGAAATTCTGGATGGTACTAAACTTTCTACGGGTGTATATTTCATAAAACTGAGTTCCAATTACGCGGCCACCAAGTATAAAGTGGTTAAGTATTAATTATAGCCCTCTTTTTTAGAAACTACATGTTATAATTAATGGACAGTGGCATTCTCAGGTGTCTGTCCTGATCTGAACTTATTCCTTTAAACAGATATCGAAAATTTATTTCTTATCTTCGCGTTCGAGATCATTGAAACATGAAAAAAATATATAAGTTTTTATTAAATAAACTACCGCGACCACTTCTGATACGGTTAAGTTATGTTTTTAAAATATTTGCTCCATTAGTGTATCGTGGAGATAATGTAGAGTGTCCCGTATGTGAAAAATCCTTTAGTAAATTTCTGTCTTACGGATCAAATGTAGCTCACCGGGAAAACGTACTTTGTCCTTACGATCTCACCCTTGAACGTCACCGGGTTATGTGGCTGTATTTAAAACGTAAAACAGACTTCTTCACTAAAAAAGGATTAGAAGTGATGCACATTGCGCCCGAACAGTGTTTTCACAGCATTTTTAAAAAGCAGGAAAATTTACAATATACTACTGGTGATTTGCTGTCACCTATTGCTGATTTACATTTTGACCTTCATGACATTCCTTTAGAAGACGATCAATATGAAGTGATTTTCTGTAATCATGTCATGGAGCATGTAAAGGATGATTTACAATGTATGAAGGAATTGTATAGAATCATGAAACCTGGTGGTTGGGGTATCATGCAGGTTCCAATCGACTCCAGTCGAAATGAAACTTACGAAGATTGGTCGATTACAAGTCCCGAGGAGAGAGAAAAACATTTTTGGCAATACGATCATGTCAGGCTATATGGATTGAATTACCCAAAACGTCTGGAAGAAGCTGGTTTCACTGTTGAAATTGTTGATTTTTCAAAAGAATTAAAGCCTGAAGTATTCGACCGGTATAGAATTCCTAAGGAAGAACTGTTGTACGTAGTTAGAAAAAACTAATCTTTAATCAGTTTGATCAGGTACTGGTTTGAATCGTACTGAACGGACACTAGGTAAACGCCTTTTAACAAATTTGATACTGAAAATGTAATCTCGTTTTGAAGGGTAGGAGATGAATGCGTTAAAACCTTTCTTCCGGCCATATCAAAAATCGTTACTGTACTACCTGTCGGCACATCTTTCAGTGTCAATAAATTTGATGCAGGGTTTGGAAATAGCTTTGGCACCGGATTAGTTGAATGGTTGTCAAGCCCCACATTAACAATGGCTACACAAGTTGAAAGAATAGAACAGCTGTCCATTGTAATTTCCACGGCATATAAACCATTAGCCTGAGGGCTGAAACTTTGTCCCGTTTCTCCTGAAATTGGTGCATTACCATCATTACAGTCAACCCACTGATATAAGGCACCGTTTTGATTAGCAGAAATTGTTGTCCCGGCTAATGCTAAAGAATTATCAATAAGGAGGAAAGATAAATCGACAATGATAATACTGTCACACCCACTATGGTTTGTTATAGTATCGGTGTAAATACCAGCTGTGGTCCATAATTTACCACTTGGCGAATAATATGTGGTATCATTGCAAATCAGTACAGAAATAGAATCCTCACTATTTTGACATTGGTTGAATTTTAAAACGAATTCATCATTACCACCATTAGAAGACAATGTGAAAGATTGTCCACCCGGGTCAAAATCTACTGTATTGAGAAAAGATCCGGTGATATAAATGGCATTCGTTTGATCAGTAGTGATACCATTTGCTCTGTCAGAACCTGATCCTCCAATAGATTTGGCCCAAACAAGGTTACCTGATGGATTCAGCTTTTGAATAAAGAGGTCGGTTGCACCTACTGAAGTAACACTGTCAGAATCAGGTCCCGGATCAATGTCAATAGTACCGTTAAAATGGCCACTTATAAATACATTATTATCGTTATCGGTTACTATTTTTCGATCAGCATAAAAGTAAGAGGTCTCAAGGGTATTACTCCAAAGAAACAGGCCTGCCGAATCCAGTTTTACGATATAGGAATTAAATGAAGCGCCTACCGGACTCATTGAAGCATCAGTTGGTCCGGGATCAAAATCTGCTAAGCCGGAATACTCTCCGGTAATTAAAACGTTAGCTGATGTATCATTAGTTATTGATACACCATAATCATCAGTATTAGAACCGAGTTGATGAGCCCATACCAGGTTTCCTGCCGGACTGTATTTTGCTACAAAAATATCTTTGGCACCTTCCGAAGTAAGAGTTGTGACACCAGCACCAGGATCAAAATCAGCAAAGCCTTCAAAAAAACCGGTAATATAAACATTATTATCACGGTCATTCGAAACAGAGTAGCCGTAATCAATTCCCCAGCTGGATCCAAATTGGTGTGCCCATTGTAGACTTCCGGAGGTATTAAATTTTAACAGGAAAATATCACTACTGTTAGTAGTTGTAAAAAGTGTGGCAGTACCGGGGCCCGGGTCAAAGTCGATATTTCCTTTGAATTGACCTGTAACGTAGATATTATTGAGTTCATCAGTCGATACAGAATAAGCTGCAGCAGTACTGGTCATTCCAAAATTAATTGCCCAAACAAAGTTACCGGAAGCATCTAATTTTTGTATAAAAACGTTGGCTGTATTTGTTGCACTTGTCATCCAGTAGGTATTTACAGGGTCCGGATCAAAATCCACAGTTCCGTTATACCAGCCTACAACATAAATATTATCCAAATTATCAGTTGTAATAGATTTTTCAGAAACGGCAGCCAATTCCCCTCCAATACCTTTTACCCATAGCAAATTACCATCAGTATCAAGTTTTTGAATAAAATAATCGTCATATCCAACGGATCCAATAGTGGAAACTCCTGCACCTGGATCAAAGTCTACAGTGTCTTTAAACTGTCCGGCAATGATAACATTGTTCTGGGAATCAGTAATTATTGATTTACCCATATCATTAAATTGTCTGCCGGCTTGCGTAGCCCATTCAAAACTGAGGCCCTGTGCAAGAATACCAAAATTAATTCCTGCAATCACTCCAAGAGTTGCGATCAAAGCCTTTAAATTCATAAGCAGATTATTTCAGAGACATAATTTAGGAAAATTATTTGAGTATTTAAAATGCGAAATATTCTATTTCTTGCGATCCAAAAAAGAATGATTCCCCCCGTGAAACTTATGAAAGGCCAAGTTCAATTCGTTTACACTGTTTACATGTGGTTTTTTCAGAAAAAAGATGGTTGCATTGGTTTTAATATAGTAAGGGAATGGTCTTTTAAGCTGAGTAAAGTTTTTATCGCAGATAACCAGTGCACTAAACCCTTGATTAGTATAGCCCTGACCCTTTTTTTTGAGTTCAATGCCATCTGGTCCGCGGTAATAGTAAATTTCATCTTCAATATTAGTCCTGATTTCTTGCAGCTCACTGAATTCACCTGTCAGAAATAATTGTTCAGAAAAACTAATTGATGGATCTGCTTCCAAAGAATCATTGACAAAGGTTAAACTGTCCAACTGATTTCGAGAAACATATTTTGATTGATCACTGTAGAAAAAATAAACCGGACAAAAGTCAAAAGTGTCCCTGAAGGCCTTGATAATTGATCTGTTTTTTTTATCGAGTTTAGCCTGTGCTTTATTTGCTGCAGCTATATTTCCACTCCTTTTCAACGCATCAATTTTATAGCGTTGTGTTTCAAGCCGAATTAATAAAGCCCCTTCATTCTTAAGTATTTTAATGAGTTCACGAGATTCCAATCGTGCTCTGTTTGGATGTTGTTCAATGGTATCTTTTTGTGATAATCCGGCAATTGAAAAGCAGAAAAGAAAGCAAATAATCAAAAGTTTTTTCATGTGACAATAATTTATTTTTTAACGGTCATACTACGACATTGCTCAGTACAGGCATGGAACTCACATAATAGTCAATCCGGTGCTTGCTAAAGGTCAGTGATATGCTCGTTTCATCTGATAGGTTATGTTTTATCCAAAATTAGACTAAAATTGGGATTCATCAGGTAAAAAAACTTTAAATGTGTTGTTTTTCTATCAATTCCGTACAAATAACCATTTAACCGATCGGTAAACCCCAATTCCAACATATCCAAGTAGTCCTGGTTTAATGTGTTCCTTTAATGAAATAGTAATGGTTGAGTAGGCGTCTAAATGATTTATTCTATTCATTTTACCTTTCAGCATATCAATAGTTTCGTTTAGTCTTTCCAATTCTTTCTCTACTAACAAGGCAGCTTGAACTGTCTCCGCCTGATTGAGTAGTTCAAGATAACGGACTCTGGCCTTTTCAGCATTTTCGAGCCTGATTTGATAATCCAGGTATTGATCTGTCACATCACGGCCATTTATTCTTTTTCTATCCACTTTACCTAAGCTGCAAATGGCTTCAATAGCTTGATCAAGGTATTGACTCTCCACCCTGATGACTGTTCTGTAAGTACCTGATTCACTAACATAACCGTTAAATTCTTTAGCTATTTTTTTTAATGTATCACCGGTTTGGTCAAGGTCTTTTACAATAAGCCCCAGGTTAGCAGAATATAGTATTTTGGAAACTTTTTTTTCTCTGGATACTTCATTTTTATACAGATTCCTCGGTGGCACCAAATAGTCGACATCTGAACCATCATCCAGGTCCTGAAGTTGAGCCATTCTATATTCATCACCATAGTCCCAACCGGATTGACTTGAATATTGACGACTGTTATAACAACTGCTTAAACCAAAAATTAATAATAAGGCAAACGGAATAGAGTAGTAGGTTTTCATAGTAAATAGTTTTTTTGCCTATAATTAAAATTTGGTTTTTGGTTACAAAAGAGCATTTTCTTTTAAACGGGTTATATTAGAAGAATTGTAAATCAGAATTATGGAGTTCCTACGAAGACAGTCTAATCTCACCTTACTTATACTTTTTATAGTTCCTTTACTTATTTTCAGAAGAATTTTATACGAAGTATTTGGATATGATACGGATGCTATTTTAGGTAATTCTATAAGTTTTAGAGATCTGACTTTTATCTTAGAAACAATGGTGTTTTGGTTCCTGGTAGGACGAGAGATTTCACATTTAAATACGGCACTCAATACCGGATTAATAGCTGTTTCAGTTTTTTTGTTTAACAGTGAATTACGCCATTTCGGTTGGTTTAATGCAGATTCTGTTAATTATGGTATTCCCTATATTTTATATCTGATACCCTTGATTTTTTTCTCATATAAAACAATGAAATCCAAAAGATCAATATGGATGATGATTGGACTTTTGCTTATTCTATTAGAAACAAGTACGGTCTACTTTGGTATAGAACTGAGTGACCTTTTAGATTTCTTTTTTGATCTTTTTTACTTTGATTATCCTTATCGTTTTATGAATGCTGTAGACTCAGTATTCTCCGGCGGAATTTCTATTATTATTTCATTCCTAACATTAACACATGTATTTAAGATGATGGAAAAATATGGTAAACCCCGATTTAATTTGATTGAGGTTAGAGAAACTCATTCGGTTGGACAAATAACTCTGTTAATATTTATATTGTATTCCGGAATTTTTATGATGAGTACAGGTATTAATGACAACATTACATCTTATAGCAGAATTGCCATGAAAGATTCAGGTGTTTATCTTGTATTTATAAAATTAGTTTTTGGGGTGATATTACCAATTCTGAATTTGCTGCTGTTATGTTGGTTATACCGGAAAATTCTCGTAGAGTTTTACCTCAGTCATCAGAAAAAAATTGACTGGAATTACTTTCTCCTGCAAATTCCAATTGTTGGTATCATTGTCTGGATGGTTAATATGGGCTCTTTTACCAAACCGAAGAGCTTTAGTGAATCAAAAATGAATGAAATGCTAGCAGATAAAAGCTCCGGAATTGCTATACTATTGTTTATATTGACTTTATTAAATTTTGGCAGACCTGTTGAAATTGAATTGAGTTTACTCTTTTTAATTAATCTGGTATCTGTGGTTATATTAGGTGTTTATATTCTGTATAAATATGGTATGGCTATTATTATCACATTTAAAATAATAGCATTCATCATCTTATTAATTCTCAGCGGTACTGATTTTCTTAGAATTCCCCCAAACATCATTGGAGAGACCTTTTTTACGTCAATTGCACTTACATATATCTACTATCCTCTTTTTCATTTGAACGAATTGGATATCGAGTACGAGATTACACCAGTTCAAGCCGAAGAATAAACTATTTTAAACCAAAATCGTAACGGTTACCGATTAATCTCTTTATAACTGCAATTTGTCCGCAATGCCACATGGTATGCTTAATATTCCAGTCAACGGCCTCAAATTTAATTTTTGCTATAGGATGTTTGAATTTTGTAGGTTCCAGTTCTGCATTTAAATCTTCAGCAGTAAGTGCCGAAATGGTTTTTACTGACTCATCCATCATCATTTTAAGATGATCCCAAAGCACGTTTGGATCTACATTGCCGGCAACATCTTTTGGATTTCCAGGCGAAAAGTATTGTGAGTATTCCTTTATTGGAATTTTACTGAGTATATCTTTTCTGTGCCCTGTAATGCACATTATGGTATGGTAATAACTACTGGTTAATAAATGGCCAACCTGCCAGTTAATTGAAGAAGCAATTCCTTCAGGAATATCATCCCGTTTTTCATTAGGAATTTCTGCTATTAAATTGTCTACCCATTGATAGGCATTTTGAGTTTGTAATGTTAAAGTTTCTGTTTGATTCATTTGTATTGCCATATTGAATTTATATAGCAAATATAAAAAATGGTCACTACACTTTGGTAATGACCATTTAGAATTATACCAATTGTAATTTGATACTATGTAAAATCAACTTACAATTGATATTATACAAATAGGGTTAACTTTTTACCTCTATATTAACTGTATAAGCCCCCGAAGTAACACCATCAGCCCCTGCAACACCAAAAATGATTGAATAAGGGTTATTGACAGCATTTAAATAAATATGTCGTTCTCCTGTTGTAGCACCATTCGAATTAGATGGATCCGCCTCGCAGGACACACAACTTGAAATATTCGGTGGAATAGTTTTATCTCCTGCAGCCTTGGAATAACCATACAAGGCAATTTGATCTCCACTGTTTGTTGGTGTTAAGTAAATGTCAATAGTGGTGTGATCAGGAATATCAATCTGATAAAAAACGTGATTACCTTTGTATTGATTTTTAACTGTTTCTACAAAGCAGGCCATTGAACTGTTCCAGGCCCATGACAAATCATCAATTTTTTTTCCGTCAGAAAGGTTTCCACTAAAAGTTTGACTACCGTCTTTTAGGGTATTAACACCGCTTGAACTAACAATGGGATTACCATCTTCATCTTTTTTCTTTTTACAACTACAAAATGCCAATCCAACGATTAATACACCACTCAATAATAATTTAAATTTTTTCATGTTTAGGAATGTTTATTGACAACAATGATATGCTGTTTTTGTTTAATTTCTGATAGTGGAAAACCAATAATTAGGGGTTGATATGCAAATTTCATCCATATGGGTGAGGAAAAAAAACACATACTGAAACTTTGCCTGTCGCTTCGTTAATTCTGGTAGCTCAAAAATGATAAATTAGAAACGAAAATTTTCGTTATATAATATTAGGAATTCAAAATTAGAATGTTTTAGCCTTTCATTTTTATGATTTCCTGCAACTAAATCAGTAACTTCACAATATTAAGCTAACAAAACCTAAACAAATGCATATCTCCAAACACCTGAGTGGTTTGATTACTATTGTTTTGTGTATTATAACTTTGCAGGGGTTCTCTCAAAGTAACCAAACAATAAATCTTAAGTCCGGTTCATATTCATTATCTGAAAATATTGATAAAGTAATTGATGGTCAACCAGTGAATGATTCGGAGCTTATTAATGGTTATTATTACAGGATTGTCCAGTTTGATGCAATACCTGATAATGATCAAAGACTAAAATTAGAAAAATCGGGTGTCAAACTAATGGATTATATACCAACTAATGCGTTTTATGCTAAAATAAGTCGGAATGCCGAATTGGTGAGCTTAAAAAACAATGGGGCAATAGGTGTAAATCCAATTGAAAAGCGTTTCAAACTTACCACAAAAATTATTGAAAAGTCATACAATGAATGGGCTTTGGATAATAATGGACAATTAAGTGTTGTGGGAATTTATTTTGATGGTATTGCTCCGGAAAAAATTGAAGCTGACCTGAATCGCTTGGGCGCTGAAATTTTGATGCATAACGAGGCTGAAATGCTAAGATTTAAAATTGATACGGCATTACTTGACCGTGTTTTTAACTTATCAGCATTTTATTATTTTGAACAAATGGAATTGCCAAGTCAACCGGAAAATGTGGTTGGCGCTACCAATCACAGGAGCAATAATCTGGCTACTGCTTATACCAATGGCTTAAATTATGATGGATCGGGGGTAACATTAATGTTACAGGATAATAGCTTATTGGATGAACATATTGATTATAAGGGGCGTTTTACAGATGATGAATTTGCTTTCCAAAGTGGAGATCATGGTGAACACTGTGGTGGAATTATTGCCGGAGCCGGAAATATTGATCCTGTAGGAAGAGGAATGGCTTACGGAGCAAAGGTTATAAACTATGGTTTTGATAATGATAATTACAATGAGGTGCCTTCGCTTTATGAGAATAGCAACATGACTATTACTTCAAAAAGTTATGGAAACGGGCTAAATGATGGTTACACTGTAATTGCACGACAAATGGACCAGCAGGTTAGAAATATGCCCAGTCTTATTCATGTTTTTTCGGCAGGAAATTCTAATGGACTTGGTCAAACATCAGCAGGTGGACAGTGGTTTAATATTACAGGAGGACATAAATCGGCAAAAAATGTATTGGCTGTGGGTAATGTAACCTTAACTGACGAAATAGCAACAACCAGTAGCAGGGGACCGTCAGAAGATGGTAGAATTAAACCGGATATTTGTGCTGTGGGAACTGATGTTTATTCCACGACCGATCCTCAGACTTATACAGTCAAAACCGGAACTTCAATGGCTTGCCCGGGAGTGGCCGGAACATTGGCGCAATTGTATCAGGCTTATAAAGATGTTAACGGAGGATTGAATCCGCCATCAGGATTAATAAAAGCTGCTGTATTAAATACAGCGGATGATTTAGGAAATTCAGGACCCGATTACCGATATGGTTGGGGTAGAATTAATGCCAGACGTGCCCATTTATTACTCAGTCAGAATAATTATATAATTGGGAATATTGATCAGTCTCAAAATATTTCTCATACCATTACAGTACCTCAAAATACAGAACAATTAAAGGTAATGGTTTACTGGAACGACTATGAAGCTTCTCCTTCAGCGGCAACTGCTTTAGTAAGTGATTTGGATTCAAGATTAATCACGCCGAATGATGATAGTTTTGAGCCATGGGTTTTAAATACCATACACAGTTCGTTGGCACTAAATCAACCTGCAATCAGGGGAGTAGATCATCTTAACAATATGGAGCAAATTACAATAGACGATCCTGTTTCCGGCGATCATACCCTCGAAATTTCTGGTTTTTCTTTGCCTCAGGGTGTTCAAACTTACTATGTTGTGTATGAATTTATAAATGATGATGTTGTTTTGACTTACCCGATCGGGGGAGAAGGTATTAATAATGTAATCAATGAAGTGGTCCGTTGGGACGCATTTGGAGACTTTGGAACCTTTACTTTAGAATATTCAGATGACAATGGTGACACATGGAACCTTATTGCAGATGATATTTCCGGTTCCGAAAGATCGTACAATTGGAACGTGCCAAGTATTACAACAGGACTGGCACTTGTTCGGGTATCCAGAAATGGGCATTCAAGTGAAAGTCATGCACCTTTTTCTATAATTAGGGTACCAAAAGCGCTCAACACCAATTGGGTTTGTGATAATTATATGGAAGTTAAGTGGTCCACCGTTACTGGTGCTACAGGATATGAGGTAAGTGTATTAGGAGAAAAATATATGGAACCGGTAGGAACCACTACCAATACTTCACTTATTATTCCGGTATCGGGACCAGATGGAACATGGTGGAGTGTTAAGGCATTAGGACCAGATAATTGTGTTGGCCAAAGAGCTAAAGCTAAATTCCAAAGTGCCGGAACGGTCAATTGTAGTATTACGACTGATGTGGCTGCGAACTACTTTAAAAATGGTCCGGATGAAGGTGTTTTACACAGCTGTACGCAATCCGACTTAAAAGTGAATATCAATATTACTAATCTTGGCTTTTCAGCTATTGATGATATTCCGGTTCATTTCAGATTAAATAACGGCTCAATTGTAAGTGAAGTCGCTGAGGTATCAATTTCTCCGGGAGCAACTGTCACATATGTTTTTGAGGAGGAAGCCTTGTTGATGGAAGGTGAAAATAAACTTTTGGTTTGGTCAGATTTATCCGGAGATCAAATTGCAGTTAACGATACCATACATTCCGTCTATAACTTAATAAATTCTACGTCAGTATTACGATTCACTGAAGATTTTGAAACATTCCCACTTTGCGGTACCAATAATAATTGTGAGCAGGAAGAATGTATCATGATCAATGATTTTATCAATGAAAAAAATGGAACTTCAGATGACGTGGATTGGCGAACAAATGAAGGAGAGACACCTTCACAAAATACAGGGCCATCAATGGATTATAATCCTGGAACTGCTGATGGAAACTACATTTATCTCGAAACTTCGGATGATGAATCATGTGCCGGAAAAGCAGCTCATCTGATTTCTCCATGTGTTGACCTAACTGAAGCCGATATTGCAGAGCTAAGTTTTGCTTATCATATGTATGGAAAGAATGTAGGCTCTTTACATATTGATTTGCTGGTAAATGGTGCATGGATTGAAGATATTATACCTGCATATAGCGGGGATAAAGGGAACCAATGGTTAACTGCTGAAGTGGATTTGAAAGAATATATTGGAAACGTGGTTAATATCAGGTTCAGAGGAATAACAGGTAATGGAAATGAAGGAAATATAGCCATTGATGATATTAAAATTTTAGGAATTGGGGATGATGATAATATTTTGGATTTTCTGATTTATCCTAACCCTTCAGCGGGATTATATCAGTTTGACTATAATGGTTTGTCTGATTTAACCATTGAAGTGCATGATGTTAATGGAAGATTAGTACATAGCTCTGAATTGAAAGGAGGAGAATTAGCAGTGGGTGAAATTGATCTCAGGGCAATGGCAAGTGGTGTGTATATGATTAGCCTGACCAATGGTGCTGATCATAAAGTTCAAAAGGTGGTTAAGGAGTAGTTGGTTAGGGTGCCGCTGTCTTTTCGATTAATTTCGGGGAACCATTTTTTTTAATAACCGGACTTTTTTCTTTTCCAGGTGTCTTTTTTCCTGTTCATTAGAGGTAAGTTTGATCGATTTATTGATATAATCGGAAGCCATTACAAAGTCATTTGTTTTTTCGTAGTAGTAGGCGTAACAGCCATATAAGAGGTAAGCCCTTTGTTCCAGATCTGAAAGTTTGATGGCGTTAAGTATCTCCATAGCCTGGTCAAAAAGGCCTAATTGAATTTTGATGATGGCAATATTTAGCAGGTTAAATGAAGAAAAGTGAATTTCGTTTAAAGCATAGTACCACTTCAATATTTTTTCCCAGTTGGTGCTTTCAAAATTCTTTGCTTTTAAGTGTTCGGCTGCAATAGCCGCTTCGTAATGATAAGTTGAAACGTCATCATACTCCATAGACTTATTCATGGCATCATTACCTAAAACAATAAGTGGCCAGTGCCATAACCGTCTGTCCTGGTGTTCAATATCCACGATTTCATTTTCCTCATCTGTTCTGCTTTCTAATCGGGCACTGTGAAAACACATTAGGGCAAATAATGCATATAAACTTCCGGAACGGAATTGCTCCTTTTTCAACATTAATTTACACAGCCTGATGGCCTCACCACATAAATCTTTTCTGATTAATTCTGTTTTGTTTGTTGAATGAAATCCTTCGTTAAATGTCAGGTATATTACCTCCTGAACACGAGTAAACCGGCTGCTAATCTCTTCAGGAGAGGGAAAATCAAATTGTATATTGTTGTCAACAATAGATTTTCTGGCACGGGATAATCTTTTTTTTATGGTTTCTTCTTTAACCAACAGGGCAGCGGCAATTTCCTTGGTACTGAATCCTGAAATCGTTTTTAATGCAAACGCAATTTGTTCCTTTGGGTTCAGACTGGGATGGCAGGCCACAAAAATCATCCGCAATTGGCTGTCATCCACTTCATGATCTAAAAATAAATCATTTAACTGCATGGTGGCGGAGCCGGTGGGGAGCTTATCAAATCTGTTTTTTTCGGCATTGATTTGTCTCAGTAAATCAATGGTTCGGTTTTTGGCTGCTTTGGTTAACCATGCAGCAGGGTTATCCGGAATTTGATTTCGCCACTTCAAAGCAGCTTTAATAAAAGTGTCCTGAACTGCATCTTCTATGGTTTCAATATGTGATAAACCAAAAAAATGAGTCAAAACAGCGACCATCTTTCCATATTCATGTCTGAAAAGATGGTCAACAATTTGATTTGGCATTATTGTTCGTATACCATCACCTCACGAATCTCAACTGTACCACCATTATCATAGTCGGGATAGTCCTGTGCAATTTCAACCACATCTTCAATACTTTCGGCAGATACAATATAGTAACCACCTACCAACTCTTTACCTTCAACAAAAGGTCCGTCTGAAACGACTCTGTCCGGACCGGAAACACGTTTAGCTGTTGCAATCAGTGCATTTCCACCCTTTAAGATACCTTTGGCTTCCATTTTATTATTCCAGGCCCACCATTTTCCCATTTGCTCTTGTAATTGCTCTTGAGATAGCCCTAACTCTTCATAAGGCGCTCCGATAAAAATCATCATAAAATCTTTCATTTTTCTTCTTTTTTTAAATTAACTTATTAAATTTTAATGCGTTGGCAATCCAGAAATCCAGATCATCTTCTTTGTCAAAACCTTCCGGGTCAATAAATAAAAAACCACGTAATACCTTACCGGTAAAATCCATAACCCGACTGCTTTTCTGACCGAGTAATTCTTCATATGGCAATTTACCCACTCTGACCATCAACCGGTCTAAATTTGTTTTCTTATCAATATCAACACCGATACACATTTTGTGATCAACCATAAAAATAAGTCCACCCATCATCTTTTTTTCCTCAACCTCTCCAACTCCTGATAACCGTTGGCGAACCCGGTCTGCTAAAAAATCTGAATATGCCATTTTATATACTATTTTGTTAGTCCGAACTCTTTTCTGAATTCTTCAGCATCATAATAAATGCGGATGTTTCGAATTTTATCATTTTTAACCTCATATGTTTCAGAGGTTTCCAGGTTAATTGTTCTACCTGAAGGGGCATTGACCAAATATTTTCCCTCTAAAACAACATAATTGTCTTTTTCAATCATATTCAAAGGCTCGTATCCAGCCATTAAAGGTAAAAAATTTTTGTTCAACTCAATATTAGCTTCAATACCTTTAACAGTGTCAACTGGTCCTTTAAACATAATGTCCTCGTCAAACATATTTTGCCAATCGTCATTACCACTTCCCATTGATTCCTGAAATTTTTGTACAACTTCCAGTGCGTTCATAATTTTTGTTTTTAATTAATATTATCCTAATGACGAAGCAAAAAAAAGAATAGGGGACAAAGATTCTGTTTTTTATCTAATACTACTCAAACAACTCTTTTGTTGACAAATAGGTTAGAAATTGTTCAAAAGCTAATAAATTGAGCCATACAAATCTTTATATTTGATTCTTTTGGATTAATGACCATATTAATTAAAACTGTTAAGTGGTTATCTGTTGTTGAACATAACAGCAGTCTGTAGATCAATTTAAACAATTATATATTCTAAACCATATTAAGGATGGGGTTTTATCAATTCAGAAAAGCACAAGAGTTTGAAAATACTGTAGATGAATTGTGGGCATTCATTTCAAATCCAGTAAACTTAAAAACAATAACACCCGATTATATGGGCTTTGACATTACCACTCCCGACCTTCCTGAAGAGATGTATGAAGGAATGATTATTAGTTACAAGGTATCTCCCTTATTTGGGATCAAAACGACCTGGGTAACGGAAATTACACAGGTCAAGCCGAAAACCTATTTTATTGATGAACAAAGAATGGGTCCTTACAAAATCTGGCACCATCAACATTTCCTGAGCGAAACTCCGCGTGGTGTGATAATGAAAGATATTGTGAGCTATCAACCGCCATTTGGTTTTCTTGGTAATATCGCAAATCAACTGATAATCAGAAAAAAATTAAACGAGATATTTGATTACAGACAGAAAGCCATGCGCGAATTATTTAATGAGATTTCTTAAGGTGTTGTCATTCATATTTTTCTGACCTATTAATCAGACAAAAGGTATTAATAGAGAAAAGGTCAACCAAATAGGTTGACCTTTTCTTCAGGTAATAGTAATGTGGGTAATTTTAAAAAAATGGTGTAGATTATTGTTTGATAAATTTGACTTTGTAAATACCTGAAGCGTTTGTAATGTTTATAAAATAATTGCCGTTAGCTAATTCAGAGACGTCTATATTCCCGTTCTCAAACTCTCCGGATTTGATTAACCTGCCTAAATGATTGGTTAATTCATAGGATCCGTTTTCGAGATCTTTAAATCTTATGATGTCCGCAGTAGGGTTTGGATATACTGCTATTTGTCTGCTTTGATTTTCTTCTATACTAGCGGTTGAAGGTACTAACACTGCGTCGATAATATGTACAACACCGTTTTCGGCTGTAACGTCAGCCATTGTGACATTTGATGAATTTATTTTTACACCAGCAGTAAGATCTACCATAACGGTTTGTTGATTTAAAGTCGGTAAACTTCCAGCCATTAAGTCAGTCGAAAGCAAGGTGCCTTGTGCAACATGGTAAAGTAAGATGTCAGATAGGTTTGGTAAGGCTAGCAATCCATTGATATCAGTGTTAAGTGTAGCTGCTAAATCGTCAAATGCATCATTATCTGGTGCAAATACTGTAAATTCATCTAATGGATCAGTTAATGCCGGAAGAAGCTCTGCAGTAATCAAAGCAGTCGTCAAGGTAGTAAATCCGTTGTCGATTGCCACGTCTACCACAGTTTCATTTGACAAGATCACTTCGTCAATGGCATGAACATAACCGTTTGACGCCATAACATCCGCTAAAGTGACCATTGCGTGATTGGCATAAACATTACCACCTGAGGATTTTGTTAACTTAATAGTGTTATCATTATTTAAAGGAGTGACAATATCACCATTATCAATCGCAGTTGACTGTACCGAATCTCCAAGAACATGATAAAGCAGTATGTCAGCAAGGTCGGGTAAAGCCAACAGACCTGGAATATCTGTATTTAAAGCGGTTGCCAGGTTGTCAAATGCCATGTTATCTGGTGCAAATACTGTCAGACTCGCAAATGGATCAGTTAACGCAGGTAGTAGCTCAGCAGTAATAACAGCAGTTGTCAATGAAGTAAAACCATTATCAATTGCAATATCAACAACCGTTTCGTTAGGCAGTAATACTGCTCCTACCGAATGAACCACGCCATTATCTGCAGGAAGGTCAGCTCCATTTACCATGGATTGATTAGCATAGACGTTGCCGCCTGTAGTTTTAGTTAGTTTAATGGTGTTCGCCATGTTTAAAGGAGACACAATATCACCATTGTTTATAGCAGTAGATTGAACCGTAGTGCCCAGTACATGGTAAAGTAGAATGTCTGAAAGATTTGGTAATGCCAGTAATCCTGAAACATTAGTATTAAGCGCAGCTGCAAGATCATCAAATGCATCATTATCAGGGGCAAACACGGTTAGGTTAGCCATATTATTCTGAAGTGCTACATCAAGCCCTTCCTGTATAAGTGCTGCTTCCAGGGTTGAATGATTTGGGCTGGTTGCAATAATGTCATCAAAGACATTAGTTTGTGCTGAAAGTCCAATTGAAATGGATGAGAGTAAAACAAATAATGTTTGTTTTGCTAAAGAAAAGTGTGTACGTTGTGTTTTCATTTTTTGTTGGTTTAATTTGAATAAATGTGGTTGCAACAAAGATAGAACATTTTGTTTAACAAAAGCACAAAAAGATTAAACAAAATTAATTTTTAGCTATTACTTTTTAATTTAAATACTTGTTTATTAGTGGTTTGTGTTTTTCGTTTTTTTGTTCAAAATATCAGGGAAAACTCATTTTTTCGCTATAAATTGCGTTTTTTGATGAAAAATGAGAATCAATTTTAAGTTGAATTTTACTGCCAAAAATGACATTTTTTGACTTGGTTTTGCCTTCAGATTTGAATTTTGAAAGGGGAAAATAACGTCTTTTTTGTGGCATCAGGAAGACAAGATTTATAAGTTAAATCAGCAATAAGTCAAAAAAATAGGTTTTCTTTAATATTTCAATAAAAAATACCATGAGCAGAAGAAAATTTTTAAAAACCAGTGCCGTAGGCCTGGGTGGTGTATTACTAACAAATTGCGCACCTTCTGAAACATCAAATCAGGATAAAAAGCCTGAAAAAGTTGATCAACCGGAAGAAAAATCGATTATTCCGGTAATGGGGTCACCAGTAGTGATCTCGACCTGGAAGCATGGAATGGAGGCAAACGAGGCAGCCTGGGCAAGGTTGGAAAAAGGTGATAATGCACTTGATGCAGTAGAAGCCGGTGTGATGGTGACAGAGTCGGATCCTGATAATCGAAGTGTTGGGCTGGGAGGCTTACCGGATCGGGAAGGAATTGTAACCCTTGACGCTTGTATCATGAACCATGAAAATGAATGTGGTGCTGTGGCTTGTCTGACTGATATTGAACATCCTATTGCTGTTGCCAGAAAAGTAATGGAACTAACACCACATGTTATGTTGGTTGGTCAGGGTGCTAAAGATTTTGCAGTTGAAAACGGTTTTCCCGAAGTTGATTTATTGACTCCCGGAGCCAAGGCTGAATGGTTAAAATGGAAGGCAGATGAAGAAGCCAAAAAACCTGAAATCAACTCCGAAAACCACGATACCATTGGTATGCTGGCTATGGATGCAGAAGGAAATATTTCAGGAGCCTGCACAACTAGTGGCTGGGCCTATAAATTGCATGGCAGGGTAGGTGATTCACCAATAATAGGAGCCGGATTGTTTGTTGATAACGAAGTGGGAGGCGCTTGTGCAACAGGACTTGGTGAAGCCGT
The DNA here is from genome assembly GCA_965230195.1 of Putridiphycobacter sp. Classification (GTDB taxonomy): domain Bacteria; phylum Bacteroidota; class Bacteroidia; order Flavobacteriales_D; family Crocinitomicaceae; genus Putridiphycobacter. The sequence goes on from OZ245997.1 coordinate 3,148,553, forward strand.
GATCAGAATTGCGGGCAGTCATACGGTAGTTGAGTTAATGCGACATGGAAAATCACCTGAAGAGGCTTGTAAAATTGCGGTTGAACGTATCATCAAAAAACATAAAGACATTACCGGGCTACAGGTTGGCTTTTTGGCGATTAATAAAAAGGGGGAAGTCGGTGGTTATAGTGTGTATGCCGGTTTCAATTATGCTAAAACCAATACGGAATCTCACGCGTTAATTGATGCCGGTTATGAGAATGAATGGAGCTAATTTTAAAGGTGTTGTATTACTGATAGCATTACTTTTCATTTTTGTTGCTTGTACAAATGAAAAGGCGAATCAGCAATCAATTGAGGTTAAAAATCAATCTGAGATTCAGATTATTCCACAACCTGTTTCTGTTAATTTTTTAGTTGAAGGTCATGCGGTAGTTAACAATGAAACTAAAATAGTCTGCTATGAAAAATATCAAAATGAGGCAAGGTATCTAAAAAGACTAATTGAATCAGCAAGTAAGTTTTCGATTGGTATTGAAGTTTATAACCTCGATAGCATCCCTGATATTGATGGAAATATTATAATTCTTGGACCTCAAAGAGAAATGTTTAAGGATAATTCCTACGGAGTTTCAATAATTAATAATGTGGTTGCTATTACTTCCCTATCTCAAGAAGGAATTATGTATGGCATTCAAACATTGAGACAATTATTCGTTGATGAATTCCATTCAGGGGAAAAACGATCAGAATGGTACTTACCTGAAGTAATAATCAATGATAAACCACATTTTAAACACAGAGGTTTACTACTGGATTGTTCAAGACATTTCTTTAGCAAAACTGTAGTTAAAAAATACATTGATTTACTGGCATTATATAAAATGAATGTCTTGCACTGGCATTTAACAGAGGATCAGGGGTGGAGGATAGCCATAGATGCCTATCCGAAACTAACGGAAATTGGGGCATGGAGAATTGAGAAAGATAGTAGTATATATGGTGGTTTTTATTCGAAGGAGGATATTCGGGAAATTGTCAGTTATGCTGAAGAACGTCATGTCACAATAATACCCGAAATTGAATTGCCGGGGCATTCTCAGGCAGCAATTGCAGCTTACCCTTATTTGTCTTGTACCGGAAAACAGGTTGATGTGGTTAATGATTGGGGCGTATTTAAGGAAATTTATTGCGCAGGTAATGATTCAGTATTTGTTTTTTTGGAACAGGTATTAACCGAGGTAATGGACTTGTTTCCTTCGGAATACATTCATATTGGTGGAGATGAAGCCCCTAAATACAGATGGGAGCATTGTAGTAAATGTCAAAATAGAATAAAGCAGGAAGGGTTGAAGGATGAACATGAACTACAACGTTATTTCATTTCAAGAATTGAAACTTTTTTGAATAAAAATGGCAGGAAACTGATTGGATGGGATGAGATTTTAGAAGGAGGCTTGTCACCAAATGCAACTGTGCAGAGCTGGAGAGGAATGGAGGGAGGAGTAGAGGCTGCCAGTCAGGGACATCAGGCAATTATGTCACCTACCAGTCATGCTTATTTTGATTACAGTATAAAGGCAATTGATTTAAAAAAGGTTTATGAATTTGATCCTGTGCCAGAGGAACTGGGAGACGGGAATAAAAAATTTATTATTGGAGGGGAATGTAATATGTGGACAGAACATGTACCTGATGAAGCTAACCTGGACAGTAAGGTATTCCCAAGATTGTTAGCTATGAGTGAAGTATTATGGTCTTACCCCGAAGCGCGTGATTATTATGGATTTTATGACAGGGTTCAGTGGCATTACAAAATGTTGGAAAATTTAAATGTTAGTTATGGTCAGGAAACGTTACCGGCAGTGATTAATAGTAAAGTTTCCGGCGATAGCATTATCATTTCAGTAAAAGGAGGGCATCCGGATTTGGAGTTGAGGTATAGTTGGTCTGCCAATGGGGAAGAAGAATTTCAGGTATATCATCATCCGGTTTCAGTTAAAGAAAGTGGTGTATTTACAGTCAGAGCATTTAAAAATAATAAAGCTTATGGCGATCCGGTAACAGAAACATTTGTCTATCATCTGGGATTGGGAAAAACAACAACATATACCAATACTTATAGCGAATGGTATACAGCAGGTGGACAAAATGGATTGGTAAACGGAAAAATTGGTTCTGAAACTGATTTTAGAGATGGAAATTGGCAAGGATTCTGGGGAAAAGATTTGGAAGTAGTACTGGATCTGGGAGAAGCCAGAAAAATATCTGCCATTTCTGCAAATTTTTATCAATACATCAATTCCTGGATTTTTATTCCCGAACAGGTGATGTTTGAAACGTCATTAAATGGTAATGATTTTAAAGAGTTGAAGAGTTTTGATAGCGTTACAGATCAAAAAAACAGGAAAAAAAGTAAAGAAAGTTTTAAATCGACACATGATTCTCTAACAATTCGTTATCTTCGGGTTAGCGCTAAAGGAATAGGGTCGGTTCCAGCTTGGCACGAAGCAGCCGGTTCTGATTCATGGATCTTTATCGACGAGATTATTGTTGAGTAATGTTAACCTAAAATGTCAAACTTCGCATAGAAGTAAAGAATGACAATAAAAATCCCTGTAAGAAATGAACGCCATATGAAAATAGAGGTCTGTATTGATAATATCGAAACAGCGAAAGCAGTAGAAAAACTTGGTATTGACAGGGTAGAGTTGTGCTCTGCTCTGGATTTAGGAGGTTTAACGCCAAGTTATGGTTTAATTGAGGCTCTTGCTGAACAAACTAAATTGCTGGTAAATGTAATGATTCGGACTACCCCAGGTGATTTTGTTTATTCAGATGAGATTATTGACATCATGTTAAAGGATATTGAAATGGCTAAGGTGGCTGGCGCTCATGGTGTGGTGTTTGGATGTTTAACCGAATTCAATGAAATTAATCACGATCAAAATGAACTATTAATTTCCAAAGCTCAGGATTTAGGGTTGGATGTGACTTTTCACAGAGCAATTGACTTTGTTGAGGATCCTTATCAGGCAATGGAAGTATTAATAGACCTTGGTTTTGATAAGATTTTAACTTCCGGACAAGCCAAAACGGCTTTTGAAGGAAGAGAAACTATTCGGAAAATGGTAAAGTTTGCAAACCACAGAACGGGCATTATGGCTGGCTCAGGAGTTAATGCTCAAAATGTCAAAGAGATTGCAGGTACCGGAGTAGATTTTATTCATTTTACATCTCATAAAACAGTTCTAAACGGAAATATAAAACTGGGGATGGGAACTAAAACAGAGCCGGATATCGATAAATTAACTTCTATTATAGAGGCGTTGAGGTAATCTATGACAAGCAAAACCATCCTCATTCTTTATTTAATAATCACCTCTGTGGCTTTTAGTGCACAAGCTGATATTTTGCTTAATCAACCATGGGAATTCAATCAGGATGGAGAGGAAATTTGGTATCCAGCTACCGTACCGGGAGTGGTTCACCTGGATTTACTCAATAATAAACTGATAGATGATCCATACTGGGAAAACAACGAAATCAAATTGCAATGGATTGAAAACAAAAACTGGAATTACAGGACTTCTTTTTTTGTAGGTGATCAATTGAATTCTGAGAATATAGAAATTGAATGTGATGGTTTGGATACCTATGCAGATGTATTTATTAACGGAAAATTGGTTATTTCGGCCAATAACATGTTTCGGAAATGGATTGCTGATATTAAATCATTTATCAAATCAGGTAAGAATGAATTGTTGATTAAATTTAAGTCTCCGATATCAGTTAACAAAAACAAACATGATAATCATCCTTACACATTGCCTTCAGGGTGTGAAACTGTTGAAACTAAAGTAGGAGCTTATACCCGAAAGGCAGCCTACCATTTTGGTTGGGATTGGGGGCCACGCTTCGTTACAGCCGGAATCTGGCGCCCGATCAGAATTAAAACCTGGAAGGAGGCTCGAATTACTGATGTTCATTGTACAACAGAATCTATATCAAATAATAAGGCTGAAATAATGGTTGATGTGACTATAGAGACTGGTTTAAGACGCTCAAAAATATACTGTTTGCAGTACTTTTCATTTGATAAAGAGAAGCAGTGGAATAAATTGAAAAACCAATATATTGTGCTCAAGCCGGGCATTAATCATATCAAATATAAATTTGACGTTAAAAATCCAAGATTGTGGTGGACCAATGGTTTAGGGGATGCTCATTTAAATTCATTGAAGTTGTCGCTTAAATCAATCGGCGGTTTTAAAGAGTATTCAGGGAAAACTATCCGATATGGTATCAGAACCATAGAATTGGTTAATGAGAAGGACTCTATTGGCACTTCATTTTATTTTAAATTGAATGGAAAACCTTTATTTATGAAGGGGGCTAATTATATTCCGCAGGATATGTTTCTGCCACGTGTAACTGAGACCAGCTATCAAAATTTAATTCAGGATGTAAAATCAGCCAATATGAATATGATAAGGGTATGGGGTGGTGGTATTTACGAAAATGATATTTTTTACGAACTATGTGATGAAAATGGCATTTTGGTCTGGCAGGATTTTATGTTTGCCGGTAGCCTTTATCCAACAGATGATGATTTTATAGAAAATGTTAAAGCAGAGGTTAAGGATAATATTTTGCGACTCAGGAATCATCCTTGTATAGCTTTGTGGTGTGGAAATAACGAAATTGAAGTGGCATGGCATAATTGGGGGTGGCATAAACAACATGGAATCACCGGACAAGACTCTGTACAAGCCTGGCAAGGTTATCAGAACTTATTTCATCAAATCATTCCCTCAATTGTTAAACAATATGATGGTAACAGGTCGTACACAAGCACTTCACCACTGAGTAATTGGGGGAAAATAGAAAATTTTAATCACAGTTCAATGCATTATTGGGGAGTTTGGCATGGAAGAGACCATTTCAAATCATTTGACAAGTTTGTGGGGCGGTTTATGGTTGAATATGGTTTTCAGTCCTTTCCCTCAATTGAAACCATTAAACGATTCGCTGCTGATACCAGTTTTTACCTTGAATCGGAAGTAATGAAAAACCGACAGAAAAGTTATATTGGAAATGGTTTAATTACCACACATATTGAGCATTACTTTGATTTGCCGACTACTTTTGAAGAATTCGTAATGCTAAGTCAAAAAACACAAGCAAAAGCATTGGAGCAGGCCATAAACGCACATTTGAGCCGACAGCCTCACTGTATGGGAACTTTATTTTGGCAATTAAACGATTGTTGGCCCGGGCCCAGCTGGAGTATCATTGATTATTACGGTAATCACAAATTGGCTTACAACTCGGTTAAAGAACTGTTTAAACAAAAAAATTGAATTGCTTTTTTAAATTTGATCAGGGCAGATTTAATTTATAGTCTTTCTATATAAATACCGTATTTTAAAAGATTTCTTAATTCGGCTGTTATATCAAATAATTCTATTATTTTGCAGCAAAAAATTCCCGTTCAATAATGAAACAATCCCTTAAAAAAGTCCTCAAAAAATTTAATATTGGTATTACACGATATGATGAACTTGAAAATCTAAGAGAGATTAAGGCAGAAAGTGATCAATTACTCAATTTTTCAAAAGAAAAGGTGCAAAATCTTTTAGCTTTATTTGATAAATCTAAAGCACAACTCAAGCAGGATTTGTTTGTTTTACATCATCTTGATTTTAAAAGAGATGGTTTTTTTGTAGAGTTTGGTGCTACAAATGGAGTTGATTTGAGTAATACCTATCTTTTAGAGAAAGAATTTGGGTGGAATGGAATTTTAGCAGAGCCGGCAAGGGGATGGCATGATGATCTAAAGACAAATAGAAATTGTAATATAGAAACAGATTGTGTTTGGAGAGACTCTAATAGTGTTTTGACTTTTAATGAAGCTGACTCAAAGGAGTTTTCAACCATTTCTGAATTTAATAATTCAGATTATCACACAGAAATAAGAGAAGAGGGAAAAAGTTATAAAGTAAATACTATTTCATTGATAGATTTACTGGATAAGTATAATGCACCGAAGACCATTGATTATTTATCAATAGATACGGAGGGAAGTGAATTTGAAATATTGTCAAATTTTGACTTCAATAAGTATTCCTTCAATGTTATATCCTGTGAACATAATTTTACTGAAAACAGAAAGAAGATTTATGATCTTTTGACCAGACATGGCTATGAACGCAGACTGATCAACCTCTCAAACTTTGACGATTGGTTTGTAAAGGTTAAATAAAGCGAATATAGTTTTACAAACAGATAGAAGGGATTGGCTACACCGAATGGATTTTCAGAGAAAGTGTTTATCGAAATACGGTAAACGAATTATTACATGAATCAATTTTTCAGGCTTCATCCAAATTATTAAGTGTATTTTATACCTTCAAAACATTTTCTTAAAGTAAAATACCCTAAATTAGTAGGGTAGATACAATCTCAAATATCCCGGTTTGGACTTCTGAAGCTCCGATTGTATTGGAATACATTCACATTAAACAAAAAATAGTATGAAAACCTTAGTGAATACTGAAACCAATAAGGATGTCAATTCATTTATTGATGGTGTTAAGAATAAAAAGAGAAAAGCGGATGCTTTACTGTTATTAGAACTGATGAAAGAGGTAACGGGAAAAGAACCTAAAATCTGGGGGACGAGTATCATTGGCTTCGGAAAATATAAATACAAGCGAAAAAACGGTGATGAATTTGAATGGTTTAATGTTGGATTTTCCCCTGCTTCGGCGCATACCAGTGTATACGTAATGTACGATATCAATGATGAAAAAGCGCTTTTAGACCTCTTAGGACCTCATAAAACAGGTAAGGGCTGTCTTTACATTAAAAGTATTGCAGATGCCAATATGGAGGCACTTAGGGAAATTATTGCTAAAAGTGATCAATGGGACAGAGGCTAGTCCCGATTTATTCAATCGTTATTTCATCAACAAAGATCCAGGCCTGACCTCCGGCTCCCAAATGCCAATCGGGGCAGTCACCCGGATATTCCAATTCTACTTTGACATATCTTATATTAACGGGCCAGTTCATTGTTTTTGTAAAACTTTTAAGGTGGGCACCATATGTGTCTGCAGGAAAATCATTCTCGATAGTGGCTACTTCTTTAAAGGTACTGGGATTAGCTGAAACAGATATACGTACTGATTTAGGATGCCATATCCATGATTTAATATCCTGTAGGGTACCAACAGATATTTGATTAACCTTTTCAATTTGTCCCAGGTCCACAATGGCCTCAACTGTTTTTCCCTGGTACCCCTGCCAATAGCCTGTTCTGAAATTGGCAGAACCTTTTAAATAATCTATCAGGGCATTGTCTCCTCCTCCCGAATATTGATTGCTGTATTCGGTATTTAACTTAATTGAGCGCCCTCCCTTAATTTTTTTGTAACTGGCATTAACAATATGACTTTTTTGATCATTTAGGATTGAGTAAGCCTTAAATTCTGAGGATGTATTAATAGTAATTGGAGCTGTATACAGTTTAAAATCGGATTGATTCAAACTATAGTAAACCTGACATTTTTTTGAAATTGTCCCAATCGCAACATTAAGTGAATCGGAAAATGTTTGTGATGCATTGATAAAGTATGGGACAGGTGCAATTATATCTGAAGTTGCAATTTCTGAAACTGGTTGGTCCTGAGGTGCTGTTCCCCAGTTATTTCCTGGAGTTTTTCCCATTTCAAATTCCAACGTTCCACCGGCAATAATATCAGCATGTTTAAGAAACGATTTAGAATAAGATTTACCATTTAGTGTGGCAGACTGGATGTAGATATTTTGAGAGGATAGTCCATTTGCCTTAATCGTAAAAGTATTACCATTTTCAAGGTTAATGGTTGCCGATTCAAAATGTGGTGTACCAATAGTGTAATATTCCAGTCCGGGAGTGACCGAATAAAACCCCATGCTGCTTAAAACATACCACGCTGACATTTGTCCGCAATCTTCATTACCTGAAAGGCCATCCGGTGCATTTTGATACTGTTCAGTTAAAATTTGATGTACTTTTTCCTGCGTTTTATGTGGCTTACCAAGATAATTGTATAAATAAGCCATATGGTGGCTGGGCTCATTACCATGAGCATATTGTCCGATAAGCCCTGTAATATCAACTTGATGACGGCCACTTAACTCCATTTCAGTATTAAACAATTCATCCAGTTTGTTTTCAAAGGCATCTTTCCCGCCGTATATTTCAATCATCCCTTTAATATCCTGAGGAACAAACAAACTATATTGCCATGAGTTGGCTTCAGTAAAATTGAAATTAACTTCAGCAGGGTTAAAACCAGTGGTCCATCCTCCATTCATTTTGGCCTGCATAAACCCAATCTTATTGTTAAAGATATTTTTGTAATACTGGGCACGTCCAATATATTCCCTGTAAACCGAATCCTGTTGCAGAGCCTTTGCCATCATGGCTATACACCAATCATCATAGGCATATTCAAGTGTTTTTGATACAGATTCAGATTCGTCGCCTGCAGCAATAAACCCCTTATTCTTATATGCGTTTAACCCCAGATGATCCAGTTTCGCGCTGTGTTGCATTGCTGCTAATGCCTGTTGAGCATCAAAGTCCTTAATTCCCTTAAGGTAAGCATCAGCAATAACAGGTACAGCATGATAACCAATCATACAATCAGTTTCATTTCCACTTAATTCCCAAACGGGCAATCTGCCACCTTGCTCATAATGTTTAAGGAAGGACTTAATAAATGCTCTGGTTTTATCCTGTTCAATAATTGTATAAAGTGGATGTGCACCTCGGAATGTGTCCCATAATGAAAAAATGGTATAAACAGCATCAGGCCCGGCCTGATAAATTTGCTGGTCCATTCCTCTGTATTTCCCATTAACATCAGTAAATACATTAGGGACTATCATAGTGTGGTATAGCGCTGAATAAAATATACTTAGTTTATCTTCATTACTATCCTGTACATTGATTTTGTTAAGTGATTCCTCCCATTTGGATTTGGCCATTGAACGATATTGCTCAAAATCCCAATGATCAGCTTCGGCTTTGAGGTTTGCTCTTGCCCCCTCAATACTTACCGCTGATATTCCTACTTTAACCATGAGGTTTTGCAGGTTTTCTTCAAATTTTAAGATTCTGAAATAATCCTTTTTATTACCTGTAGTATCAGGTAAAATGGCTTCAAAAGGAGTGGAAAATTCCATTACAAAGTAAACATGCTGTTCTACTGCCCAGGCCTTTGAAACCCGAAATCCTGAAATAGTTGTATTATTTTCAATTTTAATGGCATGATCAAGTACCATATCCCGGTGGTTTAAGTCCAAAAGCACCTGGTTATTGGCATTGGCTTCGAAATGGTACTGATGTATGCCAACACGTGGAGTACAGGTTAATTCAACTAAGGTATTATGATCATCAAGTTTAACTGAATAATAACCTGGCTGTGCTTTTTCAGTATTTTTCTGAAATAGCGAGGGCGTAATTTCATGATTTAAAAGATGGGAATAAGTAATTTTTTCAGAAGAATTAAAGGGCATTAGTAAAACATCTCCATAATCCGAAACACCCGTCCCACTCAAATGTGTATGGGAAAAGCCATAAATCACGGAATCAGTATAGTGGTACCCTGAACAACCATCCCAACCATCTAAACGTGTATCCGGACTTAACTGAACCATTCCAAACGGATGAGTTGCCCCCGGATAGGTATGTCCATGACCACCAGTTCCAATAAAAGGGTTAACTAAGTCATAGGCTGATTTTTGAACAGTAGATTCTTCAGTCGTAGTATTACAACCTGTGATAATAAAAAGGGTTATAAAAATTAAAGGTGTAATCAGTTTCATGAGGTAGATGATTTTAGTTCGTTCCAAACCATGGCACTGGCACCAAGAATAGCCGAGTTGTTACTTTCAAGTCCGGAAATAACGATATTGATTTTGTTCTTATAAATAACCAAAAGGTATTCTTCGAAATATTTGTTTAGCGGGTTTAATAATAGATCACCTGCATTAGCCAATCCACCAAATAAAACAATCATTTTTGGGCTGGTAATAGCAACAGCATTTGCCAGTCCAAACGCCAGCTTTTGAGCGGTGTAATCGAATATTTTGAGCGCCAGAGGATCACCTTTTTCTGCCATTTCACCAATCATTTTAGAACTGATTTGTTCATTGTTTACAGATCTTAATCCGCTTTCAAGGTCTGTATTTTCAAGCATTTCATGAGCGGTTCTAACTACTCCTGTTGCTGAAGTATAAGTTTCAAGACAACCTTTTCTGGTACAACCACATAGTCTGCCTTCAGGTTCAATTATAACATGACCTAGTTCTCCGGCAAAGCCATCATGGCCATAGATTAGTTTCCCGTTGCTGACAAAACCACTGCCAACACCAGTTCCAAGGGTTACCATTAAGAAATCATCTACGTTTTGAGCAACGCCATAGGTCATTTCTCCAATAGTAGCCGCATTGGCATCATTGGTGACAAAAACCGGGGCGTTAAAATGCTTTTGAAACAAATCCACAAGATTAATTACACCATCCCATTTCAGGTTAGGGGCGTATTCAATAGTACCATTATAATAATTACCATTTGGAGCACCGACTCCGATACCTTTTAACACAAACGCTTGTGTATCATCTGTCATTTGATCAAATTCAGCCTTGATCGCTTTAACTAATAATTCCGGATCTGAAAATGCACCAGTGGAAATTGTATTTTTAGCGAAGCATTTTCCATTACGGTCAATCAATCCAAAAACAGTGTTGGTTCCTCCAATATCCACTCCCAGTGCAATAGGAATGATTACGTTACTTAAATCAGAATGATCAGCCATATGAATGCGTTGGTGGGCAAATGTACAATATTAAAATAAAATTAATTTATTTCTAAGCTTAATCCCAATTAAAAGAAATGTTAGCCTGACCGGGGAATTTCAAGAAATACCCGGTCACCCAAAGAGGTGAATTTTCATTCCATGACTTATTACGGTAATAACCTGTTGAATAATTCTTATTTTTATATTCAAAAATTCACCCATGATAAAATACCTTATCCTTTACTTTTTCATTTTAACAGGATTAACCGGAATAGGACAACTGGTGCCTGAGGTGGTATACACAACCGGTCATAATGATCAGATTAATACCATGGTGGTCTCAAACGATAATAAATTTTTAGCGTCTGCAGGCAATAACAAGCTTATAAAAATATGGGATATCGTTTCAGGAAGAGAATTCAGAACATTAACAGGAAGTGACGGAAGAGTGGGGGAACTATTTTTTGCTGAAGATAATATTACTTTAGTTGGGGTATCGTCAGAGCATGAAATGATTGGCTGGAATGTGATAACAGGTGAAAAACTATTTGAAACACAGGCAAATGGAAATTTCAGATTAGGGTATGCTTTTAAAAAGAAAAGCCAGGATATTATCTATACTAATGAAAATAGTCAATTAGCGTATTTTAATACAAAAACAAAGGCTATTAAAGTTTTTGATTCGGATATCTATTGTACTGGCTTGGCGGTAGACCATAAACGGAAAAAAATATATGCTATAGGCCATCTGGGGGATCTGAAAGTCTATGATACCGATCAATTTCAGGTTCAGGAATCCTTTAAATTTTCAGGAAACCCTCATAACCCTCAAATGAGGCCATCTCTGACACCTGATGGTAATTTTATGGTTAGTATTTTAACAGATAATGCTATCCGTTTGATTGACTTACAAAAGAAAAAAATAGCAGCGGAAATTAAAGCTTTTAAGGCAAAGATTTCTGCATTTGATATTGACCCTGTAAAACCTTATATCTACCTGGCTTTTCATAGTGGTGATGTGGTTATTTTTGATTATTTAAAAAGGAAAACCATTGCAAAGTTTAACGAACAGGAGGTCTTTTCTGTTAATGGAATCAGTACTTATCCCAATGGAGAGGTATTAATATTATCTTATTTTAATTTAATTCGTTTTTACAATGTGAAGTCGAAACAGTTTTTTAAACGATTGGAACCGAAGGTTTCTCAAATTGACAATATTGCATATGATCAACGAGGTACATACCTGGCAGTAGCAAGAACCAGTAAGGGTAAAATTGAAATTTGGGATTTAAGACTTAATAAAATAGTGAAAGAAATTTTTGGAGTCTTCCCGTGTGAGTTTACGCCTGATGGCAATCACCTTATCATTAACAATGTGTCAACATTTTCGGAGTATGACACTAAAACCTGGGAAGTAACCGGTAAATATGATACTAAAGGACAATTATTTCAAAAACTGGCCTATTCAAAAGATGGAAAATATATGGCCGTGGCTGGTTATGGCAGTGAAATCAGGGTTTATGATACAGAGTCCAAAAAACATATTAAAACATTAAGAGGACAGGTAAATGTAACTTCCCTTGACTTTCATCCTACAAAACCAATTTTAGCATCTTCAGCCTATGACAATACGGTAAATCTTTGGGATTTTATGAAAGAAAAATTGTTGCACACTTTCAATGAACAAACCATTATGGTATCCGGCACAAAGTTTAATCCTGATGGTACATTATTGGCTGCTACTTCCTGGGATAAAACAATAGCAATATACGATCCTGTTAACTATAAATTAGTCAGAAAATGGAGTGGACACCACGGTAATATTGCAGGACTTGACTTTAACAAGAAAGGAGATGTTTTGATGACTTATGCAACAAATACAGGTGTTTATGAAGCTGATAATTCTGTTATATTTTGGAAATTAGATGGTACTAAAATATGTCAGATCGAAGCACATCATTCCGGAATTTCGCAGGCATTGTTTGATAAAGAAGCAGACTATGTATTTTCAGCGTCACAGGACGGGTCATTAAAAATTAATGATTATAAACAGAAAAAAGTCTTGGCCACATATGTTGCGGTAGGCAATGATGAATTTATCATTTATACACCTGAAAGTTATTATATGGCCTCAAAAAAAGCGCTATCTGCTATAGCCTTTAGAATAGGTGCTAATTTGGTCCCTTTCGAGCAATTCGATATCAATTTAAACCGCCCTGATATTGTTGCTGAGAATATTGGGAAATCACCGGAACAATTGATAAATGCGTACAAATATTTGTATAAAAAACGGTTAAGGAAGTTTAACCTTGAAGAAGGAAATTTAAAGATTGACTTTAATTTACCAAAAATCAAGATCGAAAATGAAATCCCACTGGTAACGTCAGATTCTGAAATTGAAATTTCAATTAATTCCAGTGATGAAAAATATACCATAAATCAAATCAACGTCTATGTGAATGATACTCCGGTTTATGGAGAAGAAGGGTACAGGCCGCCATCCAAAGTAAAATCACTTCGAAAAGTAATTAAAGTGCCTATCATTCAGGGGACAAACAAAATTCAGGTATCCTGCATCAATTCAAATGGTACCGAGTCTTTTTACGATACAAAGGAGATTATTCGGGAAGTGGCTGAATCGAACCATGACTTTTATTTTGTAGCCATTGGCGTGTCTGATTATAAGGATAGCAGATTTAACCTGACCTATCCGACAAAGGACGCCAATGATATGTTAAAAAAACTGAGCGAATCAAATGGCCTTTACCGTAAAATTTATTCAAAGACCTTGTTAAATGAAGAAGTAAACCTCGAAAATATTAAGGCGCTGAAATCTTTCTTTAACAAATGCAGACCAGATGATGTAGCGGCTATATTTATTGCAGGTCACGGATTATTGGATGAGAATTTTGATTATTTTTTCGGTACTCATGATATTGACTTTGAAAATCCTTCGGTAAATGGCTTACCATATGATGAAATTCATCAGTTATTGAACTCTATTAAAGCATACCGTAAGCTTTTAATCATGGACACTTGCCATTCAGGTGAGCTGGATAAAGAAGAAGTGGAATCTGGGGGTGAAAACCCTGAAATAGAGGAGGGGGATATTGAATTTAGGGCAGCAGGAGCTTCGGTTCAACTTAAGGATGCTTTTGGTTTTGAAAATTCATTGGAGTTAACTCAGGATTTATTCTCTGATACACGAAAGGGTAGTGGAGCAACTGTTATATCAAGTGCCGGAGGAGCAGAGTATGCTATGGAAAGTGATACCTGGAAAAATGGTCTGTTTACCTATTCGTTTTTAACAGGGTTAACCAATAACAAAGCAGATTTAAATAAGGATGGAATGGTTCAGATTTCAGAAATCAGAACATATGTGAACAAAGAAGTAGCTAAACTTTCGGGAGGGAAGCAGGTGCCAAGTTCGAGAGAAGAAAATATCAGTTCTGATTTTCCAATTTATTCTAATTGATCACGAGTTTTCCAACCTTAATATTAGCGTCATTTCTAAATTGAATGATATAAGTTCCTTCGGGAAGATTGGGAATCTGTAAAGTGTTTTGAGTCAATAATGATTGTTGATAGACGACCTTTCCGGAAAGGTCATTAATTGATATGTCAAATTCGCCGGTTAAATTCCACTTAATATTTTGCCCTTTTTGTACCGGGTTAGGATAGATTTTGAGTGGGTTTGATTGAAAATTTTGAATCGAATTTGTTGTTCCATACTTTAAAAAAACACCTGGGGCTCCTGCCAGATAGCCAGTATTGGGTGTTAATTCAAGTTCAAAACTATTATTAATAACTGTAGTAGAATCATTAAATATCCAATCGTTTCCACCATTTAAAGTATGGTAAATAAAGGTGGTGTCGGCTGAACGTATACTAATCACACCGTCGAGTTCGTTTCTAAAATCAATGTCGGCAAAATGAGAACTGTTGTGATAGTCGGGTATAAATATGGTGTCCCATGTATTGCCATTGTCAATAGTTTTAAAAAATTTATGATGCATGCCTGAACCCCATTTTACAGGTGCGGCATAAGCAATATCTGTAGAGATTTGCATCACTTCTCCAATAACGGATTGTATTTCAGTTAAATCAAAGCCATTCCAGGATGCACCACCATTATCAGTAGAATAAACACTTCCCAGGTAGCTGAATGTACCATCAAATAATCCTATTGTTCCATGATTAGCATCAATGAATTCCATAGAAACAATATAGCTGCTAAGTGGAAAACTATTCCAACTGGTTCCTCCATCAATTGTGGTATATAGCGTTTGCCCAACGGCTAAAAAACCAATATTCCCGTCGATAAACTGCCCCTGGGCATGCCCAATTCCAATTACCGTTGAATCAGGTGAAACGTCTTCCCACGTAGCACCATCATTTAACGTTTGGTAAATCTGAGTTGGAGTTATGGTGTCACTAAAATCTCTGAATACTGCCACTCCTTTACCATCAGCATAAAAATGCATATCCAAAAATTGTGGTCCCAATACAGGTAAATTGATTTCTGTCCATGTATTTCCATCATCTGAAGTTTTCTTTAAAGCAACATTGAATCCGAATAATTCATGCATAAAGGCATATCCGACATTGTCATTCACAAAGCTCAGGTGCTCTATGATATGATCAGGTGCAGTATGTCGCTCTTCCCATTGTCCAAACCCATTGAAGCCAAAGGTTAATATGAAGATTACTATTAAATTATAGAGGGATTTCATAATGATTTTAGTTTATGTTTTTATTATTTTCTGAGTGCCTATTACCTTTCCATCTGAAAAGAATTTTACAATGTAAACTCCTTTTTCAGCAGAATGCATTTCAATACTGTTTAAATTTTGGTTTTCAGTTAATATCAATAAGCCTGCTGAATTAAACACTTTTATTTCTGTCAATTTTGTTTGACTCTCGTTAATGATCTGAATTTCGTTTGTAAACGGGTTGGGGAATATTCGAATACCATTATCCGGTATTATTAGGTTTTGAGTAGATAGGGTTGAATAATTAAATGGAATTGTAAAATCCGGATTTCGGATTTTTAAATAACCATTAAAATCTGTGGGAAATGAATTGATTCCAACGTTGTAGTAGAGCAAATAACTTGTGGTGTCAATTGCAGCATTATCGGCTTCTGGTAGCCACATGCTCCAATTGGTAGGCCAGGTAATAGTATCTCCATTTTGGTGAATGAAAGTGAAATCAGAATACCCGGTATTAGTATTGTTATTATTGGTGGTCATCTCAAAATACAATAAGGTAGTTCCAGATACAATACTATCCTGAAGGTGTATTATTCGATAATCTGTACTATCGAAAGATTGAGTATATCCTGAAATAAGGGATGAAGATATTAAAAGAAGTAAAAAGAATTTTTTCATAACTGTTTTTCAATTTTGGTCACTAATTACAATCTTTGTTGTGCTAATCATAGTATTGTTTTCTGATAAACAAAGCATATAGGTTCCAGCTGGTAAATCGTTGCCCGATATTTGACATTTAAGTCCTGCAATATTTGTTATTGACTTTACCAATTGGCCATTAGTATTATAAATGCTTAATTGACCGTTTTGGATTTCAGAATTGAAGTAAATAGTGGTCATTGAATGAAAAGGATTGGGGACCACATTTTCGATTATATCATTGATAGGTTCAATTTTATTGATACCAGCAATGTCACTATTTACTGTAATTGAATCAATCGAATAGGTCATCCACTCGGCTCCAATAGTCTTGTATTTATAGGCAATATATCCACTGTCCGATACGAAAGGAATATTTATTGTAGTATCTAACCATTGATAATGAGGTTGCATATGAGACAGGTTTGCAATCAAAACAAAGTTGCCGGTTGCCGGATTTGGGTCGTTCATTCCAAACCATATTTCGCAATTGTCATTGGTCGGTATACTAAAACCTCCGGCATAAACTTTCATAGTTACACTACCAGACGATATAAAGTTTAAAGGGGGAGAAACATACCAATCAATAACCGTATCTGTTGAGTTTCCACCAACGTTGTAATCGTGTGATAAAGCGCCATTATTATTCCAGTCAAAATTACTTAGAAAACCAGTTCGGTATTGCTGCCATCCAGCCTGTTCGGAAGGAGAATCAAAGCCGGTGTAGTATGGCAAGGATAAACCTTGTGAAAAAAGAGTGTTTGTGGTAAAGAATAGTAAAAAGGTTATAAGAATAGTTTTCATTTTGATGTTTTATATAATATCAATAATTTATACTTGTTAGTATTGAAACTAATGTAAAATTAAAGTAACCTGATTTTAAAAAATTACGAATTTTGGACTATTTCATGTGAATTTCCGCCACTTCGCCTGTATTTCTGATGCAGTTATTCCGGTTTTCTTCTTGATAAAAGCACTGAAACTTGAAGGACTGTCAAATCCTAAATCATAGGCAATTTGTTTGTGTGGTAATTTGCCTGCCAGTAAAAGTCTTTTGGCTTCAAGTAGAATTCGCTGATGGATAATCTGTAATGGAGACATTCCCTGATGTTTTTTGGTCAGGGTCGCTAATTTTTTTTCACTGATCTTCAGTTTACCGGTATAAAAGCTGACATTTTGATGGATGTTAAAATGCTGATCAATTAGCTGTAGAAAATGGTGGAAATCCGGAATAAGATCATATGATTGGTGATTGGGTTGAGGTATTGAAAACAAATCAAACAATAAAGTATGTAGCAGGTGTTGTTGACTGTTATAACTAAAACCTGAACCGGATTTGGTGTATTTTTGAAGTAAATCTAAAATAACCATGGTTTGATTAAAAAGGGTTTCATTTTTCTCAAAAACAATGGCATTTTTAGTTGACCACATCCTGATTTGAAGCTGTTGTTGAAGCAATTCAGATACGATTGAGGTACGTTGGAACTGAATGACAAATCCATGTGAACCGGGAGCTCGCTTCAGGAGGTGAATCTGCTCAGGATAAATAATACAACAGCTATGATCGCTGACCGTATATTCTGTAAAATCAATCAGGTTTTTGCCTCCCCCTTTTTCAAAACACATGATTTCAAAATAAGTGTGTCGGTGTTGCTTAGTAAAATCATAATGGTTTTTGTGTTCGATTTTTCGAACCTGAATGGGATCACTGCCCGATTCCAGATTATGACTGGGTATGTATGTACTATCAATCATACGAATGACTAAAGATAGGACATATTATTTTTAAATAAAAAAAGGAGAGTTCTATATAAGAGCCCTCCCTTGATTAACTCAACAGTTTATTTATGATTAATTATTGTGGATAAACTTTTTTGTTATAAGTTTTCCCGAGTCTTTGTTTACCACATTAACAATGTATAAGCCAGATGCCTGATTCGAAATATCAATTTGGTATTGAGTCATACCGTTTAAATTAGCCAATTGCCCCGTTACCAATTTACCGGTAACATCTACAACCGATATATTATAATTAGCATTTGCTGATAATCCACTAATCTCTATCATTTGATTGATATTAAAGGTAATTTCAGTCTGCTCTTCATTTTCAATACTTAAGAACAATTCTTCGTAGTCCGCAATAGTGGTCTCAATCCATTCCTTGTATTTTGGAACCAATGTAAATACACCTGGAAAATCTTCAGTAGTCACGTCTGAATTACCTCCGGATACAACACCAACCTGCTTGTAGTCACCGTTAGTATCTTCATAAAATAAAGGACCACCACTGTCACCCTGTGCAGCTCCTGCAGGTATATCTCCTGAGAAGAATCCGGCACAAATATTTCCGCCCGGATTAGCATTGTAAGCACTTTGCTGGCCGGAGGCACTATATAATGTAGCACAGGTATCATCAGAAATAAAAATACAATTTGCAGTCAGTAAACTGTCAACGCCATCTCCTCCGGCAACAGTTTTACCCCATCCCAACACCTTAGCCGGCATATTTCCGGCATAATCATTTGAATCTGCCACTTCAGCTAATAATACTGGTGTAGTGGTTGCCGGCTGAATTAGTCTGATCAATGCTACATCAGGTCCTTGTCCGAAATTATAGTCCGGGTGACTGATAATCGTATCTACATCAATAAGTTCGGAAAAAGGTTCCAATGCATTAACATCAATAATAACTGAATTAATGATCACTTGCTCAACTGTTGGCATACCCGGGAAAAACTGTATAACACAATGTCCCGCTGTTAATACCCATTGTGGGTGAATTAGTGAAGCCCCGCATCCAGGATCTCCATTACTCATAGCTAGAGAAGTCATCCATGGAAACTGACCGGGCTGGACGATTTCTCCACCGACAACGCCTTCAAAGTCATCATTGCTTACCCCTGAATCGGTAGTTTGTTGAGTATACCCGTTTATGCTCATAAGGGCAATACAGCATAGTGCTGTGGTAATTGTTTTCATTTTCATAATTTTTTATGTTATGGTTCATCATAAACTTATTAATTCATATTCCCAAATAAAAACTATTACGACCTGACAAACCGAAAAAGAGACGAAACCTCATTTTTTGTCGACTTTGTCACTTTTATAAGTCAGTTATATCATTTACATTTATACTGTACCTTAAATTGAAAGGTATGAATTACTGTTTTAATCTATGAAAAAGATCTTCTGGCACCTGATTATATGGTTGTTGTTCAGCACAATGATTCTTATGTCGCAGCGGGAATTTTTTGAGGGTGTGTCAACTTTTTTTTATGTTTTCATACAGGGAATGTTATTGTTAAATACATTAATTGTTTTCTATGTGACTTACCTGGTTTTAGTACCCAGGTTTTTAATTGAAAAGAGACGGATAGGTTTATTTTTTTTGGCATCATTAGGTTTAATAGTATTTGCGATACTATTTTCTTCTTTGACAAGAATCATTTTTGATACTTTTAATCCTGACTTCTTTGACGTTAAAGATAAGGACCAGGGCAAAGTTTTTATAAATGGGATAATGACCTCATTGATGTTCATTCTTATTTCAACCGGAATCCGAATGACAGTTGAGTTCCGGAAAAACAGATTGAAACAATTAAAACTAAAGGAATTGGCCAGAAATGCAGAGCTAAGTGCTATAAAAGCCCAAATTAACCCACATTTCCTTTATAATGCCTTTAATAGTTTGTATGCATTGTCGGAAAAAAAATCTGAACATACATCAGAAGCAATATTACAATTGTCTGAAATTATGCGTTATATCACTTATAAATCTACTTTGCCGGAAGTTTCTATTTATGAGGAAATCTCTTTTATTGAATCCTATATTGAGTTTCAAAAATTAAGATTGAATGATGCAGATAAAAGGGTGGTTTTTAATCTTCAAAAACCAACATCAGATTTTAAAGTGTACCCATTATTATTAATTTCTTTCATTGAAAATGCTTTTAAGCACTCAAATTTGCTCCGCTCAAATTCGCAGATTAAAATAGATTTTTCACCTTGGAAATCCGGGTTTAAATATTCTGTCATCAACCATATAGAGACTAATAAATTAACCCACTCCGGAATAGGTATAAAAAACCTGAAAAAAATACTTAATTTTATTTATCCGGAGCAACATCAACTTAATATTCAGGTCAAGAACAATATGTATCACGCAGAACTTTATTTAGATCCACATCATGATTAAATGCATTGCCATAGATGATGAACCCCTTGCATTGGAGGTGATTGAAATTCATTGTAGTAAAATACCTCAGGTGGATCTTATTGGTACTTTTTTATCAGCAAGAGATGCCATTGATTTTCTGAAAAATGAAGTTGTGGATATTGTTTTCCTGGATATTAATATGCCTGAAATAACCGGGTTAGAGATGAAGCTTTTAATTCCGGATCATATCAATGTTGTATTTGTAACCGCATTTGAGGAATATGCCTTGAAAAGCTATGAACTTGAGGCTTCGGATTATCTGCTGAAACCTGTTTCCTTCGAGCGCTTTAATAAGGCCATACAAAAGTGTTCCAGGGTAAAGGAGGAACAGAGTTTAAAACAGTCGAAAGATTACCTGCTTGTAAGGGGAGACAAAAAAATTGTCCGTATTCTAATCAGTGATATCCGATATATTGAGGGGCTTAAGGATTATGCAAAAATATATTATGGTGCTGATGATAAAATTATTATCCGGGAAAGTCTTCGCAAAATTTTAAAGCGGCTTGAAGACCATAAGTTTATCAGGGTGCATAGGTCATACATTATTCCATTCAATAAAATTACCTCTGTTTATGGCAATACAGTTAAGGTAGGGGAGCAGGAAATTCCGCTTGGTAAACAACAAAAAGATATTCTGGTTGAGGCATTCAGAAAAAAGGGAATTTTAGGAGATCGTTCTGTTTGAGAAAAAAAATGTTTCATTTTTAACTAAAGAAATAATAGTGTAGCAATATTCATTAAATTTGTTTAAAAGAACAGACCAATATAATGAATAATAGTCCAAAAATTGAGTGTCCGAATTGTGCGCATGAGTTTAGTGTTGAAGACTCCATTTCAAAAAATATAGAGGAAAAATTAAAAAAAGAGTTTCAGCTAAAACAAAAAGAAATACTGGAAGAAAAAGAAAAGCAAGATCGGATTTGGAAAGAAAAACAATTACAATTACAAAAGGAACAGTTAGAATTTGAACAAAAGCGAAAAAAAGCACAGGAAGAATACAAGCTTAAAATAGAAGCAGACAGAGAAAAGATTAAACAAGAGCTTAAAATACAGGCTCAAAAGGAAGCGGAAGAAAAGAATGCCCTAAAATTAAAGGAGTTTGAAACCGAGTCAGAAAAGAAATCAGCCGAAATAAAATTACTCAGGGAGAAGGAAATAGCGTTTATGAGAAAAGAAAAAGAACTCAAAGAAGCGCAGGAACAAATGACAATAAAAATTGAAAAAGAACGCCTGGAAACAGAAAAGTTGGTTGAAGAAAAAATCAAAAAACAAGAGGCGGAAAAGTTTTTGTTGCGTGAACGCGAGTTCCAAAAGCAATTGGATGATCAAAAAAAGCTCGTTGACGAGATGAAACGTAAGGCAGAGCAGGGATCAATGCAAATGCAAGGTGAGGTGCAGGAATTGGCTATTGAGGAAGTTTTAAAAGCCCAGTTTCCTTTTGATATAATAGAGGAGGTTTCAAAAGGAATAAGAGGGGCAGATTGCATTCAAACCGTTAGAAACAGCTTAGGTGTTGAATGTGGTAAAATTGTTTACGAATCGAAAAGAACCAAGAATTTTTCGAATGAATGGATTGAAAAATTAAAGGAAGATATGAGATTAGTTGGTGCAGATGTTCCGGTTTTAATCACTGAAACTTTACCAAAAGATCAAAATAGCTTTACATTAATTAACGGTGTTTGGGTGTGCTCGTTCAGTGAGTTTAAAAGTTTGGCTTTTGCTCTTAGAGATGGATTAATCAAGGTTAAAAAAGTACAGGATGCGAATGAAAACAAGGGAGACAAAATGCAAATGTTATATTCTTTTTTAACCGGAAATGAGTTCAAAAGTCAGGTGGAAGCCATTATTGAAGGGTTCAATATTTTAAGATCGGACCTGGAAAAAGAGAAGCGAGCCATGCAAAATATTTGGAAGAAGAGGGAGAAACAAATTGAAAAAGTAATCAGTAACACCATCAATATGTACAGTTCAGTTGAGGGGATTGCCGGTTCTTCAGTACAACCTATTCAGTCTTTGGGATTCGAAGAGTTCCTGTTAGATTCAGATGAATAATATATATAGTTAACGTATTTTTAACCAATCTATTTTAAATAAAAAATGTTTATATGAGATTATTTTACACCTTAATTTTAGTCTTTTTGGGCCAGACAGTATTAGCTCAGGATACCATTTCAGTTCAAACTTTCACTTATGATTCCATTTCAACGCGAAGGGCTGTTTTTGATTTTCCGGCCTCGCTTCAGGGGGAAACATTTGAAAAAGTATTAATGTACTATAACTTGAAATGTTCACCATTAACTCCTTGGGATAGTTATAATTGTGGAGAATGGGATTACCTGACCAATACAACAATTTTTGACCATACAGGTGTTTATGATTCGGTTTTAAAGGAAGGACCACAGTTTTTAGTCAATAATGTATTTTTAAATAATTTTTCGTACTCTAACACACCTTACTACCATTTTTACGAAAATTATCAATACTTTATAAATAATACTACCATATCGGAGAATGATTATGCCATTGGTACAGGAACTGATCCTGCGAATTTCCCTTTTGGCTCCGGAAACAATCTTCAACATACACAAATTTTATGGACAGCAGCAGAACTGTCAACGGCAGGTGTGGTAGCAGGAGACATTAATAAATTAAGATTTGACATTGCAACTGATGGAGATGCACTGGGACATTTGACTATTCAAATGAAACACAGTAATGAGAGTAGCCTTTCAGATTTTGATCATAATGGATGGACAGTAGTCTACGACTTTAACTCTGATTTTTTAAGTACAGGACAGCAAACACTAGACCTTGTTACTCCCTTTAATTATAATGGAACAGACGGTATTCTGATTGATATTTCTTTTGAAAACGGAAGCGCCGGAACAGATAATATAGTGAACGCAACGCCGACAACAAATCAGTCTGTTATATCTACAAGTGAAAGATTAGGTTATTTGAATGTGAGTCCGGGGGAACATGTTGAAGTAGATTTGGATAATTATAATTTTCAGGATGAGGTGACTATCTCTTTCTGGTCGAGCGGAGATGTAGCTTATTTACCGGCTAATACATCAATTATGGAAGGTCGGGATAGTTTAAATAACAGGATAGTAAATATTCATTTCCCATGGAATAATTCCAGATTTTATTGGGATGCTGGTACCGGATCAGGGTACGACAGAATTGATAAGGCGGCTTCAGTAAGTGAAATTGAAGGTCAATGGAATCATTGGGCTTTCACAAAAAATAAGGTGACTGGTGAGATGAAGATTTATAAAAACGGAACACAATGGCATTCAGGTACCGGAAAAAACAGGGATGTAGGTATTGTGAACAAATTCAGAATAGGAAAATCAGAATCAGGAAACTTTAGCTATGGTGGAAAAATTGATGAATTCAGGGTTTGGGATACTGAATTAGATGCTGCAACTATTTCTGGCTGGATGAATCAAAAAGTGGATAATAGCCATCCAAACTATTCTGATTTGGTGTTATATTACGATTTTGACAGCGATCAGGCGGTTATCGACAGATCAACTAATGGCAAAGACGGCATGATGACTACCACAGGAATGATTCAGTTTCAGGAAGATGCGCCTGTGGCATATGAAACATTTAATACCCGACCTAATATCACTTTTGTTCAGGGAACATATACATCAGTTATTGATTCTGTTTTGGTAACGGATTCTGTTCTGGTTGATCCTATTGATGTATTGGAGTATGCGGTTGACGGCAGAAAATTTGTAATTAATCAGATCAGTCATGTTTACCCGGTTGGTTATTCTTATACCTACGATTATATGGGAAATAAAACTGACTCTACAATGATTAATGCAGATGTGAATATTGTAAATGACTCAATATCTTATTACGAAGCACCATTCGAAATTGTTAACCCTCTTGAGATTGGGCGTTTCATTACACCTTACGGAATTGGTTTTGATTTGGGACCAAATGGATTCACATGGGTTTATGATGTTACAGATTACCAATCGTTATTATTAACTGATCTTGTTGACTTAAGAGCGCATAATACCCAGGAATTAATTGATGTAAGATTTGATTTTATTACCGGAACACCTCCAAGAGATATCTTAAAAATTGAAAAATTGTGGGATAATTATGGAAATCATAAATATGGAGATATTGATAATGATGTTGATCTGTCAGCCATAGATGTTGATCTTGATGCGGCTGCCAGTGGTTATAAAGTAAAAACCAGAATAACCGGACATGGTCATGAGGGGAACGGGAACTGTTGTGAATGGCAGGATAAATCGTTTTCCATTGCTGTGGACGGAACTACTCAGTATAACTGGAGTATCTGGCAACCAACCGAATGTGGTGATAACCCAAATATTGGTCAGGGTGGAACATGGCCTTATGCAAGAGAAGGTTGGTGCCCGGGCGATAAGGTAAAAGATTATGATTTTGAATTGACACCTCATGTTACGCCCGGAGCAACAGTAACCCTTGATTATGATATCCAGAATGTGCCGTCTTCTGATGCGGGTCAGGCTAACGGTAATTATAGAATATCAACACATTTGGCTTCATATGGTGCACCTAACTTTACGCTTGATGCTGCGGTGATTGATGTATTAAACCCTAATGATTGGGAGTACTATGGTAAATGGAACCCTTCTTGTCAGAACCCCAGAATAATTATTAAAAATACTGGTTCAACACCTTTGACTTCTGCTAAAATTACTATTTGGGTTGGTGATCATGGATGGCAGGATACACATTACGAATGGACTGGTAATCTGGAGTTCCTGGAAGAGGAAACAGTTGAAATTCCAATTGAAAACTGGTTTTGGAAGGAAGAAGGGAATGGAGAATTAGAGTTTCATGCCTCAATTTCAGAGCCAAATGGTGGAGTGGATCAATATGCAAATAACGATCAGTATAATGTGAAATTTGAACCAACTTACAGCATTAATCAACCATTTTACATCTGGTTTCAAACCAATAATAAAGCCAATGAAAACAGCATTTACCTTAAAGATGAGGATGGAAATACCATTTGGTCAAGGACTAGCTTAAGTAATAATACTGAGTATAAAGATACTTTTGATTTAGCTGCGGGTTGCTATTCGGTTGAACTATATGACAGTGACCATGATGGAATAGGTTTTTGGTATTCATCACAAGTCGAAGGTGAAACCAATGGAACTTTAAGACTAAGAAAAGTTGGAGGAAGTGTATTTCACACTTTTAACAGAGATTTTGGACGATACACCAAGTATAATTTTTCAATAGGTTTTGGTGTTGGATTGGAAGAAAATACTAATAACTATAATTTTGATGTTTATCCAAATCCTACTTCAGGTGAATTTATCGTATCGCTTGATAATTTTGTTGGAGAGACTATTGAGATCAATGTTTTTAATAGCTCCGGTCAGTTGATCCGAACGATCAGCAAATACCAGGAAAATGTGGAAGGATTATACAATTTTAGTATCGATTTATCTGACGAGACCAAAGGGATTTACTTTGTTAGCGTAACGTCGAATAATCAACAGCAGACGAAGAGGATAACAGTCCAGTAGCAATAAAAAATAAAGATTAAAAAGCGCAGCGTATTGTTCGTTGCGCTTTTTTAATTCTCCGATTCGCAACTATAATGCTAATTTCACGTCTAATAGTATAAATATTTTATACTAATTTTGTTAAAAAAACGTTGTTAGGGGGATGGTATTGCGCTCAATATTAGTGATGGTGTTGGTAATAAATAGTTTATTGCCTGCAAATGCTAATATTATTGCCGATCTGCACTGTGCGGATGTTACACCCAACGGAGATGTTACTCTAACCTGGTCAGTTACACCGGGAACTACTTGTAATTTTGATAGCCTGGAAATTTATAGTCTGCAGGATGGTTATTTAAATACATTAAATAATGTAAGTACTGTGACGTATACTCATGTTGGAGCTAATGCTGATATCAGTGCAAAGCATTATTTTGTAAAAGTTTTTTCAGACTGTAGTGGCGTGCCAATTGTAACTTTTTCTGACACACTATCAACAATTCATCTCGAAATGAATGATTTGGGAGACGGTAGGGTGCTATTAGAATGGAACCCCAATCATATACCTCAGAATAACGGAGATCAGTTCATGCAAAACATCATGCGGGAACATCCGGTAGGTGTTTGGACACTGAGAAAGCAAATTCCTTTTGGCACCTATTCTTATAGAGATACAATTGATATTTGTGAGGATTCCCTGAATTACAGAATTGAAATTCCCAACAGTCAGGGTTGTATTTCAGGCTCAAATATAAAAGGAGATTCCTTAAAAGATATTTTGAATCCATATGCTCCTGAAATAGCGTTGGTTTCGGTTGATACTGTAAATGATCGTATCGAGATTAATTGGGATGTAAATCCTGCAAAAGACACTTATGGGTATATTATTCTTAAGCTGGTTGATGGTATACCAGTAGATTACTGGGATATTATTGATACGGTTTATGGCAGAACCAATACTACTTATTACGATTTGAATTCACAACATAATTCAGGGTCTGAAACTTACAGTATAGCAGCTTTTGATTCGTGCCTGGTACCCAATACACCACCTAATTATCAAACTTCATTCGGAAGTGACGCACATACTTCTGTGTACCTGACAAATGAAGTTGATTTATGTGATTTAAATATGAGGTTATACTGGACATCATACACCGGATGGGATGGGGATGTGACATTAGATCATTATGAAGTCATACTGCAAAGAAATAATACATTACCAGTTGTAATAGCAACTGTTCCTTCAAACAAAACCAGCTATTTTTATCCAAATTTGGTTCGAAATGATCGGTATTGTTTCTATGTAAGGGCAGTATCTTCAAACGGATTACACTCTTATTCAAATGAAGATTGTGAGGTGATTGTTCCGGCCTCAAATCCTAAGTATCATTACCTTTCAATGGCCAGTCACCTGTTAAGTAATGAAATTGAAATTGAATACTATACCGATTCAACAGCTACTGTTGAGTATTTTGAATTGGAGAAAAAAGGACCTGGAGACATAGATTTTTCTATCATACAAACATTTAATCCGACAGGTAATTCTTTTTATAATTATGTTGATTCTGATGTCCAACCGGGAATAGGAGCATATCAGTATAAAGTAAATATCATTGACACCTGTGGTGCCGTTAGTTTAACCTCTAATCTTGGGAAAACAATATTTCTAAGTGTAAAAACCGATCAGTCTACAATGGTGAATACACTATCATGGACTGGATACGAAGAGTTTGATGGCGGTATACAATCGTATAGAGTTTACAGGGGATATGATGGAGTTTACGGAGCTCCTATTGCTACAATTAGTTCAAATATCAGGTCTTTTGTTGATGACTTGTCTGGTGAATTCGATTCAGAGGGACGTTTTTGTTACCGTATTGAGGCTGTGGAGCCTGTCAATTCTCATGGATTTTCGCGAACAGCGTTTTCTAATGAGGTTTGCGTTGTGTTTGAACCTGTTGTACACATTCCTAATGCAATAATTGTTAACGGCGTTAATACCGAATTTCTACCTGTAATTCGACTTTATGACTATGATTCCTACCGTTTACAAATTTTTGACAGATGGGGTAGTGTTATGTTTAATTCAACCAGCAAAAATACAGGTTGGAAAGGAACACGTATTAATGGAACATATGTACCGGAAGGTGTTTATGTCTATCTCCTGACTTTTTCGGATGCTGAAGGTAAGAACTATGAGTTTGCAGGTTCTGTTACCGTATTATTCAGAGATTAGTATTTTGCTATACGGTATTTATTTTAACCCAATGCCACCAAAATCTGTGGGTTGTTTTTTCTGACCTTTATAGTATCTGAAAATGATGTGACAAATGCTTTTTAGTTTCTTGATTTCGCCTTGTTCAAAGGCTTTATCACCCTCAACAAATAATTTTTCCACTTTTTTATAGTCCCTGTATTCTCCGGCATCTAAAAACTTCAAGTTCATAAATATGGTATAATACGATTCGTCTTCTTCAAGATATATGATATTACCCAATCTATCCAGGGCTTTTGTTTTTCGTTTAATCAGATACTTATCTCCCGATTGTAAAAAGTCCTTTTCATCTTTAACAATTGAATCAAACTCTCGCTTAATATTAGGAGTAAAACTGTCTTCCTTGCTTTGTAAATAGGCTTTTTGATCCTTGTAATCTTCAATAACATTAGCTACACCCTCAAGAATGCCTATTTTATCAATTTCAAACAATAATTTCCTTTTTTTATCAGCAATTTTGTATTTATCATCAGAGCCCAACCCTTCCTTGAGTAAAAGTATTGATGAAGCCAAATCTTCCAATTCGTTTTTTAAATCTGTGAATCGGCCTAATTTCCTGTAATCCTCAGAATTTTTGTGTTCTTCTAAAAGATTATGGATCACCTTTAGTCCATTATTAATCTCATAATTCAGTTTCTCAATACTGATTTCGTTCTGGTAATTGGGCTCAAAGGTTTTCACTATTTCCTGATCAGCACCGGGAATATAGACTTCAATTTTAACATCTCTCGACTCGGAAATTTCAAAACTTAATTCAATGTCTGTTCCCTTAATAAGGTCATCTGACAGGTCTTTTCCTGAAATTTCAATATAGCCAATATTCAGGTTAGCACCTGGCATGGTACCAACTTTACCTTCAACAATATTAATGATTACCTTTCCATCACTACCCTTAGCAATGCTTTTAGAAAACGTTTTATAAATGGTTTTCTTTAACGGTAGTATCGTATTCTTCTTAAAAATGAGTTCCAGATAAGTCTCTTCTTCAGCATCAAGTTCAATGCAAATGTCATTCGGCAGTGGTTGTCCGTTAATATTGTAAAGTCCGTGAGAGATGATAATATCATCTTTTGAGAAGATCATTTTCTTTGAATCATCAAAAAGTGTTAAAGTAAACCGGTTGGTTTGTTTGGGCAATAACGATACAAATTCATTTGCCTTTGTATCAAAATTGACCATGCCGGTATCATAACCACCATCTTTTCGGGTGATTCTGTAAAAGCCGGTAAACTTTTCAGGCGTTTGGATTGATATTAATTCCTCCAAATCTTTGGTGGAATTTTCATAAGT
Organism: Putridiphycobacter sp.; assembly: GCA_965230195.1. Lineage (GTDB taxonomy): Bacteria > Bacteroidota > Bacteroidia > Flavobacteriales_D > Crocinitomicaceae > Putridiphycobacter. Next base: position 3,178,120 of record OZ245997.1, read on the forward strand.
GATAAGCGGTTTTTCCGGAGCTTTACTTTTGTCCGGTTGTACTTCTTTTTCCTGATTTAAAAGTGTTTCTTTATTTCCGGCATAATAAGTAGCACCTATTATAACAGCTGTGGTAGGATCAATACTGGTATCAATTAATATATTAGTGTCGTTTGAAAGCGCTGTTCTGATATAGGGTATATAGGTTGTTCCACCAACCATAATAATTCTTTCAAAATCGGAATACTCAAAGTCATTTCCCTTAACCAATTCATCCAGTAGTTGAAAGGACTCCTTGTAAATAGGGGCAATAATCACTTCGATTTCATCCCTTGTAATTTCAATCTCTTCGTAAATACCAAAAGCAGAATAATTTATTTCGAGCCAGGCTTTGTCTTTAATGGAAAGCTCCTTTTTTAACTCCTCAGTTTGATAAATTAGATATTTGTGAAATTTCTGATACTCCACATCAGTACTATCACTCAGTTTTTGCCTGATATTTTTGAGTGCTTCAATGTTTGATAATTTAGGCAGAATGATTTCACTTAGTATTTTATAATCAACATCAATGCCACCCAGAAAATTGTTACCGTTATGGTCAAGTACTTTTAAACTTCGTTCGTTAATGGTTACAATGGCAGCGTCAAATGTGCCCCCGCCAAAATCGTAAACCAGCCATTTTTTAGCCTCATTAATATCAAGGTTCGATTCATTAGAATAGGCCAGACAAGCTGCAATGGGCTCCTGAAGTAAAACAATTTCTTTAAAATTACCCTGGAATCCTGCCTCCTTCGTCGCATTCGACTGCAGGGTATCAAATGAGGCGGGTATGGTTACAACTGCCGATTTTAATTTTTCGTTGATAATAAAGTTTTTTAATTCCTTTAAAATCAGGGCTGATAATTCAATCGGTGTGACACTTTTGTTTATTTCCGGGACATGGAAGGTTTCAGAGGTTCCCATCTTCCTTTTAAAAGAAGAAAATACGTTTTCAGGATTGGAAAGTAAAAGTTCCTTGGCTTTTTCGCCAACCAATGTTCTTTCGTTTCTGAAAGCAACAACCGAAGCAAGTGTTTCCCTGAATCCAACCGGATTTTTAAGTATGGTCACCTTCCCGTTTTTGTATTCCCCAATCCCGGAATTGGTTGTCCCCAGGTCAATTCCAATATTTATATTATTCATATATGATTAATCAACAATTACAATCCCCTTTTGAATTAAAGTATTGCCTTCATCCTGTCGTGTATATACAATTGGCTTTAATACTTTAGTGATTTTTGAATTTTCATGGAGAACTGTAGATAAATTTGCCTCAATATCAGTATCGGTCTCCTTATAAGGTCGTCCGATAGGGTTAATGACAATTATATTTTTTTGTTCAAATTCATTGAAAATCCGTTTAAGGTTTCTTTGAATGGTAACGTACTCATTTTCTTCCGCCTTTTGACTGATTTCAAAAACCTGATTTATAATTGTTAACATGACGAATTTTTATTACAAATTTATTAAAATTATTATATTTAAGTATAATATCTAACATTGTATGAATGTCCGTATTTTCCCAGTTAAAAAAACTTAATATACCTCATGAGCAAGTTGCTGATCTTGACAGTAATGAGATTATTAAAATTGAGAAAATATTAAAAGCAGAAGTCAGAACCAATCCGGATCTGGATATTAATGATGTCGAAAAAATCATTGAGGTATTAAGTATTCATGGCGGACAGTTAAAAATTCTGTTTAGTGAAACCTTTAAGCCTTTGTTGCATATTGTATCGGGTAACAAACCGAAAATTTTTAAACCGGTTGACACCAGTAATTTTGAATATACACCTGAGTTTAAACAATTCATTCAGAATCATTTTGAGGAGGATATTCTGACTTATGTTGATCTTTGTTTTATTGAAAGTAAATACGGGGCACTTAAAACTGTTTTAGAATACCTGGAGGTTTATAGCTTTAAGTTAAGTGATCAACTCCGGGAACGCTTTACTGACAAAATTAATTATGGAAAGGAGTGTATTGCAATAAATGCTGCTGATCTTATGCAAAAGCTTGAACCCCATACCAATTTACAGTTCTATGAGTGTTTAAATCAGTTTCCGGGAATTAGTTTTGAATCACCAATAACCGATCTGTTAAATGAGGTGGTGGACCATGTGGGAGAAAAAAAGAGTTTACTGATAGTATTGTATGCAATGGGAGAGTTCAGGGCTGTAAGTCAGGCGCTCAGTGAGACTTTAAGTAAGAATAAGTCTATTGCAATTCGGGAGGGAGTAAGGGAAAGAAAAGAACGGAACGGTAATATTTCAGCATATTACAGGGGGAAAGCGTTGGAACAGACTTCTCATAAAAGAGCCCGGTCGGGATCTATGATTGGCTACTCCGGAATGGGACTGGTAATTTTTATCATTTTTGCAATATTGAGAATTGCTGTGAGGAGTAGCCGAAATTTTAATAATAACGATTTTCGAACAGATGCTTTTATTACTGAGTTTGAGAATAATTTAGGTGATTCGCAAAGTAAAATCTTTACCGGCAGAGCCAAATACCAAGCGTTAAAGGATCAAATTTTTACCGTTCAGGAGCTTGAAAATAATAAAATTGAAAGTGAGGATTTTGTTGATTTCAATAAGGATTCATTGTTTTTTCCAAGTTCTAAAATACATGGCAGTCAGGTGGAGTTCATCAATAAAACTGATAAAAATATAATTGTGGTTTACCATAATTCCTTTAGTGCAGGTACATTTTTTATTAAACCAGAGCAGGTTTTTACTACGAAAACACTTGTAATGGAATGCTCCTTTTACTCCGGGGACCGCTTTCAAAAAATAACCTATAATAATGACGGTGAAAAAATAGATACCTTCTACAGGTTTAAAGATTTTACTGATCATGATATGTTTAATTTTGACAGAAACTTTGATGTTCAGAAAATTTCTGCTTATAAAGGAGTCAAGACTGCCATATTAAGTAATAATAATGGTGTACTTTTGGTCAATTGGAAAAATCAGTTTGGAGAACACTAAACCATTTTTAATAATTGATTTTAAATGTCAATACTCAGGGAGTTAGAAAAGCTTAATATATCGGACGCTGAAATTCAGAATATGGATCAGCAATCGCTGATTCGTACTGAAAAACTGCTTAAAGCGGAAGTGAGATCAAACCCTGAACTGGATATTAATCAGGTTGAAAAAATACTTGAATTATTAAAAGAGCATAAACGGGAGTTTAAAACATTCTTTCTGGATGAATTTAAAGCTTTGAGGCATATATTAACTCACGATTCTCTGATTTACTTTAAGTTTGTTGATTTAAGCAGGTACAGTTACACAGATGACTTTAAGGCTTTTTTGGAAAAATACTTTGAGCCAGAAATAGAGCAGTATATCAATCGTTGTATCACTGAAGGTAACTTCAGGGCACTAAATTGCATATTAAATTATGTTAAGGTATTCAGTTTTGGTTTCACGCAATTGATAAGTGATAAATTGCTGTTCAAAATGGAGTATTGCTATCAGTGTATTGAAATTGATTCTAAAGAGTTAAAGGTTAAGGCCGAACCTGTTATGAATTTATTTTTTTACAGAAGTTTAAACCAGCTTCAAACCATTCACTTTGACCATGAAATCACAAAGCTGATTAACCTAACCGTTGAAAGGTTAAAAAAGAGAAGATTTTTGTATCGGGTGTTGTACGCTATGGGAGATTATTCACCGCTTAATGAAAACCTGAAGAGTTTGATCGATAATAATAAAAAAGTGGCGTATCAAAAAGGAGTAAGAGTAACATTTCCGCAGAGAAGCGTAAAAGTTAACAGAGGAGAAACCTATTTGAGGGTATTTAGTACTCGATTGGGAAGGATTCTGGCTAACATTGGCATTATTCTTCTGCTTATATTATTAGCACTTGCTGGTGGTCCGGGAGTAGGGGTAGGAATAATACTGGTTTTTATTATCAGAGCCGCAAGGTCTCGTTGATCCTTTATTTCTTTTTCTTTTTGCTTGATTTAGCTTTAGGGTTAAAGTCCAGGCAAAGTTGAACCCAGTAATCCAGCTGGTGTTCTTCTACCAGGCCCTCAGGAGAGATAAATACATATCCTTTCATAGGTCTTCCGGTAAAATTCATTTCGCTGCAATGAGGATTTTCAAGGGATTCAGAATATATTTCGGGATCTATTCGGGCCATTAGCTGATCTTTAACAATGCCCACACACATTTTATCATCAACCATATAACAAAGGCCGCCCATCATCTTTTTTGCTTCAAAGAGGCAGCCTTTTAAATTAAGTAAGCGTGTAATTCTTTCTTCTAATTGAATATCATAAGCCATATACCTAAAACAAACCTTTTTTAAGTTATTTCAGTAGAGTTACTGTTCCCTGATATCTTTCAGGCGCGGCATTTGTATGTTCGATAACAACATTCCATACATATGATCCTTCTGGTGCTTTTCTAAGGTCTTTGGTATATAATCCATCCCATGGAGAATTAGCATCAGTTGTTTGGTATACCAGTTTACCAGATTTATCGTAAATGGTCATAGTAAATGGTAATTCGCTAACAAGAAGTGCTTTAGGAATAAAAGTTTCATTGATTCCATCTCCATTTGGTGTAAATGAACTTGGCGCCAGCAAATTGTAATCATGATTTATCTTTATATGATCAGTTTTAGTGGAACTACAACCAAATTCATTAATGATAGTACATTTTACCTGATAGGTTCCCTTTTTCTTAAACTCATAGGCAAATTCTTTCGCATATGACCTGTGCAGGTCTTCAATCTCCCATGTTATTTTTTCTCCTTCTTCAATATTCTGACTAAAGAAAGCTGTTGGGATAATATTGTTTTCCATATAGTGGGTAATATGGTTATCAGGAAGAGCATGTATAGTAATCTCTTTAGCAGGAGATACCTTAACAATCTCTTTTGTATGTATATCCAATAACCGCAGCTTAACATGGTAAATTCCAGGTTTTGAATAAGTGTGGTCCATAAAGTTACTTTCGGTGATGGTACCGTCTCCCATATCCCATTGATAAATGGCTTTTATCTTAGGAACTGATGGCGTGAAAGCAATGCTTTTACCGTAGCAAATTTGCTCCTGATCAGCAACTACGTTGAGGTCAAGGTGAGAAAAATCTGCTTTTTCATGTTCAATAACTAAATCACTTTCCTGTTGAGGGGTTTGCGGATTCGGAGAATCAACATTGTTTGTCATAATATTAATAGGTTCAATATTATTGTTAGCAGGTGTTAAATTCTGTAGTGATTGATCATTATTTGTTTGGTTATCTGTTTCTGAGTGGTTAGAAGATGGAGTTGCAGTACTGATACTGTTTTCTTTTTCAGGAGGATTAATATTTTCCTGAACAGCCTCTACAGAATGGTCACTACCGACAACCTCTTCATGAGCTGTTTCATCAGAATTTTCAGTATTAGAAATGGTTTTGGTGGTTTGTTCATTTTGATTTAACTCAGCATACTGATTTGTGCTTTCATTGCTAATATCAGCAGGTGAGTTCATAAACCACAATGCACCGCATACACATATCACTGCAGCTGAAATACCCAATATCCAGTTCGTTGTTGCTCCTCTTTCCGGCCCCATTTTTTTTGACAAAGACTTCCAGGCATCCTCGGAGTAGGGCACTTCATAGTGCTCGACTGTCTGTTTTATTATCTTTTCAAATTTATCCATTAGTATGTCACGTTTTCCGAACTCAGTAAAGCTCGTAGTTTTTGTTTTGCTTTTGCTAAATTCGACTTTGAAGTCCCTTCCGAAATACCTAAATATTCTGATATTTCTTTGTGTGTATAGCCTTCCATAACATACAGGTTAAATACCATTTTATAACCTGCGGAAAGCTTTCCAATTGCTTCAACAGCCTTTTTAGCTTTTATACTTAAATCATTCAATTCTTCTTCTAAAATCATACCATCTTCCTCTATATTGGCTTGAACAGTACTTTCTTCCTCTAATGAATACGTATTGTTTTTATTTTTTCGAATTAAATCAATAGCAGTATTCACCATTATTCGTCTTACCCAACCTTCAAAAGAACCAGTATAATTGTAAACCTCAAGCTTTGCAAATACTTTTATGAACCCTGATTGCACCATATCCTGTGCCTCGTCTTCATCCCTTGCATAGCGTAAACAAACACCCATCATCTTCCCGTAATATTTCTCAAATAACTGCTTTTGGTACTTGCGCTTACCTTTTTTGCAGCCTTCAATTATATTTTTGAGTTCTTTATTATTTTCCACTTCAGGTTTACATTAGCAAAACGTAATTACAGGGTATGGGTTGCCTTTTCTGTAAAAGAAATTTTAATATCTGAAAAAGACTCCAAATATAAGAGATTACTTTCAAAATCTTTCTTAAATTCGTGGACTTAATAATTGATATTAATTTAAACAAAAAAGATAGAAATGAAAGTTACTGTAGTAGGGGCTGGAAATGTAGGGGCAACATGCGCCAATGTGTTAGCACATAATGAAATTGCTAACGAAATAGTATTATTAGACATTAAAGAAGGAGTTGCTGAAGGAAAAGCGTTAGATATGTGGGAGACTTCACCTGTAAACTTATATGATTCAAGAATTACAGGTTCAACTAATGATTATTCTAAAACTGCCGGTTCCGAAGTTGTGGTAATTACTTCAGGAATTCCAAGAAAACCTGGAATGAGCAGAGATGATTTGATTGCAACAAATGCAGGTATTGTTAAGTCTGTAACTGAAAATGTAATTCAACATTCACCTGATGCAAAAATCATTATTGTTTCAAATCCACTTGACGTAATGTGCTACACTGCCTATTTATCAGCTAAAATTGATAAAAGCAGAGTAATGGGAATGGCTGGTGTTTTAGATACAGCAAGATACCGTTCATTTTTAGCTTTAGAATTAAATGTTTCACCAAAAGATATTCAGGCATTGTTAATGGGAGGTCATGGAGACACTATGGTACCACTTCCAAGATATACAACTGTTGGAGGTATTCCAGTAACTGAATTAATTGAGGAAGACAAATTAAATGCGATTATTGAGCGTACAAAATTTGGTGGAGGAGAAATAGTTAAACTATTAGGTACATCAGCATGGTATGCACCAGGAGCTGCTGCTGCTCAAATGGTTGAAGCTATTGTTAGAGACCAAAAGAGAGTTTTACCGGTATGTTCATGGTTAGAAGGTGAATATGGTCAAAAAGATATTTACCTTGGAGTACCTGTTGTTTTAGGAAAAAACGGTATAGAAAAAATCATTGAAGTTGATTTAAATGATGATGAGCAAGCATTACTCGAAGAGTCTGCTAAAGCAGTAAGAGGTGTAATGGGTGTATTAGATAATATGGATTTGGTTTAATTAACCACACAATAATATCATTTTAAAGAGGAGCTGTTTACAGCTCCTTTTTTATTATATATATTACCGGTTTGGAAATTTAATACCAAGTCCGGCATGAAGTATACTGGTGGTGGACGATCCCAATCTTAAGGTTATTGGAGAATTTTTAGAAACATAACGTAAGCCAATACCAACATGAATTGCTTCATACCAGCTCAAATAACCTGAGGTAATTTCTTCGTAAGGAAAGTTAGGTCCGATAGTAAATTCAAATTTACCAGGTTTTTGGCCAAAAAGACCAATAAATGAGAATGAAGCCGAATAGGTTGCCCCTTCATCATATTCCAGACCGGTTCTTGCTGAAATACCATAACCAAGATCAACATGACTACTATTATAAATTAAATGGTCGAATCTGAAATTAAAGCCAACCAGGTCGAGCGTGATACTTCCAATATAACTGCTAACGTTAATATTAAAATAGCCTTTTTCAAGTGTATTGTTTCCTTTTTCAACAATACCTTGTGTTTTTTGAAAGGTGTATCCTAGTCCAAGGTAACCTGAGTACATTGAACTAAAAAATCCATTCCTGGCAAAATTGGCTGAAATGCCTGCACGGAAGGTAATACCCTGAGGTGAAATATATTTATAGCCGGATTGTACACCCATTTCCATTTCTCCTGATGAGATAGAGAACTTTGGTTTCCTGATAACACCTCCACCAATAATGAGTACATTTTCCCATAAATGTCTTCTGCCAATATTAAATCCAATTCCAGTATAAGCACCATAATAGTTAAATGATATGGAATCAGCCAGCGGGTCAGCACCAAAATGGGTGATGCCTTTTGGATGTGCGTAATCGTTGACAAATCGATACCCAAGTCTGAAGTCCAAATGAAAGTTTGGAGTTGATGTAACATCTGTTAAAGCTCCAATTCTCAATCCGTAGGTATTCCTTGTTGGGTTTAAGGCCGGTGCATTATAGTGTTGTGTTTCAATTCTGTCAAAATCAAAATGAAGCGTTGTGTTTTTATAATAGTTTTTATCCTGGCAAAAAACAATTGCTGAGATTAACAGTAGTACTAAAGTAAGTCCGCTTTTCATTGTATTAAATACTAATCAATCCAAAATTAAGCAAGATATGTTGATATATAGAATTGAATTTTGCAATTGGTTAAGTTGGTTTTGCATTTTTTGCAAAAGATGTCAGTTAAAAGTTAACAATACCATTAAAATCGATTTTTTTAGAAACAGGTATTCCTTCAATCGCTAACATAGCATGAGAATTGGAGTTGAGGGTTACTTCAAGTTCTTTTATTTTGAAATTTAATTCAGGAATATGGTACCAGTTAGAATACAATCTTGAAAATTTCTTCCCATTAATCATTAAGTGAGCATGTCCTTCACCTTTCTGATGAATTTTACTGGCGTTTTCAGGAGCGAACTGAAAATTTTCTACTTCAAAATATAAGTTCCACCCTGACATAGGATCCTTGTTTAATTGTAATTTGGTAATACGGGGAGGGGGAAAGTCATTGGTAACATCTAAGTAACCGTGATTCATAACCGAGTGACCGGAATTTATTTCATGGTGGTTGTTTATTGAAGTTCCTGAGAAGTAAATGCCAATACTTAATCCCGCTACTACAGATATTACCTGAATAGTCCAACCTATTTTTTTCGATCTTTTCATGATTTACTTTTTATTGAGAAGGGGGTTAAGCTAATTAACAACAGAGCAGGAAAAGTGATCAATGGAAAATCGATAAGCCAATGACTGGCTGGAAGATATCCGAATAATATCTCAATCATATGAATTAAAGCATGACCACTCATAAACAAAGTGATTGCCATGTGAATTTCGAATGACTGGCGAGGTTTCTGAGCACACCAAAATGCGCCGACACCAATAAGTAAATAAACCAAGCCGACATCATGTACAAAATGAGGATTGAGCTCACCTGTATCCTCAGCATCAACTGGCATGTGTTTGAACCAGCTTGAAGAAGAAAGCATCATCCATAACCCGTTTCCAACACTAATTGATCCCAAAACATTATAACTTGATTTTATTATAAGTCTTTTCATATGAACTGTTTTATTTGCAAAACTAGTGTGCTAATACAGTTCAATCAATACCCACATGTGGGTGTTTTAATGAAATATTAAATTATATAATGTGAAAGCACCTGGCATATTGGAAAATATCTAAAGCAGATTTAATTTTTAATTTCCTTTTAATGTTTTTTCTATGCGTTTTTACACTGCTTTCTTCTATGAATAGTTCTGAAGCTATGATACGATTGGTTTTTCCAAGAGCAATTAACTTAAATATTTGAACCTCTCTGAGTGTTAATGAGTAAAAAAGACCAGCTTTTTCCTCAACAAACAAATTGTCAAGTTTTATTCGATCTAATGCCCTAAGAAATTCTGGTAAATTATTGGATGCTAATTTCAGATTTACATTAAAACTATTCAAATCGGTATTCAGCTCCATCTTAGTAGATAATGGAATAGTGGAGGGTATTTTTTTTGAAGCAGCATAAGAAACAGCTTCATTTTGATTGGGCAGGTATACTGATTGAATCATTTCCTTAGCCTTGTCAAGACTTTGTACAATAGATCTGTGAACTGCTATATTTTCGGAAACTGTAAAAATAAGTTCCCGGATTCCTTTCTTATATATGGGCAAAAGAACTTTTTCCGCAAACCATTCATCTAATTCTTTAGGTATTATCAGTTTACAGGCCTTGATATCCCATACTAGTTTTTTAGGCTTCACTTTATGGAACAAATCAATAAAATTAATCAGTTCCTTTTGATAATTAAATATACTTAAATTCTGGTCAGTCCAGGTTTGGATCAATTGGTCATTTTGTTTATCTATCCTTAAGTAGGGGGATTTGTAAATGTTCATTAGTACTTATAAGAAGTAAATAAAAATCAGTTAATCAAAGGTAGTGCTTTATGTGTTTAACTATATTATGTGCTGTAACTTAATTCTTAATTGCTTTAAATTCCTCTCGAACCTGATTACCGTACTTTTTTGAAAGGTGAGCAAGAATGGTTTCATTATAGCCTGGTACATCTTCATCTTCGATATTCCATCCTCTTATACAGCCCAGATATTCAAAATTGACATTATATTTTTTTTGAAACGCAGTACTCTTTGTTTGATTAATAATCCTTGGTCCTGTGAAACCAATCTGTACAACTAATTTTGGTGAATTGTTTTTGATATCCTTAATCGCATTTTCAACTGTGTAGGGACACGAGATGACAATTTGCTCAGTGGTAACCTCGATATCATAAATCCACGAGATATCTATTAAAGTATCAAGTATCAATTCACTTTCTAGACTGTCGTTATCCTGACTGTAACTCACTTGGAGTATAGTAACGAATAATAAGAGCGTTAAACAGTTTATTTTAGACATACTATTTTGATTAAAAATTGTAAACGATCTATAAATTTTTCTTTCGTTATAAGTTTAGACGTATTCTATTTTCCTAAAGTTGATTTTGCTGCTATCAAACACTTTAGATTAGTATAACCATCAAAATATAAAATAAATATTGTCTTTTCAGTTTACCGGGTAAAATCAAAAAAGGCCCTGAAATTCAGAGCCTTTTCTAATCATTATATTTTACTGTGGTATTAGATCATCATTTTAACCGGGTTCTCTAAATACGACTTAAGTGTTTTCAGGAACTCTGATCCGGTTGCACCATCTACTGCTCGGTGGTCGCATGATAAGCTTAGTTTCATGACATTTCCTGGAACAATCTCACCATTTTTAACAACCGGTACCTGCTTGATTCCGCCTACAGAAAGAATACACCCATTAGGCGGGTTGATAATAGAGGTAAAGTCCTCAATACCATACATACCCAGATTTGAAACAGCAAAGGTTCCACCTTCCATTTCTTTAGGCTGTAGTTTTTTATCCTTGGCTTTTTTGGCTAATTCTTTAATTTCTGCACCAATCTGTGCGAACCCTTTGGAATCAGTAAATTTAACCACAGGTACAACTAATCCATCAGGAACAGCAACAGCTACACCAATATGGATGTGATCATTAATTCGAATTCTGTCGTCTAACCAATCTACATTTACTTTAGGATGTTGTCTTAACGCTGAAGCTACAGCTTTTACAACCATATCATTAAATGATATTTTAACATCACCGTCCGCATTAATTGCTTTTCGTGCTGCAATGGCGTTATCCATATCTACTTCCATTTTCAGGTAGAAGTGCGGTGCAGAAAATTTAGAAGCAGATAATGTTCTGGCAATGGCCTTTCTCATTTGAGACAGAGGCTCATCTGTAAATGATTCTGTTCCTACAGGAGCAGAGAAAACCGGAGCTGCGCTACTGGCAGGAACGTAGTTTTCAATATCACGTTTAACAATTCTGCCATGATCTCCTGTACCTCTTACCATAGCAAGGTTTATATGTCTTTCTTCAGCCATTTTTTTGGCAAGCGGAGAAACAAAAATTCTTCCATTTGGCGTTTCAACCGGAATGGCTTCCACTGATTTTTCTTCTACTACCGGAGCAGGAGTCGGTGGTGCTGGCGCAGGAGTTGGTGTTGCCGCCGGCGCTGGTGGAGGAGGTGCAGTTTCCGTTTCAACCGGAGGTGCACTTGCAGCTGCCTCAGCTAAAATTTTAGTGATGTCTTCACCTTTTTCTCCAATTACAGCTAATATATCATTAACCGGAGCAGCATTACCCTTTTCAACACCAATATGTAATAAAACACCATCATAAAATGATTCAAATTCCATGGTGGCTTTATCAGTTTCTATTTCAGCTAATAAATCCCCTTCAGATACTTCTTCTCCAACTTTCTTATGCCATTCTGCAACAACCCCTTCGGTCATTGTATCTGATAGTTTGGGCATTCTTACTATTTCTGCCATAGTCTCTTTAAAATTTTAATTAGTTTATGCTAAGAATTCTTTAACGTAAGGATAGTCTTTTTGCTGGTATACATCTATAAAAAGTTCCTCTTTTTCAGGGAACGGAGAATCTTCAGCAAATTTAACGGCATCCATTACTTCTTTTTTGGTATCAGCTTCTATCTTATCGATTTGCTTTTGTGTTAAGTATTTATTTTCCTTAATTACATTAAGAACATGGGTAATCGGATCTCTGTCCATCCATTCTCCAACTTCATCCTTGGTTCTGTATTTTTGAGGGTCAGACATTGAATGTCCTTTATACCTGTAGGTTCTGATGTCCAGAAGGGTAGGGCCATCACCTCGTCTTGCTCTGTCAGCTGCTTCTTCTATAGCTTCATGTACACTTTCAGGACTCATACCATCTACAATAAAGGATGGCATTTCGTAAGAAGCACCAATTTTTGACATGTCAGTTACATTAGTAGTTCTTTCTACTGAAGTTCCCATGGCATAATTATTATTCTCGATAATAAATATTACAGGTAACTTCCAGTTCATTGCCATATTAAAAGTTTCGTGTAATGCTCCCTGACGGGCTGCACCATCACCAAACGAACAAAAGCATACATTTCCGGTTTCATTATACTGCTCAGCAAATGCAATTCCGGCACCCATAGGTATCTGAGCACCTACAATACCGTGTCCACCCATAAACCCACGTTCCATATCAAAAAAGTGCATTGATCCACCTTTTCCTTTTGAGCATCCTGTTGCCTTACCATAAAGCTCAGCCATTAATACTTTAGGATCTGTTCCTAAAGCAATAGGATGACCATGATCACGATAGGCAGTAATATGTTTGTCGCCCTCTTTACAGGCAGATACTGTTCCAACTGCAACAGCTTCCTGTCCAATATAAACATGTAAAAAACCTCCAAACTTCTGTTGAATATACAATTGGGATATTTTTTCCTCAAACCGACGGATCATCAACATATCCTTATACCATTTAATATAAGTCTCTTTTGAGAATTTACTTCCCTGTGTTTTCTTTGTTGTTTTTGCAGGCGCTTTCTTTACAGCCATAGTTTTGTTCAAAATAGTGATTACTGACTCACAAATATAAATCTTTATTTGTAAATAATTCCAAGTTTTTATTGAATTTAATCCTTCCTTTTAAGCAATTGATTTTGTTAGGAATGCTACCCTGATAAAAGGTTTTAATTTTTAAGTTTATACATAAAAAAAGCCTCAATATTCATTGAGGCTCTCAGTATATAAATTGAATTACTTATTATCTTTTAGCTAATCTTTCAGAAGATACAGATAATTTCTTTCTACCTTTTCTTCTTCTTGCATTTAAAACGGCTCTTCCATTTTTTGTTGCCATTCTACTTCTGAAACCGTGTTTGTTTCTTCTTTTTCTTAATGATGGTTGAAACGTTCTTTTACTCATTTCTCAAGCTTTTATTCTATATATTAATAGTTCTTTTTCCTAATTCGGACTGCAAAGATAAATAAAAATTAAGGACTTCAAAGTTTATTTGAAGAAAAAACGAATTTTTATTTTCAATAATTGACTGTTGATATTAAAAACAGCGTATTTTTGTACTCAAAATTAACCAAACTTATGTTAGGGAGGCGCAAAAAGACAGAAAAAGTAAAATTATCACCCGAATCTTATAAAAAAGCCAGAAATTTTCTGACATTTTTAAAGCCTTATCGGTTGGTTTATAGTATCGGTTGGATTTTTTTAATCCTGTCGAGTTTAACCTCTATGTTGTTTCCCTTACTTATGGGACAACTTTTAGGTAAGGATAATACCGGAGGGGAGCAATTGAGTAGTATGCCCAGTATGGATCTGCCAAACCTCAGTGTTCAGGGTATTTTATTACTGATGATCATAGTGTTTGCAGCCCAGGCTTTGTTCTCATTTTTTAGAGTTGTCATTTTTTCAACTGTCACTGAAAAAACTTTAAAGGATTTAAAAACAAAAGCTTTTGAAAGGTTGATTCATTTTCCGGTAAAGTTTTACCATTCCAATAAGGTAGGGGAGTTGACTTCGAGAATTGCAACAGATATTAACCTGTTACAGGATACTTTAAATACTACAATTGCTGAATTTTTCCGTCAGTTTATTACTATTATCATTGGTGTAGGGTTTATTTTATATGCTTCATGGGAATTAGCATTGTGGATGCTTGCTATTATCCCTGTAGTTGCTATTGCTGCAGTAATTTTTGGACGTAAAGTAAAACAATTGTCTAAAAAAGCCCAGGATGAGTCTGCTCAATCCAATGTTATTTTGGAAGAGGTATTAATGGGGATATTTAATGTGAAATCATTTACCAACGAGCGATTTGAGTATAACCGTTATATCAGTAAGGTTGATAATGTAGCTAAACTGAGTATAAAAAACGGACTACTCAGAGGGGCTTTTGTCTCTTTTATTGTATTTGCTTTGTTTGGTGCGATTGTATTTATTGTATGGAAGGCCAAAACAATGGTGCCAGCCCAAATTTCTAATGAAGAGTTTTACGCCTTTGTATTGTATACCATTTTTGTTGGTGCTTCTTTTGGCGCATTACCTGATTTATATGCAAAAATTCAAAAAGCTATCGGTGCTTCAGAATACCTGATGGATTTAATGGGAGAAGAAACTGAAGAGACAGAACAAAAACCGGTTCTTCAGGAATTTAATGGTAATATTTCATTTAATGACGTGACATTTTCTTATCCTTCCCGGCCAGATGTTCAGGTACTTAAAGGAGTAACCTTTAGTGCTGACCATGGAAATACCGTAGCACTTGTGGGAAGCTCTGGTGCAGGAAAATCAACAATATCATCATTATTGTTAAAGTTTTATGAGGTCAGTTCGGGCGAAATAAAATTTGATGATCAGAATGTAAACGATTTTTCAAATGAGAGTATCCGGGAGCAGATTGCTATTGTTCCGCAGGAAGTGATACTGTTTAGCGGATCGATACGAGATAATATAGCATATGGTAATCTTGATGCCAGTGAGGGAGAAATTACTGAAGCAGCAAGGAAAGCCAATGCATTGGAGTTTATTCAGAACTTCCCTGAAGGTTTAAATACTGAAGTAGGGGATAGAGGAATACAATTATCAGGAGGGCAGAAACAGAGAATAGCTATAGCACGGGCTGTACTAAAAAATCCGAAACTATTGATTTTAGATGAGGCAACCAGTGCATTGGATACCGAATCAGAAAAATTGGTTCAGGAAGCGCTGGAAAAGCTTATGGAGAACAGAACTTCGATTGTGATTGCTCACCGTTTGTCAACCATTAAAAATGCTGATACTATTTTGGTATTGGAAGATGGCAAAGTGAAGGAGCAGGGACGTCATGATGATTTGATAGCCAATGAAGAAGGTGTTTATTACCAATTGAATAATTCGCAGGTATAAGCTTAACGGTTCGTCAGTTAATAGTTAATAGTTAATAGTTAATAGTTAATAGTTTCCGATTTTTGATTTCTAATTCTTTAATCATTAGCTTCCTAACTGTTGAATGGTTTGAGATTACTTTATACTTAGTACATGTTACTTTCTGCTTATCTACCCTCTATTATCTGGTTACTAGTTGATTGTTAATAGTTTTAGTTTCCGATTCAGAATTTTTAACTATGGTTGATGACTAAAGACTAATAACTTACTACTTGTTACTTAATACTTATCTCTAATCTCCAGTACCCGATTTAACAAATAAATGAAAATCATTTCTTTGATCATTCTGATAATTCGAAACAATCATTGTATTCTTAGAAACTGAATTAATGGTAATGTAGTCTGGTTGATCGGGGTGTCTGGGAGTGAATAATTTAATTTTACAGTTATTGAGGTAACCATTTGCATCAGTTTTATCAGAACGCAGTATGGGATAGCGTATAACACCTTTATAGTCGACCGAAAACTCAAATTCCTTTAAACAGTTCAAAACTCTTTTTTCGGCAATGTCAGGGTATAGATTAATAATTTGCTTATTCTTCTTTTTACTTATTTTGTTGAATTCAATATGAAAAGGGACATAGTGGTCCTGCATATACTCGCCATCTATTTCAAAAGCACCATCTTCATTAAAGGAATAATCATACTCCCAATGTCCTTCAATTAATTGTGGGAGTTCGGACAACTTGATTTTCAAAAATGGATTGCTTGTTGTTCTCTTGGTTTGATGAGATAGTAGGGGCAAAGTCAGAATAACTAAAAAAGAAAGGTTAAGTATAGATTTCATATTTTTATATTTCTTGAAACTTGTTTCTATTACTCGTTAATAGTTCGAATTTTTGACTTTCAATTTCTAATTATTCCATTCGGTACTTGTTAATAGTTTTGGTTTCCGATTCAGAATTTTTAACTATTGTTGATGACTAAAGACTAATGGCTAATAACTCACTACCTATTACTTTCCTTCCTGATACTTCTGCCCATAGTCTAACAATCAACAAGAAACTCTTAAACTATTAACGCCCTATTCTCTTTTATTCACAATCCGTTGTAGTATTCTAAGTTTATCTATACCCAGTAAAAGAAGGTAGGCAAAAAGAGTGATAAAAAACAAGATAAAGATGAGTCTGAGATAAAACTTGACAGTCCACTCAAAGGCCACTTTAACCCGGTGCATGACACTTATTTTAACTTCTTTTCCTTCCAGTAAGGAGAATTGGATTGTACAGAATTCGTTTTCATCATCAAAATCTCCTAAACTGACCCCCAGTTCCTGGAGTTGTCGCTCTATTTCCAATATCCGGTTTTCAAGGTTCATGTACTCATCAATTTTTCCACCTCTTGTTTTAAGATCAATCAGTGAGGTTCGTGTTTTTTCAAGAGATTGTTTTTTAGCATTTAGCGCCTTATATTCATTGGTTTTGTCCTTTTTCGTGATTTGCTTAGCCTGAACTTTTCCTACTTTAATCAGTTGACTGTACAGCGCATCAAAATTTTGTGGGGGAACACCTATAGCGAGGTTAAGTTTTCGATAACCCTGATTACCACTTTTTTGTTCAAATTGAATCAGTGCATTGTATTTTTTTATTTCGCTTCTTGTAGTTTTTTCCTCTTCCTCAAATTTTGATGATTTAGTTTTGATCTCAGCAATCTTTTCATACTTCTGATCCACTTTTATTGCAGATGCGTTTCCCGAACCTGGTTTAACGTTATATTTCTTCGAAGCATAATTTCGCTTGGTATTTGAAATATTGTCAAAAAACTGGGTTTGATTAGGTGTATCGTTATTGGTTTTGACATAACCATAGATCAGCCTGAAAATGAATAATAGTATAAATACTAATCCTAACCAAAGGATAAGCCTTTTTAATCTTTTCTTAAATTGCTGTTTCATCCTGATAGTTTTGTTTTGGGTTACCAGATAAATATAGCTTTATTTTAAGAAAAAGTTACTTGAGAATTATGTTAAAGAATCCTAATTGTTAGTTAATAGTTTTCTAGTTGATGGTTAATAGTTTCTGGTTTAGGATTTTTGATTTCTAATTCTTGATTTCTGATTACCTACTGCTTACTACCTACTACTTATTACTTTCTGCCAGTTGTAGTTAATAGTTTTTGGTTTCAGGTAGCGGGGTAACAGGTTTCAGGTTTATATTCTTGATTCACGATTTTTGATTTCTGGTTTCAGATTCTCTATTTCTGAGTTATTAATACATGACTAAAGACTAATAACTGAAAGCTAACTACTTAATAGCGGTTGATTGTTGATAGTTAGTAGTTTCCAATTTTGATTACCTACTACTAATTACTTTCTACCAGTTGTAGTTACTTGTTTTTGGTTTCAGGTAATGAGGTAACAGGTTTCAGGTTTATAATTCCTTTAACTAATAACTAATAGCTAACTACTTCCTACTTAATACTTCTATGTAATCACCTAACAATCTATCCCAACCCGTGCTTCTTACCTAACTCCAGCATATAGGCATAGGCATCATTATAGTTGTTTTTTATTTTTCCGTCCAGAATAGCCTCTTTAATTTCACTTTTGATTTCTCCAACTATTTTTGATGGTTCAAGACTAAAAGTTTTGATGATTTCCTGTCCGGAAATAGGGGGTTGGAAATTACGGATTTGATCCTTTTCTTCCACATCCTTTAGTTTTTGACGAACTTTTTGAAAGTTGTGTTTAAACTTCTGGACTTTCATTTCATTTTTAGAGGTGATATCGGCATTACAAAGTGTCATTAAATCGTCAATATCATCTCCGGCCTCAAACAATAACCTTCTGACTGCAGAGTCAGTGACATGACCTTTAACCAAAGCAATGGGGCGCAGATGAAGTTTAACCAGTTTCTGAACATACTTCATCTTTTGATCCAGCGGTAATTTAAGTCGTCTGAAAATTCCGTGAACCATTCTGGCACCAACATCTTCATGCCCGTGAAAGCTAAAGCCAGCCTTTGCATTAAATCTTTTTGTCCGCGGTTTGGCAATGTCATGCATAATGGCAGCCCACCTTAACCATAGATCATCTGTTTGGAGAGAGATATTGTCCAAAACTTCAAGCGTATGATAAAAATTGTCTTTATGAGATTTACCGTCAATGGTTTCAACACCATGCAGGGCAACCATTTCCGGAAAAAACTGATGTAAAAGTTCAGTATTAAATAAAAGTTTAAACCCACGCGAAGGTGTTTCTGCGAGAATAATTTTGTTTAACTCGTCAATAATTCTTTCTTCAGAAATAATTTCAAGTCGTTTAGCATTAGTTTTTAATGCTTTGAGTGCGTTGGATTCAATTTTAAAGCCCAGTTGGGTGGCAAATCGTACAGCTCTCATCATTCGCAGAGGATCATCTGAAAAAGTAACTTCAGGGTCGAGTGGAGTTCGAATGATCTTTTTTTCAATGTCTTTTAATCCATCAAAGGGATCTATCACTTCTCCGTATGAACTTTCATTCAGACTTATGGCTAAAGCATTAATGGTAAAGTCTCTCCTGTCCTGGTCTTCCTGTAAAGTCCCTTTTTCCACTATTGGTTTTCGGGAATCTCTTGAATAGGATTCTTTCCGTGCACCAACAAACTCCACCTCAATATCATTGTATTTAAATGCTGCAGTGCCATAATTTTTATAAAAAGCCACTTTTTTTACGCCTAACTCCTCAGCTACCTTCTCAGCAAGGAATAAACCATCACCAAGTACAACAACATCCACATCTTTTGATGGTCGTTTAAGAATTAAATCTCTCACAAAACCACCAATTACAAAACTCGATAGCCGATTGGCTTTTGAAACCTTTGAAACGGCTTCAAACAGTGGACCTTCTATATCTTTTTTTAAATTCAAAACTGCTATTTTCTTATAATTTTTACTTCACCGTTTTCACTAATTTTAATGATTTGTGAAGGTTTACTGCTTTCGTTCTCAAATTGGGGATCAACCACAAAATCCACCATGTTTTTAATAGTATCGTCAATATCCCCAAATTGCTTAGGGTATGGATGATTGGAGATATTGGCTGAGGTTGATACCAATCCATGCTTTAATCGAGTCATCAATTGATTTGAGAAACCTGCTTTGATCATCCGGATTGCAATACTGTTATCATCAGCCATTATTTTTGATGAAACGGCCCGACCTTTAGGGTAAATAATGGTTAAGGGTCTATCTGCATAATCAATCAGATCATAACAAACGTCCGGAATTACCTCGGTATATCGGTTTAAGAGCATTTCAGAGTTAACTAAAAGAATAAAGCTCTTGTCAGGTGGCCTTTGCTTAATCTCGTTAATTTTTTGAATAGCTTCCTCATTATTCGGGTCACAACCCAATCCCCAAATGGTATCAGTAGGATAAAGGATCACTCCACCGTCACGAACGATTTTTGCTGCTTCTTCAATTTGATTTTTCACTCCGCAAAAATAAAAAAACCATCTATATAAAAAGATGGTTTTTTAAATATTGTAAGGTGTAGGTGTTTATTTAACAATTAATTTTTTTGTTAAAGTTGATCCCTGACTTTTTATTTGAACAAAGTATATACCTGCATTCAAATCTTCAATATTAATATTTTGCTTCGGAGATGTAATTCTATCAGAATAAACTATTTTACCAATAGTATTGAATATTTCTATTGTTCCGTTAGTCTCGGTAGTTGTTACAAATACATTTTTGTCAGCCGGATTAGGATACAGTTTTAATTCCAGTGGTTTTGAAACTGTTTCATTACTCAAATGGAATCCTGAATCTTCTGTTGACCAAATTGTCTTAAGATTAATATTTCCGGCTAATGAAAGATCTGCATTGATTTCACCATGTATAAATACCGGGAAGTTAGTAGGAGTACTTTGTGTATAATAAGCATAGCTTGTTCTGGTAAATATAATTGTTTGCCCCAAAACGGTTCCACTTGATGACTCTACCGTTTTTACACGAATAACATCAGTATATGTGCTTCCCGGAAGCATTAAAGTTCCCGTACCATCAGCCAAAACAGTAGTTGTTCCGGTTAAAGGAACAGTACCAATACTAGGTACAACAGCTTCTCCCGAAATATTGTCATTAACATTATCATTCAAGGCCATTGGCAATTGTAAGCCAATCATGTCGTTGTTGTTGTACTTAATTAAATAATCATTTGCCCCGGAAGTAAATTTAAAACCATGAATAATTACATCATTCCCTACATTACTAAAAAAAGTTTGAGGTCCTTCACTGAACAATTCGTGATATTGAGCGTTAGGAAAATCAGATTGATTTGGTGAATCAGCAATGTAAACAACAGTATCTTTCACTGCTCCGGAATTATCTGCCATTAATACAGTGCTGTAATCCCAGGTAACACCTGCTCCGTTCACAGCATCCAGATTTGTGGTACTGGTATCTACCGCATAATAATTAATCACGTTAGTAGCCGTTAATGTATCATTAACACCAATTGTTTGAGCAATCCCAACACCTGCAGAATACAACAGGGATAAAAGTAAAATTTTTTTCATATTTTTTTGGTTTTGGTTTTCCTAGTTTCTTACAAATTAACACTTTTGTAAACGAATTTAAAAGGAAAAGGTTGACTGATTTCAAAAAATTATCAAAAATTATCATAATTTTTATAGGTCTGATTAGTGTAATCCTCTGTTTTGGCATTAAAAACATTTCCTTTGATTACGATTTTACTTCCTTTTACGAAGAGAACGATATCGACACCAAATTCTTTAATGAACACAAGGAAAGGTATGGTTCGGACAATGACTTTGTATTTATATCACTGGATTGTGCAACAGGTGTTTTCAATACCAAATTTCTTAACAACGCCAAATCATTTGTGGATGAGTTGAATGAAGACTCTTTGGTGATTAATGCCATATGTCTGACTAATATGAGTGAGTACATCAAAACGCCGTTTTCACGATTGGCGATAAAAGTACCCTATCTTACCATTTGCGATACTTGCGATTATATAAACGACTCTGTTAAAATATACAGCAGGCCTGAGATTAAGAACTTCTTTATTAATCGAACGGCAACAGGGCTTTTAGTTAAGGTTGATCATCAGCAATACTTGTCTAAAGAAAAATGTGACTTCTTAAAGCAAAGCATTGATAATTTACTGGATAAGCATGGTATGAATAATTTTCATTATGCCGGACGAGCCATTGGGCAGAGTTATTATATTGAAACCATGCGGTTTGAAACGCTGTTCTTTTTAAGTCTTTCTTTCTTAATGGTGATTGTTTTTCTCTTTTTTTCCTTCAGGTCATGGTGGGGAATTTGGTTGCCATTAATTATCGTGACCTTTTCAATGGTATGGATAATTGGCTTGATGGGGCTGGTAGGGGAGCCGATAAATATCATGTTGACCATATTGCCAACTATTATATTTATAGTAGCTATGTCGGATGTCATTCATCTGGTGTCCAAATATCTGGAAGAGCTAAGGATGGGAAAATCGAATACTGATGCTGTTAAGGTAGCGTATAAAGAAGTTGGATTAGCCACTTTATTGACATCCATTACAACGGCAATTGGTTTTTTAAGCTTGTTAACGGTACCACTGCAACCAATCAGAGTTTTTGGTATTTATACCGCCTTAGGGGTTCTTATTTCCTTTGTTTTGGCTTACACCTTATTACCAGCCCTTTTGATACTTGTAAAACCACCCAAATTACATAAAAAAAGAATCGTTCATAATTTTTGGTACAAGACTTTACACCAGTTGTTTAAGTTGATTTTAAGACAGAGACTTAAATTACTCTATGGTTTTATTATTCTGGTAACTGCTTCTGTTATTGGAATATTACGTGTGGAATCGGATTATTTTTTACTGGAAGATTTGAAAGAAGATAACCCTATGCGGGCGCAATTCAATTATTTTGATGAGGAGTATATGGGGTTAAGACCATTTGAACTTTCAGTTGAGGTAAGAGATTCTTCCAGATCAGTCTATAATTATGAAGTGCTGCAGGAAATCGCTAAGCTGGATTCATTTTTAGTCCGTGATTATGGTTTAACCCAAACTTTTTCTTTGGTTTCAATTCTTAAAATTGCCCACAGAACCGAGCATGGAGGACAAACGGCCTATTATAAGATGCCTAATGAAAAAGAAACAAAAGATTACCTGAAAACTATCAGGAAAATAAGAAGTCAGGAAATACTCTCGGTATTAGTGGATTCAACTGAGCAGTTTACACGAATTTCCAGCACTCATGGTGACATTGGAAAGCAGGCAACTTCGATTAAGAATGACAGATTGTACCGTTTTATTGATGAATACATTGATCAGGATTTGATTGATATCAGACTGACCGGAACCGGACATTTGCTTGATAAAAATATGAATACCATCTCCAAAAACCTGACTCTGGGACTGGTTCTGGCTATAATCATTGTATCTGTTTTGATGGGGTTCCTGTACAGGTCACCAAAAATGGTATTTATAGCTCTAATTCCAAATATGTTGCCTTTATTGTTGCTTGCTGCAATACTTGGTTATTTTGGTATAGATTTAAAAGTGTCAACAGCCATTATTTTTACCATTGCCTTTGGAATAGCGGTTGATGATACAATTCATTTTATGAGTAAGTTCAAACTTGAACTAAATAAAGGGAAAAAGGTTTTGTATGCCTTAAAACGAACTTATCTTTCAACCGGACGCGCTATTGTACTCACGTCATTAATCATTTGTTCCGGTTTTCTACTATTGATTTTTTCTGACTTTCTGGGTACATTTTATGTTGGTTTACTGATTAGCCTGACACTTGTTTTTGCATTGTTAGCTGATTTGTTTTTGTTGCCTGTGCTGATACTTTTTTTCTACCGAAAGAAATAGTAAATTTGTACACAACTTAAAACTCAAGAAAATGAACGAAATACCAAAAAGACTGATTGCATTAATTGCCGTTGTGCTAATTTTTGTAGTTGTATTGTTTAAGTCATCAATCACCATAAATGCCGGAGAAAACGGTGTGCTTTTCCAAACATTTGGAGATGGGGTATATACTGAGCGTCCTTATGATGAAGGGTTCCACATTATTGCACCATGGAATGATATGATCATTTATGAAGTAAGACAACAGAAGATACAAGAGTCTATGGCTGTTCTTTCTTCAAATGGATTAGAGATTAAAGTGGATGTTACTTTGCAATTTCAACCTATTAAGGGAAAATTACCATTATTGCATCAGGAGAAGGGGACAACTTATATTGAAGATATTGTAAGACCGGCTATCCGTTCAGCAACCAGAAGTGTAATTGGACGATATACACCTGAGGAAATTTATTCATCAAAAAGAGATGTTATACAAACTGAAATTTTTGCGGAGACCAAGATTATTGTCGAAAAACAATACATTCAGGTGAATGAAGTACTGGTTAGAGACATTACGCTACCTCCAACAATTAAAGGAGCGATTGAAGAAAAACTGAAGCAGGAACAGGAATCATTACAATATGAATTCAGATTGCAAAAAGAAAAGAAAGAGGCGGAACGAATCAGGATTGCAGCAGAAGGTAAAGCAGAAGCTAACAAGATTTTGAACGCGTCATTAACACCAAATATTCTGAAAGAAAAAGGTATTGAGGCCACTTTGGAATTATCAAAATCACCTAACTCAAAAGTAATTGTAGTTGGGGGAGATGATGGTTTGCCTTTGATATTAGGTAATAATTAAGTCAGGCAATTGAACATAAAAAAAGCGCATTCATGAATGCGCTTTTTTTATGTTTTTAAGTTATTAGTTGGATGTTGATAGTCAATTGTTCCTGATTGTTGATTTCCAATTTCTAACTATTGACTAAAGACTAATAAGCTAATTACTTGATATTTTTTATTATCTATCGGTTTATAAGTTACTCGTTAATAGTTGTTCGGCTTTGGTTTCAGTTGACGGGCTAACAGGTTTCAGGTTTAGATTTATGATTTTCAATTTCTGATTCTCTGTTTCCAGCTATTAACTAATGACTAATAACTATAGACCAACAGCTAACTACTTAATACTTCCTACTCAGTATTTTCTACTTTTATCTATGATTTAAAGATTTTTTCCTTTTTTAACTTTTTCTTCCAGTTCTTCCAATAGTTTTTCAGCTTTTTCAATCTTTTCCTTTTTAAGATCGTAATCTTCAACTGAAATTTTACCATTTTTTAGCTCTTCCTGAAGTTGTTTTTTTGCCTCTTCAATTTTAGCCTTTGCATCTTTAACTTTCGCATCTCCATTGTTGACGGCATCATTAAGTTGTTTTTCTTTTTCAATCTTGTGGGCGTTGGCCTCCTCTTTAGCTTTTTTGGCTTCAGCCTTGGTATTTCCAACAGCTCTCTTTTCAGCACTTTTGGTAGCTTTTATCTCCGTTTTAACATCCTCAATTACATCATCTTTATGTTCTTCAATCACCTCTAAAAGTTCTTCTTTCTTTTCCTGTACTTCAGCATTAGTCTTTGCGTTTTCTACCGCTTCAACTTTTTTATCAACTTCTTTTTTAATTTGATGTTCTGTATCCTCAAGTCCATGCCGGCTTTCCTCAACCATTTCATGTTGAATCCTTTTAGCTTCAGCTTTTGATTTTTCTTCCGCTTTCTGAAGGCTTTCCTTTTTAAACTTTTGAACTTTTTCCTGGGTTTCTTCCTGGGCTTTAATCGTTCCTGCAATTAAAAGGGTAGCCGCTAATAATAATGTGTTTATTCTCTTCATTGTCTTAATTTTCTATAATTCGTTTAATGCTGCATCAAGTTTGCTTACGGATTGTTCAATTTCATTTGCCGCCTCTTCCAAAACAACCGACATGGAATCAATACTATTCACTTCAGCAGTAACAGTTTCAACTTCTTCTGGCGACATATCAGTTGTTTCATTACTTTCGTCTCCACCTCCGCAACTTGTTAACAATGCTAAAACAAAGACTGTTCCAATTATTTTTTTCATATTATAACGTTTTGATTTAAAGCTACAATATAATAAAAAAACGCTCCCAAATTTGAGAGCGTTTTTAAAACTGTTATTTTCTGTGGTGAATTACTTCACAATCAATTTGTGGTTTGATTTCACATTGTTTTCAATAATTTCAACAGTGTATAAACCATTAGATAAACCAGTTAAATCAATAAAAGTTTGACCATTTACAATACCTTGATAGGCTATTGAACCATTAACAGCATAAATATTAACTACAGCGTTATCGGTTCCTTTTATTGTAATGTTATCAGTTGCAGGGTTAGGGAAAATTTCGAAAGCAGTTGACGGCTTTTCAACTCCTGCATATCCTATAACTACTATATCATCAAGATCTCTTGGTAATATCTTGTACTCAGAGAAAGAGAAGTGCCCGATTCCGGTTACTTCATAATGATTACCTACAACAGCAGTATTTGCATAAGCAAAGATATCGTCATCCGCTTTTACTTCATCAGAAAAGCTGTTGATTGACCATAATCCAAAACCTTCAGTTGTGTTTGTACATTCTCCCTCAACCGTAATTAAAACACCTTCCCATTCTTCGTTGTTGGCATCTGAAGATGAAGCAATAACTTCAGCATTTGGTAATGTATTACCAGAGTTAATGATAGTAACATCAGTAACGTTTGTAAACTCAGTTAAGCCATTAAATTCAGTAACTGTTCCTGTTACTTCAACACTGTCTCCACGAGCTACAGTTGTTCCGTTTTCATAAACATAGATACCATTCCATGCACCATCACCATCCTGAATAAAGAATCTTCCACCAGGTGTTACACCAGTAACAATACCATAAGTAGTTACAACATTACCGTCTTCCGGAGAATTACCATTAACATCAGTTGTAAACTGAATATCATAAATAGTTACAACTGCCGGAGGAATAGCCCCAACTATATCATCAATATCTCTTGGTAAGATTTTGTAATCTCCATATGAAAAATGTCCGATTCCAGTAATACCGTATGATGTATTTAAGGTTGGCGTATAAGCATATAAATCATCATCAACTAAAACTGAATCATTAGCAGTAGTACCATTGTTTGCCACCCATTGTCCGAATCCGGCATTGGTATTGGTACAAACAGCATTTGTTGCGTTGATTAGTACACCTTCCCATTCTTCCTGAGTTTGAATATCTACTGTGTTAACCATAGTTGGAGTAGGTATTACTGACGGTGTTGGCTCTAAGGTATAACTGGTTAATTGCTCAATTTGAGTAGCTCCAAAGTCTTCCTGAACCAAACCTTCAACAGTCACACTATCTCCTCTTGATGGTGTATTAGTATCGTCACTAACATAAATCCCGGTCCATGCGCCATTTCCGTCCTGAATCCAGTAACCATTACCACTGTTTACAGCTGTTACAACGCCACTGGTAATGGTCAATGAATCTAAATAAGGTGAATCACCATTAGCATTGGTATTGTATTGTAAATCGTAAACGGTATGAGGTGCAGGAACTGCAGTATTAACAAACTGTGCAATTGAAACTGAATCGATTACCATTCCGTTAGCATCTGTATTTCTGATCGAAATAATAAACTCGGTAGAAGTACAGGTAGCATCAACGGTTACGTTTTGAGAAACTATTGTTTGAGAACCGGCAGACGCAGTAGCTAAATCAACATAGCCATTGTACGATCCCCATGAAGCATTTGTTAAATCGTAATGTGCGGTTCTGATTTCACCGGCTAATCCGGTTACCCATATTTTTAATTCATAGGTTGCACCACCTGTAACAGCAACTGTTTGTGTGGTAAAACGTTTGTGACCTGATCCCGTATTGATCAACTGAGCCTGGCTAGTACCAAAATTGGCACCCAGAGTGATTTCATTTACATTTGAGGATGAGATACTTGTTTTGCTTCCCATCCAGTCGGTAGGGTCACCTGAGTTCCATGAACTTAAATCACTTTGAAAAACCTGTGAAAATCCAAGGCTTCCAAGCGATAGTGCTAAGATTAAAGTGTAAAATTGTTTCATTTTTCTTGTTTTTATTATTTAATTATAAAATTATACTTAATGGGGATGAAGTCTATTAACCAGTTATTATGATTTCGTCAATTTCCCATGTACTCCCATTAGAGTTTGTTCCGGTATATCTAAAGCCAAAGTAAACAGATTGACCTGAAAAATCGCTAAGATCGATATCTCCTGTATTTTCAAATCCCCAGTTTGAGCCGTCAGAATCCCAGGTTACGGTACCGGATATATTAGTCCAGTTCACCAAATTAGGATCTCCGCTTCCAGTATATTCTGTAGATACAAACAATTCAAGATGCGGACCAGAATAGTTTACATCATTATCGAAACTCATTACCGGATTACTACCGGATGTAAACTTTATCAAAGGAGAAATAAACCAATTTTCACAAGCTGTATTACCGCCATCATAATTTGATATTTTCAGGTAAGGATCCGGAGCACCACCCGCTGTACTGACTTCCCAGGTATGAATTCCTTCAACCTGAATAACAGACCATCCACCTGAGGTGATAGAGTTGTCATCAAAATTTTTAAACATTGAAGCGCCGGGTGTAAGTGTAACTCCGCTACAACGTTCGGCTGAAAGGTCTAATTCTTTGATTGACCTGATTTTTAACTGCAAATCATCATTATAGCGGTCAACAATGGCAATGATACTACCGTTACCTTTAGCTACTGAATCTCCAGCATAGTTTGCAAAACCACTTGTTCTCAATATAATTGAGCTTCCAAAGCAATCCTGAAGAATAATGTTTTGAGATGATTGTCCGGCAGCATCAGCATAGGTTTTATTCAGATCTGCATCAGCAAATTGTACACCGTCAAGTCGTACCAGTTGGTTAACCATATTGGTATCAATATCAGCGATACTAACAAATTCAGGAGCTAATGGTTGATCCTGCTTCTGCCTTACAATTTTGGTATCAGGATCAATATTGTCGAGTTGCATTACACCATTGTAATTATTAATAGTTGCACCGAGTAAATTAACCCGTACTCTGTCTCCAACAAAAAGGTCAGCCGAAGAGGTCATTCTCATATTTATTGCTCCGGTCTGGTCCTGAATGTACAGGTTTTTATAAATATTACCTTCCACTTCATCCATAGTTACTGTAGCATATACTGAAATTGTATCTGTTACAATCACTTCTTCCCCCTGGTACATGTCAATCACCTCTTTTAAAGTGATTATATGGTCATTACTTAGTTTATTAACCGGTGGATGGTCAACGTCTTTTTTACAAGCTGTAAAAAGTAAAACAATTAAAGGGACTAAAATAAAATACTTCTTTATCATTATAAACTTCCAATTATTGTTATATCATCAATTTCCCAGGTTCTGCCATTCGAAGCTGAACCTATATATTTAAATGCAATATGCACATTGCTACCAGAGTGTGGTGCTAAGTCAATTAAACCTGAATCTTTCCAATCCCATCCTCCTGTTGAATAAACAGCACTTAGTGGTGTCCATGTAGCAGAAGTCGGATCACCTGTTCCGGAATAGTCAGTTGATACAAGGGTTTGAAGAATATCACCCTGGTAATTACAGGCGTTTCTGAATTTAAGTTTTGGGTTTGAAATAGTTGACAGGTCGTAAGCACCTGAAATTAGCCAGCTTTCACACGGATTGTTTGTTGAACCATTATAGTTAGAAATTTGGCAATACGGACTGTCAGCGCCCTGATCGTTAGTTTCCCAGGCATCAGTTCCAACTACTTGCTCAACATGCCAACCCCCTGTACTAATCTGGTAATCATCAAAATTTTTGACAAAAAGTTGTCCGTCACAACGCTCACCATCCAGTTTGATTTCATTAAAAGAACGAACTAATAACTGCACCTGATCGTTAAATACACCTACAATGGCTGTAATGGAACCATTACCTTCCGCAATTTTTTCATTAGCAAAACTGGCATAACCGCTGTTTCTAAATATAGAGAGATTACCGTCACAATCTTCAATAACTATATCTCTTGATTCATTATTATCGGCATCAGCATAAGTCATTCCAAATTCAGGAACTGTAAACTGTACGTTTTCAAGTTTTACCAAACGGGATTGCAAATTGGTATTCAACTCTTCAATTGTCAAAACCAATGGTTCAATATCTTTATCAACTGCCTGTTTGACAATATTCTTATCAACATGAACCGAATCAAGTTGTAATACACCATTATAAGTACTTAATCTTGTGTTGTTCAGGTCAATTCTGATTCGGTCACCAACATAGAGTCCGCCAGCAGAAAGTAAACGCATATTAATGGCAAAGTCTCCATCCTGAATATAGACATTTCTGTACAGGTTTCCATCAGATTCATCCATGGTTACAGTAGCAAATACTGACAAACTATCATCAAATTTAACTGGTTTACCATTATACATTCCGATTAAATCTTCTAATGTAATAGTACTACCTGGTTTAGGAGTGGTGATTGGTGGTGTATCGTACTTCTTTTTACAGGATAATGCCATTAAAACTATGGCCGATATGTAAATCAATCTCTTCATGTTAAAATCTTAATTTTGCAGAAATAAAATAATTCAGGCCATACATATTAGCCAATCTTGGCGGGAATTTGTTAATGTTTTGGCTTTCAAACCTTAGTTGTTCGTACCCTCCGGTTTGAAAGTTTTGGTTATTGGTAAGGTTATTAATGTTGGCAGTCAGATAAAGAAATTTATCACCGAATCTAAATGATTTACCAATAAACATACTTACCGAATAGCCGTTTTCCAGTTGTGTTTGGTCCAGAACTTCTGACCATTGCGGATCAGTGGTTACAAAAGATTCAACGGCTTCAGCAGTTCTTCTGTCAGGGTTAGGATCAAGGTAGATATCAGCATAATAATTATAGTTAACGCCAGCAAACCAGTACTTTTTTGCATTGTACTTCAGTCCAACCGAAAATGCTGACTGTGGCATTCCTCCAACTTTATAATTTTTAAGGTAAACGGTTTTGTTTTGGTCAAGCTGTTCGGCTGAGTTATCAATAAATACATTGGCAGTTGGTCGTGAAGTATAAATGTGTTGTCCGTAAGCAACAACTGCATTACCTGTTAAACCACCCCATATTTTTCCTTCAAGGCCAAACTCAAGCCCTTGATGCATATAGTCCACACCTGTCATGACGTAATTAACGAAGTTATTATAGGCATCATGATAAAAACTTCTTGACCAAACAGCATTTTTACGTTGTGTATGATAATAAGTTAATCGCATTTTTAATCTTGGATACCTTAATAAGTATGAGATGTCTCCTGAGTAGATTAATTCATTTTCCAGTCCGTCAATCAAGAAATTTCTTGTTCTTGGTGATACAAATGAGTTTCTTGATAAAGGTGCCTGTGTTCTGACGATACCATTTGCAGTAACAAATTGTCTTCCTGATAATTTATAGGTCAAGCCTGATTTGGCTGCATAATTAAAGAACTGAGCAGTTTCGGATTTGCCTTTTGAATCGTCAGGGAATTTACCATTTTGGTTAATACCCTCTCTGTAAAAAATCACTTCACTTAGCTCTATCGCGGCATATCCATCCCATTTTTTACCAGTGTAATCTACCTGACCAAATGCAGTAGCCTTATAATTATGTACATAAAAATCATAATCAAATTTATCACCTGCTTTAACAAGTTTATTTGGTGTATTAATGTCGTTTTGCTGAATGGAAGGATCAACACCTTGTTGTGCTGCAAACCTGTCAACATCTAACCAGAAATCACCACCTAAGAGGTCATTAACCGTTTTAAAATTATGGTTTCTCTGATATTGAAAAAATACACCACCGATTAATTGAAGATTATCATTCAGATTTTTGGTTAGTTTTGAATTGGCGCCATAAGCTAATACATTATTCCATCTGTTTTCAAGAATATACTTTGACCGGTTACCGGTTATATTGTTGCCTTCTATCCCGTTAACATCATCCTGGCTGTAAAGGTTCTTTACGTTGGCAGCATATAAATCGTCCCACTGAATTTGTCTTGAATCAGGATCGTTAACCCAGTTATTCCTGTAAAAAGCAGCATTGATATCATCATTAATAGCTGTGAAATAGGAGGGGAGATACCTGTAATAGTCTGGTCTGGGATCGTTAGCATCTGTCCAGTTAAGACTCGTTCGGCCATATTTTCCAAATGAGGTATAAACGGAAGTATTAAGTTTTGACTTATCTGAAATTGTCCAGTCGTGTGTAAAAGTTATAATTGGCATATGGGAAACAGACTCACGGGCATTCCTTTTGACCCTTGATCCGTCGGCAAGTGTTTGATAGCCCCAGTTTGGATTGTAGTATTGGTCTCCGGTCAAATCATATATTTCCTGAGTGGCCATACCTTGTCCACCACGATAAGAAGGTGCTCCAATAATTGCAAAATTAATACTGTTTTTATCGTTTAATTTTTTTAATGCACTAAAATAGTATCCTAATGCCTGATAGAATGTACCTTCTACGTAACCTTCAGTTGCATATCTTGTAGATGCCGAACCAGCAAAAGCCCATCCGTTTTTCAACATACCAGAACTATAGGTATACATTAATCGGTGCGAATACGCTCTATTAGTTAATGCATATGACAGTTGGTGTCCCGAACGAATATTAGTAGGGGTGGCATCAATATTTGAATAGCCTCCTAATCCACCAAAATGGTATGGATTGCTGGATAGCCATCTTTTGGATTCTGCATAACGGGTAATATCATTTAAACCTCCCCATTTATACCATGTCCCACCACCTCTGCTCAAATCGTTCATTGGAATACCATTTAACATGACCATAGTTTGGTCATTATTATATCCCCTGATTTTAAACCGGGCAACACCAAAATTAAATGCGGCAGTGTTTGTGAAAATGTCTCTTGACGATTGTAATAAACCGGATACAGCCTGAGCTCCGGAATTATTATCCAGATCTTCAAGCGTTGCAACGAAAACAGGTGCGTCGAGCGTGCTGTTTAACGAATCCTTATTTTCATTTTTTTCGACCTGACTAAAAACCGAAAGTCCGGTCATTTCGATTGCGAGGATTAGTGCAAACTTTTTTAACATGTATTTATCTATATATTAAAGAGAATAGTGCTCTTTTCACAGGGCAAAATTACTAATAAAAGATTCGCTATTTTGTTTTTTTATTAACAAAATACCCACTTAACACAAAATTATTTCACAATTAATATTGGCTTGGCCTCATCTTTGTGTTAAATTCAATAAGTTTGTATCGAATATTTTTAAACCTATGTGTAAATCAAATATTAAAGTAATATTATCATCCCTTTTATTATTGGTTACCTTTTATAGTCAGGCGCAGGATAAGCAGTACCAGGTGACATGTGTTGGGTTTTATAATCTTGAAAATTTGTTTGATACCATCAACCAACCCAATGTAAGGGATGGGGAATATACACCACAAGGTAAAAACAGGTGGACCTGGAAAGAATATCAACATAAATTAAAAAATCTGGCTAAGGTTATTTCAGGGATAGGTACAAGTGCCAGTCCTGATGGCTGTGCTTTGTTAGGGGTTTGCGAGGTTGAAAACAGGGGTGTTTTAGAGGATTTGGTTAAAGAACCACAAATTGCTAAACGAAATTATAAAATTGTTCATTCCGATTCTCCTGATGAGCGTGGTATTGATGTTGGATTACTTTATCAGGAAAAGTATTTCAAAGTAAAACATCAGAAATCACATAGTGTGGTGTTTAAAGATGATCCTGATAATAAAACCAGAGATCAATTGGTGGTAACCGGCGATTTATTAGGGGAGGAAGTCAGTATTATTGTATCGCATTGGCCATCAAGAGGTGGAGGTCAACAGGCTTCTGAAGTCAGACGAATTGCTGCTGCAGAGGTTGGTCGCAAAATTATTGACAGCTTGTTAGCCATTAATCCAAATGCTAAAATCATGTTGATGGGCGATTTAAATGATGACCCGGTTAACGTCAGTATCAAAAAATATATTAATGCAAGGGGGAAGCAAAGTAAGGTTGAATCGAATATGTTATTCAACCCAATGTTTAACCTTTATAAAAAAGGAATCGGAACTTTAGCATGGGGAGATGCCTGGAATTTGTTCGATCAGATTTTATTAAGTCATGCGTTTTTGGGAACTGATTATTCTTCACTAAAATATTATAAGGTTGGTATATATAATCAACCATTCATGATTCAATCAGAAGGCAGATATAAAGGTTACCCCTTCAGAACAAGAGCAGGAGGGTCATATCTGGGCGGTTATTCTGATCATTTTCCGGTTTATACTGTATTAGTCAAAGAAAGCTGATTTAAAAATGAAAAGGTTTTTAGGAATTTGTTTGATAGTTGGTTTAGTTTCCTGCCATTCTAAACAATACATTCAATCGCATGATACTGACCGGTATGCTGTGAAAGATTCTATAACCGGGTTTGATTCTAAAATAGAGCAAAAAATTGCACCTTACAGAGAGGGTATGGAGGCAGAAATGAATGTGGTGATCGGAAACTGTGAAAAAACATTACCAAAAGAAAGAAACCTGCCGGAAAGTGATTTGGGAAATTGGGTAGCGGACATTGTGTATACAAGCGGTTTTAGCTATATTAAAAAACAACAACCCAATATTTCAGAAAATACAATATTTACACTCATTAATAAGGGAGGGTTAAGATCTTCATTAAATGAGGGAGAGGTTACCAAAGGAAATATTTTTGAGTTAATGCCATTCGATAACGAAATTGTGATTGTAAAACTAACTCCGGTTAAAATCAAAAAAATGATCCATTATTTGTTTATGAATAATGGGCAACCGGTTAGTAATGCCGTGTTTTACTTATCAAGCGATAAAGGCCAGGTACATTTAGGTGGAAGACCATATAATTTTGATGAAGATGTATATGTGATTACTTCAGATTATTTGGCTAAAGGAGGAGATAAAATGACTTTTTTTAACGGACCTTTAGAATACATTCAAACTGGTATTTTGATAAGAGACGCTATTTTATCATCAGTTATGCTTTCGAAAAGAATTATTGCCCCGGAAAATAATAACCGCATTCAATTTGTAAAATAATGAACAGACGCGATTTTTTAGTGAATGTCTTATCAGGAAGTTTGGTTTTTACCGGGATGTCTGCCCAGTCGGGTAAGGAGAGTTATGAGAAAATAACAATTCTGCATACCAATGATACACATTCGCATATTGATGCTTTTTCGAAAAACCATAGCCGGTATGGTGGAATGGGAGGGGTGAACAGGCGTAAGTTAGTGGTTGATAAAATCAGATCGGAAGAAAAACATGTTTTGCTGTTAGATGCAGGTGATATTTTTCAGGGAACACCATATTTTAATTTGTATGGCGGGGAGCTGGAACTAAAAGTGATGTCGGCTTTAAAGTATGATGCTGCTACTATGGGAAATCATGATTTTGACGCCGGACTGGAAGGGTTTAATGCTGTGTTGCCAAATGCTAAATTTCCTTTTTTATGTGCTAATTATGATTTTTCAGATACGGTTTTAAATCGTAAAACCATGCCATTTAAAATTTTTAGGAAAGGAAGATTGAAAATAGGTGTTTTTGGTATCGGGGTAGCCTTAGAAGGTTTAGTCAGTAAAGCAATGTATGGAAATACCAGGTATGAGGACCCGGTGAAAAAGGCGCAATATTATGCTGATATTCTTAAGAAAGACCATGAATGTGATTTGGTGATTTGTCTTTCTCATTTGGGATATAAACACAGAAGTCAAATTGGAGATATTGATTTGGCACTTAAAACCAGCAACATTGATTTGATAATAGGCGGGCATACACATACTTTGCTGAAACGTCCTGAAATACACCAAAATGCATTAGGCAAAAATGTGATTATAAATCAAGTTGGTTGGGCTGGATTGTACCTTGGTCGGGTGGATTTTTACTTTAGTCGTTCCAAAGGTCCTGAGTTATGGTCATCTGACTTAACACCATCAAATGTAATCTTATCAGTTTAATTTTGATCTCTAATTCATAATTATTTCGTACCTTTACTCAACCCAATTTCTAAGAAAAATACGCTTTTTTGAATGAGAAGTAGTTACTTTTTAATTTGCATGTTAGTGCTCTTGATGGTGCATCAAAAAGGCTTGTATGCTCAGGATTTCATCAATGGTGATCTTGAAGGCACAATTTCAGTTACTTCCGTACCACCCAACTGGGTTTCTGTTCCCGATACCGATCCGGCAAGTTTAGCTTCAGGTCCCGGTTTTGCTATTCCTGATATTTGTGGTTTAACAGGACCAAATATCGGAGCAGGGATAAATGGAAATCCCTATTCAGATACATCATTTGTCAGTGGTCAGCATTCGCTATCCTTTTTAGGAGATACATTTCACGAAGGTATACAACAAACCCTTTCAGGTTTCAATACCACTGTAGTTTATAACCTTAATTTTTACCAAACAGTTGTTAAACAAAGTAATCTGCTGGACGAATCCGGTTCCTGGGAAGTATATATTGATAATACATTGTTAGGGACGACAGCGGTTTCAACCAGTACTTTACCTTATAATTCTAATAACCTAAACTGGGATTTCAGAACCTTTAGTTTCCAGCCTACTTCAGGGACACATACTTTTAAATTTTTACCGGTTGATGATGATCTCAATATAACATCTTCGACAAGTGATATTAATGGTGGTCTCAGAATGGGAATTGACAGTATTCATCTTATCCCTATTTTAAGTTGTGCCAAGACTTTGGATATAGGTAATGATACGATCTTATGTCAGGGAGATTCAGTAACCATTGATATTACAGGTTTTGATTTGTTTAATTTTATGTGGAGTGACAGCGTTTCGGTTGATTCTTCGTTTACTATTAATACGGATTCAACGGGTTGGTATTGGGTGCAAGCGGATAGTAGTTTATGTTCATACCGTGATTCTATTTTTGTTGAATTTGTTTTAGATACCCTGAATCTGGGTAATGATACAACCTTATGCGCTACCGATTCTCTTGTATTAGATGCCACCACACCTGGCGCTACTTATTTGTGGTTTGATTCAAGTACTGATTCCGTTTTTGTTGCTCAACAGGCTGACACCATATGGGTTGAGATAACAGTCGGTAATTGCACCTATTCCGATACCATTGTCGTTGACTTTATTTCAGGCAACAGTACTTTTTTAGGCAATGATACACTTATTTGTACAGGTGCCTCTGTTGATATAGAGACTCAGCTTTACGGCAGTTCCTATTTGTGGAGTGATGGTACAACTGATTCAGTCATAACCATCTCTACACCTGACACAGTTTGGCTTGATGTAACATCAGGAGGTTGTATTTATTCTGATACGATTGTCGTTGATTACTATCCGGTACCAATTGTTGATTTAGGGAATGATACAACACTTTGTGATAATGATACACTTAATCTTGATGTCACTACCGCTAATGCCACTTATCTGTGGTCGGATGGTTCTACTAATCCTACTTTTCAGGTCAGTACTGTTGATACAGTATGGGTAGATGTCACACAAAACGGGTGTACATATTCTGATACCATTATTGTAGGCTATATTACACCAATAGTGATTGATTTAGGAAATGACACAACATTGTGTCAGGGCGCTGGAATTATATTGGACGCTACAACAGCCGGAGCTTCATATTTATGGCCTGATCTCAGTACTAATGCAACACTTTCGGTAAATCAGCCGGACACAGTTTGGGTGAATGTCACTGATGCCAGTTGTACTTATACTGATACTATTATCATTGATTACTTTGCAGCTAACGATACTTTTCTTGGGCCAGATACTTTTTTTTGTGTGGGGACCTCAATTGATATTGAAACACAACTTTACGGTAGTTCTTATTTATGGAATGATGGCTCAACGGATTCTGTAATTACAGTGACAATGGCTGATACTCTTTGGTTAGATGTTACTGTAGGTACATGTATCTACACCGATACTATCATTGTTGATTATTATCCTGTACCTCCAGTTAATCTTGGCAATGATACCACTCTGTGCCAGGGTGATTCACTTTATTTGGATGTAACCACAAACAATGCAACTTATTTATGGTCAGATAATTCCACCAATGCGACCTTAGAGGTGAGTACAGCTGATACAGTATGGGTGAATGTCATGCAAAACGGGTGTACCTATACCGATACTATCATTGTTGATTATTTTACGCCCCTTACTGTTGACTTAGGAAATGATACCATCCTGTGTCAACAGGCCGACATTACTTTAGATGCCACTTGTCCGGCAGGAGCAGGTTATCTATGGCCTGACATGAGTACCAACCCAACATTATTGGTAACTCAGGCGGATACCGTATGGGTTAATGTAACTGATGCTAACTGTACTTATACTGATACAATAATTATTGACTATTATCCTGCTAATGACACTTTCCTGGGGCCTGATACAGCCTTTTGCTATGGAGCCTCAATTGATATAGAAACACAACTGTATGGCAGTTCATATTTATGGAGTGATGGTTCAACAGATTCTTTAATAACATTGACTGTAGCTGATACAGTTTGGTTGGCAGTTACAGTTGGAGATTGTGTTTATTCTGATACCATTGAGGTCAATTATTTTCCGTTATTAAATATCGATCTGGGTAATGACACTACTTTGTGTCAGGGCGAGTCAATTACTTTGGATGCAACTACCGCAGGCGCTTCCTATCTGTGGTCTGACAATTCAACAGGAGCGACACTAACATTAGGAACAGAAGATACCATTTGGGTTGACGTTTCTTTAAACGGATGTACGTACAGGGACAGTATTATTATTAATTATTTTACTGCAAGTACAGTTGATTTGGGTAATGATACTACCTTATGTCCGGGAGCAGATATTACCCTTGATGCTACTTTCCCCGGGGCAACATATGAATGGTTTGATTTGAGTACAAATCCAACATTATTGGTTACTCAGGCGGATACTGTTTGGGTTGATATCTCAGATGCTAACTGTACCTATTCCGATACCATTATAATTGATTATTATCCTGCATTGACAGTCGACCTTGGAAATGACACCAGTTTATGTGATAATGACAGCCTTGAGGTATCTGTGAGCTTTACTAATGCAAATTATAGTTGGTCTACCGGTTCAATTGATAACAAAATTGTGGTTTATTCAACCGATCAGATATGGATTGATGTCATGCAATATGGTTGTATGTATTCTGATACCATTAATGTTCAGTTTAATAATTTACCGGTAGTAGATTTAGGTAATGATACCAGTTTTTGTGAAGGTGGATCAGTCAATTTAGATGCATTAAATCCTGGAGCAACCTATGAATGGCAGGATTTAAGCCCTAATCAAACTTATAATGTTACTGTGCCTGGAAACTATTGGGTAACAGTAACTGATGCCAATGATTGTGTGGCTTCTGACACTGTAGATGTAGCGGAAATAATTATAGATGTGGATCTGGGACCTGATTTGGTATTATGTGATGGTGAAATACAAAACTTTGATGTGACGCAAACCGGTGCTACTTATTTATGGCAGGATAATTCGGGATTGAGTTCATATACTGTCAGTACGCCGGATCTTTATTCGGTAGTGGTTACCATTGATCAGTGTTCTGATTCGGATGAAGTATTTATAGACTATGTTTATGTAGATGCTGCATTTTCTGTGCAAAGTAATGCTTGTATTGGGGATGAGGTTCAGTTTACAAATTTATCAACGGTAAGTGCCAATGATGCCATTACTGAATATATATGGCATTTTGGAGACAATTCGAGTGTAATGACTTTGAATAACCCTTCACATGTCTATGTGACTTCAGGCAATACTTCTGTTACTCTGATTGCCAGTTCCGGTAACGGTTGTGTTGATACGGCGGACTTACAAAATATCATCACAATTTATTCTAATCCAAATGCTGATTTTTCTTACTCTCCTGAAGAAATTGATGAGTTAAATCCGGTTGTACAGTTTACCAATGAATCAGACAACGAGTTGCACACCAGTTGGATATTTGATGATTTTGGAGTTTCGGGAGAGGAAAACCCATTGTTCAACTTTCCTGAAAGCAGTGCGGGAGTTTATCCGGTAACCCTGGCTGTGATTGATGGCAATGGCTGTGTTGATACCATTGTTAAGGACATTTATATCAGGGAAAATGTAATTTACTATGTACCAAATGCATTTACACCGACAGCAGGTTCTTATAACACAGTTTTTCAACCCGTTTTCACAGATGGATTTGACCCTTATTCTTATCATTTAACAATTTTCAATAAATGGGGAGAACTTGTATTTGAAAGCTTTAACCCTGACATTGGTTGGGATGGCACCTATAATAATCAGGTAGTTGAGTTAGGTGTTTACATTTGGAAGATCGATTTTGAGGAAAATCTGGAATCTGAAAAACATACGGCAATGGGACATGTCACAGTGTTGAGGTAGTTTAGATAATAGATTGTTAGAGCATAGATGATAGATTTTAGATAAAAGTAGAAAGTACTGAGTAGTTAGCTGTTAGTCTTTAGTTATTAGTCCATAGTTAATAGCTGGAAACAGAGAATCAGAAATTGAAAATCATAAATCTAAATCTGAAACCTTTTAGCCCGTCACCTGAAACTAAAATTAAACAACTATCAACAAGCAACTGGTAACTAATAGTATTAAGTAGAAAGTAATTCGTAGCCAGTTATTAGCGAATAGATAATAGTACTGAAAATAATAAATCATAAACAAAAAACTATTAACAATCAACCATTAACAGATAAACCAAAAATTAGATATTAAAATTTTGTATTTTTGTTAGCCTTAATTACAAGAAATATGAAAATTGGAATCTTCTTTGTTTTAATACTTACCTTTTTTATTGCCTGTTCTTCAAATGATGATCACACTCCTGAAAATGTAAATGCAAATAAGACAAAAATTGAAAGTTCAGATAATATTGCAGAGGATATTACTGCTGAACATTTTAAGTCCTTAATGGGCGAAGAAGTCATCATTTTGGATGTCAGAACACCTGAAGAATGCAAAAATGGGATGATTGAAGGTGCCATAAATATTAATTTTAATGCCCCTGACTTTGAATCAAAAACTGAGGCCTTAGATAAGAATAAAACTGTTTTGGTTTATTGCGCTGCAGGTGGCAGAAGTGGCAGAGCTAAAAATTTGCTTCATGCCAATAATTTTAAAGCAGTTTATAATTTAAAAGGGGGCTATAGCCAATGGCCATATAAAGACTAATACCTACCTTTATACTGTGTCAGAAAGAATCACCTATTTTGTAGATGTTGTATTGCCCCTGAGTATACCAAATACTTATACTTACAGGGTGCCATATGAGCTAAATGATAGTATAGCTGTGGGTAAACGTGTTATTGTTCCCTTAGGCAGAAGCAAGTATTATACAGCAATTGTCAAGTCAGTACATGAACAAATTCCTCAAAAATACCAGGTAAAATATGTTGAAACCATTTTAGATGATCACCCTATTGTAACTCATAGGCAATTGCAATTATGGGATTGGATTTCGTCCTACTATATGGCAGATATTGGTGATGTGATGAACGCCGCTTTGCCTGGTAATTTTAAATTGGCAAGTGAAACGGTTCTTAGTCTTCATCCTGAATATCAAATGTACAGGACAGAGCTTTCCGACAGAGAGTATTTAGTTGTTGAAGCACTGGAACTACAGGAAGAGCTGACATTAAAAGAAATTGCAGAAATTGTTGGTATAAAAACCATACAACCTCTGGTTAAATCCTTAATCGAAAAAAGGGCTGCCATTGTTTCTGAGGAATTGAAGTCAAAGTATCGCCCAAAATATCTGACTTTTGTTAAAATTCATGAAGATTATAGTGATGAAACTTTACTGGGAGAGGCTTTAAACAAATTAGAGTCCTCTAAGCGAAATACAAGTCAGGTTAATGCATTGTTAAAGGTGATTCAGTTAACGGAGTGGAATGGCAAAGAACAAATTCCGATTGCTAAAAAGGATCTGGCATCACATGACATTTCGGAATCTTCGGTAATGACATTGGCCAAAAAAGGAATCCTTGAGATCTATACGGCAGAAATATCAAGACTTGAAATGCTCAATGAAGATACCGGCCGGATTAAATCTTTTTCTGAGGCCCAGTTTAAGGCCTATGATCAGATTAAAAGAACATTTGAAACAAATGAAGTGACTTTGTTACATGGGGTAACATCTTCAGGGAAAACAGAGATTTACGTAAAGCTAATTCAGGAAGCTATTGAAAGGGGAGAGCAGGTATTATACCTTTTACCGGAAATTGCACTCACAACTCAGTTGATCAACCGTTTAAAAGTGTACTTTGGAGATTTGGTAGGTGTTTATCATAGTCGTTTTAACCAAAATGAACGTATCGAAATCTGGAATCAGATTTTAAATAATAATCCTTCCCAGTTTAGAATTATCCTTGGTGCACGGTCTTCTGTATTTTTGCCGTATCAAAATTTAGGGTTGATTATTGTTGATGAAGAGCATGAAAACTCTTTTAAACAATTTGATCCGGCACCGAGATATAATGCCAGGGATGTGGCTATTGTACTGGCTAAGCAACATCAGGCAAAGGTATTGTTAGGTTCTGCCACACCAGCTATTGAAACTTATTTTAATGCCAAAGAAGGGCGATATGGCCTTGTTGAGCTTAAAGAACGATTTGGAGGGGTGCAATTACCTGAGATTCAATGTGCAGATCTTGAAAAAGAAACTAAACAGCGTACCATGAAGTCTCATTTCTCGTCATTATTACTGACAGAAATGGAGGAGACACTCAAACGAAAAGAGCAAATTATACTATTCCAGAATAGGAGAGGGTATACCCCTTTATGGAGTTGTGAAATGTGTAACTGGACACCACAATGTAAAAACTGTGATGTATCATTGACTTATCACAAGTCGTCCAATGTTTTGAAATGCCATTATTGCGGGTATTTTCTGACCCCGCCTTCTTCGTGTGGTGCCTGCGGTAGCCGAAAGTTAAAAATGTTAGGTTTTGGAACAGAAAAAATTGAAGACGAACTCAGCATTTATTTCCCGGAGATTAAAATAAGACGAATGGACCTGGATTCCACCAGGACAAAAAACGCTTATCAAAATATTATTTCTGATTTTGAAAACAGGGAAATTGATGTATTAATCGGAACCCAAATGGTAACAAAAGGATTGGATTTTGATAATGTTGGTCTGGTTGGTGTTCTAAGCGCCGACCAAATGCTAAAGTTCCCTGATTTCAGAGCATTTGAACGTTCTTATCATCTGATGTCGCAGGTGGCAGGTCGTGCAGGTAGAAAGTCAAAAAGAGGAAAAGTGATTATTCAAAGCTTTGAACCCAATCACTGGATTATTCAAAAAGTCATGTTGCATGATTATGAAGGGATGTATACTCAGGAAATAATTGAAAGAAAGAATTTTAACTATCCGCCATTTTACCGTGTTATTACCATTCAGTTACGACATAAAAGAAGAGAACTATTGGATATTGCCGGAAATGATTTAGCTTTGGCGCTGCGAAAAGTGTTTAAAGATCGCTTATTAGGACCTGAAGTACCATTAATAGGTAGAATCAGGAACTACTATTTAAAAAACCTGACAATTAAGTTTGAAAGAACGGCAAGTCCGGCAAAAGTGAAAGCTTTAATTAAAGAAAATATTGAAACTTTTTTAGCTCAACATGATTATAGGTCTGTACGGGTTGTAATAGACGTGGACCCTCAATAATGGTTAAGATAAAATCAGCAATACAATTATTATTTTTGATGATCTGGACAATTCTGATCATTGGTGTAACGTTGGTAACCCTGTTGTTGACCTTTCGTCCAACCTGGGTTTTAGTGATTGTCAGGAAGGTATGGGCTCCCTTTATTTTGTGGGTACTGCGAGTAGATTTGGAGGTGAAGGGAGTAGAAAATATTAAATCGGATATGAATTATATTTTTATCTCAAATCATACTTCGTATTTAGATATTCCACTGTTAATGGTAGCTATTCCAAGAACATTTTATTTCATTGCTAAACGTGAGTTAATCAGAGTGCCTTTTTTTGGGTGGATGATGTGGTTACTGGGCATGATATTTATTGACCGAAAAAATGCTACCCGGTCAGTTAAAAGTATGAAACTTGCAGCTGTTAAGTTAAAAAAAGGAAAAAATGTATTGGTATTTCCGGAAGGTACTTTTGACGATCACGGTCAGTTTCTCCCATTTAAAAAAGGAACATTTCATATCGCCGTTAAAGCGAAAATGCCGTTATTGCCACTCGCTATATCCGGAGCCAACAAAGTCTGGCCGGGACACACAGCACTTAACCTTCGAAAAGGTAAGGTAACCGTTAATTTCGGAGAGGTGTTGGTCAATGAAGAAGAGGATGATGTAAAAGCTATTAAAGCTTTAAGAGATAGAGGAGAAGAGGCTGTTAAAGCATTGTTGGATTGACTGGAATAATGAGAAACTTATTCAATTGGCTCGCTTTATTAAATGATAATACAAACCAATTGAATAAATTACAGCAATGATCTATTTATTGAATTTGTAAACGCAAAATAATCCAAATCCACTTCTTAATC
This sequence comes from Putridiphycobacter sp., assembly GCA_965230195.1. Taxonomy (GTDB): domain Bacteria; phylum Bacteroidota; class Bacteroidia; order Flavobacteriales_D; family Crocinitomicaceae; genus Putridiphycobacter. The sequence goes on from OZ245997.1 coordinate 3,222,312, forward strand.
GCAGACCCGAAGAAATCGTTTCTATGTTCTCAAAATTGGCTTGATTTGATTTGACATTTGAATAGTTGATGTTAAAAAGTGGGATAAGTTCAGCACCAATAGAAAAATTTTTAGCTATAAGATACTGCCCGCCTAAAATATAACCCAGTCCCAATTGAAGGCTAAGTACATCACGGTTTGTTGGTTGAGGAAGAATTCCGGAATCTTCAAGATAGTTATAAGATGCACCTATACTTGGAGTAAAACCATGCAAAAGCTCAAATTTATTTGATAGCTTGACTCTTTTTTCAAATCCAACGCTAAAGGAGACATTTGAACTGAATCTGTTTGAGGTGCTCAAACTCAATATATTTGAATAATTAGCTGCCAACCCCAGCCCAAATCTTAGGTACCTGTTTGGTTTCCTTTCATGTTTATACAAAATGGTATAATGATCAAGATTTGGCGTTTTTAAACCAATTTCTCTGTTTTTTGTTTGTGAGAATGCGGTCATTTGACCAATACTTCCGGATAGAAGTAATGATAGTAGAATAAGCTTTTTCATAATTTTAAGATGTTAAATACAAACTCAACCGAAACAATAATTGAGCCATAAATCTTAATTTATGAACGTGTTATGTTTTTATAAAATTGAAGTTGGGAAAATCAGATCTATTCCGCACTGATACGGTGAACATCATTATTGTTCATCTCAATTTGATCCTTAATATGTTCAATTTGTTTAGCAATTAAAGCCATATCCTGATGACCATTTACAACCAGCCATTTGATAGAGTTTTCTTCACCATCCCCGGCTAATGCCATATGCATTAGTACATCAAATTTGTGGGCTTCGAGCCACTTAATTGCATGGATATTACCTTCAACACCATTTATCATTGCCAATAAATGACCATATCCGTTTAGCATCAGCCAGTCTCTGGCATCATCTTTCAGGTGTAAAGCATAAACAAATATGCCGAGCGCTTTGTATTCACTCTTCATTAAAATTTCCTGACACTCTTTATTACCAACAATAGCTTCCGACCATACACTAATTACTTTAGCCGGAAAGTTAAGCGGTTGCAGTTTAATTGTGCCTTCAAACTCAGTTCTTTTCTTCTTCTTATTAAACATACTAAAGGTTTCCTAAATATTCAATTGATTCTACTTTACCCTTTGCTATTACTAATTTAATGGCCTTTTTGTCAAAAGTATCGGTTTTTAACTTAATAAAACCATAATTAATGTGTTTTTCGAGTGAACTTTGCCTTACCTTAACACTTTCCACCTTTCCTGTATTCTCTTTAAAGAAGTTATTGATCACTGCCTGAGCAGATCTCGAGGCGGTGTCTAAAGCCTGGTCATAGAGGTAACAATTTTCCGAAAGACTTTCATTGAGTTTTTCCCAGTTGTTATTTTCCCAATGCTCAGCAAAGTCTTCTGTGAATTCTTCAGGTGTAATATGATTATCAGTCAAACTTCCACCAAAAAAGAAGTAGGAAATGATAATAGCGGTAACAATTCCGGCGAAATCAGCAATTAATCCGGCCTTAATAGCGTATCTGGTCTTTTTTATTCCTACTGAACCAAAGTATACTGCAACAATGTAAAATGTAGTATCTGTTGCACCCTGAAATGTAGCACTTAGTCTTGAAATAAAACTGTCCACACCATGTGCTTCAAAGGCATCCAGCATCATTCCCCTGGCACCAGTGCCGCTTAAAGGTTTCATAAATGCAGTTGGCAGAGCTTCAACAAATTCTGTATTACTGGTAAACAAGGCTACAATATAACCAATGCCATCTGTTAGGTAATCCAGGGCTCCGGATGCTCTGAAAACACCAATTGAAACCAGTATAGCCACCAGATAAGGAATAATCTTTATTGCAATTTCAAATCCACCTTTTGCGCCTTCAATAAAAGATTCGTAAACATTTACCCTTTTAATTAAAGCAATTAGAATAAATGCCGAAATCAAACCATATAATATGATGCTGCTAAATAATGCCGATTGTGTGGCAAGAGCAGCTTCATCAAGACTTCTGAAATATAAAATCAGGCCGACCATTAGCAATGTCATTCCTCCTAAGTAGGCCAATGTTATCTTGTTAAACAAGTTGATTTTTTGATAAATGGCTACCGTGATTAAACCTATCAATGAAGCAAAAAACGTTGAAATGAGGATTGGAATAAAAATATCTGCCGGATTTTCTGCTCCAAAAATATTTCGGTAGTTCATAACAGCAACCGGAATTAATGTTAAACCGGAGGTATTTAACACTAAAAACATGATTTGGGAATTACTGGCTTTATCCTTTTCAGGGTTGACCGATTGCATTTCCTTCATGGCTTTTAACCCCATTGGTGTTGCAGCATTATCTAATCCCAGCATATTAGCTGAAAAATTCATTAACATTGACCCCCTGGCAGGGTGATCTTCAGGTAAATCCGGAAATAGTTTATTAAAAAACGGACCAACCAATCTGGCCAAAATACGGATGACACCACCGTCTTCGCCAATCTTCATAATACCAAGCCACAAGCAAAGTACTCCTGTCAGACCAATGGCAATATCAAACGAAACTTCAGCCATATTAAATGTACTGTCTACAATAGCTGAAAATACTTGGGTGTCGCCGTTAAAGGTTTTTATTAATGCTACCACAAGGGCAATTAAGAAAAAGGCAATCCAGATATAATTTAATACCACAAGTCAAATTTTGATCTAAGATAAAACTAATTTAAATATCTAAACAATGAAGGGCGGATAGTATTCACCATTCTAATGTTGATGTCGTTTAATAGAGTATAAAACGTTTTTAAATCTTTTTTTGGAAGCCTGATCAGGATTAATTTATTTTATGCATTCAAAATATACCATAGGGATTGAGAGTTTTAGCTCACCATTTATTTTGGCAAACTGATTAAGGTTGTACTCCAGTTTATCAAAAAACAGATTTTGGTGTTTTTTAGAGAACATATTTCGCCACGAATCAATAAAAGCGATATTGGTAAAGGCGTGATTAAGAAATGCTGTACCATTTAAAAATCGAATATGGTGGGTGGATTCAATTTGTTTTGAAATGGTAAGTCCGCAATTTAAAATCAACTCTCTTTTTGAATCCAAAGTGCCACGACTCATAATATGTTGATCAATTTGTGGGAGGTATTCTGTCAATTCCAGTTCTTTCAAGGTAGTTTTATAAACTTTATAAAATTCTTTAAACGTACCGGTAAGGTTTGAGGTAATACATAAAGAACCATTGGTTTTGAGTACACGGTAACACTCAGACAATGCACTGACAGGGTCATCAAAATTATTTACCCCCAGATTTGAAGTGATTAAATCAAAATAATTGTCCTGAAAAGGTATATTGGAAGCACTGGTATTGATCAGTTTGATATTTTTTATGCCCAGGGAATCGATTTTAGATTGTGATCTCTTAATGGCCTCTTCCCAAATATCAATTCCCGTGGCCTGACAGTTTTCACCAAGCTTTTGTGCAATGTCAATTAATGGAAACCCTGTACCAAAGCCAATGTCAAGATAATGCTCATACTCCCCAATGGGAAAATGTTCTAATAATAACAGACCAAAAGGAGCAGACCATAATGGCAATTCATCATAAGCCTGGACAATATCCTTTTCCTGCCAGTCTAATACTTTGGTTAAATAATTTTTTGACATAGATAGATGATTTATGAGAGCTCCTTCTTATTTTTACTAACTGTTTACAAGACGTGGAATTTATTTAAAAGTTAACTATTCTAAAAATTGATACTAGTGAATAAGAATTTATGGAGGATAACTATTTAATCAGTGAGTTTGAAAAAATATTAGATTCAGGACAGTTAGAAAGTATTCGTGTGTTTAATGTTAACAATCCTTATTTCGAGCTTAAGCAAGAAGGACAGCTTATTGTAGATGCAGGTATAGAATTAAATTTTTTGGAAGGAACTTTTTTATTGGCCTGGAGTACTGATAAGGAAATGTTAAGTTTTGGTACATTGAGCTTTAAGTCAATGTATAAGATGAATAATTTCCATGAAGTATCTGAGAATATAGATTTAGGAAGTTTTGTGGGTAAGAAGTTGAAGGAATATAAGATCAAATCAAAAAAATTCGAATTTATTGTGGATTACACAATGAAAACAGTGAGTGAAGAAAAAATAGTTGAAGTTGTTTTAAGGTTTTATGATGAGTCTGTAATTTGCCTGGCAATGGTTGATTTTGATTTGGATCACAATGGAGTACCTTCAAATTATAGATATTTCCCGGAAGGTCAGATATTGATTAGAGTGAATAATGATGTTGTTATTAAATAAATGATTTATAGTTTAGTAAAAAAATGAAGTTTCCAATTAAAGATTTATGTTTTACATATTGTGACAATTTTCAGTTAAGATCCGTCTAACAATTAAATGTTAAGATCAATGAAACAATTAATCATTAATAAAAAGGTAATACTAACAATTTTATTACTTTCAACCACTTTAATCCTTATATCTTTCCAATCACGTAAACCCGATAAATATTTTGAATATCAAAATGAGTATTTCGTTATTGAAAACTGTGGTGATAAAGAAGTTGAATTGACAAGCACCATAAAACCATTATCAAGCAAAAAAATAGGTTTGCATTCTTTTTTATCTCCAAATAATTCCTTTTCAGTTTATTTGGGATCAAAAAAAATTACAAAAAAAGATACGATTTTCTTAGAGGGAAACAAGCCATTGGTTTTAACTTTTAAATTCAAAATTGAGAGTGGTTCAGTTACTAATTGGTTAACCTTTAAAAGTACTGCTAAAACCCAATCTGAAGGGAGAATTAAGTTTAAGCATGGTGAAATAGAGGTAGAAACTAATAATGTCACGAATGGAGAACCTATTGAAGTAAAAATTTCTGACTTATGCTCTGATAGTGTTAAAATATGGTTCCCTTATGGGGGCACCATTACTACAGTATGTCTTACAAAAGTGGACTTAGAAGATTCTCTGTATAATACATCTTTTCCTTGCCTAAGCTACTCATTAATGGAATTAAATCGTTATATGTGGATTTATAAAAAAGATACGGGGAGGTACAATGTTTCTTTCAGTTCATGCCATTGGGGAAATAACTTTATTTTGGATTTAAAATAGAATGTTTAGATAATGTGTTTTAGAGATAAGGATTTTTTTATGCAAAACCTAATAGCAGATTTACAAAATACGGCACATTTTTCTGATTCTGATTTAGAAAAAGTATTACCTTATTTTTCAGTAATAACGTTCGGTAAGGATGATAAAATGCCATCTTACGGAAAGACTGTTCAATACTTTAAATTCATTGATTCCGGTGTGCTTGACATTTACTTTATTGATAAAAATGCAAAGAAAACAACTGTTCAAATAGGGGTAGGCAAAGCCTGGATTAATGACCTTTATAGTTTTTTAACTCAAACACCCTGTCAATACCATGTAGATGTATTAGATAAAACAACCATTTATCAAATTCATAAAGCGGATCTTGAAAAGTTATTTATTGAAGTACCGGCAATGGAGCAATTTTTTCACCTAAAAATCCGCAGGGTCTATTTGTCATTACAGGAGAGGACAGTGCATCAAATTAACCAAAGTGCCGAAGAGCGCTATCAGACGTTTAGAGAAAATTACGGTTATATTGAGCCATTGGTGCCGCAATATATCATAGCATCATACCTTAATATCAGCCCCGAGCACCTGAGTAAAATCAGACGGTTAATGGCAAAAAAATAGTTTCTTAATCCAGATTAATGCAATTGGATTAACGATAGCTGACTTTTGTATTATGAAAAGTCAGAACATCAACTTTAATAAATTCATTATCCTTGTCGCCTTATTAATGGCCATTGCTTCTCTGACTGTTAATATGCTATTGCCCGCATTTCAAGTAATTGGAAATGATTTGGAAATTGAGAGGGAAAATCAAATACACCTCACAATTTCTTTATTGTATTTAGGGATGGGAACCAGTCAGTTATTGTATGGCGCATTGTCTGATTCAATCGGCAGAATAAAAACGGTTTATATTGGGCTCTCTGTGTTTATCCTTGGGTGTATTATTGCTGTTCAGGCGAATCAATTTAATGTTCTACTGGCAGGTCAGATTTTGCAAGGCATTGGATTAGGTGCGCCCAGAGTAATGAGTGTGGCCATTGTCAGGGACCGGTTTGAGGGGAACAGAATGGCCAGGGCTATGTCCTTTATCATGGCCATTTATGTATTAACTCCTGTTATTTCTCCAATTTTTGGACAAATGATCCTGGATTATTCAGGTTGGAGGTCACTTTACCTTGTTTTTATTGGCTTTGCTTTACTATTGTTTATTTTGTATAATTTTCAGATGCCCGAAACCTTGTCTCAATCGGCATTAAGACCCTTTACAACCAATCAAATAGTAAAAGCAATGACTGAGATATTGCAAAATGTCGGGTCAATGAGTTATATTATTATTTTAGGGTTGTACTCCGGGCTATTCATCACATACCTTAATCTGTCACAATCTGTTTTTGAAGTTCAGTATCATCTGGGAGATCAATACCCGTTTTACTTTGCATTATTATCGTTAAGTATTGGAGTTTCATCATTTATAAATGGAAAGCTGGTACTGAGATTCGGCTCTGACAGACTCGTTAAAGTCACCATCAATCTGAGTATTGTGGTAGCTACTCTTTTTTTGATATTTTCCACTTTTAGTATTCAACCATTTTGGACCTTTGCAGTATTTGCCTTCCTGCAGTTATTTTGTTACGGCATACTTATCGGAAACTTAAACGCACAAGCCATGAGACCTTTTGGACATATTGCTGGCGTGGCTGCTTCTGTTTCAGGTGCTTTATCCACTTTAATTTCAGTTCCCATATCTATATTGATTGGTAGCTTCTATAATTATACAACTCTTCCGTTAACTTTTGGATTTCTGATAATCGGAGTCCTTTCAATACTAATGTTTAACTTTATAAACCGAACAAATGAAAAAGAAAATAGCAAACAATATATTTGAGTTTTATAGCCTTGTTGGTTCACACAGCCACTTTTTAACACGAACAGAATTTTATGATTATGTGACACCTCCAAATCAAACCTGGCCTCAAAAAGTGTTTAATGTCGGCGAACCTGATGATAATTTTAAGGCACTTAGTCAGAGTATTAAAAACAATCAAATTCCAAATTCGGTATTTATATCTGAAAATAAGGGGCTCGAAAGTCAGTTAGTACAATCTGGGTTTAACTTAATATCAACTGTTACTAAAATGGTTTTGACCTTAGATGAGGATAATCAGCCTAAGGATGATTTCGATACAATACAAGAGGTTTTAACTGTTGAAGATGCCATTCAATTTGCCAGAATAGCGTCAATTGCTTTTAGCTATGAAATTTTACCTGAAACCATTATTGCATTACTGAATGCATCAGGCCTAAAAACTTTTATTGGAAAACAGGGAAATGAATTTGTCAGTTGTGGTATGTTACTGATTGATCGGTCAGGTATTCCCGGATTACATATGATTGGAACACTACCTGAGTATAGAGGAGCAGGACTGGGAAAAATAATGACAAACAGATTATTGTTGGAAGCTCATAAAAGTGAAAGTGAATATGCCGTTTTAGCGGCTTCAGAAGCAGGAAAAAGAGTATACTCAAAGTTGGGGTTTAAAGAAGCCGGCAGGTTGAGAACATATGTCCTGAATGTGTAAAATATGACAAATGATCCTATAAACAAAGCTGTTTTAAATAATTTATATTATACTTTAGCGGTATAATGCAAGAGGATATCATAGATGATTATTTTACTGCTTTGAAGACTCTGCAATAACAGATAATGAACTTACTCTATTTTGTTCTAATATATACAGGATATATTCTCATATCAAATTTTGGCTTCTCTAGCGCGGGGTGGTTGTTTGGTGTAAGAGTAGAAAAGTTCTTTGTGTGGTATGACACAAAATTTAGTTTGTTTAAATTTAAGATAAATCATACTACATTTGGCTTAGGTTGGTTACCTACAGGTGGATATGTTAAGCTTTCCGGATTTGTAAAAGAAGAACATGATGAGCTTAAAACATATCACTTTCTTTCAAAACCAATACCTTTTAGGTTAATCATTACTTTAAGCGGTCCATTACTTTGCTTATCCGCCAGTATGTTTTTTTATTTTTTTATGGATAGTATTATCATTGATAATATAGCTAATCATTCTCTGGAGTTAGGGAAGAGATTAATGATATTAGGTGTAGTATATCTTGGTATTTATCAATCAGTAAAAGGAATTAAAATTGAATATAAAAATACATGGATTGTTTATGCTTTACTCTTGATTTGGTATTTATTCTTAATATCTGTCTTAGTAGTTTATATTGGTAACATTACACCTTTTTTTGAATCAGTTAAATTTTTGTTTGGAAATGATAACATAGTGAATGTTTCTGGAGGAATAATAATGGAAATTGTTCCTTTTATCGGAATATGTTCCTTTTTTTCAGGAATTATTCCGGGATCGGGAGTTGGTTTACCTATTGTAAGAGTAATTTATTCAGCGGTCATGGGTAAAGAAATTGAGGGAAGGATAACGGAAAGAATTGAATTAACTTTAGCTCTGCTAGTGTGGGTAATTTACATATGGTTTTTTTATAAATTTGTTTGTGTTCTATTATAAAATATAGATCCAACTTTTGAAACTAATGAAATAGTATAATGCAAGAGGATATCATAGATGATTATTTTATTGAAAAGCCAAAGCAGTCCAGGCTAAAATGGGTGGGATATGCTTCGCTTGTAATATTATGTTTAGGACTATTCTTGTGTTTCAGAAATGGTTTATTAGGAAATATAAAAGTTTTAATTGCAATCGTTGCTTTGTCAGTTACAACCGGTTTAACATTCTATAAACCAAAAATAGGTCTTAAAGTAACCATGGTGCTTATATTGCTGGCTAATTTTGGACTGATTAGATTTTTCCCTTTTACAGTTGGTGTAGGTTTGCGAATTGGCTCCTTTTTGATTGGAGTAGAATTTATAATGATGATGGTGGCTTGTCTTCATATTGGCACCAACTGGGATGAATTCAGTGCTATTCCTGACCAGTTCACAAATAAAGAAAAAGTACAAAGAAAACGAGAGGAAGCCGCGCAGCAAAAAATCAATTATTTTAAATCAAGATTTGCAAATAAATCAATTGCAGAGCTCAAAGTCAAAGCTGGCGACACTAGCTTATTGCCTGAAGCCAATCGGGCAGCGCGAGAACTGTTGGAAGAAAAACAGTCCTAAATCAAAAAACGTAATTGTGAATTTAATTATATATTCGTCGCCATTCTATGTACTATAAACAACTGGACGGATTAAGGTTTATTGCAGCTTTTTCTGTGATTATTCAGCACATTAGCCCAATTACGGGAGTTGATTTTTTCGGCTATTTTGGTGTTAACCTGTTCTTTGTGATTAGTGGTTTTTTGATCACTGAAATACTGATGAAACAAAAAGAGGAAAATAAGTCACTATTTTCAACTCTTAAGGTGTTTTTTATCAGGCGATCACTCAGGATATTCCCATTGTATTATTTGTATATTCTAATCTGTTATTTAATAGTACCGGTTCAAACTACCAAATTTATGGTTTGGTTATTGACTTACGGGATCAACTTTTGGATTGTCGTAAATGATCATCTGACTTTTTGGTTTTTTACTCACCTCTGGTCATTGTCGGTTGAAGAACAGTTCTATATTTTTTGGCCATTTTTAATTTTATTGTTTCCGGTTAAGAGATACAAACAACTTTTTATTGTAATGATCTTTTTAGCTGTGTTTTTTAGGTTGATGTCTACATCATTTATGGACGGTTTTCATCTTTTTAACATAGTAATGCTACCTACAGCACTGGACTGTTTTGGTATTGGAGCACTATTGGCCTATTTAAAAAGGTTCGGACCTAATACTCTCGAGAGTATTTTAAAGAGGAGTTATATACTGTTTATAATTGCAATTCTTTATTTTATCAATAGTGAATTTGGTACAACAATTACTTACGAAGGTTTTGGAAGAGTACTAATTGCCATCATGGCTTTTTTCCTTGTAGGTTTGGCATCTGCAAACAGATTTAAAGGGGGTATAAGTATTATACTGGAGAACAAAATTATAGTGTATTTAGGTAAAATATCCTATGGCTTATACGTCTATCACTTATTAATCTGGGGACTTTTTGGAAGATATTTTGCCCGATTTTGGTCTCATTTCAATCTACCTGATTCAAATCCTTTTATACCAAAATCAGTTCTTGAAATGCTTTTTATTACTATTTGTACCATATTGGTGTCAATTATATCATACGAACTCTTTGAAAAGCATTTTCTCAAACTCAAAAAATATGTCACTTATAAAAAGGGATAGGTGGCTAAATCGAAATTAGCATCAGGAAAAGGTGGTATAAAACCGCTGGAGTTAAAAAATTATCTTTCAAACACATAGTTTCATATTTTTTTGTAACTTACAAAGAACCTTATGAACCTGTCTCCCCTTAATCCCATCATGATAAAAATTACTACTGGTAGTTTTTGTGGAGAGATTTGCCTGAACTGCAGAGGACTTAAATCTACAATAATCGAAAATACCATTGTGCCTAAAGCAAATTGTAGATGGTAAAACAGTGTTTTGCCATATCGATACTTTTTTTCTTGTTTACAGGGTGTGAAAGAAAATCAAAAAAGACTTCAGATGAGAGTTTTGATCAGAAGATAGTTACACCGGTTAAAGTCAAGTTAAATTTTGAAGGTTATACAGTAAACCAGGTTACTGGAGATTCTATCAAACCAATAGTCCTTGAAAACGGAGATTCCGTGGTTTCAGGTGTTTCTGTTAGATTAAAAGGAAATTTTATTTCCGGAGATAGTGTTCCACAACCGGACGAATATCCTTATAACCCTCCGGTTATATCCAAAAAATTCAGATCAGAGGAATATATAGTTAAAACAAAACGCAAGGAAATTCTTGTGAAAAGTTTGGTGCCCGTACCTTTAAAATCAGAGCCGTTGGATATAGAAATGCAAACGGATACGATCAGGGAGGTGCTTAAGGAGTCAGAAGGAGTAATTTATAACCTAATCAATCCTAAATCCATCAGGGCACTGTCTCCTGAGTTTAATGATGATACAAAATTTGATTTCAGAGCTCTGGATGTAGACCAGGGCTTACACTCATCCTATGCCATGGCAATTATTGAAGCCAGGGATAAGACCTTGTGGTTTGGAGGAGAAGATGGTGTACTTTCAAGGTATGATGGTACCTTTCTGACTCACTACGTTGATATAGGTTTTGGAGAAAATATTGCCAATGCAATTGCTGCCATAAAGCAAGACAATAAAGGTAATGTCTGGATAGGCTCAAAAAAAGGAATAAGCTGTTTCAACGGGGAATATTTTATCACTTTTAATGCAGCAGATTCGCTGAATATTAACAGCGTGACTTCAATTTTAATTGACAGGCATCATAATATCTGGTTTGGCACAGATGGTGGCGGAGCTATCAAGTATGATGGAGAAAATTTTATTAATTATTCTGTTAGAAATGGCTTATCCGGAAATCATATTACTTCAATTATTGAGGATAGTAATGATAATATTTGGTTTAGTACTGCTAATCATGGAGCAAATTGTTTAAATGGGGAATCATTGACATATTTAACTGAGGATAATGGTTTATTTTCAAATAAGGTACTGGGAATGATTGAAGATAAAGAAGGGGGGATTTGGTTTGGATCATCAACCGCTGTAATAAGTCGGTATTTTCAATCAAGGTTTGTTAATTATGATAAAGAAGATGGTATCGGGGGATACAGTTTTTCTTCTTTTTCGCTGGATAAAAACAATAACCTTTGGGTTAATACCTTTGGTGGTGGAACAAGCTATTTTGATGGAAATAACTTTACAGTATATGACGAAAGTAACGGACTACACAATAATAATATTTACACTGTTATTGAGGGTAGTAACAATAAAATGTGGTTTGGTACATGGGGAGGAGGATTAAGTTGTTTCGATAAACTATCCTTTGAGCATATTACCGAAAAGGATGGGCTGACAAATAATTTCATCTGGTGCTTTATGGAAGATAGCAGTAATGGAATCTGGTTTGGAAGTATTGGTGGTGGTTTGAATATTCTCAGGGGAGATAGTGTTGTTCATATTGGATCAGAGCATGGTTTCTATGTACCTTCTATTGTTTCAATTCTGGAGACTCAGGATTATATATGGTTAGGTTCTCCCGGTGCAGGTTTAATCAGGTTTGATGGAAAGTCGTTTGCCTATTTTAATCAAAAGCATGGCTTACCTCAAAATAATATTTTATGTAGTATCGAAGATAGAAATGGTAATTTATGGTTTGGAACTTATAACGGTATCAGTAAGTATGATGGTGAAAATTTCACCAATTACTCAATAAATGAAGGTTTTAACAATAGTACGGTTTGGTCGGTTTTAGAAGATTCTGAAGGTAATATTTGGTTTGGTACCGGTGGGAGTGGGTTAATTAAATTTGATGGCGCAGAATTTATCACTTTTACTGAAAAAGAAGGATTGTCTGACAATACTGTTTATTCCCTTCTTGAGGATTCCGAGGGACATATTTGGTTCAGTTCAATGATGGGCGCTACTATGTTTGATGGCAAAACTTTTGAACACTATACTGAAAAGGAAGGTTTATTGAACAACGTTGCCCCATCAATTATTGAAGATAATAATGGGCATATCTGGATGGGAACTGAGTCAGGAATCAACCAAATATACAGGGAGAATGGTATAACTACCAGAATTATCCCATACGGCAAAAATGAAGGACTCAAGGGGTTGGATTATTTTATGAATGGTGTACAACTGGATGCTCAAAATAACCTTTGGTTTGCAAGTAGTAAGGGGGTGGAAATGATAAAGCTGGATAGCCTTGAAATGCCAGTGTCGGTTCCAAAAATTAATTTAAACGGGATTGAAATTAACAGCGAATACATTGATTTCAGAAATTTACCGGAACAGCATCTGGATATTGTTTTTGATTCAGTCAAAAGATTTACAAATATTCCGAACAGATTAGCGCTTCCTTACGATAAAAATCACTTGACCATTAATTTTTCCGCAATCGATTGGGAGTCTCCCGGAGTATTGAAATACAGCTATTGCCTGGCAGGATTAAATGATAAATGGAGTCGGCCTAAGAACGAAACAAAGGTTGATTTTACAAGTTTGGATCATGGCACCTATACATTTAAATTACGGGCTATTGGCAGAGGAGGAGAGTGGAGTGAACCTCTTGAATACCATTTTGTAATACATCCACCCTGGTGGGGAACCATTTGGGCCAAAGCAGGTTATTTATTCCTCTTGATTCTGTTAATATATCTAATTGTTCAAATTCGTACGTATAAACTCAATTCAGCCAAAAAAGAGCTAAAGGTTAAAATTGAACTGGCTACTATCAGTATTAAAAATAAAAAGGATAAAATTGAGAAACAACATAACGAAATTAAAGATAGTATCGCCTATGCGAAAAGAATTCAAAATGCCATTTTATCTCATCCTAAAATAGTGAAAGAATACTTAAGCGAATCCTTTATTCTTTATATTCCAAAAGATGTTGTTGCAGGTGATTTTTATTGGATGCAGCATATCGAAAATAAAACCTTGTTTGCAGCCGCAGATTGTACAGGACATGGAGTACCGGGAGCAATAATAAGCGTGTTGTGCAGTCAGGCACTAAACCGGTGTGTTAGAGAGTATAGATTATCTGATCCGGCCAGTATTTTAAACAAAACCAGGGAAATTGTAGTCAATGAATTTGAGCGCTCAGAAGAAAAAGTTAACGACGGGATGGACATAGCCCTTTGCGTTTTGGATGGCCTGCAATTGAAATACGCCGGCGCCTACCGTCCACTTTGGATTGTTAGAAATCATAAAATTATTGAGATTCAGGCGGACAAACAACCTATTGGTAAATTTGATAATCCTTATCCTTATACCTGCCATAAAATTGATTTGGAAGTGGGGGATATTATATATCTGTTCTCAGATGGCTATGCCGATCAGTTTGGAGGGGAAAAAGGTAAAAAGATGTTGAATAAAAGATTTAAAGCCTTGCTCTTACAGCATTGTAATAAAGATATGGACGATCAAAAGCGGATCCTTTTTGAAGCATTTGAAAAATGGAAAGGAGACCTTGAGCAGGTTGATGACGTCTGTGTGATAGGGGTTAAGATTCAGTAGTTTTAGTGAGATTTTATTTTTAAAAGTGCGGATGGGGTAGTGTGCTTTTATTTATCTATATTTAGCGGATAACCTGATGATTTATCCTTCTGTAAAAAAGTAAATTGCTGAAGTACTTAGCCGATCATCTTATTAAAACACTATGACCTGTAAAAACTGTGGCGCTAACGTAGTAGAAACAGCTAATTTTTGCCCAAATTGTGGCGCAAAATATATAAGTAAACGACTTTCGGTCAAGGCTATTGTGGTTGATTTTATTATGAGATTGGCTAATTTTGACGGACCGGTATGGCTAACAGTGCGCGACTTGACGCTGAGGCCATATGAAGTTACGGATGGCTATATAACAGGGTTGAGGAAAAAGTATATTCCTCCTATGCGTTATTTGCTAATAGCTATTACTATTTCAGGGGTACTGATGTTTTTCTTTAGTGGTAACTTAGATGAATATTATATGGCAGCCTATAGTACAGGAGCTGAACTGGGCTCAGGGACACCAAATAATAAAGTGATTGAGTTTCAACAAAAGTATCAGTCATTAATGCAGGCTTATCAAAAAAACATGAATCTGATTGGCTATGCCATTTTACCCGTGATGGCTCTGTTTACTTTCTGGATGTTAAGAAAGAAAAACCAATACAATTTTGCAGAACATTTGGTAGCTAACAGCTATGTATATGCCCATTCAACTGTTTTAGGAAGTGCATTTGGTTTGGCGATATTCTGGGTAACTGACAGCATGAGTTTTTGGTTAGGTTTTTCATCAATATTTTCGCTCGTATTGCTTTCCTGGTTTATCAGTAAATCATTGAAGTCCAATATTTTTATGAGTATGTTGACTGTACTCATTTCGTATCTGGTTTTTATGATTGTCTTCATGATACTTCTTATTATTGTCGCCTTGATCATTTAAAGAAAGCAGAAAGTCCAGACAACCCATTACTTAGTACAGGTGTAATAAAATAAATAAATTGAATGACTATGTTATCGATCAAGTCGACTAGTATTTTCATTTTGATTAGTATGGGTATGGTATTGTCTTCCTGTGAAGGGAGCAGATGTGCTTCCGGAATCATTTATGGTACTGACACCAACCAACCTCTTAATAGTGTATACTGTGAAGTGTTAACAGGATCAGACCAGATTTATACTGATAGTTCAGGTAGCTTCTCTGTTTGCAATAATTTTGGCGGATGTGTTCCTAAATGTCCTGATATAGAGGTACAATTTTCTAAAAAAGGGTATAAAACCAAAACACTTACAAATCCTGAATTTGATTCAGAGGTGTATCTCGAAAAAGAATAATTGTGAGGATATTTCTTTTATTTTTTCTATTGCTTATATTTGAGAAAAGCGACAAAGTCTTTTGAATAAAAAAAATCAAATATAGAGTATTATGACATTGAATGAGGTGATGCAAGAATTGGAAAAATATGGAAATCCACTCACCAAAAGAACACTGATGAACCACGGTGCCAGGGAACCTTTTTTTGGTGTGAGGGTAGGAGACCTCAAAAAAATTCTGAAGCAAACCAAAAAAAATCATGAATTATCACTTGAACTCTATAAAACCGGGAATAGTGATGCCATGTACCTGGCTGGATTAATGGCTGATGAAAAACAAATATCGAGAGCAGATCTTGAAGGTTGGGTTAAGAATGCTTATTGGTCTTATTTAAGTGAGTATGCTGTACCCTGGGTTGCTGCTGAGACAGATTTCGGGTTTGATTTGGGACTTGAATGGATTGAATCGGAGGAGGAAACCATAGCTTGTGCCGGTTGGTCAACATTGGCTGGTTATGCAAGTGTAAACAAGGATGAGGTACTTGATATTAAAATGTATGAGCAATTACTTGAAAGGGTAAGTAAAGAAATTCACACAGCGCCTAACCGGGTCAGGTATACAATGAATGGTTTTGTTATTGCAATAGGCTCATATATTGTTGAATTAACAGATGTATCGAAAAAAATTGCAGCCGAAATAGGGAAGGTTTATGTTGAAATGGGGGGGACAGCCTGCAAAGTGCCTTTGGCTACCGAATACATCCAAAAAGTAATAGATAAGGGGCATTTGGGTAAGAAAAGAAAAACAGCCAGATGTTAGTTATTTTTATTAGTAAATGATTGACAGTTTAGTAAAATACCTGGGGCAATATGCTGTTTTAAGTCAGCAGGAAATTGAATTATTGAATAAAATAATTAAAGTTGATTCCGTTAAAAAACAGACAGTCTTATTAAATGAAGGCGAAATCTCAAATGCATTCTTTTTTATAATAAAAGGATGTATCCGGCTCTATTACAAGGTTGGTCTTGAAGAAAAAACTGCTTTTTTCTATACCGAAAATAAATTTGCCAGTGCTTATGAGAGCTTTACCAAACAAAAGCCTTGTCGGTTCACTTTCCAGGCTATTGAGGACTCTGTTGTTGCTGTAATTACTGCTGAAGTAGCCCATCAATTATTAGAATATTCACCAAAATTCGAATTTTTAGCCAGAATAATGATGGAAGAAGAGCTAATCGTCAATCAGGATATCATTCACTCTTTTGTAACACTTAGTCCGGAACAAAGATATTTGCGACTGGTGAGTGAAGATAGCGAGTTGCTTCAACGGGTGCCACAATATTACCTTGCTACTTATTTGGGGGTAACTCCCGAAACGTTGAGTAGAATCAGAAAAAGAATTGTGTCAGGTTAATTTATTGACAATCGTCAATTGACATCCGAATCAATGAGTAATAGCTTTGTATCATAATTTAAATGATATGAAAAATACATATTTGGTTTTAACTATTATTGGTACAATTTTACCCAATATCTTTGTTGTTATGGAATCCCTTAATACCGGAAACATCTTACTTTACCGGTTTCCGGTTGATACTTTTAACGGCATGTTTGCAAACAATATTTCATCAGCATTTATGGTTGATTTATTGTTTATTGTAGTCCTGTTTTTAGTATGGAGTTTCAGGGAATCAAAAAAACACCGGATAAAGCATGTAATGCTCATTTGGGTTTACACTTTTGCATTTGGAATTGCAGGAGGTTTACCTCTGTTTTTATTTTTTCGGGAAAAAAGTATTGAGGTTAAAAAAACTGTGCTACAGTAGCCAAATATTTCAGTTGCCTACAAGATGGTATTCTGACATAATAGCTTTTGCCGTTTCAAAATCTTCTACCCGTTTAAGTGGTTTTATTACTGTACCATTTTGGGTGAAACTGAGACATTGTTCTTTGAAATTGATGACTCCGGAAATACTGTTTTTTTTCTGAGTGGCAGCAATTTTATACAATCTGTTATTATGATAATAAATCATATGATTGTTATCGAAATTACCGACTTTAAGGTAGGGAATAGAAATCGTATCTGAAACTAAAAAACTTGAAGTAAAACAGGCAACCTTAAGCACATCATATTCTGCTCTTTTGTCCCAGGCCTCTAAAGATTTCCAATAGGTTGTTAAGGTAGAAAGTAAGAGATCCAGATAGGTTGAATCCACATCTGGGATGACTATTAACTCATACTTTTCAACTTTAAAGGTATAGATGGGAGAACAAGGGGTTAAATGGGGATATTTAATACAGTTTTCACAAACTTTAATCTGCGCTTTTATCCTGTAGATTTCTGCTACAGATGTCTTTCCAAAAATCTCAACTGTTTTGGTTTTTCGTGAGGTAACTTTACAGTTTTCTAGTGTGATATCATAAATATCCTGCGAAAAGGATGTTTTAAAAAGGGTTAGCAATAGAAATGAAAAAGTCAACAATTTCATCATTAAGGGGTATTGTTATTCAGATCAGGTATTTGTGGAATAACAATGAAATCCTGATTGGTTACAAGTCGCATGAATCATTATAAAAAAGCCCTCTGGTTAGAGGGCTTCTATTAAATATTAATTTGGTTAACAACATCCTGTTTTTTGGGAATTAACCGCTTTAGATTCGTCCTTATTGCAGCATGCTGAACCATCTGTTGGTTGCGGGCAACAAGGTTCATTTTTCTCATTACCTGAAGCAGGTGCACAACACTGATTTGTTGCTTTGTCAATATTTGATCTTGTTTTCATACTATTAGTTTTTTACAGCGACTAAAGTTCTGTTATTTTTTCGGGTTAAAATTTTATGGAATACCCGGTTTTTAATTGATAAATCCTCTTTTTGCTTTTCAGTTTTTTCATCTCTGTAGCAGGAATCCGAATCATCACAACAATCCGGTTCAACCGGACAACATATTTTAGGATTACAGTTTTGGTTTTGAGAAGGATCACAATTCTGCCCATAAGCTGAACTTAAAGTAAGTCCCGTAAACGCTAAAAAAATAAAAAATGCTTTTTTCATACTTTTAATTTTTGATAATATATTAGTTTCAGTTACTAAGTCGAAGGACCTGGAAAATGATGCAATATTTTTAAGGAATTAGCTTATCGGTAATCTTTTTTAAAGGAGTTAGATGGTTTTCGTAAGCAATCTCGAAATGAACTTTATTACCAATTTTTTCAATTACACCGGTTTTTTCAACCATTTCCTGATAAGTCTCATAGCAAAGCAATGCATGTTTCATAGCGTCAATATTTTCTTGAGTCAGGGGAGTGATGACATCAATTAAATCAGGGTCAGATAACTTGAGTCGTGGCCAACCGTTGTCCATAAATGAGGGGGCACCACTATCCGGCATAGTGAAGAAGGCCAAACGTTTTAAATAATTTGAACCCGCTTCTTTCATTTCAGTAAAAACTCTTTTTACAACAGCATAGGTTACTAAATGGTCATGAAAACCGCTGCCTCCATGCACAGGATAGGTTACCACAATTTCCGGTTTAATCTTGCGAATTTCTGTTTCAATTGCCTCTTCCAGTATCCTGGGATCAAGTTCTTTTAAACCACTATCAGGGTAATCTAATATGGTAAAACCGCTTAAGTTAAGTGTTTCTTTAACCTTGAGCATTTCTTTATGACGCACTTCTCCCATGGCTTCAACACTTAATTTAAGTTTATGTCTGACCTGGGTTGCGCCGCCTTTGGTTAAAGTCAGTAAATAAACTTCATTACCATCACCCACTTGTTGGTGTATTGCTCCGGCCGGTCCAAACGATTCATCATCAGGATGAGGAAAAATGTACAATATTTTCATAGTCGTATTATTTTAACCCGCATTATGTATTGAAAGATCGTTATGAGGTTTGAAAGCACAATAAAATAGTAGGAGTTCGTGATTTCAGCATAGTTTCCATTATGGTGAACTCACAAAACCTGGCGTAGCGCACTATTTTGAAGTGATTTCAGACCGCAATAGGTTTTTTAATGCATAATGCGGGTTTAACTTCCTCCATAAGGACGATTCAGAATCAGAATGATGCAGAATACTATACCAATTAAAAAAGAGAAGAATTTGCTAAAGCAGATTGGTCTGACTTTCAATATTTCGAAAAGTGAGATTAATTCTGGGAAGTTTGGTTTTTTTCGTTGGTGGCAACCTGTGTAACCAATAGGTTTGCGTACTGCCTTTCATAGTAAGTAAGCTCCCTTTTTCAAGAATAACAGAAACAGAAGTTTTAGTGGTTTTATGCTTAAACGAAAATTTGCGTTCAGCACCAAAACTCAAAGAAGCAATGGTACCATTTTTTCTTAAATCTTTTTCACCGTCGCTATGCCAGGCCATTCCCTCTTCACCAGTATGATATAAGTTTAGCAGGCAGGAATTAAATGTTTCTCCGGTTTCAAATTCAACTGCTTTTTTTAGTGCCAGCAATTCGTTGGTCCACGGTAAGGCAAACTTTGTTGTTTTCGAATAAGTATAACTAAAAGGATGGTCACCATACCATGCTACCTTTCGCTTTGTTGTAATCAACTTCCCAAAAATAATGGCCTGATCATTTTGCCATTCAATACCTTCCATCAAATGTGACATATAATGTTCAGAATCACTTAACGAAAGGATAGGGCCATGGTAGAATACTTCTCCGTTGTGGGGTAGCAGATTTTTAAGTGTTGAGTTATCAAATAAGTCCATTTTTCCAGTTTTTATAGGCGTTTTTCTGACAATGACCACAAGGCCTGTAACCCTGCATTTCAGCTTCTGTAATTGAAGCAAAAAAAACTCTGTTTGATTTATGCATTCTTTTTCCTGACTTACAGCTCAACAAACCATATATTTTCAAATTACGATTTCCACCCAATGTAATCTTTCTGTTTTTTATTTTTTGATATAAAACTTTATCGGTTAAATCAATATGGTTTATCATTTTACTTGAGTGCATCATGAAATATAATTCCAAGGGTATGACGTGTTCCGGAGCGTACTTCACTAACACCATGTCTAATGGCAGCTCTATAATAACCTCTTACGCCTTTAACCGGTCTGTATTGTGTGGTAAATATAATTAAATCTCCTTTTCCGGGAGTTAATACCATTGCCTTCGACTGTGCTCTGGGCACTTGTTGGGTTAAAATAAATTCCCCTCCTGTATAGTCTTTTTTCGGTTCATTTAAGAATAAAGCCGCCTGGAATGGAAAATAAAATGTACCGTATAAATCCTGATGTAATGTATTGAATCCTCCTTTATTATATTTTAAAATAAGTGGTGTGGGTTGGCTTTGGTTATTTTCCTGACATTGTTTTAGTAAATCGGTTAATGTTTCCGGAAAAGTGTGTTCCATCTTTAAGGCTTTCATCCAGAGGTTAGCCGTTGAAACGAGTCTGAGATAAAGTACTGACCTGATAGATTGTATAAGGTTTGGTAAAGGGTATTTATAATATTTGTATTCTCCGGCTCCAAACTGATGACGTTCCATTTGCACTGTTTTTCGATACAGGTTTTCAGTATTATAATTATCGATTAGTAGTTCACATTGCTCGTTATTTAAGAAATTTTCAATAATTGCATAACCACTGTTGTTGAGAGATTGACGGGTTATTTCCCAATCAATGGCTTCAACTTTTTTATCAATATCCGGCATTATATCATTAACTTAATTTTGAAGCTTCCCATCCAATAATGGCTCTTTTTCGTGTTTCTCCCCACATATAACCACCATAATTTCCTGAAGCCTGGATAACCCGGTGACATGGAATTAAAAATGCAATAGGGTTTTTTCCTATGGCTGTACCTACAGCTCTTGAAGCCGAGGGCTTTTGGATAGATTGGGCAATGTCACCATAGGTAGTCAGGTGCCCCATTGGAATATTTAAGAGTGCTTCCCAAACTTTTAATTGAAATTCAGTACCTTTTAAATGGAGCTTGATTTGATTAATATTATTCCAGTCGCTGGTAAATATTTGTAATGCATTCTGTTGAAATTTAGTTTTTTGTTCGGTATAACGAGCCAGTGGAAATCGTGTTTTCAATTCTAAAAAAGCACTTTCTTTGTCATCTGAAAAGCCCATATAACAAATCCCTTTTTCGGTAGAGGCTACTAGAATTTGACCAAAAATACTATCACTATATTGATAGTAAATGGCTAGGTTGTCACCATCCTTTTTATATTCTCCGGGACTCATGCCTTCAATTTTAATGAATAAATCATGCAGTCTTCCTGTACCCGATAATCCGGTTTTGTAAGCTGTGTCCAGCAATGTAGATGAGCTATTTTGCAATATATTTTTTGCGTGTTGAATACTGGTGTATTGCAGAAATTTTTTAGGGCTGATACCCGCCCAATTCGTGAAAAGACGTTGGAAATGGAAGGGGCTTAAGTGAATATGTTCTGCAATTTCTTCGAGTGAGGGTTGTTGCTCAAAGTTTTTGTTGATGTAATCAATTGCTTTGGCAACCCGTTGATAATTAATATTGTTTTCTGTGTCCATCTGTATACTTAATGATACAAAAGTACTAGCGATTTTGCGGACTAAAAACCCGAAACTTGCTCAATTTGTATCAATATCAGCTTAAAGTGATTCAAGTAATTTACTAATACCCGACTTTCGCTGTAGCCGTTCAAAGGAGATAGTTTCAGATGTTTCATCTGCAAGCTCCAGTAATTCAATAGATTTTAGGAGATATTTTTCCGCTATTTCAGAATTGAACTTCATATTAATTACACCAATTTTTTCAAAATAACGGGATAAGGTTTCCATCTGTTCAGTATTTATATTCCTGTTACGAACCAATTCTTCAAGTGATTTTTTAGTCATTAGTACCAGGTCATCCACATCTATTTCCAGCTCATCTTTCAACCGTTTATTGTAAACTGATATGCTTTTGATCATAGTTTCCTGTGTTTTTAACCCTAAAAAATCCGACACAATTTTTCCTAATACTCTTCCAAACCGTTCAATTTCATTTAATAACCAATCTCGCTGTTCCATTTATTGCTTTGATAATCCCTTTTAAGTGGTGAGGAATAAAATTAGTGATTAATTAGAATTATGATTTAAAATAATTAAGATTTAAGCATTTATTGACTAAGTTTGATAGCGCATCTTAAACTAAAAAATATGAGACTTTTATTTTGTATTCTGATACTGGGAACTACACTTGGAATAAATGCCCAGGAAAACCTTGATTATCAAAAACCACCTGAGGAAATATTAAAATTAGTTGATGTAAAAAGAGCACCATCTATATTCCTTGATCATGATAAGGAATACATGGTAATGTTGTCCAGAAGTGCTTATAAAACAATTGAAGAATTATCGCAGGAAGAGTTAAGGTTAGGAGGGTTGAGAATTGATCCGCAAGTGAATATTGGAAGCAGAGTGACTTATTTTAATAATATCCAGATCAAAAACCTGAAATCGGGAGATGGAATGGTGGCTCAGGTAAAAGGAATGCCTGAAAACCCAAGATTAACTAACTTTCAATGGTCTCCTGATCAATCCATGCTTTCACTGACTAATACAACAGCAGAGGGAGTGGAGTTGTGGGTGCTTATACTGAAGTCTGCAAAAATGATCAAATTAACTGAGCCTAATATTAATGCTAATTTGGGTGATGTGGTGAATTGGTTCGCTGACGGACAATCTATGTTGGTAAAAATGATCTCGGCTGATAAGAAAGCATTAGTTAATACTAAAACCGCTGTACCAACAGGTCCTACTATTTCGGTAAATGATGGTAAAAAGGCGCAGAACCGAACCTATCAGGATTTACTGAAAAATAAAAATGATGAATATAATTTTGAGCAATTAGGACTTTCGGAACTATATAAAGTATCATTGAATGGTACAAAAGAAAAATGGTTGGGAAGTGCCATTTATAATAGTATAAGTTTTTCGCCTGATGGTAATTATGTGATGGTAACTACCGTTGAAAAGCCTTTTTCATATTTAGTACCTTACCGAAGGTTTCCTTCCAAAACTGTTATTTACGATCAAGCGGGGAAGATGGTTGAAACCGTGCTTGAAGTGCCGTTAATTGAAGATTTACCGAAAGGGTTTATGGCTGTCAGAAAAGGAAAAAGAAGATTTTCATGGCGAAGTGATCGCCCGGCGAGTTTGACTTATGCTGTGGCTTTAGATGAAGGAGATCCGAAAAATGAAGTAGAGTACAGGGATGAGGTATTTGAATTAAAAGCGCCATTTAAAGGAGACGGTACCAGTATTTTTAAAACCATTAACCGGTATTCCGGAATTCAATGGGGGAATGATCAGATTGCCATTGCCTACGATTATTGGTGGAATACCAGAAATACAAAAACTTATATGTTTAACCCTTCAGATCCCACACAAAAACCAAAAGTAATTTCAGATAGAAATTATCAGGATCGTTACAGTGATCCGGGAAGTTTTGTGACCAAGAGAACCGAAATGGGGAGGTCAGTAATCGACATCCAAAAGTCAGTAGTTTATTTAATTGGTGATGGATTTTCAGAGAAAGGACAATTTCCTTTTGTGGACCAATACAACCTTAAAACAGGAAAGAAAAAAAGAGTTTACGAGTCAACTTATACCGATAAAGTTGAAGATTTGAGACAATATGATGTGGAAAGGAATCAATTATTAGTCAGAATAGAGTCTCCGGATGAATATCCCAACTACTATTTTAGAAATCTGAAGGGGAATACTTTAAAACAATTAACATCTTTTGAAAATCCTTTTAAAAGTATTGAAGGTGTTCATAAGGAAATTATCACCTATAAAAGAGATGATGGTGTAGAGCTTTCCGGTACTTTGTATCTGCCGGTAGGCTACGATAAGGAAAAGAAGGAAAAAATGCCAATGATCATGTGGGCTTATCCAACCGAATTTAAAGATAAAGCAAGTGCTGGTCAAAATACATCTAATCCTAACGCATTTACGTATCCTTACTATGGATCTATGATCTATTGGGTTTCGAGAGGTTATGTGGTTTTAGATGATGCTTCATTTCCTATAATTGGTGAAGGAGATACAGAACCCAATGATTCATTCAGAAAACAATTGGTAGCCAATGCAAAAGCAGCTATTGATGCAGTAGACAAATTGGGATATATTGATAGAAATAAAGTAGCTGTGGGAGGTCATAGTTATGGTGCGTTTATGGTAGCCAATTTGTTAACACATAGTGATTTATTTGCTGCTGGTATTGCCCGAAGCGGTGCCTATAACAGAACATTAACACCATTCGGTTTCCAAAGTGAGGAACGTTCTTACTGGGATGCACCTGACGTTTATAATAAAATGTCACCTTTTATGCATGCCGATAAAATGACATACCCTTTATTATTGATTCACGGTGAGGCTGATAATAACTCCGGTACTTATCCAATGCAAAGTGAGCGTTATTTTAATGCTTTAAAAGGACATGGTGCAACAGTACGTTTAGTGATTTTACCAAAAGAAAGTCATGGATACAGGTCGCGTGAAAGTATCTTACATTTGTTATGGGAGCAGGACCAATGGCTTGAAAAATATGTTAAGAACAGAGAGCCTTCTGAGAATTAAGTAGTAGGCTAAAAGTATTAGGTAGCAAGTAGTTTACCTAAGTCGTTCTGAAAAATGCTATACAATAATGAGTGAATCGAAAAACAACCCTTTTCTTGGCCTCAGAACCGTCATTAATAAGGTAAGTGACTTAGATAAAGCTAAAGAATGGTATACAGTAGCTTTTGGAGAAGCACCATATTTTGATGAGCCTTTCTATGTGGGGTTTAATATTGCCGGTTATGAGTTAGGGCTGATACCTGAAAAAAGCAAGAGCGAAAAATCTGAAAATGTGATGACCTATTGGGGAGTGACAGATATTGAGGAAAAGTATAAGTTTTTGTTATCGGTCGGTGCCATGGCGTTTGAAGCACCTCATAATGTAGGCGGAGAAATAGTGGTTGCAGCGGTAAAAGACCCCTGGCAAAACATTATAGGAATTATTTATAATCCTTATTTTAAGTCTGAATAAACGTAATACTTTTAGGAATAGTTTTTGATATCTGATATGCTCAATATCTAATTGGATTTAAAACAAACTATCATGAGATTTATTTTGGTCTTAATTTGTTGTGTTTTGGTAACTACTGGTATGGGACAAACCAAAGCAACTAATCATTTTAATAATAGCAGGCAGGATTTAAGAGGAGATTATAGATTGGCTCTGGGGCAAGTCAAAATAGTAGGGTTTGGTGCATTACATGGCAGTGCCAAGACAGAGGAAACCGAGGTGATTTTGCTAAAGAACCTGATATTGAACCATAATTTAAAGTACTATTTTCCTGAAACAGATTTTAGTACAGCACATTACTTTCAAAAGTATATTGATAGTGGGGATGAGGTATTATTGGAATCACTGATACACGAGTATGGTATTAGGGTATCGCAGGAAAAAAGCATTGAGGTTTTCGAAAAATGGAAGAACATAAGGCCATTATTTAAGAATCATGGTGTACAAATCATAGGAGTCGATAAAATTGCTTCTTATAAGTATTCTGTTATGGAACTTACAGAACTGGTTCAGGATAATTCTGATTGGAAATATATTGATTCGTTAAAATCTCACCTTGAAAAAACAAAGGTTAACTGGGCAGCTTATTATCAAACTGAAACAAAAGCATTACTTGAGCGGTTTGCTGATAATTATGACAACCATCAAAACGAATACAGAAAATATATCAGAGATATGGCATCATTTAATCACATTTTGGGTAATCTTAAATTAACTTTTAAGAGAACGCACCGGGAGCACACCATATACCAGAATTATAAAAAAATGCAAAAGTATTATGAAGTCAAATCAGGGCTTCAATTCTTTAGGATGGGAGTTTATCATATCATGAAGAGCAGGATTAATGATAGCGCCCCTTTTTTTACAAGGTTGATTGAAAATAAAGATTATAATCCAGGTGAAATCAAAACCATTCAGGGATTTTTAACAAAAAGCAGGGTATTGTGGGGTACAAAATATAATGCAGACGGTGAATATAAAGGATATGCCACCAAGGGTGGGTATGGTATTGCTGATTATTGGCTGGAATACTACCAGGGAATCCGGCAACTGAAAAAGAACAAAACATCAGATTTGTGTCTGTTTGACTTACAGACTTCAAATGGTACTTATCTGATAGCTAACGGACTTGATTTGGTTAATGTTAAAACACTGCTTGGCCGTTCATATTGGAAGCCCACAGGTGGAAGCAGGACTATTGATTATTTAGATTTTGCAATACTGATCAGTGAATCAAAAGCAAACCGACCAATTGAAATATTAAAAACAGAATGAATTAATAAATAGCATTATCTTTAGTGCTCTAACTGCTAAAGTCAATGAAATTTATCCTTCTTACCCTCTCAGTATTGTATATTCAATTCAATGGTTTTTCTCAAATGGACACCAGTTATGCGGTTAAAATTAATGGCATCAACCAACACCTTTGGCTAAAGGGGGAAGATATCAGAAAACCAGTACCTTTATTTCTTCACGGAGGGCCGGGACGTTCAGTAATAAGTAGTGCTGAAAGTTTTAATGAATTATTAGTAAAGCATTTTGTTGTTGTACATTGGGATCAGAGGGAAGCAGGAAAAACGCTGGCTTTAAATTCATCTGAACAACCATTAAGTGTCGAGTTACTTCAGGATGATACTCATGAGATGATTCAGTACCTCCTTCGTAAATTCGGACGAAAAAAAGTATTTTTAGTTTCTCATTCATGGAGCTCTTTTTTGGGATTTCATATTGCAAAACAGTACCCGGATTTATTACATGCTTATATTCCTATCAGCCCTATTATTGATCAGGAAAAGCATTCCCGGTTAACTGTTACCATGTTAAAGGAATGGGCAGCAAAGAATAATAATCAACAGGCTTTAAAAGAATTGGATCAAATTCAAATTCCTTTACAAACTAAAGAGGATTTGTTTTTTCAACAGAAGTGGCTATTCATTCATAATGGTGTGGGCTTTGCTTCAAAGTCAGATTTCAGATCTGTATATTTTGAATGGATGGATGTTTGGTTTCCAATGCTGGTAAAGTCATTTGATATCAATGTTCCGGAAATTTACTCACAATTAAAATGTCCGGTATATTTTATAGAAGGAAACGGAGATAAACAAAAGTCCCATTGGTTGGTTAAAGAATACTTTAAACAGCTTGAGGCTGAAACCAAGAAGTTTTATTGGTTTAAAAAATCCGGACATACTGTTTTTAATACGGAACCGGTAAAACTTCAGAAAACAATTATTAAAATAGCGGATCAAGAAATTTAAAAAATGAACTTAATTGTATTTGATATTGATGACACTATCACTAAAAGTGAAAATCAACACCAACTGACTTATGTCAATGCTATGAAAACCTTTGGCATAACCAAAATTAATCAGAATTGGAAAACATACCAACATCATACCGATAGCTTTATTTTGAAGGAAAATTATGAAAATAACTTGCCACAAAAGTTTGATTTTTCGTTTATTCCCGGTTTTGAAAAAGAAATGAGCAAAATGATGTTGGAGTTAGAAGAGGTATCTGAAATTAAGGGTGCCAGGAATATGATTGATTCCTTACAGACCCAATCCGAATATGCTATAAGTTTTGCAACTGGTTCATTGCTTCAACCGGCTTTTATTAAATTGAATCAGGCCGGGATTAATTATGACCCGGAATTGGTTGCTGCGTCTAACAATTTGTTTAAGAGAGAAGAAATTGTGAGTAAAGCCATTGAAAATGCCAAAGTAGTTTATAATATGGAATCGTTTGATCATATTATATCAGTGGGAGATGGTATTTGGGATTTGAAGACAGCCGAAAACCTTGGTGTACACTTTATAGGTATTGGAATGAAAAATTATACTGATTTTAAAAGTGAAAATATTAAAATGCATCTGGAGGACTGGGCAAACTTTGATTTAAAGCAAATGGAAGAGGTATTAGGGATAACAAAGTTAGTTTAACAGTATAATAAATTACATCATCATATTGAATATAAATAAAATACCAATGAACGAAGAGAATATCAAACAGGAAATTTTAACTCAGGAAGATCAGCTGTTGAAGGCAATGCTTACCGCTGACGTTGTATTATTAGATGAACTTTTTCACGAAAAGCTTTTGTTTAATATTCCGGGAGGACAAACCATTACCAAGTCAATGGATATTGAGGCCTATACATCAGGCACAATGAAGGTTAAAGATATTTCGGTTAATGACCGAATGGTAAATATTATTGACGATTCTGCCGTAGTGGTGGCCAGTGTACAAATGGAAGGCCAGTATTACGAACATCAGTTTAATGAAGCCTACCGCTTTATACGAGTATGGAAATCGGTAGGCGGTAAGTGGAAACTCATTGCAGGCAGTAGCTCACCAATACAATAACAATGTCTGAAGCGTATTATCAATCTGAATCCTCTGTTAATGAGTATATAAAAATGGCTGAAGGGCATGATGGAAAAGTACTCATCTCAAAAATGCGTTCATTTTTATCAGGCGGTTCAACAGTTTTGGAAATTGGGTCAGGGCCGGGAACGGACTGGAATATCTTAAGCCAGACTTATAATGTTACCGGGTCAGATAATTCCAGCGCTTTTCTGAAGCATTTAAAATCAATATATCCGGGTGGGGATTTTTTACATTTAGATGCTGAATCCCTGAATGTTTTCTCTTCTTTTGATGCTATCTACTCCAATAAAGTACTCCATCATTTAAGTGATGCATCACTTAAAAAATCGATTCAAAAGCAGTGGAACATTTTAAATGAATCAGGCATTATTTGCCATTCTTTTTGGAAAGGAAAAGGAGATGAAACGTTTAAAGGCTTATACGTAAATTATCACACCAGGTCTGAAATAAAGGCATTTTTTGACAATAGATTTGACATTTTACTCATGGAGGAATACAAAGAGTTTGAGGACGGTGATTCTATTTTTATTATTGCAAAAAAGAAGTAAATGGATGCGCCGATAATTGTTAAAACAACCATAAATGCATCCTCAAATCTGGTTTGGCAAGCATTAACCGATCAGAGTTTAATGGTACAATGGTTTTTTGATAATATTCCTCAATTCGAAGCTCATCAGGGATTTAAAACAATGTTTGACGTTCAATCAGGAGAGAGGATTTTTACTCATGTTTGGGAAATAAACGAAGTTGAAATCGGGAGGAAGATTCAAATTAACTGGTCGTACAGAGGTCATCCCGGAAGTTCAAGAGTAACATTTAGTTTAACATCTTTAAATAAAGGTGAGACAATTGCACAGGTGTCTCACGTGGGAATGGAAAGTTTTCCACAGGAAATTCCTGAATTCAGGAAAGAAAGTTGCAGAGCGGGCTGGCATTATTTTATGTCCGGATTAAAGTCTTTTTGCGAGTCTTACTAAAATACTGTTTATTAATTTGTTTTGTTGCTGAGGATTAGGATCCTTTTAATGATTTATAAAAAAAAACATCCAACCTTTTGGTTGAATGTTTAAAAAATGTTCTAATTTTGTACCATAAATCATTAATACAATAACAATGGAAAATTCAGAAGAAAAAGAAAAACAACACATTAACACAATCGGACAATTACTACAGGGGTTTATGACAGGAAATACAGACCAGGTAGATGATTTGGTACATGATGGATTTATAAATCATAATGCGCCGGAAGGACTCAGGGATAAAAAAGGGTTTAAAGAGATAATAAAAATGGTATACAGTACATTTTCTCAATTTGATAATTTGGATTTAAAGCCGGAGGTACTGTTCGCAAAAGATGATATGGTAGCAATGATGGATACAGGATTTGGTCTTAGGAATGGAAAAGAATACCGTCATGACGACATTCATGTATTTAAGATGAAAGAAGGAAAAATGTTTGAACATTGGAATTCCTTTAACCTGCCTTGTCAAAGGGATATTTTAACTAAATTTATGGAAGAATCAAATTAATAGTATAATCAATAAATTAACAATTATGAAAGCAGTAAAAGTGCAATACACAGTCCAACCTGAATATGCTGAGGAAAACAAAAAAAACATTCAAAAGGTAATGGAGGCCATCAAAGCCAATCCAATTCCGGGAATGCAGTATTCATCTTATACCGATAAGGATGACCCGAATACATTTATTCACATTAACATGGCAAAGGATGATGAAACCATGTCCAAACTAAATGAAGTAGAAGAGTTTACTGCGTTTAGAATGGCCTTAAAAGCAAGTAAACCGGTTTCACCACCTAAGCAAACAACACTTAATTTGGTAGCTTCAGGTTTTAATATTTAAGTCAGAATTGATGAAAGATCAGGTTGAAACTGTTTTCTCTGCATTGGCAGATCCTACCCGCAGGAAAATAATAGAATTATTATACCAAAAGGATTCAACTTTATTAGAAATAGCTGATCATTTTTCAATGTCGTTTCAAGGTTTAAGTAAACACATTAAAATTTTGGAGAACGCTCAAATTCTGAATAAAAAAAAGCAAGGAAAATACAGAGTATTATCACTCAATAAAAATTCACTCAGGCATCCGCTTGAGTGGATTTCCTATTATTCGGATTTTTGGAATGATTCATTTAATACATTAGATGAACTGATTAACTCAAAACAAGATAATGATAGAAAAACATAAAGTATTTATTAATCGTACATTTAATTGTTCGGTTCATGATTTGTTTCAATGGTTAATTGAACCAAAGTTAATTGCAATGTGGTTTGGGCCTAAAAATCTAACTGTTGGAGCAGTGGAAAGTAACCCGGTTGTCAGTGGGGAATACAGTATTGAATTAATAAAGCCTGATGGTAGCCATTTTTTCATTAAAGGAGAGTATATTGAGATAGATAAACCCTCAAAACTGGCGTTCAGTTTTAACTATATTGGTTTAAAGAATGCTGCTCCTGAAAGTGTGGTCCATATGAATCTTGAAGCTGTTACCAATGAAAAATCCAGCTTGTCATTTGTACAACAATTTGAACTGGAGCCACACGATATGGAAACCAGAACGGAAACCTGGAATATGATGTTTGGAAAACTTTCGGAGCTGGCAGAACAAAATGTTATCAAAAATGAATGACAATAAAACTTATAATATTCAAAGGGTCACCCCAAACCAGGTTGAGTATTTTAAGGCCCTGGTCGATTTGTTTACTGATGTATTTGAAGAGGACGGGAACAATTTACCATCTACCGGTTATTTGAAGACTTTATTAGAACAGCAACATTTTATTGTTTTAGTGGCTTTAAGCAACGAAACGGTAGTTGGAGGGATTACCGGCTATGAAATTAAAAAATATTACAACGAAACTTCGGAATTGTTTATTTATGATTTGGCAGTGCATTCTGACTTCAGACGCCATGGGATTGGAAAAAAACTGATGAATAAATTACAAAGTTTATATAGAAATTCCGATCTGAAAGAGCTATTCGTTCTGGCAGAAAAAGCAGATGAAAATGCTGTTCGTTTTTATCAATCCACAGGAGGACGTTCAATGGATGTGATTAGTTTTGATTATCCGGTACAGGGTGAGGCCCGGTTGATTCACGATAAAGGTTAATCAATATAATTAAAACGATAATTACAAAAATAGCAGCGCCGATAGAGAACAATGAAGTTGTGATGACTTCAAATAAAATTCCTCCGAGTACCAAACCAATCATACTGGCTATACTTCCCATACTGTTCCCATAGCCTTGTATTGCACCTTGAATGCTTTTATTACCTTTTCCTGCCAGAAGAGATAAAAAACTGGGCCACATCAATCCATTACCAACCGACAATAGTGCATTGGCGCCATAAACCACTATAGTATTTTGCACAGAGAATAAAAAGAAACTGACAGCCAGTAGAAGTGCACCTGCAAGTATCAGACTTTGATTTGAAACAGATTTACTGAGGCGAGTTAACACAGGTCCCTGAACGATAACCATTATTATTCCTGACAGCGCAAAGAATAAGCCCAGTTCGGTGGTAGACCACTTTAAAATGGTATTGGCGTATACTGGTAATCCTGCATAAAACAAGCTAAAGGCAAGAAAAGTCAAAAAATAAATACTGTATAATAACGGAATTCCAGGTTGTTTAATGACAAATGACCAGCCTTTTTTCTCAGGACTGGCTTCTATTTCACCCTCTACGTAGCAGTCCACATGTTCAACCTGAAAAAAACGACGCAGTCCTGATTTTGATTCCCCAAGATCAACTGCACAGGGATTATTTTCTTTTAAACGGGTCTTAATGACAAAAATGGCTATTAATGAAATAACGGATGCCACAATTAATGGAAGTATTTCGCCCAGTAGCGTTGAAGCCAGTACACCCGCTATTGTTGGACCAAGAACCAAACCTATACTGGTTGAAGCTCCCATTTGGCCAAAGTTTTTATCACGGTCTTCATCAGTTGAAATATCCGATAAATAGGCGTTGGCAACAGAAACATTTCCACCGGTAAAACCATCAAAAATACGGGCAACAAATATCAATATCAATGGCAGGGTCATAATATAACTACCGGTAACAGAATTATCTTGCGACCACAATTCAAGTTTGGGTAAAGCAAAGGCAGTAATAAATAATAACCAGGCAATAAAAGTACCCAGTTGACTGATAATTAGAACTCTTTTTCTTCCTATTCTGTCGGACAGACGGCCAAGAATTGGAGCTCCTAAAAACTGAAAAAAGGGGTAGGTGGCACCCAAAGCGCCATAAATAAAGGCATTTCCTCCCATATCTATCACAATAAATATAAGAATGGGAATGACTATACTGTAGCCAAATACGCCAATGAAATTAACGAGTAGAATAGGGAAGGTTTTGGAGGAGAAAAGTTTAAATGCTGACATGAGTTCAAAGTTTGGTAATTTGTAAAAATTGCAGGTAATTTATTTATAGAGAACAGAACAATATACAAAATTATTCAGAAGGCTGTAACTTTAGAATCATATTGTCGTCCCATTGTTGTGTAGCAATAAGGTTGATAATATCAGACGTTAAAAAATACTATTTTCCAGACATTAAATACAGGATTTATAGAGCAGTCAACATTATTATAGCTACCTTTAACTATCAATTAATAAATAAAAAAATGAAAAAAGTATTTGCCTTACTTGCTGTTTTAGTTTTAACAGGTTTTAGTCTTAATGCCCAGATTGAGGAGGGGCATGTCAAGTATAAAATAAAAGTCAGTTCAGAAGAAGAAGAAAATAAAATGGCTGTTGCCATGGCTAACTCCTTAACTATGGAGATTTTCTTTAAAGGACCGAAAACCAGAGTGGAGTTTAAAATGGGGCCTTTTATGAATATATCAACAATTACAGATGCTTCCAAAGATAAAATGTTGATGTTAACCAGCGGAATGATGGGGAAAAAGGCCATTGTCAGTACAATCAGTGAAATGGAAGAAAAAGAATCTGAAACAACCACTAAAGATACAGATGTAGAAGTGGTTTATACTGATGAAACTAAGAAAATTCAAGGGTATTTATGTCATAAGGCCATTATTAAATCTGAAGATGGGGGCACAGCAATTTTTTGGTATACAAAAGAGGTGCAGGTGAGTAAGAATGGGCAATCCTATTTAAATGAAGATATTCCGGGGTTTCCAATGGAGTTTGAAATGGACCAGGGTGGAATGAAAGTAACTATGGTAGCATCATCTTTTGAAGAAACAGTTAAAAATGCCGATAAGCTGTTTTCAATGGAAATTCCTGAAGGATACGAAGAAACAACCATGGAAGAAATGGTGCCTCAGCAAAAGTAAATGCTAATGGTTTTAATCCGTTGTGCTTTGTCCCGGTTGGATTAAAAAGACTTATTATATTGATTGCTTAGCCCTAAAAGCAGTCGTGATTTACAAAACAGTTTTAAACTGAATTGAATTAAACTATGTTTCAAAATTTACAAGTCAGTTCCGAATTACCCGATATTGAAGATATTGATTTCAAATCGATAGAAAAAAGTTATTTGAAAATATTGGTTATCATTTGGGGACTAACTGCTCTGGTTCTGTCAATAGTGTATTTATTCCTGTTTTCATTAAAGTATGATGAAATAGGGAATGGACTGATTTATGTTGGAGTTGGAATCGGATTGGTTTTACTGTTAATTCTCTTATATCTGGTTTTGAGCTTTAAGAAAAGAAAATACGCCATACGGACAAAAGATATATCTTACCAAAGTGGTTTAATTTTTCATGCCATGACTACGGTTCCGTTTTCAAGAATACAACATATTGAAATAGGAGAGGGGCCGGTAGAACGTTTGTTTAAAATGGCCAGTCTGAATATTTTTACAGCTGGAGATAATGGCAGGGATTTAAGAGTTAAAGGACTTAAAAAAACAGATGCCTTAAGTATCAAAGCTTTTATCACCTCCGAAATAAATGAATAGTCAATACAGTTTTTCGGCGTTTTCCAGGCAGTCTCCCAAAGGCATTATTGTCAATTATTTTATATTGCTGTATAAAATCCTGAAAGCATCCTGGGCATTGGTGATTCTTTTGTTCACTAAGGATGATATCAATTATAATACAGTTTTTTTAGGTGTGGGCTTAGCCTTGATTGTCATATTGGTTATAGCTACATTACAGTACTTATTTTTTAAATTTAAAATAGAGGATCAGCATTTTATGTTGAAAAAGGGGGTGATTAGCAAATCGGACACAACCATACCCTTTGAACGTATTCAAAATGTTAGTTTTAAACAAAATTTGGTGCAACAGATCATTAATGTTACCCAGGTCGAAGTTGAGACTGCAGGAGCCAAATCAGTTGAAATTTCTATAAAAGCGTTGGCCAAAGAAAAGGCAGAAGCCTTGAAAGCTGCTATTATGCAGCATGTTGATACTAATGTAGAAACAGATGCGGCTTCAGAAGCAAAAGAAGAGGAAATTTATTTGCTTAAACTGTCCTTTTTTGAATTGTTTAAGGTCAGTATTACTGAAAATCATTTAAGGAGTCTGGCAATAATTGTATCGTTATTGTTTTCATTAAATTATCAGTTTGAGGAATTATCAAAGCAATTAAAGGTTGGTGAAAAACTTGAAAACCTGGTTGTTGATAATGCTGACGCCATTTTAAGTAGTGTGTTTCTGATTGTGGTCCTGGTCATTTTTCTATTAGTGATTGCCATGATTGCTTCGCTTGTAAGAACCATTTTGGTACATTTTAATTTAAAAGTATTGATAAAAGACAAAGCACTTGAAATCAGTCAGGGCCTGTTAACCATCAGAAACTTTACCTTAAAAAAGGAAAAAGTACAGTATATCAAAGTAACTACTAATCCGTTAAAAAAATTACTCGGCATTCATGGTATTTTATTCAAACAGGCATCAGCTTCGAAAGGTAAAACAAAGTCGAAAAAGCAAATTAAAATCGTGGGTGCTCAGGTTAATCATATCGATAAGCTAAACAAGATTCTGTTTACCAAAGCAGAATTTGACGAAATGGAGAAGCATTACCCTGATCAATTTTATATTGTTTTAATGGCGCTGCGTAGCTTTATATTTATAGTGTTGCTAAATACGATTGTCTATCTTGCAATGTCAGGCGATAGATTGTGGCTGTTAAACAGCCTGTTAGTCCCTTTGACTATTCTGTTAATTTGGCTGAAGTATAAAAAAAGTTATTTTAAAGTGGATAATGATTTATTGATTAAGGGACATGGTCAGATTGAAACGAATCAGACCTATTTCGAATACTATCGGATTCAAAGCATTCAGATGCAACAATCTGTTTTTCAAAAGAGGAGAGGGGTAGTCAATTTAGTGCTTCAAACCTCTTCAGGAAAAGTAAGAATACCTTTTGTTGACCGAAAAAAAGCGCTTGTTCTTTATAATTACATGCTTTATAAATCTGAAACTTCTGAAAAGGAATGGATGTAATAGTGAGATTTTTGCTATGTTTGAAGTTTCAAAAATTTGAAATATAGCTAATTGTTTTATGAACCACTATTCAAAATCAGAAATTGACGCCTTAATGCTACGTTTTGAGGCCAGAGAATTGCCTAAACCGGAATGGACACACGAAGCACATATTGTTGTTGCAGTGTGGTACATCATGCAATCTGATTTTGAGCAGGCCCTTGATATTGTACGTGAAAATATTACAAAGCACAATGAGTCTGTTGGAACAATTAATTCAGATACTGATGGCTATCATGAAACCATTACCAAATTCTGGTTGATGGTAGCCAAAGCCTTTGTGGAAGAAAACGAATTTACGGATAAGTATGAGGCTATAAATGCTTTGATTGACTCAAGGTATGGCAAAAGTGATTATCCTTTCGAGTATTATTCTAAAGAAAACCTGTTCTCTGTAAAGGCTCGTCATAATTGGATTGAACCTGATTTAAAAAAGCTGGACACTCTTGCCTTTTCAACTCGGTGAAATTTACTTACATTTAAGGAGAATAAAAAACTTTAGGTTATCTCCTACACCAGGATAAAAGAATTCTTTAAACTTCTGCTGCCAATTACTGATAATGAGTTGGTTATTGTAGATGATTATTTTGAGCCGGTTAAGCTCAAAAAGAAGGCATATTGTCTTGAAGCCGGTCAGCATTGTGAGTATATCAATTTTGTTGATTCGGGTTGTGTACGTCATTACCATATTAATGATGGAAACGAAATAACTTGCGATTTCTCAGTGGAAAGTGATTTTTTTACTGACTTGTCCAGTTTTAATACCGGCAATAAGAGTAAATTGTTTTTTCAGGCTATGGAAAATACAAAGTTATTGAGGATTTCAAGACCGGATTTGGAGAAACTGTATCGGGAAAACAGAAAATTTGAAGAAATAGGGCGGAAAATAACAGAGGAGGTTGCTATTCGGAGTACAGAGATTGCTATGTCATTGGCTTCAGATAAACCTGAGGTTCGATACCGTAATTTAATGCAATCCAACCCCGAGATTTTTTTGAGAGTACCTCAAAAGTATATTGCTACCCTTATTGGGTTAACACCTGAAAGTCTGAGCCGGATTAGAAAACGGGTGATAAACGATTCAAAATCTTAACACAAATCAACAATTTTTAGCAGAGGTCATCACTAGTTTTGCTTCATAAAATAAAACTTATGAAGTACACAGTAGCCATGCTTTTAATGACCATTACTACAGTTGGTCAGACACAAAATTTAATCAAAGAAAAAATTGCATTTTATGAGGAAGCCTTAAATGATGTAATGGAAATTATTGGTCAGGAAGAGGTAAAGACAAAACTTAAACAAGTCAGTGATATGGCGGGGAATGATTCCTCTTCATTGAATTTAGCCAGGTTGGGTATAACCTATCATGAAGTGGCACTAAACCTGACTTTTTTCAATAAAACCGGTGCCTACTCAGGTTATGCTGAAAAAAGCTTTACCCTTTTAACCAACCTTGGAAAACGTTCTGATATAGATTCTGAATTATTAATATTCATTGACACATACAGAGCATCAGCACTGTCATTAATGAGTGCAGAGACCAGGAAATTAAAATATTTAAAGCAAGCTTTTAATCTGTTCGAAACAATTGTAAATAAGTATGCCAATTTATCACCCAGACCAGAGTTTATGAGGGGAAGTGTAGCAGAGAATTTACCTTGGTTAATGTTCAGAAAAAGGAAGTTTGCCAAACAGGATTTTGAATCTATAATTATCAGGTACGAACAGGATAATGCCTATGCAGATCAAAAAATAATGAGTTTTACCTATTGGGCCTGGGCAAATGCGCACCAATCAAAAAAAGACAGAGCAGTTGCATTGAAGTACCTGAACCGGTCCATTGCTTTAGACCCATATTATAAATCCGGCCGGAAAAAGGCGGAGGTTTTAAAAGAAAAATTACTAAAAGGGGACTAAATTGGACCTCTAATCCCCATTTGATACCTAATATTTATACTAACTGAAAAACTATGGTCGCAAACGGGGATCTGCCTTTAGAGGTCTTAAAAAGATGCTATAATCTATCACTTAACTGGCAATATAATAATTATTTACAAAAATAGCCTGCTTTTGGATTGGATATTTTTTCATATATTATCAACGGTTTTAAAGATTAATTTAATACTTTAATAGAATCGTTAAACCATGACTATCAAGGTCGTTAATTTTAATATCCCGGCAAGATGAAGGTATTGATCAGTTTAGGCATTTTGTTGCTCTGCATGTCATTAATCAGCAAAGACAGTATAATATATAATACAGAAAGTAAAAATAATCTTGGTCTGCTTTTGTCAGATCATGATACAACAAAACCTTACCGATTGGTGAAACCGGTCTGTGACAAAGCCAATACCGATTATGATAAACTAGCTTGTGATTGCTTTTCAAACAGTGAGGTCAGTGTTTCTGAAGCGGTTAAAATAGCAGCATTGAATAATTATTTTGTGATAAAAAATGCGAATAGAAAACCTATTGTCACAATGAAGTCCCTTAATGATAAATGTGCATGGTTTATTTCAAGTGAAGAACCTCATTATTCCACTAAAAAATATTGGAGTGTCACTAAAAATATATGGATCGACTCAAAGAGTGGTGAAGTCTTAAAAAAATCAGCCAAGAGTTCGAAAAAGGAAAAGCACCTTGAAAAACTCTAGTCTAATCAATTACTTCGGTAGTTTTAACATAGTTGATATTTCTTTCAGCTAAATATTGTATGATATAATCAAAACAGTTCTGATGTTTTCCAACCAGTTCCGGGGGGAAGAGTCCTGTGTAGCTAAATTGCTTGTTTAGAATAAGATTTGTAACCGCTGATGCGGTGTATCCAGTAGTTCTGGCCATTGATGAGGTACCGGTTTCATGATTAAACTCGTCCAGTAGGTGGTAGATTACGGTTTCCTTTTTTCCATTTTGATTCTTACCCGTTAATTTAACCCGCATTACAGTAATTTCTTCCTCATTCTCTTCCAGTTTCCAGGCTTTAAACAATATTTTGCTGGTAAAATCAATTGGTTTGACCTGTTGTCCGTTGATCTGAATACTTTTTGAATCAAAGAAACCACTTTCCTTGAGTACTTTAATATATTCGGCATGTCCCGGATACCTTAATGTTTTTTCCTTCATATTTGGAATATGTGACATGGTAAATAATATGGAACGTAATCCATCAGAATTGAAGGATTCCAGAGTGCCTACTTTTTCAAATTCCACATATTCGCAATCGGTTAATGGCGGTCTGGCTACAATTTTTCCTCCTTCGACATATCTTGCAGGTCTGGTGTATTCTTCTATGACATCAATTGGAGAAAAGGGAGCTTTGTAACAAAAAGGCCAGGTTTTAACTTTAGGTAATCCACCAACAAGACATTCAAAATCGGTTAATTTCATTATTTCGTTGTAACGCCCTAAAATAATATTGTCCATACCCGGTGCAACACCACAGTCCACCACAGCAATGACGTTATGTTTTATTGCCAGATCACTTAACTCCAAAGCATTTTCAGGAAAGAAGGAAATGTCAACCACATCTTTACCAGCCATAATAATAGATTTTAACGTAGCATAGCCTAAAAAACCAGGTACCGCGCATACCACAATATCATATGGTTGTAAGGTCTTAGTCAGTTCATCACTTTGAGTGACATCAAGTTGAAGTACAGTTAATGAATCGCATTTTTGTTTAGCCCGGTTTAGGTTTTGAGCGTCAATATCACATAATGTTACCTGATGCGAATCTGAGAGATCAATGGCTATGGCGCTTCCAACCATACCGGCCCCCAGTACTATAATTTTATTCATAATAAAAGTTTAATGATTAATAGAAAATAAGTCTTAAAGAAATGGAGCACTACAAGCCAGGTATGAGAATCCAAGGCATGGCATTGACTTTAATGATTATTGAACTGATCATGGTTCAATATAATCATTCTTTAAAAAACAGGGTAGATTAAGAAGTTGGTTTTTGGTAATGTTCTTATTTCGTCAAGACTTAATTTACAATAAACTAAACTTTAACACCAATTATACAGATATCGTCAACTTGTTCCAAATCACCTTTCCACTTTTCGAATGCATCAGAAATGATTTCTTTATGATTTTCGAAAGGTTCACTGTGTAGTTGAATAAGAAACTTTTTAAAGGGCTTGTATTTAAACTTTTTGTTCCGCTTACCACCAAACTGATCCGCAAAACCATCAGTAAAAATATAAAGTCTGTCACCCTTATACAATTCAATTTTTTCCTGTGTAAAATCTTTCATTCCAACATACAATCCAATGGGTTGCTTATTGGCTTTAAATTCAACTAAAGCATATTCATCATCAATAAGGGTATTCTTTTTGCCTTTCTGTTCAGCAGTCAATAAGTCTGTTTTTCTAACGATCCAAAGTGGGTTGTTAGATCCTGAAAATATAACTTTGTTACCATTAATGGCACAAAGTGCGATATCCATACCGTCTTTAACATCCTCACCGCTTTTAGCAAAGGTCTGAATGACCAATTCCCGGGTTTTGTTTAATATTTCAGCAGGCTCCACCAGGTTAAATTCGTTCACAGCACGATTTAATGCATTTGAACAAACCACACTTACCAGGGCGCCGGGAACACCATGTCCTGTACAATCGGCTGCTGCCAGATAGGTATACTTATTTAAGTGTTCAAACCAATAAAAATCACCACTTACCACTGCTTTTGGTTTGTAAATCACAAAGCTTTCAGGAAGCCATTCTTTGATATGATCCTGGGCGGGGAGTATTGCATTTTGAAGACGTTTGGAATAGTTAATACTATCGACAATCTCTTTATTTTTACTTTCAATTAAGGCATAAAGGTCATTAATACTTTTATATACCCGGGCATTTTCCAGGGCTATGGAAACATAGGCACCAAGTGTTTTTAAAATATTGACTTTATCCTTTTTAAAGCTGTTTTTAGTATAACTGTGAACACCAATTACACCAATAATTTTCTCTTTTATTTTAATGGGTACTATCAAAACCGAAGCAGGAAGCTTACCCTGTTGCTGAGAAGAGGTAAGGGTAATGTATTCAGTAGCTTCCTTGTTAAAATCGTTAAGCACCAATTCTTTTTTATTTTTGATGCTCCATACCGTAAATTTACCGGTATTATTCATTGAAACTTTAACTCCGTGAACCCGTTCATTTTCCCTGATATAAAATGGAAAGCTGATAATCTGCTCTTCTTCATTATAAAGACCAATGTAGAGTACGTCAGCACTCATTAACAGGTTAATTTGATCATATATTACATTGAGAAGCTCTTCAAGTTCAAGCTTTGATGCAATAATCTGTCCCAATTCACTAATGGTTTTAATCCTGTCGTTCGACTCTTTTAAAACCTTGGTTTTATAGCTCAATTCCTCATTTTTTGAGCGATAAATTTCGTTTTCCTTTTCAACCCGCTCAAGATTAATTTTTATTTGCAAACTCTTTAAATGCAAATTATGCCGCTGCTTATTGAGTTTACTCTGAAATTCATGGTATTTTTTAAGATGGTAAACCGTCAATTCAAAATTTTGATTATTCTCATAATAAACTGACATTTCCTGGTGGAACTTACACCTTACCTCTGTAGAATCGATTTCTTCTACAATATGGATAGCCTCATTAAAGTATTTAAAGGCGTCAGATTCATTATTAGCCTGGAGGAAAAATTTCCCTTTTAAAAACAAACCTCTGGCCAATCCAATTTTGAATTCTATTTTTTTTGACATTTCTATGGTCATGTCAATATTCTCATGTGCCTTGTCAAATTGATTCAGTTGATTGTAAATTTTTGCCAATCCTTCATGCGCAAAAATATAAACCTGATTCATCTCTTTCTTTTCAGAAAGTGTAATACAGGTTTCAAAAAATGACTTGGATTCTTCAAATTGTTCCAGTTCAAAAGTGGCCTCACCGAGTCCATGTAATACCTTGGCCCGAATATTATCGGCATTCTCGTTTTCCAGTAAAATATTACTTTTTTCGAGTGTATTAATGGCCTCGTTA
Organism: Putridiphycobacter sp.; assembly: GCA_965230195.1. Classification (GTDB taxonomy): domain Bacteria; phylum Bacteroidota; class Bacteroidia; order Flavobacteriales_D; family Crocinitomicaceae; genus Putridiphycobacter. Next base: position 3,264,799 of record OZ245997.1, read on the forward strand.
TAGTTTTCAAATTCAATATAAACACTGCCAATTCCATTGTAGGCATCAGCCTGACCGATTATATTATTGGCTTTTTCGTAAAGGTGAAGACTATCTAAAAAGCATTTTAAACTTTCCTCATAATCTGAAAGATAAAAATAACATGATCCCAGGCTGTAGTGACATTTAGCCGTGTATAAATAGTGTTTGTTTTTTTCAAAGTATTGTTTGGCTTCGTAAATATTTTGAAGGGAGTCTTCGTATTGCGATAACCAAATCTGAGCGGTACCAATAATAAAAGTACTGATGCTTTCCTGGAATTTATTATCAACTTCATTGGCGATCCCTTTGGCCTCAAAAGCTAATTCAATTGAAGTCTTTGGAGATTTTCGGTTGATTTGCCAGGCTTGATCATTTAGTTCAGCTAACTTCTCGTTTGATATTTTTAATTCTTCTTTTGTTAATCGGGTACTCATATCGAATATGGTATTCCAGTTTAGTAAGTCACACTCAGGATGTTTTTTTCAATAGAAATATACGAAATAATTATGAAATGATACTGACCCTTGCTATGGTTATATGATTAATTTATAGTGCAGGATGTTAGTTCAAACATAACTTTACCATCATAAAATGATTGGTAATGATCCAAAATAATCTTATATTGATCAATAACAATTCAGGTATACCATTATGAATTATAAGTATATTAAAGATTCACAGATCACCATCACAGAGCTCATGTTGCCATCACATTCCAACTTTAGTGGTAAAATACACGGAGGGTACATTTTAGGGTTGATGGACCAAATAGCATTTGCCTGCGCATCAAAACATTCAGGTTTTTATTGTGTTACAGCATCCGTTAATAAAGTTGATTTTTTAAACCCAATTGAAGTGGGAGAATTAGTTACCTTAAAAGCATCCGTAAATTACACCGGACGAACATCAATGGTAGTAGGGTTAAGAGTAGAATCGGAAAATATTCAAACTGGTGTAAAAAAGCACTGTAATTCCTCATATTTTACTATGGTGGCTAAAGATGCTGAAGGGAATAGTGTGGAAGTGCCGGGAATTATTTTGGAAACAGTTGAAAATGTAAGACGCTTTGCACGTAGTATTCAACGTCAGAAACAGGTGAAAAAAAGAAGTAATCGCTTTCACGAATCAGAGTTCAAAATAGAGGAGTTTATAGATTTACTGAAAAATCAAAACGCGAAGTTAGAGCTGGAATAATCCATAATGAAGGATTAATTCATGATCGGCTGCTGATATATTCGGTAAGAAGTGAAAGGTTTTTCAAAGTTTCACGTCTAATCGTATTATGATTGACAATCACAGTAGCAGGCTTTCCCAACAATTGCTGATGGCAGTTAAAAAGGGAGAGAGTTATGACGCATTTATCAGTCAGCTTAAAAATACATCACTTGACCGGATTAAACATGATTTAGCTGATGATGCCTTAAAAAAAGCATTTTGGATCAATATTTATAATGCATTTTATCAGATTATAAGGCAAGATGGAGGACAGACACCTAAAAGCAGGATTTACAATGACAGGATAATTATTATTGGAGGGACAAATTTTAGTCTGGATGATATTGAACATGGCATTTTAAGAAGATACCGTCATAAAAAAGCTTTGGGTTATCTTCCTGATTTTTTTGTCAATGGATTAATTAAAGAGCTGGCAGTAAATAAAATTGATTACCGGATACATTTTGCATTGAATTGTGGTGCTGAAAGTTGTCCACCAATCCGCTTTTATACCCCACACGATTTAAATAACCAACTTGAGGTGTCAACCATTTCTTTTTTAGATGAGGAGACAGATCTTGATGATTTAGAAAAGAGAATAAGAGTATCGAGGTTATTTTTATGGTTTTTAGGTGATTTTGGTGGTAAAAAAGGCATCAGAAAAATTCTCAGAGAAAAAATTAAAGTCAATAAACCGAGGTATAAATTGAAGTTTAAATCCTACTCATGGGAAGATAAATTGAATTATTTTGTTAATTATTGAGCATTTTTAGCCCTCTATTGACATTTCGCTACCTGAATCGGTTATTTTTATGGGAAGTATTGACTACACCCATAGATGAAATACCTGAGCTTTTTAGTAATTTTTGCAGTTTCCTGTTCCAATATTCGAAAAGGGAATATTCCCGATTCAGATCAAAAAAGGACAGTTAACGAAGTCAGTGAAAGTACCTTTCTGAGACTTAGTCCGGAAGCTTATCGATCAGATTTAATTGTGTTAAAGAATGCGATTGATGAAGCGCTAACCGCCAGGCACCGGTATTGCTCAAAATCAGAGCTTGACAGTACTTTTTTAAGGGCAATCAATTCTGTTAATCCTTCAACTGATTATTTAGATTTTACCAGAAATGTGTCCGGCATATTTAATCTGATTGCTTGCGGCCATAGTGGGTGGAGTCACTCATTACGCTATAAAGCTTACAGGGAAAAGTCTGTTAGATTATTCCCGTTTGATATAGTATTTGAGAAAGGAAAATGTTTTATTAAACAGGATAATTCTCTTGAAAACCGAATAACCATCAATACTGAGCTTTTGAAAATTAATGATCAACCCATTGATTCAATTGTTAAAAGCTTTTCGAGGTATATGAACAGAGATGGTAATAGTAATACACCTAGTATTAATGCGTTTCAAAAGTACTTCAGCATGGCTTATTCAAATTTTATTGATAATCCTGATCATTTCGATATCCTGACGATAAACCCTGAAACCAACCAAAAAGAGCAGTTTTGTGTTTCAGGTTTACTGCGGTCTGAAATTGATTCAATCCGAAGGAAAAGATACCCAGTAAAAGTCCCGGTTAGGTCAATACTTTCCTATCGGTATGATTCAACTCAATCTGTTGGGGTTTATAAAATCAGAAGATTTAATAAACAGATACTTAAGCATTATAATCAAGACTTTGAAACTTTCAATGATTCTGTATTTTCCGATTTAAATCAAAATAGTGCACAATACCTCATTATTGACTTAAGAGGTAACCTGGGCGGATGGACAACTTATGGGAAATTGTTATTTTCATACTTTATCGACCGGGAAGTGCCATATATTGAATCGGTCAAAGTACAGAAGTACAAAGACTATTCGTTTGATTCTTTAATTGTAGCGTATCCGGGTTATCTCGATACATTTAATCTTGAAAAGGAAAAATCAGGCATTTACAGTTGGGTAAATTACCCGAATTTGATTGCCCGACCAGCAAAAGATAATAGATTTAGAGGGCAGGTATACATTTTAGTTAATGATGAAACCCGTTCTTGTTCAGGCGTGTTTTCATCATTGATGCGTGAACATACCAATGCCATTTTTGTGGGATCAGAGACGGGATCAACACAATGTGGCGCCGGGGGAATGGTATTGGGTTTGGAATTACCTCATACCAAACTAAGGGTTCATTTCAGTACAGCAATGTATACTAATGCCATACACGACAAAGCAATAACTTCAGGCGTTATGCCTGATTTTGAAATACCTTTTTTGGGTCAATCAACTGCAGAGGACGAGCATATTAAAGCAGTTTACAAGCTGATAAAAAACGCTGAATAATTTTTATACATTTGCTCAATGCAAAAGATGAATGGATTAAGTATCAATAAGGAGTGTATACATTTTGGTGATAAACTGGAAATAGTGTTAAGTGCCTTGTTTTTAGCTGGTATTCTCGTATTGACAGGTTGTTCAGACGGGGCGTCAGGGAGTATTGGAAGTAAGGCAAAAATGTATGATTTGGATAGCTCATATCACTATCTGGTAATTGGTGAGTTTAAGGGTGAATTTGATAGTATCGTTGATAAACTGTCTAATTCATTAAACGGGGATGTATCATTTTATCAATATTCTAAAAAGGGTGATGTGATTTATAGTTATATGGAAGGTGAGTTTTCAGACATATATTATAATGGTCCGGATAATATTCCCGATTCGGTTGATAGTCAATGGGGAGATGGTATACGAAGGACTATTTATTATAAGTCTCCTTTTAGGGAAAATGATGCTTTTTATTCAATTGAAGACGGCAAACCAACGGACACAATAGTGAAGGTATACGATAGCCTTAAGAGAACCAGTACCTTTTTAATTGATGGAGAAGTCAGTACCGTTTCATATTATAATACCCGGGGATTAGAAGTAAAGCTGCAGAGTGATTTAATGGGCAGGAATACCTACGAATCTTTTGAGTATAATAAATATGGCCATCTGATTGGTAAATATATGGTATCAGGTAAAACAACCACGCAATTACTTCAGGTAAACTATGTTTATGACGATAAGAATAATTGGATCAGAAAAGATTCAAAAATAATGCGACCCGGAAGGCCGACTTTAACTTCAACTTACGAAAGAACCATTTACTATTAATTAGTTTGGAAAGATCAGGCTACACTTTCCGATACTAAATTCTTTTAGAATTTTACTCGAAGTATTTGTGTCACTTAGGCAAATATTCCTTTGGAATAGGATTAGAATCGGTCTCCTGCGACCAGTAAATATTAATAATCCACCATCTGGTACCGTCATTTAACAATTGAATGGAATTAATACCACGCATAAATGGTGCTTTATCCTTTTTTGAATGGTAGCATTCATAGGTGCTAAAAACCTGTACAATATTCCTAAACTGATTGACTGTTCTGTGAATTTCTTTTTCATAAAACCCGTTTTCAACCAACCATTCTCCGGACATTTTAATGTAATCATCTGGTGTCATATATTTTACTTTATATTCTCCGGATTTGCTTTCACCAGAAGGAATCAGTTTAGCATCAGGATGGAAGAGGTACCGCATTAAATCCCAGTCACGTTCTTCTCCTTTTTCTCCTGAAATGACACTGTATAAGCTTTCAATTATCTTATCGATATTTTTAACATGCTTTGAATAGTTTTTATTATTAGTCTGGGCATTAGTATTAAACCCCACCAGTGTTAATATAATGATTAGTAAAAAGTGTTTCATGACATTCAGGAATAGGTACTATTCAAAATTAATAATTTGATTGACCCTGTTGTAAAATATTAGTTGGGAGGTAAATAATGCTGTGTAAAAGGTAAAATAGGGGAGTGTAAATACTTAATTGTTGTATTTACCTTCGCTTTCCAGTGCCTGCTCAATATGTGCAAAGTGATGGTTACAATGCCAGGCATAATTACCAATGGTCTCATCTAAACTAAACTTTTGACCATGCTCAGGGTGAATAAAACAACGATTAAGTGCTTCAGTTTTGAGTTCACGAAGAAGTTGTGACCATTTATAGTGTAATCCCTCAAGTATCAGGAGTGAGTAATCAAGGTTGTCATCATTTCCATCAGTCAATTCAGCCCATAAATGCTCAAGGTAAGGCTTAATGGTCGGTTCGTTTTCAGTTAAACTTAATTTAAACCGAATAAAGGCGTTTATGTGACTGTCAGCACAATGGTGAATGACCTGTTTAACGGTCCATCCACCAGGGCGATATTTCCAGTTTTTTTGTTCGTTTGACAATTGACCAACAATTGATTTTAACCGATCGGGAAACCGGGTTATGGTATCAATCCATTTTACTCTGGTTTCGGGTGTTATAACTTCAGGAACAATGTAGGTTCCAACAGGAAATTTTAACCTTTCAAGTTCGTCATTTGTCATCATTAATATTTATTGACCGGCAGTTCTTTTTTCCTCATCTTCCATACCGGTTTTACGGTTTCTGTAGCGTTTAACATCCTGGTTACCGAATTTGTACGTCAGGTTAAGGTTAACTCTTCTACTTTCATAACCGCCGGTACCATAAATAATTAGATTACCATATTGCAAATCGGCTCTCCAGGGAGAGGTAAAGAAAATATCGTTAGCCGAAACTCTTAATGCCAGTCTGTCATCCAGAAACTTTTTTTCCAGAGCAAGGTCTAACGATCCCATACTTTTTGTGAGGTAAGTTCCTCCCCATATACTGGGTGAGCTAAACCAACCGGATACTTCAAATTTAAACCCTTTTTTAAGTAGAAAAGCATTTTGAGCATAAAGACTAACTGTGCTTCTGTTAATGGCCTGGAATTTATCATCAGTTCCTGTAAAGGATGTGTTAAAAGCGCTGAGGTTAACAAAAACATTCCACCATTTTTTAATCTCCATAGGTAAGCTTATAGTCAGGTTAACTGTACTTTGATTGGCAACATTTCGAGGGGTTAAAAAACTTTTTGTTGCGCCAAGTGTATCTGTAATTTGTGCGAAAAAATCCTGAACATAGCTATAACTCAATGATGTATTAAAGCGATACATAAAGGTATGAGATAACTTTGCATTGCTGATATATTGAGGTTGTAGAAAAGGGTTACCTTTCATAAAACTTAATTCATCAATTTGACTTTCGAATGGATTTAATGATTGGTAGTTCGGTCGTTGAATTCGACGACTAAAATTCAGTGACCAAATGTGTTTTTGATTGGGAGCATATGTTATTCCCCCACTTGGAAATAAATTGAAATAATGTCTGGAAACGGTGTCATTCCCAGTTGATACGGCACTGGTTAATTCACCTACAGAATTGGTTTGCTCTCCCCGAAGTCCGATCTGGAAGTTCCATTTCATGCTTAGTCTTTTACTGTAATTAACATAAACTGCATTAATATTTTCGGTATAGGCAAACTGGTTACTTCGGGATTCATTAAGTTGATCAACGCCATCAATAATATTATAAAATTCAAAGGTATTATCTGTTTTTACCATGGAGTATTTTCCACCAAAACTCAACTTACCCTTTAAAAAGTATTGGCTATAATCTATTTTTCCGGTAGCAATTTGAATTTCTGTTGGTGTAATCATTCTGTAATTATTTTCATACAACACACTCCCTGCGGGACCATCTAAGTATTGGTTGGGTTGAAAACTGTTAGCATCCCGGTCGTAAATTCCATAGTCCCCATCTATTATAAGTTCGTGTCCTAAGGTATCAGCAAAGCGATAATTCAGATTACCCGCTAATTGGTAATTTTGCCCAACGGTTGAATTGTCAGCAATTAAAACCTGGTCAATATTGCCTCCAACCGGAATAATATTGGTTGTTGTATTACCAATAGAACCGGTATTAAAAAAACTACCTGTTGCTAAAACTCCAACAGTATGTTTCGGGTCTAAAAACCAGTCAACGCCTATTTTACCATTATGAGAGTCTACATTTCTCTTAGAATCCGTTTCGGAGCTATACAATACATTTTCCTGAGTTCTGTCAAAGTAAAGGAATGATCCGTTTTGCCCGAAGTTATTACTGTAAGTACTATAAATATTACTTTTTTTATTCCTGTGATTCAACGAAAGGCTGGAATTTACTCTATGATTTTCACCATAACTATATCCGGCACCAACTGAACCATTTGTTCCAAGTCGTTTGTCCCGTTTAAGCATAATATTAATAATACCGGCATTTCCGGCAGCATCATACTTTGATGAAGGTTGTGTGATAATTTCAATAGCATCAATATTTGAGGCCTGCAAAGACATCAGGAAGTTAACAAGGTCATCTCCCGATAGGATAGAGGCTTTATTATCAATATAAATTTGTACACCACTTTTACCTTCCAGAATGATATTGTTGCTGTTATCAATGATTACTCCTGGTGCTTTTCGCAATAATTCAAATCCATTTGCTCCGGTTGAATTAATGGTATTTTCCACGTTGAATACCATTTTATCAGGCATAATTTCGATAACAGGTCTGAGTTGCGATACAGTTACCGCATTCATCATTTCACTATTTTCAACCAATTCCATCCGGCCCAAATCAACATCACCTGCTTCAACAGTAAAGCTTTTGGATGAATAATCAAGATAACCTATCCTTGAGCTACTTAAAAAATATTGCCCTGAATTAACACCTGTAATTGTAAAGTTTCCAAGCGAATCGGTAATGCCTAATTTAGCGACCGAAGAATCCGCATTGTGTTTCAAAATCACTGAAACATATGGTATTTCCTCCTCTCCGGAGCTTAAATTTCCTTTAACCTTATAGGTTTCCTGGCTAAAGGAATGATTACAAATAAGTATGAGGAACAGAGTAAGGTTTATGAACGCTTTCATTGAAATGAACTTTATGGCGCAAAGTTAACTAAACTTATCCTGAGTATTCCTTAAAATTTTAAAAATTAACAGTTCCTGTTTATGTTAAAATGAGTTGAAATAGTTTTAAATCCAGCCACCGGTTAAATTTATACCCAACTTCTTTGATGTGTGCCACTTCATTGAATCCCATGTTTTTATGGAAATCAATGCTTCCAATGTTTTCTGCATCAACACCACCAATTAATGTGTGTACATTATTTAACTTAGCAAGGCTAATCAATTCATTCAAAAGTGATTTTCCAATACCCTTTTTTTGATAGTCAGGATGAACGTAAACAGAATGTTCCATAGTGTGCCGATAAGCTGGTCGTTGCCTGAAAGTGCCATATGAAGCAAAACCGATTACAGTATTATTTACTGAAGCAACTATGATGGGAAATTCATTATCAATTTTTTGATGATACCAATCTGTCATATCTCTAAGAGAATAGGGTTCATAACTATACACTGCGGTTGTATGCAGAATAGCATGATTAAAAATGAGTCTTATCCTTTCAATATCAGCTATAGCTGCAGTTCTAAGCTTGTATTTTAATATTTGATCTCCTTTATTTGTAGTCACCACCGGTTTTAATGCTTTTGTCTAATATCAGTTCCTCAGCATCAAAATTATCAAAATTAAATTCCTTAATTTTTAATTGGTGTAAAAATTTCGTTTTATTTTTCTTTAAATCCAATACATAAATTGTATGCTCATGGGGAATCATTATACCGTCAACAGATTTGAAGTTACTGAACTCAACACCACCATAAAATGCTTTGTATCCTGGCATTTTTAGGTAATTTTCTCGGATGGTATACTGTGTAAACTCCATCATTCCTGTTTTTTTATTGATCCAGGCAATGTATTGGTCCGCTTCCTGGTGTGCTTTTTCCTGATGCCATGTGCAAAACACAAGGTCGTAGGTTTGCCCTCTAAACTCACTTTCACCTGCGTAGCTAATTATAGGTGCATTTCTTAGCCGGTCAAGCATTTCACTAAAGTATTGAAAGGCGGCAATTCCAAAGACATGACGTTTGTTTTGATCCTGAAATGTGGTATCCTTGCCAATGACGTAATAATTCCAATTCTGTAGCCCAACGGTTTCATCCTTTCTGTCACCATCCAGAAACTGAACCTGCCCGTCAAATGTTCCAATTTGATATCTAAAATTAAGAGAAGCTATTGAGTTAGGCCAAATTTTACCCATTTTCCCCATAGCTCCTTTCCAGGTATCGTTTCCAGTGAACGAATACACCTTGTGTTGTGCCAATTTGTCAAGCCCTTGTTTTTTCCATGCACTCTCAAGAATAGCTTTTCCTTTTACTGTACTTGTATTATTAACACCTTCATTTTTTACCAGACCTGTTCTGATGTCGGCCAGACACGATTGGAGACCAAAGGTTGAAATTAATAGTACTGCCGATAGTTTTATTGCTCTAAGTTTCATATCCAAATGTTTTATATTGCAAATATCAGCCAAACGGAAACGCTTCATTGCTTAAAATAGTCCAATTACTATTCAATTTAGATCAGATACTACCAAATCAATATAAAAGGGCTATCTCAAAAGTTGAAATAGCCCTTATAATCCTGTTCAATATTTCTCCCGGCTCAGCGAGGACTTGTTGTTATTTTTTAAGTGATAATATTGATTTTACTTGCTCTTATAGATTAATTCTGCTTCCTTTTTTAAATCTGCAGCATATTGAGAGAAGGACTCATCAAAGGGTGGAAGGTACTTGGCATACATTGGGTACATTAACCCACCAATTTTTTCAGTCATTGTAAAAGTAAGATTACCCGAACCATTATCGGTTATGGTAAACACCCTGTTACCTTTACTGTCTCCCCATATCATTTTGGTATTAGGCTCAAACAACTTCACCTTAATTTTAAATGTTCTTTTTTCATCAAGGGTAGACTTCAGTTTAATTTTTTCATTTTCTTTGATATCACCTTCAATTGAAACCACGGTTGAGTTCCATCTTGGAAAATCGGCAGCATTAGTTAAAAGTGCCCATACAATTGCCGGGTCAGACTTAATGTTAATACTTACTGTGGTTTCGGTCGAAAAAGTCTTTTTCACTGTTGATGCTTTTCCGTCTTGTGCATTGACTAAATTAGCTACCATAATCATAATAATTAATACTGTTTTTTTCATGTTTTTAATTGTTTTGTGTTTTGACGATCAGGGATAATAAAATGATAGGATTTTGATCAATTATTTTCTAAATATTTTTCAATGACTTGTCTATTGTGTTCTAAATGATGTAGTTGTAGCTTGGAAGAATCTGAGTGAAAAGGGTCAATACCTTTAATTATTTCCATTCTTAAATCCAGTAGATGAGCAGAATCCGGGTTTTCAGCAGCCTTTACCAAACTAATTTTGGCCATTTCCTCCTCAGTATTTTGATCAGGATTAAAGATACCGTTCAGCTCACTACATTGATGACATACTCCTGATTTGTTAATTAAAGAGCAACGATTTGCAAAAATAGCAGACATTTTAGTCCTGCCTGTATGCAGGTAATACTTGACCATGGCATCAGTTTGATTAATGATCAGCGCAATTTCTTTGATTTTAAATTCATAAACCTCCTTAAGAAAAATGGTAAGTTGTTGTTCAAGCGGCAATGATTTTGAAATACAGGCAAAGCAAAAGGTAATATGTTCCTTAATTTCAAACTGACCCTGAGGGGAGGAGTGTCTGATTTGCATGGCTTCTTCAAAGAATACCGGGTTATTGAGGGCAGCTGTTTTACAAATATCAGTGACATTTTCCGGCCATCTTTTTTTGGAGCGCAAATGGTCTTTTGCCAGGTTTGATGCTATTGAAAATACCCAGGTTTTAATGGAGGAATCACCTTTAAATGTTTCAATTTTTGAATGGGCTTTAACATAGGCATCCTGAAGAATGTCTTCAGTATCATGTACATTGGCTGTCATCCTTAAAATAAATGATTTGAGCTGGGCCTTAAAATCCTGAAATTCCAGTGAAAGTTTTTCTGCGGTCATAAATTTTTATCTGGATCAGAAATTTAAGAAAAAGATTGATTAGATCTTAAATCCAATCAACCTTTTTAACGTTTTAATTTATTGCTTCAACCATGAAGCAGCTTCTTCAACCGAACCAAAATACCTGTCAGTGAAATCACCAATCATTACATCACCACCCGGTACATTGTCCAAAGCAGGTTTTGGCATAACATAAGCCATTTTTGAGGAGCCTGCAGCTATATACCGTGGCAGACAGGCTTCATTTCTCCATTGCATACTTTCTTCGCTCATATTATGCCTGAAATTTCTGACATCAACAATTAGTCCCGGACCTTTCAATTCAAATGCATAACCGGCATAGTTGCTCAGGGCTTCTTTAAAGTTGTCATCAGTCATGTTTTCGGTGTTTGTATTCCATTCAAATACCAATGTATGATCCGATTCACTGTAAACAAATTTGTAAAATGGGTTTTGATAAATTGTTCTCATAATTTTAGTTTAAATTTTTGTTATGTTTATAAGACAATCGGGAATCGAAAAACGGTCGGATGATTAGTTTAACTCATTGACTTTTTTTAAATGTTGCATTAAATGGTCGTGTAATTCAGCACCATTGTTTTTGATCGGGTTTATGCCGTTGACAATACTTTGACGTAATTTTAAAAGCTCTTTTTTGTTCTTGTCAGCCTGACCGGACTTAAGTTTAACATTTGAAAGCGCATTTTGAATATTGACTTTTGGATTAAACAAACCCTGTAGCTCTGTACACTGGTGGCATGTGCCTTGCTTATTGATCAACGCACAGCGATTATCAAATACATCTGCCATTATCTTCCTCGAGTCAACCAAATAATGTTTGACTTGTCCAACTGATCGTGTCATGATTACGCCTATCTCCCTGACCTTAAATTGATATATATCCTTTAAAATTAAAGCAATTTGTTGTTCAATGGTTAGCGTTTTATTAATACAAGTAAAGCAAAAATCTATATGTTCATTAATCTCATAAGTATTATAGGAACTTTGCATCACTTTATTGATAAATTCTTTTTGTGCTGCAGGGTCATTAACAAGGCTGTTCCTGCAATTATCCTGAGCATTAACTGACCAGCGGTTTTGCTTTTTTAAGTGGTTAAACGAAAGGTTAGTAGCAATTGTGAATATCCAGCTTTTTAACTGTCCGGAGCCTCCGTTAAAGGATTTAATTTTTTCGAAGCCCTTAATAAAAGTATTGTGGTAAAAGTCTTCCACATCCTCGCGGTTGGTTAATAATCTGTACAAATAAGATTTCAGCTGTTCGCTGAATGGCATGAATAAGTCATTAAAGGCGTTAATGTCACCCTGCTTTGCCTGTATTAATTTTTGATCATCTTTCATACTTATTAGACAATTATATCCGCAGAATTGATCGAATAACGGGGCTTCTTAAAATAGCTGCAACTGACCACTCACCAATGCGCCTTCCAATTCAAGCAGTTTCTTTTTAGTATTAATACCACCGGCATAACCGGTTAAGTCACCATTACTACCAATTATTCTATGACAAGGCACCAGAATTGAAATGGCATTAGCACCATTAGCTGAAGCAACAGCTCTGATGGCTTTAGGATTTTCCATATCGTTTGATAGTTCAAGATATGATTTTGTTTGGCCATAAGGAATTTGAATTAATGCTTCCCAAACCTGCTTTTGAAATTCAGAACCTGCCAATTCAAGGGGAATTGTAAAGTTTTCCCGTTTGCCTTCAAAATAATCGATTAGCTGAGCTTTGGTTTCTTCTATCACAGCAGATTCACCTTCAACATATTCAGCATTGAGTAAGGTTTTAATTCTGTTGTCAACTGCTGTTCTTTTTTTCTGTAGTACCAGTCGCCAAGGCATAGTTTATCATTGTAAGAGCCTAAAATTAACTCTCCATAAGGTGTTTTAAAACGTTGGGTTATAATTGATTCTTTCATTCAGTTATGAATATAATACAATTATTGGTAATCATATCATTAAAGCGTTGTTATTATGGCAATTGTGATGCCTATAATACCAATTCCCAAACAAAGTGGTGAATATAATTTAGTATCAAGTTTACCAAAGTTGGTACCTACAACCCGTTTAAAAAAACCAACATATCTGAAGTCCCCAACAGCTCTTAAAATAAATATTGAAGGGATAATCCATTTACCATACTTTGGTATCCATAAAGGTAAATACAGTTCAATCAATCCTGACTGAATAAGGTAAAAAAAGCAAAAGGCGGTCAGACCAACAGCAACAACAGCGCTATCAATTTTTCGTGGGTTTAATACCTTAATTCCTTTATCGTCGGTGGGAAGTGATTTTTCAAAACCCCATTTACCCCCAAATACCCAGTTAAAGTGTATAATTCCTAAAATAAGGAACACCAGGGAAAGTATCAAAGACAAAATGGTGGTTAACATATTACCAAAGATACTACCAAATGACAGAAAATCTATGATTAAAGAGTAAAACTATAGACAGTTTGATTTACATTCTCACCAACTTATACCTGAAATTGGTTTCTCCGTCGGTTGATGTACAGGTTATTCTGTTCCTGTTTACACAGAAATTGTCCCAACTGATTAATGAAAGTTCAGCGCCTGTTGAATCGTGAAGAGCACCAACAAGTCTGAAACCACTGGCGTCTGCATCACCGTCAGAATACGTGTAAGGTTCAATTTGCCAAATACCGTTTCTTTCTCCTGAGGCATCAGATTCCACAACCGAATAGTCGGATTTAAATTCCAATGTCACACCTTCATAATCTGATGTGATATCATCAGATTTAAAAGAAAGGATTCTGTTAGCCTTGACTTTTTCAAATTTCCATGTACCAACTGTTTTATCAGCGGTTCTTAAAGTTAAACTTTTTTGGCACCCTGTCATTGCAGTCAGTACCATAGCTATTAAAAAAATAGGTAGGTAAATATTTCTCATAATTTTTGCGATTAAATTTGATGAATAAGAAGCAAAAATTATTCCAAATTTGAGAATGGTCTAAAACCGGTTTTAGTTCAGTTCAATTGTTGGTTTTAACTGTTAATTTCATAGTACGTTTTAACATGGTCAGGAACTTCAATAGAGGGATCAACTGAAGGATCAGTAACAGGTTGTAAAGAAACCTGTTTAACAGGAATAACACCAGCCCAGATTGGTAGGTCAATATCTTTACGTTCATCATTAACTTCCTGATTTCTGATTTTGGCAGCAGCCTGTTCAATTGTTAATTCAACAACCAAAGTGGCATCAATTTCTTTTTTTAGAATAGGTCTTAATTCATCCCATCTTCCTGTTATCATTTGGTCTATTACTTGTTTTAGCGCCATCACTTTATTATCCGGTTGAACAATTTCGCGAAGTTTTCCAAATACAGTAACCGACCGGTAACTGACTGAGTGATGAAGACCTGAACGGGCCAGAATCAATCCGTCGAGGTGCATGACCGTCATACTCACTTTTTCGTTTTCAAGTAATGATCTTAACATTCTGTTTTTTTGTGAACCATGCAGATAAATTTTATCATTTTTTCTGGCGTAAGCCATTGGCATACACATAGCGGTTCCTTCATAATTGTAGCTGATGTAGCCAATGAATCCGGCATCTAAAATTTTAAAAATGGTGTCTTGATCGTATTTGGCATTTTTTGCTCCCCGTTTTACTGTGTTTAAGGCTGATTTAGCGTATTCTGTCATAATGAGTGGAATTAGTCTAACAAATTTACTAGTTTAGTGGAGTGTTTAAATGATCCAGATTTTACAATTTAAATAGTCCAGTTATGTTTCCATTTAAAACCGTTATTCAGTTTGACAGGGAAAGTTCCAAACCCATATATCTTCAATTGGCCAACCAACTCATTGAATTAATTAAAGAGGGTACACTTAAGCCAAATGCTAAATTACCAGGGTCCAGAACACTTTGTGATTTGTTAGGTATTCACAGAAAAACAGTCATTGCTTGTTATGATGAACTTATCATGCAGGGGTGGATTGAGAGCATACCTCAAAAGGGAACATATGTTAATCAAAACTTACCTGTTTTAAAACAGCAGGTTATTGGTGAAACCGGACCGGATAACCGGAAAATAAATACTGCGTTTGCTTTTTATAGGTCAGAAACAATACCTGTTAATAAACCCTCCGACAGATCTGGCTTTATGTCGCTTGACGACGGTGTGACGGATGAGCGATTGACTCCGGCTGAGGAGGTAGCTAAGATTTACAGGAGTATAATCGGGAAATCCTATAACCAATCGTTCCTGGGGTATGGTTCAACTTATGGAAATCCTAAACTAAGAGAGGTTTTGGTTGATTATTTAAATCAAACGAGAGGATTAAACATTTCGACAGATAATATTTTGATTACCCGTGGAAGTCAGATGGGAATTTATCTATCTTCAAAATTGTTACTGGAGCAACAAGACTGTATTATTGTTGGTGAAACCAATTATATTTCGGCTGACATAACATTTGAACAAAACGGAGCACGTTTGATTAGGGTAGGAGTTGATAAAAACGGACTAAAGGTTGAAGATATTGAAAAGGCTTGTATGGCATACAAAGTAAAGGCAGTTTATGTAACCTCGCATCATCATCATCCTACCACTTCAACTTTATCGGCCAACCGTCGGTTGGGATTACTTAATCTGGCACAACAATATCAGTTTGCTATTATTGAAGATGATTATGATTATGACTTTCATTATAATCATGCCCCAATTTTGCCATTAGCCAGCCATGATAAAAATGGAAATGTTATTTATATCGGTTCTGTTTGTAAAACAGTGGCACCTGTTTTTAGAATTGGTTATTTGGTAGCACCAAAAGCATTTGTTGACGAATGTGCTAACCAAAGACGATATATTGATAGGCAGGGCGATTCAATACAGGAGCTGGCCTTTGCGCATTATATTAAAAGTGGTGGTTTAGACCGTCATATTAACAGAGTAGTTAGGATATACAGAAAGAGACGGGACCTTTTTTGTGCTCAATTGAGGGAAGAGCTGGGAGAATATCTTGAGTTTGAAGTACCCAAAGGAGGATTAGCAGTTTGGGTACAATTGAAAAAGGGAGTATCGTGGAAAACAGTTAATCAGATGGCTGAAAAAAACAAACTTAAAATAGGAGGGTGGGATCGTTATGATGCTGCAGGCCTCAACCATAATGGCATTCGAATTGGATTTTCAAAATACAATGAAGCAGAGATCCGGGAAGTAATCTATCGGTTAAAAAGAGCAATTTTGGATTCCTGACTGGACTATTTCCACTCAACAATTACTTTACCAATAGAGCGGCGTGATTCTAAAAGTTCATGAGCTTCCGCAATTTGATCAACCGGAAAGCTGGCGCCTACATGCGGGTTTAATTTCCCATCTTTAATCAGTTTGGTAACTTCAATGAGACATTTTTGGAGAACAGCAGGCTTATTGTCTCCGATTTTAAGCATATTAACACCAATAATACTTTTAGACCGCATCATTAATCCTATAGCTAGTCTAAATCCCATTTTTCGAATAAAGTTTAAGCCGGATAAAATACCCCACTTCTTTCCTGAAAGTTCTGAACCACCAAAAAGGATAACTCTTCCTCCTGATCCAATTAAATTAAAATCTTTTTTAAATGTTGAGCCGGCAATTGGATTAAATGTCACTTCCAGCCGTTCACTACCCGTCATTCGATTGACTTCATTTTCATAGTCATTTTTTCGGTAGTTAATAGCATGATCAGCCCCCTGAGATTTTACGTATTCAATTTTAGAATCAGATCCGGCTGTGGTAAACACAGTACATCCCTTTAATTTACATAGCTGAATCAATGCTGTTCCAACTCCACCAGCACCGGCATGAACCAGTACTTTGTCGCCTTCAAATAAATTTGTGGCGTGGACTGCCATATAGTAAGCTGTTACATATTGTGTGGCTATGCAGAGTGCTTTTCCGGCCGGCATGTCTTCAATTTCAGTAATACCAATGTTTTTCGAAAGTGCATACTCAGCATAACCGCCAAACCTGGTAAAGCCAACTACCCGTTTGCCAATCATTCCCTCATCTTTTTCTGAGCCTACGGCTTCTACAATACCAACTACCTCATATCCCAAAACCGAGGGCATTGGAGGAGCTTCTCTGTATTGGCCATTCCTGGCCATGACATCAGCATAATTCAATCCAAAAGCTTCTACCTTAATAAGCACGTCATCCTTTTCTTTTATTTCAGGTTTGTCAATATTCCTGATTTCAAATGCCTGACTTGAATGCCCTTTTTTGACTAAAAATACTGCTTTCATAATGTGGAGCTTTAAACTGGGTTATATAACTGGCTAATAAACCTATTTTTTTCCTTCAATTACAATGACAAATTCTCCCTTGGGAGCATTAGTCTGGAAGTGTTCCAGTAATTCGGAGCTGGTTCCGCGAACAGTTTCTTCAAACTTCTTTGAAATTTCCCTCGAAACAGAGATTCTGCGGTCTGATTCAAAAAAGGTATTAAACAATGTTAATGCTTTGATTAAACGGTGAGGAGACTCGTATAAAACCGTTGTTTTATTTTCTTCTGCTATAGATTGTACAATGGTTTGTCTGCCTTTTTTATGAGGCAAAAAACCCAGATAATTAAACTTTTCGCACGGAAAACCACTATTAACCAGTGCCGGAACAAATGCTGTGGCACCCGGTAGGCAATCGACTTCAATACCTTGCTCAACACAAGCTCTGGTTAATAAAAAACCGGGGTCGGATATGGCTGGTGTACCTGCATCAGAAACCAATGCATATGTCATCCCACTTTCCAGCTCTTCAACAATTCGTGTAACCGTTTTATGTTCATTGTTCTGATGGTGAGCAATAAGCTTATTTGAAATTTCAAAGTGTTGCAGCAATCTTGAGGTTACCCTTGTATCTTCAGCCAGAATAGCATCAACCTCTTTTAATATTCTAATGGCCCTGAAAGTAATATCTTCAAGATTACCAATTGGGGTAGGTACTATATACAGTTTTCCCATCACTCAAATTTTACTTCGAACAGACTTGGCCAAAGTTTTCCGGTAAGATAAATCTTTTGATTTGCCGGGTTATAGGCAATACCGTTTAATACATCAGAACTTTCGGTTTGTCCTGCATTTACAATTCCCGAACAATCAATTTGTGCAATCACTTTTCCGGTTGTGGTATCTATTTCTACCAGGTAATTGCTTCTGTATACATTACTCACCAGTTTTCCATCAATCAGTTCTACTTCATTTAGTGCTGGCACATCACTTTGATCATTAAAAGCATAAATTGCTTTTTCAACTTCAAAAGTCTGAGGATTTCGCCACACAATTTTCGAAGTACCGTTGGTCATGATTAAGGATTTACCGTTATTACACAGTCCCCATCCTTCACCTTCATAATCGAATTCACCAATTTTTTCAAGGTTCATATTGTACAAAAAGCACTTTTGCTTTTGCCATGTCAATTGATAAATAGTATCGTTCAGAATACTAATGCCCTCACCAAAATACTGAGGGTCAAGTTCAACACTGCGTTCTTGTTGACCAGTGGTTAAATCTACTTCTGCTATAAATGACTTACTGACTCCACCTGACCCGGTACTTTCAAATAAACGACTATCATAAAATTCGAGACCCTGTGTATATGCATTTGTTTTATGGGGATAGGTTTCAACGATATCAGCTATTTTTTGTTCAGGAACCAGGTCTGAAAAAAGAACAATGTTTCTGGTTGCTCCTTTAGATTTACCATCCTTGTTTTTGTATGAGAGAAAAATAGTAGTAAATCCAACTTTAGCATTTTCGGTTGGTATCTTGATTGTTTGGGTTTCCGGCTTAATATTTTCCTGATAGATTGTATCGTTCACCATTAATGTTAAATCAACTACATCTTCGGGGTGGAGGACTTGTATATTAACATTAACAGCTTCTCCTATGGTGTATTGACTGTCGTGGTCGGGACCAACCAGTTTTAAGCTGATTTTTCTGGCGCCATTTTTAGGTTTAACTTCCTCTTTACAGCTGATAATAACCAAAGTCATGAGGATTATAACCAATCCATATTTCCCAAAAAATTTCATTATCATAGTTTATAAATTCGATATCATTTCCATTAGTACCGTTTTTTTACGGGTGGAAACAGGTATTTTTGTATCATCCTTTAACAATACCTCTCCGCTTTGTTTTAAAAAAGCTTTGATTTGGTTAGTTCCAATCAGGTGAGACTGATGTACCCGGATAAAATTGTGCTCAGCTAATAATTTGTCAAATTCCTTTAAAGTTTTTGTCACTAATAATTTAGTCCCGTTTTTAAAATAGAATTTGGTATAATTAATATTTGATTCCAGTCTGATGATGTCCTCAATATCAACAATATGGATCTTATCTACCGTATTTAAAGCTATTTTTTTCGGTTTTTCAAGATTATCCTTCAGTAAGTCCAGTCTGGCTGTTGGTGTCACCTGGTTTTCAATTTTCTGAACAGCGGCAATCAGGTCATCCGGATCAATAGGTTTTAATAAATAATCGATAGCTGAAAATTTAAAAGCCTTTATGGCAAATTCATCTGATGCTGTGGTGAATATCAATTTAAAATTGGTTTCTCCCAGTATTTCTAATAGGTCAAAACCTGAACCATCAGGCATTTGAATATCAAGAAATACCAATTCAGGATTAAGTTCTTTAATTAGTTTAGCACCGCTTACCACACCATTTGCACTACCTATAATTTCAATATTAGAACAGTAAGTTGCAATGTCGGCCGACAGTACTGTGATGGCTTCTGGAATATCATCAATTATAACTGCTTTAATCATAAGGCTTGTTTTATTGTACCGGGGTTAATATTTGAATGAGTGACAGAATAAGTACATTCCCCGTTTTTAATAACTAATACCTGCGGGGATTCATGCCTCACAGCAAATTCCTTTTCAATTCGATCTGAAATGGTTCTGTACCTTATTAAATCGAGATAATAGGCTTTCATATTATCACCCTCATTTTTCCAGGCTGTATCCAATCTGTTTTTAGCCATCATACTAATTGCACATCTTATACTGTGCTTAAAAATCAATACTGACTGGTTGTTTGACTCTTCTTTAATTGTCTCCAGCGTTTCAATATCAGTTAATGGAATCCACTTCATATTAGTCCTGTCATTTGATGAAAATAATCCCATTACCTAATAGGCCGATTTAAACTGTTTGAGGAATCTGACATCATTTTCAGAGTATAAACGCAAATCATTTACCCTGTATTTCAATTGGGCAATTCTTTCAATTCCCATTCCAAAGGCAAATCCTGAGTAAACTTTAGAGTCGATCCCGGCTGATTCCAATACATTGGGGTCAACCATACCACAGCCTAAAATTTCAAGCCACCCGGTATATTTACAAACGTTACAACCTTTTGAATTACAAATTGTACAGGAAACATCTACCTCTGCACTAGGTTCAGTAAACGGAAAATAGGAGGGACGCAAACGAATTTTGGTTTTTTCTCCAAACATTTCCTGTGCAAAATACAGTAGAGTTTGCTTAAGATCGGCAAAGGATACATCAGTATCAATGTATAAACCTTCCACCTGATGGAAAAAACAGTGTGCTCTTGCGGAAATGGCTTCATTTCTGTAAACTCTTCCCGGAGAAATGGTTCGAATAGGTGGCTTTTCATTCTCCATTACCCTAACCTGAACTGAAGAGGTATGAGTCCGTAAAGCCATTTCATTTTCTCCCGTTTCAATAAAAAAGGTATCCTGCATGTCTCTGGCCGGATGCTCAGGTGGGAAATTCAATGCTGAGAAATTATGCCAGTCATCTTCAATTTCAGGACCCTCAGATACCGTAAAACCAATTCGTTTAAAAATATCAATGATTTCGTTTTTAACCACAGCTAAAGGATGTCTGGCTCCCAGTTGTTGTTCTTCGGCTGGTCTGGTTAAATCAATTTTATTTTCACTTTTTTGATCAGAAGATTGACCAATACTGGCTTTAAGCGAACTGAATTTAGTCTCAGTTTTGTCTTTGAGTTTATTGATCAACTGTCCAAAATCTCTTCTTAATTCAAAATCAATGGATTTAAGGTCTTTATACAAGCTTTTTAAGTTACCTTTCGATCCAAGATACTTTATTCTGAATGACTCCAAATCATCCTCCGATTTAATAATGAAATTCTCGACTTCCTGCTCTAAATGTTTTATTTTTTCTTTTAAATCCATCATTAAGTGTAACTAAATGGGGTAAAAAATTGTTTATACTATATAAGGTGCAATTCAAATCAAAAACATATATTTGTCGTTTGAGTAAAATTGCATGGCGAAATTACTGATAAATATTTTAATATTATGAATAGATTTCTTTTAAAAACCGGATTATTTACCTCCCTGTTACTGATTGTTACTTTAAGCTTTAATGGGTGCCGAAAAGAAGAGCCGACAATTGCTGAAATAACGGTGGTTGATACAGCAGGAAATGTTGTTGAAGACGCAATGGTAAGATTATATCCGGAGCCATCTATTAACCCACATCCATCAATTATTATTGATGATACTTTAAAAACAACGCTTGACGGTAAAGCAACTTTCGATTATACAGAGTCATTTAATCTTGGGCAGGCAGGTTTTGCTGTTCTTGATATTGAAGTGGTCTTGCCGGGAGCTGATGGAGAAGATTCATTATCAGGCGCCGGAATTATTAAAATTCAACCGGAAACATTTAATGAGGAGGAAGTAATCGCATTTCCGGCTCAGTAAGAAAAAGGATATTCAACATATTGGAAGCCATTCTCAATTATTGAGGATGGCTTTTTTATTGCATTTGGGAATAGGATAATGATAATTTGTAATTGAAAGAATTAGAATTATATTTGATCCCTGGCAATATTGCTTAAGACAGATTGAAAATATAAAATGGGAAAAGTCAGCTCACTCAGGGGAAAGTTAAAAGGATTATTTTTTGTTACCAGAATGGACCGGTTGGTACCAGCATACCTTTTCCGGTTTACCGGAGAAATGTCAAATCTGTCAAGATGGATTGCTACCCATAAGAAAAAAGGGTATACTGATTTTTATTCTTTTAAACGCGATTATAATAAAAGAGAAGGTTTACATGCTCATTTAATTGAGAGTCAAGGTTTAAATGCTGCTATAGATTATCTTGAATTTGGAGTGTCTAAGGGGAGATCGTTCCGTTGGTGGGTAGATAAAATTGACCATAAAGATGCCAGGTTTTATGGGTTTGATACTTTTTCGGGCCTGCCCGAAGACTGGGGACCATTTAAGGTAGGTGACATGAATAATGGAAATGAACCTCCTGTTATTGAAAATGATAACAGGTATGAGTTCTTTCAGGGATTGTTTCAACAAACTCTAATTCCTTTTTTGAATAACTACAAGTCAGATAAGAGAAAAGTTATTCATATGGATGCTGATTTATATTCAGCTACATTGTACGTTTTAACACTAATGACACCTTATTTAAACAAAGGTGATATCATTATGTTTGATGAGTTTAATGTGCCAATGCATGAGTTCAAAGCATTTTCAGAATGGTCGAAGTCATTTTATATTGAGTATGAGGTTTTAGGTAATGTGAACAATTTTTACCAAACAGCAATTATGATCAAATAACAGATTTCAGAATTTGCTTAGCACATAATAAATTGTCTTTTCCTTTTTCGTTTCACCTTTCGTGACTTTAAAGGCATATAACGTTATTTACACTGTATGCGGTTAATGTTTAAAATTTTAGGTCACATCATATTATTTGTTATCCTGACCATACTTTCGCAAATTGGCGGGATAGTATATCTTTTAACATTACCCATTTTTCATTTGATTAACCGCAGGTTTAACCAGCGTGTGTTAATTAGGTTAATGATGAAGTATTTTAGCTTTCTGACGTTTTATTTTATCATCTCAGTTTTTATAGTGCCACCTGTTGCCAAGGCTTTTGGAAGAGTGCCTTTGCCGGTTTTTAGTGATTCAAACCTTAAACCTCTGTCTTTGCTCACTTGTGCACTTAACCGACACTATGTTACTCCTGAGTTTTATTCTGTTATAACTGCCAGTGCAATTGAAATGAATCAATATTATCCTGGCACGGTAACCACTTACCTTGATGCAAATTTTCCATTCCTTAATGGTTTTCCATTATTGCCACATTTGAGTCATAATGATGGAAAAAAAATTGATCTGGCATTTTATTATAAGGATAATCAGGGAAGACAACTGAATCATTATTCACCATCATGGATTGGCTATGGTGTTTTTGAAGCACCAAAACCGGGAGAAGAAAATACACCTGAATTTTGTGAAAAAGAAGGGTATTGGCAATATAGTATCTTAGAGATGATTGCCCGGAAATCGGAGAAAGATAAAACAAAGTTAGATGAAGAGCGAACCAGAAAACTGATAAAATTAATGTCAGGTCAAAATATTGTTAGCAAAGTATTTATAGAGCCTCATTTAAAGTCAAGAATGAGGATTAATTCACAAAAAGTAAGGTTTCATGGTTGCGGTGCTGTGCGTCATGATGATCATATTCATGTACAGATCAAATAAACTTAATTCAGAAGTCCCAATTCCTTTTTACACTTTCTAACTTTCGCTTCATGGGCTTTCCTTTCTCTTGGAGTGGTGTTAGGACTGGCAATTATTGTTTTACAGTGTTGGTCAATTAGCTCAAAGCGAGCCATAAGAACTTCAAATTCAGCTTCAGTCAGATTTTCAGATGCATTGATGGCTTTATCAATAGAGTCCGTTTTATAAATACAGTCACAAAAATCCCATTGCTTTTTTTTATGGTCATGAACGTATGTTTCTTCCACAGTTTCATAATGTTCAGTTTGAACCGTATCTTTTGGTGCAACAGTCAGGCTGTCGACATTTGATGTAGTTGAATCAACAAGGGGAATATCATTTTGATCAGATACCGGGTCGGTACTGCAGGAAACCATTCCTACTGCTAGGATGAGACCGGTATGAATCAAAATAAATTTCATCTAATAACGTTAGTTTTACAAAGAAAATCCCTAAATTAATGAAATTAGGTATAAAAATTGATTTTAGACTAAATGAATATTTTTTTTAATGAGACGAAGCATTTTTATATTAGTGTGCCTGATCAGCCATTTAAGTTTTAGTCAGGAACAGGATACCATCCGTGCCGTATATCATAAACCGGTGGATGTGGTTGACAATGAGTTTAGGATTCAGTACAACAGGCTTAAACCAAAAGTGATTAAGGTGTATCCTTATGCTTTATATGCTGCTGATATATTAGATCAGTTAGAAAATGATTTAACCAGTATAAAAAAAAGAAGACAGAGGAATAAAAAGTGCAGGGTATCTTATAAAAATCTTAAATCGGACTTTAAATATGCCATGCTCGATTTGTATATATCTGAAGGTAAGGTGTTAATGAAGCTCATATCGAGGGAAACCGGAATGAGTGTTTACGATATCATTAGAAAATACCGGGGTGCAAAGGATGCTGCCATGTTTAATATGATGGGGAAGCTTTTTGAACAGGATATAAAAACAAACTATGTCCCGCAAAAGGAATATGTTCTGGAATACATCATAAAAGAAATAGAAGAGGGGAAAATTATAATTTCGGATGCTCCTAAAACGATTTCAAAAACTGATTTTAAAGCACAGGCCAAAAAAGATAAGGCAGCCAGAAAAGCCCGTAAAAAGAAGAACCGGGCAGCTAAAAAGAAACAAAGGAAAATGGCAAAGAATGGGAAGAAGGATCAGTAGGTTTGTTAATAGTTAATAGTTGATGGTTTCTTGATTTTCGATTTCTGATTGCTTACCGTCAGCTACTCATTTTCGTCTTTGGTTTCAGGTGGCGAGCTAACAGGTTTCAGGTCTATATTCCTGTTTTTAAATTTCTGGTTACTTACTATCTGCTACTCATTACTTTCAACTTAATATTCCTACAACAATCAACTATTAACAGAAAAACTGTAAGATAACCAGCTATTCCCAAACCTTATCCTTTCGGTACATAGTTCCTTTAAAGGTTGAAACCAGTTTGTTGTTTTGATTATAACAGGATACAGTGTAGATTCCAAATTTCTTTGAAAGTGAGGTTTCCTCTATTTTGGTAGTTAGTGTATCACCTGACAGAACAGGAGCCAGGTGTGAAATTGAAGTTTCTATTGATACGGCGTGTTTGCCATGCGCATTGGAAGAAAAAGCAAGGCAACTGTCTGATATAGCATAGGTAATACCGCCATGTGCAATTTCAAAACCATTTAACATTTCCGGTTTAACCTTAAGGGATAGTACAACATTTCCGGGCTCAATACTAATTATTTTTATTCCCAACCACTGACTCATGGCATCTTTCTCCATCATCTTATGCACTATGTCAGCCGGACCAAGCATTATGCAGAAGCTTGATTTAATAACCCGATCATTGAAGAAGTGACAATAAATAATTGTGTTTTTGTGGTTTCATCTAATGACTCACCATCTTCATCTTCCGAGTCAATTTCATTAACCATAAACTGAACCAGATTAGGTTGGTTGATCAATTCGTGAAGTGGGGTATAGTCTTCCTCTTTGTTGATGGCATCTAATGTGAGCAAAAAAGGATCCTGAAACTCATCAATATCTTCTGTTGAAATTTGTTTTACTGTTATACCTTGTTGATTGAATGCTTCCAGTATAACTGCAAAGTAATAAATAGAGAATACATTAAGGTCTTCATTTTCATATTCAATTCCGGCCTGCATTACATAACTCAGTAAATCCTCCTGCTTTAAAGCAAATGTTTCAATCAGTTTATCTAATGCGTCTTCACTTAAACCATCAACCTTATTTAAAGCTTTTTCTATATTTTCAACACTAATAATGCTCATTACTTTCCTTTTTGGTCACAAAAATAAGATTTAATCCGATCATCCGAATTCAGTAATCTAAAATTATTTGATCTAATTATTCTTTTTTAAGAAATGGATAAAGCTGACGCTCCAAGCCATTGATTTTTATGGTATGCATCAGTTCCATGTATCTGCCAAGTTTGTTATCAGGAAACCCTTTTTGTGCAAACCAGGCAAAATAAGGTTCAGGAATAGTAATCAGTGGCTGACCTTCATATTTACCGAAAGGCATTCTGTAGTTAATAGCCTCTACAAGTTCTTGTCTGTTTGCTTCCTGATTCATAGGTTTGTTTCATTATTATACCTGGTATTGTATATTTCCTCAATTTTTTCTGAATGTTTCACTACCTTTTTCGACCAATCCAATAAAATTTCATCAGTCTCGGATTCGCTAAGTTGCCAGTTAATATTTTCATCTTTTCGCATGCGCTCAGTAGTACTGAAAAGTGCCAATGCCACACAAACGGATATATTATAACTTTCTGTAAAACCGTACATTGGCAGTTTAACATAGGCGTCAGCATGATCAAGAGCAACATCTGTTAAACCAGTCAATTCAGTCCCAAACATCAAGGCAATGGGTTCATCAAGTGGCAGGTCGTCAATCATACAGTCATTGGTATGGGGAGTGGTGGCTACTATTTTATAGCCTTTTCCTTTTAAATGGTTAATGGCCTCCAGTGTGTTATGTTCATGAGTATTGTATTTATGGAGGTTCAACCATTTTGAGGATCCCATATCAATTTCACGGTTAGTAGTATATTTATTGTAGTTTTCAACAATATGGATGTCCTGAATGCCAAAACAGTCGCACGATCTTAACACTGCGCTGGCATTATGAGGTTGAAAAAGATTTTCCAGTAAAACTGTAATATGCCTGGTTCGGTTTTTAACATTTTCACGGAATTTTTCCTTCTTATTTTCCGAAATATGTTCGAAAAACTGCTCTATTAGCCATTTTGTTTTGTCCATATGCCAAATGTAAAAAAAATACGCTTGTTGGAACTTAACTAAACATGAGTGCATGAACCGATCAGATTTTTTTACTAAATTCACCACGCTATTCCCATAATATTTGAACCTAAAACTTAAATTTGAGACATGTCTTTAAAAATATATTCTGCCGATCAAATTAAAGCCTGGGATCAGTTTACTATTCATCACGAAGCCATTGCATCTTTAGAGTTAATGGAAAGAGCTGCTACAGCTTGTACTAATCATATTCTTGAAAATCATGATTTTAATACTTGTGCTATATTTTGCGGAATAGGGAATAACGGAGGAGATGGTTTAGCTATAGCACGACAATTATTTGAACAGGGCAAGGTGGTTAAGGTATATGTTTTGCAGTTTTCCAGAAATTATACCCCTGATTGTTTCAGAAACTTAAAGATTTTGCCAATGGGTATGCCATTGGAAATGATTACACCGGAATCAGATTGGAATACTGAGATTAACGCTGACCTGATTATTGATGCCATTTTTGGAACAGGACTAAACAGACCAATAGAAAATGATTGGAGTGCTGTAATTGTTAATCAAATTAACCGGTCAACTGGTTTTGTGCTTTCCATTGACATTCCTTCAGGTTTATTTTGTGACGATAATTCAATGAATCCACTTATTAATGTGGTTAAAGCGGATAAAACACTCACTTTTCAAAGGCCTAAAAAAGTATTTTTCTTTTCTAAATATGCTAAATATATTGGTCATTTTACAGTTTTGAACATTGGGTTAAGTCTTGCATTTAAAAGTGAGTCAAACCTGAACTTTTTATTGCTGAGAGATGTTAAGTTAAAGCCAAGAGAATTGTTTTCTCATAAGGGGAAAAATGGTTATTTGATGGTTGTAGGTGGTTTGGAAAACATGCCTGGCGCAATTGTTTTAACTGCTAAGTCAGCTCAAAGAACAGGTTGTGGTTATATTTATGCAAAAATGGCTAATGAGCATATTTTTGATTTAATTAAAGATTCAACTGAGTCAGTTTATTTAAAAGAAAATGAGTTAACTATACCTGAAAAAGTAAAAGCGATAGCAATAGGTCCCGGATTGGGTCAATCTGACCTGGCGGTTGATCTTTTAGACATGGCTTTAAACGCTAAATTACGTCTGGTTTTAGATGCTGATGCCTTAAATATTATTGCTGAAAAAAAATGGTTGAATCGCATTCCGAGGCACTCAATTTTAACACCACATGTAAAGGAACTGGAACGACTAATTGGTGAAGCCAGTACTGAAGAAACCTTTTTGGACCGTCAGCTTTCAACTTCAATGAAGTATGATATATTTATCATTCAAAAAGGTGCTTTTTCAAAATTAACAACGCCTGATGGTGAAATTTATATCAATTCAACCGGTAATCCGGGAATGGCTGTTGCCGGAACAGGGGATGTATTAACTGGTGTAATTGGTGCCCTTCTGGCTCAGGGGTATCATCCACTTGACGCTGCTCAATATGGTATGTTAATACATGGTGAGGCAGGTGACCTGGTTCAGGCCGATTTAGGCGGTGATTTAGGCCATAGAGCATCAGATATCATTGAAAAATTACCAATTGTCTGTAATCAACAGATCAAAGCATAAATTGCAAACTAATGGGAATAACAAGAATTGTAAAAATGTCTTTTACTGAAGACAAAGCTGAAGAATTCGAACTGTTTTTTAGCCAAATAAAAGATCGGGTTGCCGGTCAGCCAGGTTGTAATGGTGTTAAATTACTCAAAGAAATGGGGGAGACCGGTGTTTTTTTTACTTACAGTACCTGGGATTCAGCAGATGCGCTTAACAACTACAGAAAATCGGAGGTATTTGGGCAAATATGGCCAAAAGTAAAACAGTGGTTTGCTGCCAAACCTGAAGCCTGGAGCGTACAGGAATGTTAATTTAAGAATGACTCCGGTACTATCCCGTTTGACGCAGACGAAAGGCAGACGGAGATAGTCCGTAAGCAGATTTAAAAGAGCGATTAAAAGTCGAAATAGTTTCGTACCCACTATCATAAGCAATATCTGATACTCTTTCGGTTGTATTTTTTAACAGGCTTACTGCTTTTTCTAATTTCTTTTTCGCAATATATTTCCTGGGGCTTTCACCAAAGGTTTCCTTAAACTTTCTTTTAAAAGTAGAAGTGCTCATAGCACAAAGCTGGGCAAATTCATCAACGTTTAAGTTTGAATATATATTCTTTTCCACAGTCTGCCTGAATTCTGAGAAGTTAAGGTTAAACATAGCCGCTAAAAAATCCAATGGTGACAGATTTTGAGATTTAGAAATAAGAAGTACAAACTCTTTTAATTTAGTCTCAATTATAGTTTCATCTGTCAGTTCAGGGTTTTCCACTAATATGTCAATTGAATCCCTGTAAGCTTTAAATAAACGATCTAATGGTAGTTGCTTGACGTTATAATTGACACGATTTGAAGAGTTAGCCAGATTGAGCTCTAATAAACTTTCCACATGAGATGGAAACAGAAAAACACCAATAAATTCAACCGTTCCCTCCTTTGACCGTTGGGCTTTTGTGGTTTCAACAAAAAAATTAAAGCATTTGGCCAACATACCCTGATCACGTTTAAAAGAAATGAATTGGTCAGGGGAGGGGTACGGATGGAAAACTCTCCTCTGTTTACAAACATAAAACAGGCCTCATTATTCTGAAAAGGTTTTAACTCACGGGCAGGAGCAGTAGTTGTAATTTTATGGAAAACAATTTTTCCCTTATATGAAATGGTTTTGTGTATTTCGGTCATGCTTTAGATTAATACCTGTATAAAAATAGTGATTTTGACCAATTTTATCATGATGTAATAAAGAGATTTTTAGAGGGAATTTGTAGGAGAGGAGACAGGCTTCCAATTCATTAATTTTATATATTTGAAGCGGTTTTTAATCAGGTTTTAAGATCAGAAGCGTTTAAGAATAATTAAGATGAATACTATTGAATCACAGGTACTGGGTACATTACGGCAGGATGAAAAATTTGAAGATTGGTGGAAGAGTAGTCCGCAGATGGTTCCTTTTATTGAAAAAGAACTTGTTGTTTCTTTTTTAGACTTTAATCCTGAGAATGACAAAAAATTCATTGAGGAGTCTGACAAAGCATTAAAAAATTTCTTTAATCTTAATAGCTTTTATAAGTTACAGATTGCACAGCTGATTTTTGAAAATTTTGTGGAGTTTTGTTCTTATGTCAGCGAAGAAGACATTCCTGAAAAAATGAAAGGCGCTCAGCCTTTGAGTATATGGAATTTTGTTTATCCAACCGAGGTATTTGTAAACAGGCGCAACAGAAGAGATGAGGACATCTATATTATTTTGGCCTGTGAATGCGAATGGGAACAGGAACACGGTTTGCAATTGGTGTTCCGTCAGGGTAAAAAATTAACCCGTGTCAGCGATCAGGATGGTCATTTAACCAAAGCAGATGCTTATGATTTACCTGATAGTGAGGATGAGTTGTTGTCGGCATTTTAAAATAAAATTAAAAAAGTAATGAAAAAAACAGATAATAAAAGTTGGTTTTGTTCTCTTTGTGGTATATACCTGGTCATTACTTTGATGGCCTGCACCTCTGAGACATCTTATGTCGAAACAGACCTGCAGAAGTATCAATTACATGGTTCAGTTAAATCAATAGAGGAGACTACTAAATATGTACAATCTGATGAAGCAGAGTTAACCAGATATATGTTATTTAATGCAGAAGGATTTTTATTGAAAGATAGCCTTAACAGAGGTGGGGATATTGTATCATTTCAATTTTTTTACAATTCAAAAGGATATATCAGTAACAGATCAATGTCTCAGATGAGTATAGGTAGTGAAATTAAAACTGAATGGCAATTTACTGTAGATGATAATGGTAGAATTATTGAAGAGCGAATGTTGAGAGAGGGAAAGAAGGAGGAAATCAGCAAATATTTTTATAATGACGATAATCAGATTCGTTTAATCGAAATCTTTTTAAATGGTGAACATACAAGATCAGTTGAAAAGAAGTATGATGTGGAACAGAGACTTATTAATTCTAAAGTGATCCGACATGGAAATATTAAGGATTCAACTGTACTTCAGGTTACATATCCTTCTTCGAATGAAAAACATATGAAAGATGTAAGTTATGATGAGGTTGGTAGAGAGACTGTTCTCTATGTGAAAAGTGAGAAGTTTGATAATTTAGATAATGTTATAGAAACCAGTTTTCAAACCAGATCAGATAAAGAGGCTTCTAAAATGACTTTTTCATATAGTTTTGACGAAAGACAAAATTGGGTCAGAAAAGAGACAAGATATGCTGATAAGCCTGTCAGTGAGGTTACGACCAGGGAAATTATTTACTTCTAGGTTGAATTTAAACCAATAGTGAGAGTTTTGTTCTGCTTTGCAATGATTCTTTCGAATGATCAATCAATAATTACAAATAATAAACAATTTGTCTTTTCTAACTATTCCGGAATAGTTGATATAAGTAAAGGTCTACATTTACAATAGACTTTAGACTTATGTTCATGAAAACTGTTTTATTACTACTTGTCCTGATTTCAAATTTTGTTTTTGCCCAACAACCTGTGGTTTACAGTTTACAATGGCATCAGTACAGAACCGGAGAGGAGGTACATCATTTTGTTTCTGTTTCTGACCGATATTGGTTAAAAGAACACCCGGATTCTTTGGCTATACCTGATCAATACCTGGGTAACAGGACAGAACCTGCTGAAACTTACTTTAAACTGACCGGGGAATACCGAGACCGTTGCTTAAAAGCAACAGATATTTCTGAAAATGATATTGTATATGTTTACGATTATAAAAAAGATATATTATTACGTTTTTATGTGAAGGGATTAAACCTTATAGCAGTGTTAAACCACTATACCGGTGTGAATGAAAATCCTATTTCACAATATGATTACCGCATAGGTTTTGAAATTAACCCAAAGTACTTAAACCGTTTTTCGAAATATTACCCTCATGTTTTAGTCTCAATTGGTAGAAGCAATCCTTTTACAAGAGGAAAGATGAAGCCCATGACATGGACAAAGACAGAAATCTCATTATTTCCATCAGATACAAAATTAATTAAGGAAGACCAATGGTTAGCAAATTCAACCGCTGGTGATACTTATTATTTTAAGATGGATAACCTGACTTATTTTGCACAGAATATTATGGTAGATGCTGGTTTTGCAGCAAGACATCTGGCAGTGATTGATTCTCAGTCAAAAGCTTTGCTTTTTGAACAGGTTTATGCAGGTTCGGAAGGCGGAGATCCAACACCATTAAACAATATTCATCCTGAGTATAATATCTATCTTAATCAATTTGCCGGTCAGCTTTTTAGAAATAACCCTCCTGTTGTCTTAGGTTTCATGTACCGGTCATTTGGTTGTACTGGAATTGAGTTTGTAACCGGAAATAAAGAAAGGGTTTATATTCATTGCGATAACAGACATTAAGGGTGAATGGTTATGAAATGTTTATTGCAATAATCTTAATTATTCCCTTTGTTGTTTCACTCAACTGTACCTTAAATCCGTTCGATTCAAGTAAATCCAAAATCATGGGTTCAGAAACTCTGACTTTATTGTATGAACTGACTTTTTGAATCCACTTTCCATTTTCCTTTTCATGGAGGATATCTGTTACTTTGACTTGTTGGTCTTCATATTCCAAAAAGCAGGTCAACATTCTGGATTCACTTTGCTTAACCGGAATAAATCTGGAATTATCGGTTAGGGGAGTGCGATAGTCTCTAAAAGACAGAATTAATTTACCATTGGGAGTCAAAGTGTTTGAGATATCTATAATCAAAGATTCAATCTCTTCTTTGGAGTCCAGATGGGCAATAGTATCACCACAGCAAACAATTAGCTCAGGTTGTTTATTTTTATAAGATAGTACTTTGCGTAAATCACCATTAAGAATTTCTATAGTATCACCTTGATCAGCTGCTTTCAATTCATCCAAAAGTGTTTGGTTAAAATCAATGGCAGTAACCTTGAACCCGGATTGGGCCAATGCCAGACTTTGAATACCATGTCCTGCCCCTAAATCAATAGCAATACCAGTACTTTTGGGTAAAAGTTGATGTTTTTTAATGAACTCAACAAACTCATTAATTTTACTGGTTGTGTTACCAACCATCCAGGAATAAAAAAAGCCCAGGTGGTTGTCATAATGTGCTTTAACGGACATGTTTTAGTTTAGTTAATTGACTTTTTGATAGTGTACTAAATTAACTAAAATAATATAGTCCGGATATTGTCAGTGCCCCGAATTAATCGTTTTGGCTTCTTTAAAGGCATCAATAGCCAGACCGGTATTAATGATAAAGACAGTACTTGCCATAATTCCAAAGGCAGTGGAGTCGTGAGTTTGCAATACATTTCCATCAGAAAACTTATAAAATTGTTCAAGATATGTGAGAGCGATAGCACCTATGGTTAATAAAACGCCTAATAATTGTCGCTTACCATTGTAAATATATCCAAGGCCCATAAAGAAAAAATTTAAGATTGCTGATAACCATGTTTTTTTCATTGTTGTCTGTTTTAAATTGATAATAAAACAAAACTACAGGGTAAATTTGGACTAAACGGTTACCAACAGGTAACTAGAAGTGACGATCACCCCAGTCAAAAAGGTCTAAAAGTATTGGTATGACTGATTTTCCGCGTTCCGTTAATTGATAATAAATTACTTCATCAACAGTAGATTTATATATAAGATCATAGCCAATCAGCTCATTCAGGTGAGCGGACAATACTTTATTGGATAATAGATTTTCGGAATCGTCATAATATACTACAGCATCCTGTACTCTGTATTTTAGATCATTAAACCTTAACGAGTCATCCTTTAGTTGATATAATATAGAGCCCCTCCATTTGCCGCCAAGTATCCGTAAAGCCAGCTCAACCGGGCAAACGACCATACTTCTGATTTTATCAATATTCGGCGTATCAACTTGTTCAATCATATCTGTAAATTTGACAGGGTTAAATCAAATTTAGCGAATTAAACCGGTTTTCAGGACTTTCGGTGGGTATAAAAGCTATTGGCTTGAGCAGTAGCCGTGACTACCAGATCATTAATACATAGATGTGGGGGCAGAGTAGTGGTATAATAAATGATTTCAGCAATATCTTCAGCTGTCATGGCTTCAAAGCCATCATAAACTTTATCTGCTTTTTCCTGATCTCCATGAAAACGAACTACCGAAAATTCCGTTTCAGCCATCCCCGGACAAATCTGAGAGACTTTGATACCTTCTTCTAACAAGTCAATTCTCATGGCCTTTGAAATGGCATCTACAGCGTGTTTACTGGCACAATATACATTTCCTTTAGCGTAAACCTCTTTACCCGCTGTTGAACCAATATTAATGATATGTCCGTGTTGGCTTTTTTTCAGATAGGGAATTACCGCCTTTGAAACATAAAGCAGGCCTTTAACATTGGTGTCCATCATTTTATCCCAGTCTTCTAAGTCCCCATTTTGAATTTGATCAAAACCACTGGCTAAACCTGCATTATTAATTAAAATATCAATAGATTGCCATTCCTGAGGCAAGTTAGACAATGCTTTTTCAACCTCAACTTTGTTCCTGACATCAAAACATAGATCCAGTACTTTAACCTCAAAGGCCTCAAGTTCTGTTTTTAATTTGGTCAAGCGATCCTGACGCCTTCCGGTAATGATAACGTGATGACCATTAATAGCAAATTGTTTTGCTGCTGCTTCACCAAAACCGCTGGTAGCACCTGTTATAATAACATTTTTCGACATTATTCCTCCATATTATGAAAGACATTATTCACGTCTTCATCTTCCTCCAGTCGCTCCAGTAACTTTTCAACATCAGCTTTTTGCTCTTCATTCAAAGTTTTGGTCACTTGTGGTATACGTTCAAAGCCAGAAGAAATGATTTCGATATTCCTGTTTTCTAATTCTTTTTGAATGTCGCCAAAACTATTAAAAGCACCATAAATTAAAATGCCTTCCTCATCTTCGAATACTTCTTCGGCACCATAATCAATGAATTCCAATTCAATCTCTTCAACATCTAAACCTTCTTTATTGATCGTAAAGTTACAAGTATGGTCAAACATAAACTCTACAGAGCCCTGAGTACCCATATTACCATTACATTTATTAAAATGGCTTCTTACATTGGCTACGGTCCGGTTATTATTATCGGTAGCAGTTTCAACCAATATGGCAATACCATGTGGCGCATAACCTTCAAACAATACTTCCTTATAATTAGAAGTGTCTTTGTCACTTGCCTTTTTAATGGCTCTTGTGACATTGTCCTTAGGCATATTGGCAGCCTTTGCATTTTGAATTACAGCTCTTAAACGGGCGTTTGAATCCGGGTCTGGCCCGCCTTCCTTTACTGCCATTACAATATCCTTACCAATTCTGGTAAAGGCCTTCGACATAGCCGACCAACGTTTTAATTTTCTTCCTTTTCTAAATTCAAATGCTCTACCCATTTTTTTCTTTTTGTGACGAGCAAATTTAAGAATATTGAAAAATTATTCCAATAAATTAACAGGTTAAATTGTTAGGTTCAGGTTAATAGTCTTAACGCCTGTCGTAGTGCCATTGTGCGTCAAATCTTCCATCAGTGACATAAACTGTATCAATAGAATCATGACTGACTGCTACAAAATTAAATGTGCCCGAAATGATTTCGCCAACAGAGTCAAAATTTGTAACATTGACTTCGTTTTTACCTAATGTTGAATCTAACCAATACAGGCATTTGCCACTTTCAGGGTTTGATCGGTAATAGCAAATTTTATTAGGACTGGCATAGGTAAAATCCTTGTGGTTATCCCTTAGAGGATACGTACCTTCCTGGTATACGCCATCAAGGTTAAGGTGAACATGGCTGATATAGTTGAAATGTTCTGTATTTAATGTTTCCAGAGTATATGTGCTGTCTTTCTCATTATAATCCGATATAAACTTAATTCTTTGTCTCCATCCAAAATACACATAAGGAATATAGGTTGAATCGTTTATAATACAGCTCAAGGTATTTTTTCCACTTGTTGTAGCGGCAGGACGTTCAATTTTGCTGTATTCCTTTTTACAGGAGGTTATACTCAATACGTTACAACAAAAGAGGATAAAGTAGAAGAGGGTAGTTCTCATACAATAAATATAGGTGTTTTACCCAGGCTACAGAAATGAACCTGAGTGAATTTATGAAATTGGGATGCATCATAACAATATGTTAACACAGGGTTAATATTTTGGTCTCGTTGAGGAAAGCTATCTGCATAAATTTTATGGAATTTTAACTATTGATGCATCTAACTAATAACTTAAAATACACAGAGCGGGTTAGTCTGATCAGAAAAGTATATCAACTGATCTGACAGACATTACCTAAAGAGGCCGTACTGAAAACTCAGACGGCCTCTTTAAATTATATTTCCCTGTTATTTAGTGCTGTTCAAAAAGTATTCTAACATTTTGTTAACTGTAGAGTGTTTTAAATTGCCATTTATATTTTATGCCGTATACAATCAAAGTTATAATGACCAGGACTGGTAATAAGTAGGGCAAAATTGCAAAGAGCGTTTCGGTATTGGTTTTAAAAATTGAGGCGGTATTCATTGCCCCGTTTGAAGTACTTAGAATCAATGCTGTAAAGATATTATTTGCAGCGTGAATACCAATACTCAGTTCCATCCCATTATCCAAAATCGCAATAACTCCAAACATCAAACTGAACATAAGGTAAACTGGCATTACCCGCAAAAAGCCTTGTTGGAATTCAGGGTTTGCCAAATGAGCTGCAGCAAATAATACAGAACTTACAATAAGAGGGATAGTTGCTCTTTTAGTAAAGAGTCCGATTCCCTGGAAGATAAAACCACGAAAAATGATTTCTTCCAAAGTCGTTTGAAAAGGAATTAGCAGTATAGCAATAATAAAGAGAGGAATAAAGGCAGATAGCTCAAACTGATAAGCCTCACCCAAATCGGGAATCAGAATAAAAATTAAGATGGTTGCTGCAAAAATCCAGAATATAAAACCTGAAAATACTCGTTTCCAATCTAACCTGGTTCTACCAGTGAGTAATGTGACGAATTTTCTTTTAAATATTGGTTTAAAAGTAAAAGCAAAGGCCAGAAAACTTAATGTAAATGGGGTTAAAATAAAAAGGAGACCGATTGTGCTGCTAATTTCAAATGCATCTAACGACATATTACTAACATGTGTCGCAAATTCTTCATCCGAAATATTGAGCTTTAATTGTTGAGCTTTAAGAACCATCAGCATTGGAATTTGTCCAATACTGATACCAGTAAAAATAATAACAAGTGATAAAACGTATCGCCACCAATTGTTCTTTCCTAATTTTGCATTGTGTAAAAACATATCTTTTTTGCAGCAAAGAAAAGGTATCGCAAGGGGCCTGTCGTCTCAATATCGGTTAGTGAGACCTGTTTCTTTCAGAATCAATTTGTTTTTTAAACTGACTCGGGGTTAAACCTGTAGACTGTTTGAATATTCTGTTAAAAGTGGCTTTGGAATTAAATCCTGATTCAAAAGCAATCGCCAATAATGTTAGTGAGTCTGCTTCTCCAGATTTTACTCTTTGCTTAAAGGATTCAATCCTGAACCTGTTAACATATTCGTAAAAGTTTGAATCGAGATGATTATTAATCAGCTCAGAAAGTTTTTTCTCAGAAAGTGCCATTTTCCTGGCCACCGTGTTTAAAGTAATACTTTCATCTTCAAATAATTTCTCATTTAAAAACAAATGCTCTAGCTTACCTTTAAGTACTTCAATTTCTGTTTGATCTTTAAGCAAAAATTGGTCTTTTTTGGTCTGGTTTTTATTGTTATCATTTGGAATTGTTTCCTGGGGCACAGTTTCTACTAGAAATACTGAAGTTTGATTAATCCCAAAGTAGCCAATATACCAGAGTAAACCAACCAGAAAAAAAGCATTAAGGTATATCAGGTGTTCTAATATTGGGAATATGCCGGCAATAATACCTGTTGAAAGGTCTAGTAATACAAAGAAGCCCACGCCTTTTAACCAAATGTTAAGCCAGTTTAAATCAACTTCAGAAAGAGAGGCATAGTTGTTTTTTACCAAGACTTTGTAACGTTTGAATAATTGATAACATTGATAAACGTAGTAACTCAGTAAAACTATTCCGGTCAAAGGTATTAATAGCAGTAAAATGG
This sequence comes from Putridiphycobacter sp., assembly GCA_965230195.1. Lineage (GTDB taxonomy): Bacteria > Bacteroidota > Bacteroidia > Flavobacteriales_D > Crocinitomicaceae > Putridiphycobacter. Next base: position 3,302,986 of record OZ245997.1, read on the forward strand.
CAGAAGATTCAAGGATTTCGCGTCTGAAATTAAGTATTAACCAAAAGGGTATACTGAAAGTTAGTAAACTTAGGTAAAACGGAAGTAATTCTTTTTTATATAATCTGGATAATGAGAGGTCAGGTTGATATATTGAACGAACATAATTAAGCAGAAGAGGACCCAGAGCGAATGGTAGAATAATAACAATTGGCAAAATATTAAAACGACTAACCAATTGGAGGGAGTATATGGACAGATAACCCAGGAAAATGAGTAGCAGGACAATAAGTATGAAGATCAAAATACGTTTTGATTTGCTCTTTTTCCAGTTTTTTCCTAATAGTAGTATCAGGAATAGTACAATACTAATCCCGGAGTAAGCAAAAAACACTAATAATTCATGAAAAAAGGATTCCACTACCAATTAACTAAATTCGGTTTAAAGATAAGAGAATAGAGGAGATGGGTGGAAAAGGATCCCTTCTTTTACTTAAACCAACAATAATAGATAACGGACTGGTAAGTTTATTGTTTACCCATATTCTGAAAAGAGTATTTAATGCCAATTAATGCATACCGACCCAGTGTTTGTGTGGTTTCCTGCTCATAAATATTTTGAAGGTAATACTGACTAATTCCGGTATTTTGATTCAATAAATCCTTACCTGATAAGTTAACCTGAAGTTTTCTGGACTCCAATAAATTAAGTCCTATACTAAAGTCAACCAGTAATAATTCATTGTTGTTATCAAAATCAGGGTAGAAGAAATGTTTAGCTTTAGCATTTATCACCCAACGGTCTTTAAGTTTTAATGTCGCATCAGCATAATAGTTCCAGTTTTGAAAATCATTGTTAAAATTTTCATTGTCTTTATATTGGTTTAAAGAATAGTTGTAAGAGATACCTGTTCTTAAATCAATCACTTTTTTACCAATATTTTCTATTGAGATATCAGGGGTTACTGTATAGGTGGTATACTGATCCTGCAATCCATTAAGGTTAACAATTCCATTTGAAATGCTTCCGGAAGTTGACACACGAAATTTTGTTTTAAGGGCATGAACAGATGTCCCATAAACTATAAAAGAGTTGATACTTCTTTCATCCCCAAGGTTTTCAGGTGTAATTTCCTTGACATAAAACTGGTTCAGTGTCTGTGAATAAGTGATGTTATTTTGAACATAGGATCCCGAAATGGAAGCCATAAAGAAGGTAAAATTGTATTGATTGTAAGTTCTGTAATTCAATCTGAAATTGTGATTATACTCCGGGCTGAGGTTTGTATTTCCCAGAATAATTTCAGAAGGGTTAGTATTGTCCGGTAATGGTTGTAATTGGTTTAAAGTAGGTGCAGTGGTGGAGGTTTTGTAACTCATTCCGATACTACTTTTTTTATTAACATCCCAATCAAAAGTGATATTTGGCAATATATAATTAAACGTTTTTGCCTCAGAAAATATTTGATCGCCGGACAGATTCAGGTTTTGGTATTTTGCCCCTACGGTAGTCCTGATTTGTTTTTTAATGAATTTATGATTTAAACCAGCATTCAATTGTTGTTTATAATAATCACCATTAGCAGACAAAAAATCGTTTAGTATTTTATTATCAGCCTGTATGTCGAAAACTTCCTTGTTTCTTGTTTCAACGTCTCTGCCATAATCAAGATTTAATTGCAACAATTGATTTTTGGTCAGTGGTTCGGACCATTCCCAGTTTCCTTCAATTGTATTAGTCTTTTGTAAAAGAAATTGGTCCTGATTAGTTAGGATATCAATGGGATTAGTACTGGTATAAATTCTGTTCAGATAATCCAGGCGTGTGGCTGCGTCACTGTTAGTCAACTCGAAATTAAAACCACCACCTGTATATCGTCCGGCTTTCTTAAACTTTTTTCGGTAATCAGCACGCAATGAATAATCATATTGTGTATCGTTCTGATTAAGTGTTGTATTAAAATCACTGGCTGGTTGCCCCGACCGACTGGAGTTTAAAGTAAAATTATTGTTTAAATAATCAGTATTGTTCCAGCTCCCTGATAAATCAATATTCAAAAAGTGGGTGGAGTCAAATTTTTGTTCAAAATGAATATTTCCTCTGTTATTTAAAGTATTACTGTTCTGTCCAACAACTTCATTGGTCAGTATGGTTGAATCAGTAAAGTAGGTTTCCCTCTCTAACGTTTTATCGTAATTTTTGTCAAAGCTGTTTAGAAAGATGGAAGAGGAGAGTGTAGTATTTTTACTGGGGGAATAGTTAAAATTGAAACCGGAGGCGTGGGTATTCAGGAAACCATCATCAGCGCCGCCACCATTAACATTAAGACCGCCGGTGTTAAAACTCATCCCTCCAGAGCGCATCATGTTTTGTATTCCTCCCATAAAATTGGCGTAGTCTGAAAAAGTAAAACCAGTTTCATTAATATTATTTGACATCCCGATAACAGAGAGTTGCCATTTATCCTTAAAATAATGAATATTACCTTTTGATTTATATCTCAGGGTGTTACTGATTGGTAGTTCTGTTCCGCCCGCTAGTTCAATGTTTCCGAAATACCCTTTTTTATGCGAATCTTTTAGCTTTAGATTGATGGTTGGTGACTCACTACCATCATCAACACCTGTGAATTCCGACATATCCGATTTTTTATCGAATACCTGGACCTTTGACACGGAATTAGCAGGTAGATTTTTTGTTGCAATTGTTGCGTCTTCCCCAAAAAACTTTTCACCATCCACTAAAACCTGTTCAACTTCTTCTCCCTGAACTTTTACAGTTCCATCTTCCTCGACTTCAACACCGGGAAGCTGTTTCAATAAGTCTTCAACCACTTCATGTTCCTTAACTTCGAAGGCTCTTGAATCATACTCAATGGTATCTCCTTTTATTTGTATCGGAACATAATGTCCTTCAACAACCACCTCATCCAGCATTTTGGGTTTTAGAGTAATTGAACCCAGTTCAATATTACCGGAATTTTCTTTTACTGTTATTGGTTTTTCATAGGGCAAATAACCAAAAAAAGAAGCTTTTAACAAGTAATTCCCTGTCTTAACATAATTTAAATTAAAAATGCCCTCCTTGTTTGTAATAGAATAGGTTTTGAGAATTGAATCCTGTGCACCAATTAACATGACTGATGCGCCGGCAATGATTTCTTCTTTATCCGATAATACCTTACCGGAAATTTTTATGGATTGTGAGAATGTACTATCCGTAAAGGCTAATAAGAGCAATAAGACAGTTGATTTAATTATAAGTTTCATCAGAATTATTTAGTAATCATAATATGTCCCGGACCGCCGCCATGACCTTCCCATTGTTTTTTCATCTGCTCCATCTTCTTTTTTACCATTTCGGTATACTCTTCCTCTGTCACTACTTTTCCTTTCTTAGGTTTGGATATTTCATCTTTCTCCAAAGAGCGCATAACTATATTTGAAAGTGTAATTTCAGTATGCCCCTCGTTAATATTTAAGTGAACGATTAATCCCGGAAGTCCGCCATATCCTGCCGGTCCTGAGGATATTGGTATTTCGGGCGTAAACCAGGCCACTACTTTAGAACTGTCTCCTTCCTCCGGAATAAATTCCGCCTTCATACAGTTCATCCCCGATACTTCTTTCATTTCTCCGGTCAGTTTCCATTTATCTACGTGAATCGAATCTTTAATTAAGAATATTTTATCCATAAATTCTTTTTTCTTAATCACTTGCTTTGTTGTTGTATTGGTATAAATCACATCTTCGGGCGGGGCCATTCTTTTTACCATGAATTTGGGGCCATGACCTTCATCACCAAAATTTGCCTCAGCTGTTTCCTCTTCTTCAACATTTTGATACAGTGTTTCTTCGTTATTAAAGAGCAGGTTATTTTTTAGTTCCATGAATTCCGGCATAAATTCACGTAACATATCGCCTCTTCCGCCTTCAGGTAAGTTTTTATGCATGTTAATTTTCGTGGTATAAAATGCTTCTCCGGATAATTGTGAAAACAATATGGTAGAAGTACATATTGCAAGGATGAAGATTAGATTTTTCATAGATTTTTATTATTGATGTTTTTTAGACCGGTTAATTTTTAAAAGGTTTAAAGAATAATCCAAAAATAGCTTACTTTTTTATGCAAAGGGGTTAAAAAAGGTTAATGTATATTTTTTAGGCACAAAAAAAGCTGCCTTCAGGCAGCTTTTTGAATATCAATAAGGTAGAAAATTAAGCTGTAACACCTAATACTTCTGCCATTTTCTTTCCTATATCAGCTGGAGAGTCAACAACGTGAACACCACAAGATCTCAAAATTCTTTTCTTAGCTTCTGCAGTGTCATCCTCACCACCAACAATTGCACCGGCATGTCCCATTGTTCTTCCTGCAGGTGCGGTTACACCGGCAATAAATCCTACAACAGGTTTTGTACCATTTTCTTTAATCCATTCAGCAGCCTGAGCTTCAAGGTTACCTCCAATTTCACCAATCATCACAATCCCTTCTGTTTCATCATCTGCCATTAATAACTGAACTGCTTCTTTTGTTGTTGTACCAATAATCGGATCTCCACCAATACCAATAGCAGTAGTCACACCCATTCCGGCTTTCACCACCTGGTCAGCCGCTTCGTAAGTTAAAGTTCCTGATTTCGAAACAATTCCAATTTTACCCTTTTTAAAGATAAAGCCTGGCATAATTCCAACTTTAGCACCATCAGCAGTAATAACTCCCGGGCAATTTGGTCCGATTAAAGTACAATCGTAAGATGAAATATACTCTTTTGCCTGAATCATATCTTTTACAGGAATACCTTCAGTAATAGCAATGATTACCTTAATTCCTGCGTTAGCTGCCTCCATAATGGCGTCAGCTGCAAATGCAGGTGGTACAAAAATGATACTTACGTCAGCACCGGTTTTTTCAACTGCTTCAGAAACTGAATTGAATACTGGTCTGTCTAAATGTGTTTGTCCTCCTTTTCCGGGAGTCACACCACCAACAACATTGGTTCCAAACTCGATCATTTGACCGGCGTGGAAAGTTCCTTCACCGCCCGTAAATCCCTGAACGATAACTTTTGAATCTCTATTAACTAATACTGACATGTTTAATTTTATTATTTGAACCTCAAAAATAGAGGTTTGATTTCGTTATCGCAAGACTTTTTTACGTTTTTATTCACAATTAATCGTGCAATGCAATCAACGTTGTTTATAGGTTTATTTAATTTGGATTGATATCCTTTATACTGGTATAAAAACAATCAATTTGATGAAACTTTTAAGACTTATTACATTTGTTTAAAACTTAAATAACATGAAGAATAGCATAGGATTAGACCTTAAAAAGTCACAGAAATTATCAAAAAAATTAAATAATTTATTAGCAAATTACCAGGTGTTTTACCAAAACTTAAGAGGGTTTCACTGGAACATTAAAGGAAACAAATTTTTTGAGTTACACTTAAAGTTTGAGGAGTTGTACAATGATGCGGTTATCAAGGTTGATGAAATCGCTGAAAGAATCTTAACATTAGGTGGCACACCTCTGCATACATTTGAAGATTATTTAAAAACAGCCGAAATTAAATCGGTAAAAAAAGACAGAGTTGACGAAAAAGCGGTAAAGGATGTAATTAAGAATTTCTCAATTTTGATTCAAAACGAAAGGGAAATTTTAAATCTTGCAGGTGAGGCAGATGATGAAGGAACAGCAAGCCAGATGAGCGATTATATTGTAGAGACTGAAAAAACATTGTGGATGTTAAATTCCTATATCGGATAAAAAATATAGAAAGGGACTATTTCAAAACAGAGGTAGTTCCTTAATTTTTGTTTGGTTTTCGGGGGCTCCCGGCTTGGCAGCTTTAAATTCTAATTAGGATATAGGAATTGACACCAGACTTTTAATCGGGTTTGGATGGATGAATTGATAATCCAGTTCAGACTCAAGTCTGGAACCTGAAATCAATTTTCCGGAAGAGAGATTACCGTTTTCAAATGAAGGTTCGGAACGCCCCACTGCCCTAAATGCTGTTTTGTAGAAGTCCCGCCTTGTAGGGTGTTCAGGTGCTGTACCGTTAAAGGTATTCGGAAAAGAATCTTTCTTTATAATCCTTTCAATAATTTGTATGCAGTCTTCAAGGTGAATAAAATTAATTGGTCTGTCAGGATTAGGTATTGGTTTTTCGTGTTTAAAAAAACGGCCGGGATGTCTGCCAGGACCAAACAAACCTGAGAACCTGAGAATAGTGGTTTGAAAATGTGCCGCCTGGAACAGTTTCTCAATTTTTACCAGTGCTGAGTCAGTTTTTAAGCTTGAGTCTTCAGTAATGTCATGGTCTGAGTTCTCATAAACCGAAGTTGAGCTAATAAATACTACTCGTTTTACATTATACTTAATAATATCAGCAATAAGTTGCTTATAATCTGATACCGTTTTATGTGGGGTGGCTATGATTAAAGTATCGGTATCAAAAAAAGGTTCGGGTAAATGATCATTATTTTGAAAGTCAAAAAGGAACGGCTGAATGTCGTTTTGAGCAAGGATGTTTAACTTAGCTTTGTTAGTAGTTGTGCCTTTCACCTTATAATTCAGTTGAATGAGTTTGTTGGCAAGGGGAAGCCCCAACCAGCCACAACCTATAATACTGATGTTTTTATTGTTTATCATAAAAGGTTTCAACGTAAAAATCCTTTATTAGTCCGGCAAGCTTTAGAGGAAACAAACTGGACTGAAATTGATTACAAATTTAATCTTATAAATTGTAAAACAATGCTATTTGAAATGTCGTGATGGATGTTTTTTAGTTAAAATTATATAAATCACCCTTTTAGTATTATTTTAGTAGCTTTATTGAATTATATTCATAACTTGATATTAAGTTCTCCAGCGCTGAAACAGAATGGTATTAAAAAAGATCAATCCAAAAATATGTCGAATTTGCATAAGATTTGGGACAGGTTTTTATGTGCTGATCTCCTTATTTCTGGCTGGGTGTGCGCAGGTTGATGATCATAAAACGACTTCAAATAACTTTTTGTATTCTGAAGTTCCGATAGCTGCAGTTGATTTAAAGAAGGGATACCATTATAATGTATTAACCAATGATACAATTGAAGCTTTAATCAGTGAAAAAGGAGAAGAAATTTTAACCGGGGTACCAGTTAAGGCAAATGGAAAATACATTTATTCGGACTCAGTTGCCAGGCCTTTTGTACGACAGTTATCACCGCCATTACTCACTGTAAACCCTCATAAAAATGTCAATATTATTCCTAAGAACCTGCCAACTGTTGTTGTCAATAAAAATGCTTTAACGCAAATTGATACAACATTACACAAAGATTTTATTCTGACTGGTGAAACGGGTGACACCATACCAACCGGTATTCCAATACCGGTATCAGGGTCTCAAAAAAAAGTGATACAACCAAAATTGGTTAAAGCATTTCCCCCACGATTTAAGGATAATGTTTTAAATAACATGAAATATCTTGATGTAGACCAGGGAATGTCCTCTTCTTATGTTTTGTCAATGCTTCAGGACAAAAGAGGAGATATTTGGTTTGGCACATGGGGCGGTGGTGTAAGTTGGTATGACGGACATTCTTTTAAACATTTTTCAAAAGAAAATGGATTAACGGATAATACAATATGGGCCATTCATGAGGACAGAAAAGGAAATATATGGTTTGGTACCAATAAACAAGGGGTGATTTGTTATGATGGGATATCATTTACTTATTACCAGGAAAAAGATGGACTTTGTCATAATTCGATTAGGTGTATTTTAGAGGATAACCAGGGGAATTTATGGTTTGGATCAGATGGAGGAGGAGCAACAAGGTATGATGGTCATTCCTTTGTTAATTATACACGAAAAGAAGGATTAGGGAGTAATGTGATATGGTCAATGATTGAAGATGCTTCGGGGCGCATTTGGTTCGGCTCATATGGAGGAGGTGCAACCTGTTATTCGCCTGACTATTTATCAGAAGAAGGTGCACAGTATTTATACTATAATCATGAACAGGGACTGTCAAATGATACTGTTCTGTCGCTATTAGAGGACCGTTTTGGAAATATCTGGATTGGTACCCGAAATAATGGTGTGAATTGTTTTGATGGTAACGTTATCACCCATTACTCTGTGTTGGAAGGGCTAAGTGATAATTCAGTTTGGGATATGGTGGAAGACCATCATGGTAATATTTGGTTTGCAACCGAATTTGGTGGTATATGTTGTAAGAAAGGGGATCGTTTTGTTTATTTTACCACTGGTGAAGGATTGTGTCATAATACTATACTGACAATGATTGAGGATGCCAATGGTGGTATATGGTGTGGTTCTAATGGTGGAGGGGTGAGCCAGTATAACGAAGATTCATTTTCACATTTTATTCTGGATGAATGTCGGGGTAATACCTCGGTAAGAGCAATAGAAAAGGATAAAAACGGTGATGTATGGTTTGCAATTACCGGTGGTGGTGTATGTCAATACAGGGATTCTGTTATTTCTCAGTTTACAGAAAGCGAGGGATTGATATCCAATTATATCATGTTTATTATGAATGACAGCCGGGGCAACCTTTGGTTTGCATCTTTTAATAATGGTGTTGCTTGTTATGATGGAAAAGAATTAAAACACTATACAAGGGAACAGGGCTTGTGCAGTAATGCTGTTATTTCTATTCTGGAAGATAGTAATGGTAATATATGGTTTGGAACAAACGGAGGGGGCGTTAGTTGCTATAACCCCAGGGCCAAAACAGATAATAATATCCCTTTGTTTACTAATTATACCCAGGAGGGAGGGCTGACGAGTAACTTAGTATTCTCATTATTGGAGGACAAGACAGGAAATATTTGGATGGGAACCTATGGCGGTGGAATTACACGATATACAGCACCCGGTTTGAAAGACGGACATTTTATCCATTTTACTGAAAAGGAAGGTTTGAGTGATAATGTGGTTTCTGCCATACATGAAGATGCTAAAGGGAACATATGGATTGGTACAAATCATGGTGTTAATATTTATACGCATGATTCCATAGTCTACTATACCGAAAAACAAGGGTTAAGCAATAATATAGTTCAATCAATTATTGAGGATCAGGATCATCATTTTTGGGTTGGAACTGATGCCGGTTTAAATCAACTGACTTATTGTACCGAAGAGAATACTTCGGAAGGTGTAATGGTTGAAGAAATCCGAAAGCTTCACATTAAAAGTTTTCTTAAGCAGGATGGGTTGAAAGGGCAAAGTTTTTTTTCTAATAGTGTTTTTCTGGATACCAATGTGCAATTGTGGTGGGGAAGTGAAAATGGAATAGAAAAAATTGATCTGACTTATTCTTCAAATAGTAGTAAACCTTTGGTAACTCAACTGAATTCACTTGAAATTAATGAACAGATTATTAATTATAATGAGGTTTCAGATCAATCCTTTAAAGGCGTTATTTTTGATTCCGTTCAAAAATTCTCCAATTATGCCCATCATCTTGAAATGCCTCATCATATTAACCATTTAACTTTCCATTTTTCAGCAGTTGATTGGCTAACTCCGCATGATATTCGATACAGTTATATGATTGAGGGTTTAAATGATGTTTGGAGTAAAGCCAGTTCTGAAAATAAAGCGGATTACAGAAATATTCCTTATGGTTCATATATATTTAAAGTCAGGGCTGTTTCCAAGGGAGAAAACTGGGGGGAAGTATTTTCATACCCATTCACAATTCATCCACCCTGGTGGCAAACCTGGTGGGCCAGGGGGATTTATATTTTGTTATTATGGCTTGGCATATTTTTGTTTTCCAGATGGCGAACACTTAAGCTCAAAAAAAGAAAAACTGAACTGGAGGTTGAAGTTAAAGCAGCTACAGATGCTTTGAGAGTGAAAAATGACGAATTGATTGTCAAAAACAGGGAAATTACTGATAGTATTGATTACGCTAAGCGGATTCAAAGTGCGATTTTATCACCAATTAAGGTTGTTAAAGACTACCTGTTTGATTCATTTATTCTTTATATGCCTAAAGACATTGTTGCGGGAGACTTTTATTGGATGCAACGTGTAGATGGAAAAATTTTGTTTGCTGCTGCTGATTGTACCGGACATGGTGTTCCCGGAGCCATGGTTAGTGTAGTTTGTAATAATGCCTTGAATCGCTCGGTAAGGGAGTACAGGTTGACAGTTCCGGGACAAATATTGGATAAAACCAGGGAAATTGTGGTAGAGGAATTTGAAAAATCAGACGAGTTTGTGAGGGATGGTATGGACATAGCTTTGTGTTCTTTAAACAGAAATACACTACAGTATGCCGGGGCCTACTGTCCATTGTGGGTAATAAGTAAAGGAGAGTTAAAGGAAATTAAAGCGGACAAACAACCTGTTGGTTTTTTTGATAATCCGACACCTTATACCACGCATACCATCTCGTTAAATAAAGGGGATATCATTTATATATTTTCTGATGGATTTGCTGATCAGTTTGGTGGAGAGAAAGGTAAAAAGTTCATGGCAAAATCGTTTAAAAGACTACTGATCAGTATACATGATAAACCTATGGATGAGCAACGCAGAATTTTGAGAGAGACTGTTGAAAATTGGCGCGGTGATATTGACCAGATAGATGATATCTGTATTATTGGTGTAAAAATATAGTCAATTAATTCGCGATCAGATTATTTTGTAGTTATAGTCTTAACAGATAGGAGAGAATCTGTTTCGTTTTGTTTTACAATCTCAGTTGATGCTGTCAAAAATTGTAAATTAAAATTATATTTGCACTAAGTCATGCATCACTTAGAAAACGATACTATTTGCGCTTTATCCTCTGCTCCCGGAATGGGTGCTATAGCCTTAATCAGGATATCAGGTAAAGATACATTTCAGATTATTGAATCGGTATTTTCGAAAACCTTAAATGGAAAAGAAACACATACGGTTCACTTTGGTTGGATCAAGGATGGTGATGAAATGATTGATGAGGTACTCATCACTTTGTTTAGAAATCCTAAGTCGTTTACAGGAGAAGACAGTGTTGAAATAACCTGTCACGGATCCGTTTATATTCAGCAAAGTATCATTCAACTCCTGATTAAAAAAGGGGCAAGAATGGCCAAGCCGGGAGAATTTTCTATGCGGGCCTTTATGAATGGTAAGATGGATTTGTCCCAAACCGAGGCTATTGCTGATTTGATTGCTTCTACATCAAAAGCTCAGCACAAGGTGGCATTGAACCAAATGAGAGGAGGCTTTAGTAATGAAATTAAAACCCTAAGGCAGCAATTGCTGGATTTTGCTTCGCTTGTTGAGTTGGAGTTGGATTTTTCGGAGGAAGATGTTGAGTTTGCTGACCGCTCACAATTGGAAGAACTTGTAGCTACAATTAAACATGCCATTGAAGGGCTGATTAAGTCGTTTAAACTGGGGAATGTGATAAAAAATGGTGTGCCGGTTGCTATTGTTGGTACACCGAACTCAGGAAAATCAACTTTATTAAATACTATCCTGAATGAAGACCGTGCTATTGTTTCCGATATTGCTGGTACCACACGTGATGTTATAGAGGATGAGATTAGTATTGATGATATTACTTATCGGTTTATTGACACTGCCGGGATTAGGAATACAACTGATGAGATCGAAAATCTGGGAATTAAACGTTCATTTGAGCAGGTTAAGAAAGCTCAGATAGTGTTGTTAATTATTGATTTGAAGGATACCACTCAGGAAATGATTCTTTCAGACATTAAAATGTTTAAGGGTAAAAATATACAGGCATTTCAAACCCTGATACCTGTGTTTAATAAAATGGATACCATTGATATTAAAGATTATCCATTATTATTTGAAAATGGTATTTTTATTTCTGCAAAGCATAAAACAAATCTTGATGTATTATTAAATAAGTTATCAGAAGCTGTGGGCGAAGTAAATGTCGAAAATCAGACTGTTATTACTAATATCCGACATTTTGAAGCACTGACTAATAGTCTGGAATCTGTAAAGCGTGTAGAAGAGGGGCTTCAAAGCCAAATTCCAGGTGATTTATTAGCCATGGATATCAGACAAACACTACATCATCTTGGTGAAATCACCGGTTCTGTCAGTAATGATGAGCTTCTTGGTAATATCTTTGCTAACTTCTGTATTGGTAAATAAGTGAGACTCAAAATTCGGAGAATTTTGCTAGTCGAACTTATCCCGAGCCCGGTCGAGGGATTGTTGAATGTTTGCAGAAACCACTAACTCAAAATTCTTAGAATTTTGCTGGTCGAACTTATCCCGAGCCCGGTCGAGGGGTTTCTGAATGTTTGCGGGAATCCTTAATTCAAAATTCGCATAATTTTACTGGTCGAACTCATTATTGGCTACCACTATTAAAACTTATTCCTTTATAAATTTTTGGTATTGTTGATACTCATTAATTAAAAGTGAAATAAAGTAAACTCCACTGTTATAATTAGTCAGGTCAATTGTTTTAAAGGTATTCCCATAGAAATTATCCTGATATACTTTTGCTCCTGTCATATCATATATTTCAATTTTAATATTGTTTTCTATAGGTTTTAAGGGGTGTACATATAAAGTATTTTTGACCGGATTCGGATAAATGACATAATTTTTAAATAGATTTTCATCAGGTTTTTTTTCTTCTAATTGTAGTGGAGGAGGTGGAGGAGGGGGCAGTTGACAATCGATAGAATCACATCCGTTTTCAGATAGCTTAAACATAAAATCATCATCCAAAAAACCGTGAGAAGTAGAATCCAGTACCAGTTCAAAAGGTGTTGTATTAGAATTAAATGGTAAGTCCTGTGTTGATCCTGAGATAATAATATCTCCATTAGGTACTTGTCCAATAAAATTAAGTGAATGAAGTTTTTCTCCTCCGATTTGCTCTAACCAAAGAATTTCACCATCAGTATCCATCCCTCCAATAAAGCCATCACCAGTTTTAAGACTATGTATATTGTTCGCGTCCCAAAAGGGATAGCAACAGTTAGTCATACTTTTGTCCAACAGACCATATTTTGGAAGTCCTCCGGAATAAGTGCCAAAGTAGTCATAAAAACTACCACAAAAGTAAATTTGATTTGCTGTGTCCGAGTAGTATAAGCCTCTGTAATATTGAGAATGTTGGCGATCCAGCCATTGTTGGTTTAAATTTGAATCATACTTTACAAGTGCTGACCCTGTTCCACCATAAGAGTTTCCTCCTATTACAATATTGCTATTGTTGACAGGTTGTGGCAGTGCTGCATTGTGATCCCAAAAAATGGTCTGGTATACATTATTGTCAGAATCAAGAGTAAAAGATGGAATTAGTGGAGAAACATAGTCTGAAAAGCCACCACCATACAAGCTTGTACTCCATAAATGGGTTGTAATGGCATTTGTCCATCCGTTTTGCGGGTCAAGTATTGCTAAATAACCATTTGATTCATTAACACTTAAATTATTATCATTTAGAATATAGCTTCCAAAACTAACGTTATTTTTAAAATGTCCGGCTACATATATCTTTCCATTTGATCCCATTCTCATTTTAGGGTTTATTCTTGCACTTCGCCAGTCCCAATATGAGGCTGGGTTAGGATTGTAAACTCCACCAAAATCAGGAGAACCACTAAAACCTCCGGCTGTATGATAATTAATCAGGTTACCAGCCGAATCAACGCAAACAATAAATATTTCAGCATCTGGTCCTGTCAATGTCGTAATTGTTCCAGAAGGTAAAAAAAGTTTGTCCGGCTGGGGTGAGAAGATAGAAAAGTATACACTATCCTCTGTACAAATTACATCTGTAATATGTGCTGAGGTTCCTGATGGTACAAAGTCATTTTCTTCATAACCATGTCTGATTGTCCAAATGCGATTGCCTTCAGGATCTATTTTATGCAAAACGCCATGTCCTTTAGTATTAACATTGCTTGAGTATGAAAAATCCTGAAAACCAAACGAATCACCACCCATTGTGCCGGCAAGGTAGATATTTCCGTATTTATCCGAATCTATATCAACCACTATAAAAGTTGAGAGATTAGGATCTTGATTTTCGGGATAGTCATAAGAATCGATTTCCCATAGCAGGTCTCCGTTAATATCATATTTTTGTATTACAGTAAAATATCTGTTCCCGTTTGGTGAGGAATGATATGGGTAATGACTGGCTACGATAAAATTTCCACAGTGATCAACATGCGTAGCCATTACAGTGTGTAGTTCTACATTTTTTTTCCAACAAAGTTCACCACTATAGGTAGGCGCTCTAAGGTAGACTGTAACCTCATGAGATGTGGTATCAGTGCAACCAATATTTGCTGAGTGAGCCACTAATTGCAGATTAAAATATCCTGCTGTATCATATTTAATTGTTGGCATTATAGAATCCATGTTATTGGTGACCGAGGGCTGGCCGTCAGCAAACCATTCAAGAGTTGCACCATTAACACTATTGGTATTAACGTGAATGGGGGCGTTAATCAGATTTTGACCATTGCCTACATCAAACCAGGAGTTTACCTGATCAGTAAGTACTGAATCAAGATGAATTAATTCTGTACTGCAATCACCATCCAGAACAGTCATAGTGAAATAAGTTTTTGAGGTAATAGGATCTGATGGCAGGAACAAAGTATCATTGTTCCCAAAGTTTTCTGATACTAAAATAGAGTTTTGATAGAGTTGATAATTATAATCGGGGTTTGAATTTAAAACAATTATAAGTGTGCTATCTTCATAACAAACCAAACTGTCAATGGGGTGGAAAAGGAGGTTCGAATCAGGTGTGCTTTCTACAAAAACAGTAACGGAATCGATTTGAAACAGTGTATCTCCACAACTGGTGACGTAATGTGCATTGAGTTCTATTTGTATAGTAGAATCTAAAATTCCTAGAAAAATAGATTCATCATCATCCGGGTAACCGTCAAACGGCCCCCATATGGTATCGTTACCCATTGTTATCAGATATTGCATTCCTGTGGGACTTAAATTATCAAGATAGAGCCATGGAGCTTCTCCCGGACAAATTGTATCACTTGACAGTGTATGGTACAGTGTGTCAAACCCACCGTAAAAGATTGCGGTACGTTCAATGGTATCTGTATTATTGTCAAGTGTAGTGACAAGTTTTATATTAGAAATGCCTGTTGCGATACTTGTATAATTCAGAATTGTTGAATTAGAAACCAATACATCATCAACAAACCACTCATAGGAATCAGCTGTTAAATCGGTAGGTGTAAAGGATTCATTAACATGAGTACAGGAAGGTGAGTCCCAGGTAAAGTATGCAGTAGCAAAGAGATCAGAGATTGAATCTCTGTCAAATCGATAGATTTTACCATGATCTCCAACTGCAATACCGAAATCGTCTTCAAATTCAACTTCCTGACCTCCACCTCCTCCGGAAACTAAAGTATTTCCAAAGAGATGGAAATTTGTGCCACCATCAAAACTTACGGTTACATTAGAGATATCATAATTAGGAGGATTGGAATTATAAGACAAGTTAATTAGTGTATCTCCTCCTAAACAATAAACATAAAGTCCGGGAATATTCAATCCTAAACTGTCCCATGTTAATCCGTTATTTAAACTGGATCGATAAAAGTAATTACTTCCAGTTTTTCCTGCGATATAAACCTTTGAAAATATAGTGTCATAACTGACTGAATTATAAGTTTTCCCAGGGTGACTTTGTAAAGTCCATGTATCTCCGTTATCTGAAGATGTTAAAATTTCATATTGGCCAACGGCAACCCAGTTCGTCCCGTTGGTGTTTATAAGACCATAGAGGTTTTCAACTGAGCTAGAGGTGATATTTGTCCAGTTGCTACCACCATCAGTTGTTTTTAAAATCAGACCATCATCTCCAACTGCTATTCCCAGATTATTATCTAAAAATTGAATGTCGTTAACAAAATCAAAGGAAAAAGCTGCGGCATTATATACTATTGACCATGTTAGCCCCCCGTTTTGAGATCTAATAATTAATGGTGAATGATCAGTAAATGCTCTACCCGCTGCAAAAAGAGTATCATGGTTCAAAATGCTAAAAGAAAGATATGTTGCATTTTGAAGAAATGCAGAATTAACGCCAGAAAAAGTGACGGTATCCCAGTTTATACCTTCATCATTCGAATAAAAAATTTGACCTAAACTTCCACCGGTCAGACATTTTCCACTGCTGTCAGTTGCTACTCCTAACATATGGCTACTGGTCAGGGCAGGGATTTGGGTCCATTGGGCTTGTGCAAAAATATCACATAATAATAAACTTATCAGGACAATATTTCGGAGATGGGAGATCATTACTTATTAATTTTTTAATTCACAGTCTTATACAAAAGTAAAAATTATGCTAATCTAAACAGGCTTTAGTCATGGAGTTCATGTCCCGATACCCCAAAATGGTAGTATAGGAATATGGAAATGAAGTAAAACAGCAAAGAGAATGAATAATAAATATAATAAAAAGAGAAGGTTATTTATTATTTCTGTTTCCCAGGCAATCTCCAGCTTATCTTATGAACTCTGGCTGTTGGTTTTAATGTTTTTTTATCCTTTGGCTTTTTGACATTATAGATTAAACCAATTTTCTCCAAAACATAAATCACATACCAGCTTAGGTCAATTTCGTACCAGGCCATGCTAAACTTTGCAGATGTTGGATGACCATGATGATTATTGTGAAAGCCTTCACCGAAAGATAATAACCCCACTAGAGGATCATTATAACCACTTTCGTTTGCTTTGCGAATCTTAAATCTGGAGTAGCCATATTTGTGAGAGGCATAGCCAATATACCAGTGTCCGATAATAATGAGTGCTATGCGTAAGCACATTAAACATAAAGCAGTGTTTAAATCAGTTAGTGACCAGACTAAGGCTATTAAAGCCAAATTATGCAAATACCAGGTTTTATGTAACCATAAAAACCAACGGTTGTTCAGGTCCGATTCAGGAATATTATACCGTGTATTGTCAGTCGTTTCAAAGCTTAGGTGGAGATACCACCAAAAATCCTTAAAAATAGAATGTCTGTAAGCAAAATAATCAGGACAATCTTCTCTGTTTTGTCAATAGTCTCTGTAATAATGTAATTTTAGCCAGTTCAGGGGGCTGCCTAAACCGGTTAACACAAAAATATAAACCAATACATTTCTAAACCAACTTGAAGTTTGATAAGCCTTATGGATAACGCCCCGGTGCAAGCCAACAGAATGGCCTATACTCACTGTTACGAAGGTTAAAGTGATTGCTAATAATATTGTAGAGTTGGATATTGCGCTGTAGTCAATAAAGAATACGGGAATAAGCATGGCATAGAACCAGATTGCTTTTGTTTTGGAGAAGGTGAGGGTGCCCTCAGCAGGATAGATAAGCTGTTTCATATTTTATGTTTTAAATGTTTCAATATAAATTGAAAGTTGTAATCCGTAAATACTCAATCGTTGTACTTTCAATAGCAATAAAACATTTGATTTTTAACAAATATAATAATTAATCCTAAACTTTCAATAATTTTTGAAAGTTTGTACTTTCTCAACGGATTAACAAAAACAATTTATTATTATTAATGAGTAACTTTGTAGTAATGATAGAAAAAATTGGTCTGGGAGGTGGTTGTCATTGGTGCACAGAAGGAGTGTTTCAATCACTGGTTGGTATTGAGAAGGTAAAGCAGGGCTGGATTGCATCAACAGGAGAGCATAGTACTTTTTCAGAAGCAGTTATTGTGCATTTCAATCCTGAGATCATCACATTAACTGATCTTGTAAAAATCCATTGTTATACACATGCCTCAACTTCAAATCACAGTATGCGGCATAAGTACAGGTCAGCTGTTTATACTTTTTCTCAGGAGCAGAAATCTGAGGTAAAAGAAGCCATTACTAAGATTCAGCTTGATTTCGAAGAAAAAATAATTACTTTGGTATTGCCCTATGGTGCATTTAAATTAAACCAGGAGGATCAGTTAAATTATTTGTATTCTCGTCCGGAGAGTACCTTTTGCCAGACTTATATTCACCCTAAATTAAAATTGTTAATGGCTCATTTTTCCAAGCAGGTAAATTATGACAAAATTGATCAGATAAAAGCAAAAAATATTGATCTGTAGCTGATGGTTATTCTGGATGAACATTTAAATTATCCAGACTTTTATTGATTAATGATTTAATGGATTGAACGGGGAGACTTAAATCAGGGTTGATGTGATAGGGATTCATGCAACGACAAGGCTTTTGGAGTACACCATGATTGCAATGGTATTTTTCAGAAAAAAGGAGGTAAGGTTCATCAGTTTGCGAATCTATCCAGAAACATGAGAAAGTTTTATCCTGATATGAGAAGGAAACCAGATCCGGTGTAATTGTTTCGGTTATTGAGCTGTTTTCACTTTTTATCAATGTCCGCAAATCTTGTAAACAATTTTTGTTTGATTCTGTGAGCTGCGTATAATAAGGGAGGGTTTCAGGTCTGTTTTCTAAATTCATATTACAAATTTAAACGAAGCAATAGTCATATTATGTCAGGGGTGGTTTGGTTTTTTTAGCTAAATAAAGTAGCACGAATTTTAAACAAACCCTTCCAAATTTTAAGTTTCAATTGTTTCAGTTGTGGTGCCTGGTGTATTGACGTAATTTTGGCACTATGAGACGTTTCATCACTTTCATTTATTTTTTACTTTCTGTTAATAGTCTGTTATGTCAGGGCTTGTCTAATAGTCTGCATTTTGATGGTGTTGATGACTGGGTTGATTTAAACAGCCTCAGTAATACCCTTTCAGGTTCAACTAATTTTTCTGTTGAATTTTGGATGAAAGCAGACTTAAACAATCAGACAAGTAGCATTCGAACTTCACTCTTTTCAATTAATGACCTTACAGTTAATGGTAATCGGTTTCTAATCATATTAGGAGGAACAAATGCTCAAACAGGGAATATAATGATATATGATCAGGGCAGTTGGGGGACGAATAGTGATTTTATCAGTGCTCAGGTAGTAGGGGATAATGTATGTCACCACATTGCCTATACACGTAATGGTTTGGTTGGGAGTATATATATTGATGGTATATTAGCCGGTACGCATGTACCTGATTTCAATTTAGCACCAACAGATTTATACAGTATTGGTCAGGAATGGGATTTTACTTCCACAGCAAACCCTTCAACCTCCCAATTTTACAATGGCTATTTACGGGATATCAGGATTTGGGGAGATACCAGAACAGCATCTGAAATCAATCAGAATATGTATGCGACATTAACCGGTACAGAACCGGGGTTATTGGCTTTGTATCATGCAAATGATGGTTTTATCGGTACGAATAATGCCGCTAATTCAACTTTAGTTGATGCCAGTCCTAACGTTTTTAATGGTCAGTTAAATGCATTTGCACTGAATGGATGTGTATCAAACTGGGCTAATATAGATTGTGATTTTATCACAGATGTTGACTCTGTTGACATTTGTTTAGGTAGTAATGCGGTTTTAAGCCCATCCGATACATCAACTAATTATTCTTATACCTGGTTTAAACAAGGACAATTTGCAGGTAATGGTCAAAATTTAAATATCGTTAATGCGGATAATACTGATGTTGGAAATTATTCATGTGAAATTACCATTGGGAATTGTTTATACAAAACGGTCCATTTTTATGTACAGGTTTTTTCTTCAAGTTCAGCAGCCATTAACCTTGGAAATGATACGATTTTATGTCCCGGAGAAATATTAACCTTATTTTCTTCACCATTAACCAACCCAATATGGCAGGACGGCAGTGCAAATTCACAGTATAATGTAGATCAGCCGGGGTTATATTGGGTAGAGAGCACGAATTCATGCATAACAGGGGCAGATAGTATAATTGTTGATTTTTTTTCCACAGAGCCAATAATAATAGATCTTCAGAATTCATGTGAAGGAGAGGTTGTACAATTTAGTTTTAATGGAGGTATTAGTAATCAGGAGTATACTGACCCGGTTTGGGGTTTTGGAAATGGTAATTTTTCTAATCAAAGTAACGCTACTGAAATTTTTCAGAGTGCCGGAGATTATTCAGTTCTTTTAACCGTAACTGACACAAATGGTTGTTCAGTTACTGCTACGGAAACAATTACAATTTATGATAAACCAGATGCTCAGTTTTTCATTTCGTCTGGTTTGCTGAAAACAAATAGTGAGTTACATTTTACCAACAATTCTTCAAATTCAAGTTATTGGGAATGGAATTTTGGGGATGGCAATTCATTTGTAGGATTTAATGCAATACATCAATATTCGGAACCAGGTTTATATACAGCTGAACTGATTGCCATTAATAATTATTGTTCAGATACTATTTCAATGGTGCTGGATATTGCTAGAGAGTTGGTTTTTTATGTTCCCAACGCATTTACACTTGATGGATTTAACCCAATTTTCCAGCCAGTGTTTACTTCAGGTTTTGATCCTTATCAGTTTCATATGGTTATATTTAATCGTTGGGGTGAAATTATATTTGAATCCTTTGATGCCTCAAAAGGGTGGGATGGAACGTATAATGGATCAGAGATACAGACTTCAGGTGTTTTTGTGTGGCAAATAGAGTTTGGAGAAAAAGGCTCTGACCAAAATCATTTGTACAGGGGACATGTTACTTTGGTAAAATAAAAAAACTTATAACTCTTAGAAAAATAAATGTGCGGGACTAACCCGCACATTTATTATTTTCATACTTAAAGTTATCCGTCAGTTGTCAAGAATAACTAACCGTTTTATTGCTTTATAAATTTTTTGGTTTCTATGCGTTTTCCACTCATATCTTTAAAAGATACAAAGTAAACACCTTTAGCATACGGTGAAAAGTCAAATTGCATTTGGTCGGAGCTTGGTGTCAACTCTGAAATAATTTTTCCACTGATATCTGAAATCGTAATCCTGCCGATTGTTTTTTCCGGGTAAATAAGGTTAACCACAGCTTTTCCCGGATTAGGATAAATTGAAATCTCCCTTACTTCAGGATCACTGATTGACAGACATGATTCCACATCAATGCTCTCGGTAAATGTTTTTTCACATTGGTTGGTAACGGTATAACTGATATTCCAGGTTCCTTCACCTGCATTGCCAGGTTGAAATACACCAGAAACAGGATCGATACAGTTATTGCAATCGGCTGACCAGGTACCACCAGCCATACTTGCAGCAAATTGTACGGTATTTTCGTAAACGCATGAATATTCAGGAATAATCAGGTTTACATTAAAGTCTGGTAATACATCAACGCTAACAGCTACCCTGTCACTTTCACAACCTATTTCTTCAAGGTTCCAATCATAGAAATAAGAGTAGTTTGTTGATCCCGAACTGTTTCCTGTGATGTCTATCATTCCGTTTGCAGATGAGTACGGAAAACTAACGCCTGTTGAATTTCTAAATAAACTCGGACTGGTTCCACTTGCATTCCCTAACTGAAGGTTACTTCCAACAGGAATTTCAAAATCAAGGGTAATAACATTTGTCCCACTGGTTATGTAAACTGAACGACTGGCTAAAACAGCGCCTGAGCTATTTCTCAATTCAATGGTTCTGACACCGTCATTTCCAGCTTCAACTCTTACTGTTTTCAATAAGCATTCTTCAAAGCAGTTGAATATCAGGTATTGATAGCTGCTAAAGTAAGCTCCTGATCCTATAGCACTTGAGGCCGGACCGACTGAGAATGGATCACCGGGTTCATAGTTTGAAACATAATAACTGGCCGGGCCAGTCAATACAGGTGTTGTAAAAGAATTCCCGGTTTGTAAAATTACAGTTGAATTTGGGCCATCATACCATCTGCCCACACCGGTTCCTGTTGTTGATAATTCTGCTGTTTGATTTTCGCAGATTAAATCACCGGTTGGAGTAGGTAAACTAACCAAATCAACATTTACATAGTCGGTAAAGGTTACAGAATCGATACCAACCGAGTTAGAAGTAATCAGTTTTACGGTATACAGACCACTATTTTGGTAGGTGTGTAATGGGTTTTGAGCATTTGATGTGGTATTGTCTCCAAAATCCCAGGTCCAGTTAGTAGGAGAATTGGCTGACAAGTCAGTAAATTGAACTTCTCCGGTACAGTTTACTGTATCAGCTGATTCAAAATCAGCAATTGGTGGGAATGTTGAAATATAACATTGCCAGTCAATTTCAAATCCTCCCAATGTTAAACTTTGGTCAGAATGGAATTCAATGGTGATGGCACTGCCGCTGGAAGTGATACTGGCGGGTGGCGGATAATTATTACAATACGACCCAATCAGTGGAGCAGAGGTAGAGGTACCGTCATAGACTTTCAGGAAATCGTAGTTACAACTAGGACCATTTCCGGGTTCAATATCAAAAGAAACAAAGGTAATTTTAACTGAGTCGGCTCCCAGTGGATCAATGGTCACAACAGCATCCTGTAAGTCTCCGTAGTTAGAAAACGGTCCACCACTGTCATATAATGTACCTGAACACCCTGTTTGGTCAGGAGCAAGCCCATTATTAGGCAGTGCAAAAACACAAGGTATAAGAGAATCGATTTGTATAAAGTTAGGTTTGGTAATACTATCAATACCACAGGCCCCGCCATCAGCGATTAATTTTACATCATATGAGCCAAAATTATTATACAAATGGATAGGTTGTAAACCAGTGGAAGTACTGTTGTCTCCAAAGTCCCAGGTATAGGTTACACCGTTTGAGCTAAGGTTTAAAAAGTTGACCTGGGCCGGGTAACTGCAAAACATACTATCCACAGCACTAAAATCAGCATCAACAGTTGAAACATATGGATTTCCAACACCTACAGCATACCATGCATCAGTAGTGGCTTCAACTTCAGGTGTACACGGACCGAATAAATCAATGGCAGAAAGAATAGCATAAAAACGTGCATCATGGAAGTTAGAACTAGGTGTAAGATAAACCGTCAGGTTTCTGAAAGCAATTTGACCGGCAGTTACAAATCCCTGACCGGTTACATTATAGCCGTCACCATTGTCATTGGTTCCGTTACCACCTATTGTTAAAAGATAAAACCAGTAATTCTGTACACCACTATTACTGTGTACACCACCATTATCAGGCCCTCCTAAAGGCTGCCAATTATTTCCAAAGTAAGTATCAGGGTCGCTATATTGATTTGGATTTGACATTGACCGCAAGGTTGTACCAATATCTTCTCCAATGGTCCAGTTCCAGTTAGACGGTCTGGCATAGTTCTCAATACAGGTTCCAAAAATATCGCTGAAAGACTCGTTTAGGGCCCCTGATTCATCCTGATAAATCAGATTAGCTGTAAAAGTTGTTAAACCATGTGAAACTTCATGTCCTGCAATATCAACTGAAGTCAGAGGAGTAATAGTACCACCGTTTCCGTCACCATAAGTCATTCTGCTACCATCCCAAAAAGCGTTGACAAAGTTATTGTCATAGTGAACATAACTTTTTAAAGCAAAACCGGCCCCATCAATACTATTTCTGCCATGTTGAAGCCAGAAGTAATCATAGGTCATTTCAGCACCCCAATGTGCATCTGTAGCATATTCATCCAAGGCCGGGTTGGTAGTAGTCCAGTTATTATCAGAATCTGTAAAGTCTACTGCAGAACCATAGCTGGTTCCCTGTCCCATATCATATGTTTCAACACCATTACCACGACCTGATTCACGAAGCCTGTAGGATCCGTTAAAACTGTCGGCTGTTATACTTTGACTACCTGAATAAGCAGTGGTTGCGGTTCCTATGACATCAACATGCTTGATAATTTTATCCTCGAAAATGATTTGATTTGTTGCTGCATCAACATAAATCCAGGCTCTGGACACCGGCTGATGAGCATAAATATTAAACTTATAAGCCAGCTTTACCTGAGGGCTTCTGTTATTTTCCTGTATGTATACCAACTCTCCATGAGGATAGTAAGTGGCGAGTGGGTTATTTTCTTCAATTTTAATATGAGCTTCCTCTGCATTGATTTCCCATTTATAGGTTGCTGCATCTACATGCTTAAGTGCTGCATTAAGGGCGTTTTCTTCCGATCCTGCTACTGATTCGTTAATATTGGCATCAGTGAATAGTTGCCCGTTAAGGGATTCTACTTTTCCGTTTTTTGTATGCAGGATGATAACCGCCCGTTCAATTGGATGACCATTGTATACCTGCTGATATCTATAATGAGTATAGCCTAACTTATCAGTTGACTGGTTGATTAAATCGAATGTACTTTCACCAACTGAGTAAAGTTTGCTTAACCAAACAAAAATATGATCGTTAGCTACTTCTTTACCTTTTTGAAATTTAATAAAGGAAGGAATGTCTGTAATTGTCCCCTCACGAATTAATATTGTTCCCGGTATCTTTTCATGGGCATCAATTCCTGTAAATATCTTTTGAGACATCAGGAACGAGGATTGAAAAAAAAGGAGGGTTAAAATAGAATATAAAGCTCTTGTCATGCTGGTTGTTTTGGTAAAGATAAGCATTTGTTACAATAAAAAAACGCCTATCATTTCTAATAGACGTTTTATTTATTAAAAGGTTTACTTAAAAACAGTGCCTTATTCTGCTGGTTTTGTTTCCGGCTTTTTTTCCGGTTTAGGTAATAAAACCTTTCTTGATAACTTAAATTTCTTCGTTTTCGGATCTCTTCCGATTACTTTAAATCTTAAGATATCTCCTTCTTTGCAGATTTCTTCAACTTTTTCAACTCTTCTGTGCTCAAGCTCAGAGATGTGAATTAAACCATCCGTACCAGGTAAAATTTCAACAAAACAACCATATGATTGGATTGATTTTACTTTTCCTTCGTAGATCTCATCAATTTCAACAGTAGGAGGGAAGGCAATTAGTTTGATTCGCTTCACAGCTGCATCCATATTCTCTCCGTTATTTGCTAAAATCTGAACTGAACCTTCACCGCTTTCTAATTCATCAATTGTAATGGTAGTTTCAGTTTCTTTTTGAATCTCCTGAATAATTTTTCCACCAGGTCCGATTACAGCACCGATCATGTCATTTGGAATTGTAAATCCAACAATTCTTGGTGCATGAGGTTTCATGTCTTCATTTGGAGCAGAAATTGTTTTCATCATTTCTCCAAGAATATGTGCTCTACCTTCTTTAGCCTGGTTAAGGGCTTGAATTAATACTTCATAAGGTAAACCGTCTACTTTAATATCCATTTGGCAAGCAGTAATTCCATCACTGGTTCCGGTTACTTTGAAGTCCATATCTCCAAGGTGATCTTCATCTCCTAAAATATCAGATAACACAGCAAATTTACCTGAATTATCAGTAATTAATCCCATTGCAATACCTGATACAGGCTTTTTCATTTTAATACCACCATCTAATAAAGCTAATGTTCCGGCACAAACCGTAGCCATTGATGATGATCCGTTAGATTCAAGGATATCAGAAACTAATCTGATAGTATATGGATTTTCCTCACCAGTTGGTAACATATTTTTTAAGGCTCTTAATGCCAGGTTACCATGTCCGATTTCACGTCTTGAAACGCCTCTGATTGGTCTGGCTTCACCAGTTGAAAATGGAGGGAAGTTATAATGCAACATGAAATTGTCATATCTTTTTTCAGTCGCATTATCAATCATTTGTTCATCCAATTTACCACCAAGGGTAAGTGTGGTTAATGATTGTGTTTCACCTCTTGTAAATACCGCTGAACCGTGCGCAGAAGGGATATAATCAACTTCTGACCAGATTGGTCTGATTTCATCCATTTCACGACCATCCAAACGAATTCTTTCATCTAAAATAACCCGTCGAACAGCTTCCTTCATAGTTGCTTTATAATAAGTTCCAATGAAAGGTGCTTCAAGTTCTAAAGTCTCTTCGTCTAACGACTCAATGTATTCCTCCTTGATAGCTCCGAAAAGCTCAGATCTTTTTTCTTTAGAGGCAAGACCCTGACGAGCTACTGCCATACATTTTTCGTAGGCAAATTCATGAATTTTTGCTCTGATGGCTTCATCATGAGTTTCATGAGAATATTCTCTTTTAGTTTGTGCTTTTTCAATACCTGAAGCTAAATCTGTCTGGAATGCGCATTGTTTTTTAATGGCTTCGTGTGCAAATTTGATGATTTCCACCATTTCCTCTTCAGAAATTTCGTGCATTTCACCTTCAAGCATTACAATATTATCAGCTGTACCTGCAATCATTACATCTACATCCGACTGAGCAAACTCTTCGTAAGATGGGTTAATGATCAGGTTACCATCAATTCTTCCAACCCGTACTTCGGACATTGGCCCGTTAAACGGAATATCAGAAACAGCAATAGCTGCTGATGCTGCAAAACCTGCTAATGAATCCGACATATTTACCCCATCAAAAGCAATAAGCTGCATCATGAGTTGAGTATCAGCATGATAATCGTCCGGGAAAAGTGGTCTTAAAGCTCTGTCCACCAATCTCATCACTAAAATTTCATCATCACTCGGACGGGCTTCTCTTTTTAAGTAACCACCTGGAATTTTACCATTTGCAGAGAATTTTTCTCTGTAATCAACAGTTAGTGGTAAAAAGTCTACACCTTCTTTGGCTTCTCTATTCGAAACAACAGTTGCTAAAATCATTGTTCCTCCCGATCGTATTACAACAGATCCGTCAGCTTGTTTAGCCAGTTTTCCGGTTTCGACAGAGATTTCTCTACCATTTCCCAGGTCGATTGTTTTTGTTATTACATTCATAATTTGTGTTTTGTGAACTGAGGGCTTCTTTTATCTCAGTTCTATATCTATATTTATTTGTTTACTGTCTAATAAAAAAGGCAATTGAATTCCTTCAACTGCCTTTTTAGTTATTCTATGTTTTCAAAACAGATTATCTTCTTAATCCTAATTCTTTAACAATAGCTCTGTATCTTTCGATATCTTTTTTCTTTAAATAGTCTAATAAGCTTCTTCTCTTACCAACCATTAATTGTAACGCTCTTTGCGTTCCAAAATCTTTTCTGTTACTTTTCAAGTGCTCAGTTAAATGAGAAATTCGATAAGTAAAAAGTGCAATTTGTCCTTCAGGACTTCCTGTATCATTTGCTCCGCTTCCGTGTTTTGCAAAGATCTCTTGTTTTTTTTCTGCTGTTAAATACATGCCAATATTAATTTTAATGATTCTTATGTAATTTATATTTCCGCGCAAAGATAGGTCTAATTATTTAATTAGCGTCTATCCTTTAAACATTTTTACAGTTTGCGTTATTTTTTCTTTTAAATCTTTACGATCAACTATGAAATCAAGGAAGCCGTGTTCCATGACAAATTCTGAACGTTGAAAACCATCAGGAAGGTCTCTACCAATAGTTTCTTTCACTACTCTTGGTCCTGCAAAGGCTATAAGGGCATTGGGTTCCGAGATATTAATATCCCCTAACATAGCAAAAGAAGCCGTAACCCCCCCTGTAGTAGGATCAGTAAGGAAAGAAATATATGGCAATTTGGCATCACTCAATTGAGATAATTTAGCGGATACTTTGGCCATTTGCATTAGTGATAATCCGGCTTCCATCATCCTTGCACCACCTGATTTTGAAATAATCATTATCGGGCAGTTTAAGCTAATTGCCTTATCAATTGCCCGTGCAATTTTTTCTCCCATCACACTACCTAATGATCCACCAATAAAACCAAAGTCCATGGCAGCAACCACAATTTGTTCACCATTCATTTTTCCGTGAACGGTCTTAATGGCGTCTTTTAAACCAGTTTTTTCTTGTGTGGCTTTAATTCTGTCTGGATATTTCTTGGTATCCTCAAATTTTAAAGGGTCTCCCGAAGTTAATCCCTTAGAGAATTCAGTGTATTTTGAATCGTCGAAAATCACACTGAAATAGCCATCAGACGGTAAACGGTCATGATGGTTACAATTCGGACAGACACAAAGGTTTTCCCTGTGATCATCCGTAGAGATTACAGTTTTACATGTTGGACATTTATACCATAAACCCTCAGGTGTTTCTTTTTTATCTTTAGTAGAGGTAGTAATACCATCTTTCGATCTTTTAAACCAACCCATAATTTAAATTTTTTACGCAATCGTTATCGACTCATCAGCGTAAACCGATTGCACTGCTTTAATAATTTCAACTCCCTCGTTCATTGGTTTCTGGAAGGCTTTTCTTCCAAGAATTAAACCTTGTCCGCCTGCTCTTTTATTAACAACGGCTGTTTTGACTGCTTCCTGTAAGTCAGAAGCATCATTACCAGTAGAAGCACCTCCTGAATTAATTAGTCCGTTTCTTCCCATATAGCAGTTAGCTACCTGGTATCTGCACAAATCAATTAAATGATCAGATGATAACTCAGAATACATTTTTGGATGTGATTTTCCGAATCCGATAGCAGGGTATGCACCGTTTAATGTTGGTAATTTTTGTTTAATGATATCCGCCTGAATAGTTACACCAAGGTGATTAGCCTGCGCAGTAATATCAGTAGAAGTATGATAGTCAACACCATCTTTTTTGAAACCACTGTTTCTTACATAGCACCATAAAATGGTTGCCATACCTAATTCATGTGCTCTTTCAAAAGCCTGAGCAATTTCGATAATTTGTCTTTCAGATTCTTCTGATCCAAAGTAAATGGTGGCACCAACAGCGGTTGCACCCATGTTCCAGGCATCTTCAACCGACCCAAATTCAATTTGATTAAAGGTATTTGGATAAGACAAAAATTCGTTGTGATTTAATTTTACAATGAAAGGTATTTTATGCGCATATTTTCTGGCAGAGGCTGCTAAAACTCCAAAAGTCGAAGCAACACCATTACAACCAGCTTCAATTGCCAATTTTACAATGTTTTCAGGGTCAAAATATATCGGGTTTGGTGAAAAAGATGCACCAGCCGAATGTTCAATACCCTGGTCTACCGGTAAAATAGATAAATACCCGGAATTACCTAAACTTCCCGCGCTGTATAATGCTTGTAAACTCTTTAATACTTGTGGACTTCTGTTGGTCTGACCAAAACATCTGTCAACGAAATCAGCACCTGGTAAGTGAATTAAATCCTTTGAAATTGTTGTACATTGGTGGGATAATAACGCTTCTCCCTCTTTACCTAATAGTTCAACTACTTTGTTTACACTCATTATTTAGTATTTATATTTTTGGCAAAATTAATAAAAGTTTTTTTTTATCAATCATAAATAAAAATCTATTGCCGAATTAATCTGAAATTCGTTCATTTATAATGCTCATCACTTTGTCAAACTGCTCTTCGGGACTTAAAAAAGAGTTGTCAATCACAATAGCATCATCAGCCTGAGTTAATGGACTAACCGAACGATTCATATCAATATAATCTCTGTGTTTAAGATTGTTTTTAACCTCGTCAAAATTAATCTTTGGGTTTTTCTCCTGCATTTCTTTTAATCGTCTTTCCGCTCTGATGTCAATATCAGCTGTCATAAAAAGTTTGATTTCGGCATTAGGAAATACTACCGTACCAATATCTCTGCCATCCATTACAACACCGCCTGCCTGTCCCATTTCCTGTTGAAGGCTAACCAGTTTTTCACGTACCTCCTTAACAGCACTGATCTGACTTACCCGTTTGGATACTTCAATTGAACGGATTTCCTGTTCAATATTAACGCCATTTAGCCAGGTTTCGGAACGGCCTTTCTCATTGAGTTTAAATTCAATTTTAATATGAGGTAAGGCATCCAGAACCTGCTGTTTTAAAAATGTTGCATCCTTAAGTAATCCTTCTTTCATTAAATAATAGGTAACAGCACGGTACATTGCGCCACTATCCACATAATGATATCCTATTTTTTTTGCCACTTCCTTGGCAATCGTACTTTTTCCGCATGATGAATAACCATCAATTGCAATAGTAATTTTACTCACACTTTAGCTTTATAAGTTATTTGGAAATTTAAAATGGTAATGTGTCCCATTGTCAATCTCCCGTTCAAAAGTTCCATCTAATTGTTCAGTAAGTGTATCAATCAGTTCCAGTCCAAACGAAATTTTATGATCCTGTCCATCCCAATGTCCGTTATCAGAATAAAGGAATTCAATAAAATTTTCAGTTTGCCTGAATTTGATTGAAATTTTACCTTCGGTTTTGTCTTTAAATCCGTGTTTTAGTGAATTAGAGGTTAATTCATTTAACAGGAGCGCAAGTGGCACCATGTATTCGGGGGTGATGAATTTTAGTTCGGCTTCAATATTTCTCTCAATTGGAATTTCAACCGAGTACGAGCGGATCAGCTCATAAGTTAATGTTTCGAAATATGACGAAATGTCAATTTTCGATAAATCTTTGGTTTGATATATTTTTTCATGAATCAGTGACATGGCAATCACACGATTGGTCGCTTCCTTAAATTGCTTAATAATTTCTGGGTCGTCAATATCTTTCGATTGAAGACGGAGCAGACTGGTAATAACCTGTAAATTGTTTTTAACCCGGTGGTGAATTTCCTTCAACATTACCGTTTTTTCTTCATTTTGCTCCAGTACAATTTTATTGTTCTCCCTCAGTTTTTTATTGGTAATCTGATATTTCAGATTAGTAATGTTCTGTGTTTTAAAAAAAAGAATCAGCAAATAACTAATCAATAAACACCCTAATACAGCCGATAAATAATAATCAACCTGCATTTCAACAGGATACTCGTGAATGGTTTTAAAATGATAATCTTGCAGAACAGCCTGATAAAATATTAAACCGATAAAGTTGATAATTAATATAGTAACCCCCCAGTAAACATTAATGGTATAAAAACCATATTGAACGATAACAATAATCCAGATTAAATCAATAAACCTTTCAGGATTATTCAGACTGTAGATATTGTATTGAATAATAAATGACGCCAGAATGACGGTTATTTTGGAAATTAAAGTATGCTTTCCAAATTTTGCCATATACCACAGGGCAGAAACAGATAAGGAAGTGCATATCAGAGATATCCAAAAATTGACAGCTTTAGCAGGTGTTTCGATTAAAGTTGGTGTATGTAAAATCATCAGAATCGAAAACACTACAAACCCAAGGATGTAGATTCTGTAAGAGAGTATAAACATAGACTGACTATGATAGTCCTTGGATTGAATTTTCGGAATTTGGAATATACTCATTGGTAAAATCAAATATAAAGTATATTATGTATTTTTGCGTGAAATTGTAATATTTTATTCATGGCTGATCCTAAAATCGTTTGGATAACAGGCGCATCCTCAGGAATTGGACGCGCGCTTTCTAAGGAATATAACAAAAGGGGGGATTTTGTGATTCTATCGTCCAGGAAAAAGGAAGGACTTCTTGAAACACAATCTCAACTTAAAGACCCTGAAAGGAGTAGTATCCAACTATTAGATCTGGAGGATTCCAACTCATTTGATACTATTACCGAAACGGTTATTAAAGCACATGGAAGAATTGATGTTTTGGTGAATAATGGTGGAATTAGTCAAAGAAGTGAGGTTCATGAAACACCATTGGCCGTTGATAGAAAAATCATGGAAATCAACTATTTTGGAAATATTGCATTAACCAAATCTGTACTGCCGTATATGCGAACCCAAAAAGAAGGACATATAGTGGTAATATCCAGTATTGCAGGAAAATTTGGTTTTTATTTGAGATCTGCATACGCGGCCTCAAAACATGCATTGCAAGGTTTTTATGAAAGCCTTTTATTGGAGGAAGCGAAGAATAATATAAATGTGACTTTGGCTTATCCGGGAAAAATCAATACACCAATTTCAGTTTCAGCAATTAACCATAAAGGGGACCAGCATGGTGTGATGGATCATAATCAAGAAACCGGTATGTCTGCAGAAGTCTGTGCAAAAACCATCATTAAAGCAGTTGATCGAAAAAAGAAATCAGTTTTAGTTGGTAATAAAGAAATTAAGGCTGTTTACATCAAGCGATACTTTCCACGTCTTTTTTGGAGAATCATTAAAAATCAAAAAGCAACATAGGTGAATATGCATTCGAGTCCCGAAGATTTCTATAGCGGAGAAGTAACAACTTATCAGGAAGAATTAAAGATTAAAAAGAAACGGTTAATTGCCCTGGGAATGCTCAGGTTATTGAGTTTTGTTTTAACTGGTTTTGGTATTTACTACACCATAAATATTGATGTTTGGCCTATCATAATTGGAGTCGTTGGCTTTTCCGCTTTCCTGTTTTTGGTGAGCCGTTATGCTGATGCTCAGGTTAAGAAAAAGCAGATTGAATATCTTATTGAGATCAATAGAAATGAACTGAAGCGCCTGAGTGGAGAAGCTGTAAAAGCTGATAGCGGCAAAGACTTTATTGATGATACGCATGCCTACTCATCTGATATTGATTTGTTTGGAGAAGGTTCCTTCTTTCAAATGATCAACAGGACTGAATTAAAAGAAAGTCGCATTAAGCTGGCCAATATTCTGAAAAGTAATGCCATTGAAAACATTGTTGAAAAGCAGAATGGGGTTAAGGAATTGGCTGCAATGCCCAAATGGCGACAGAATTATAAGATGCTCGCTAATCATGTAAAGTCAGAAATTCCAAGGTCAGTAATTGTGGAGTGGATGAATACTTACAGTTCATTTATTCCAAAATTTGTTTTTATTCTTTCCAGAATATTTCCTGTTGTTTCGTTCTTGGCTTTCGTACTCTACGGATTTGGTTTTTTAAGTTCCACACCACTTCTGATCATGTTTTTTGGTGGTTTGTTGGTTTCTTCATTCTTTATTAAGAAAATCAATAAATTATCAATCCATGTCAGCCAGTTAAAATCTGCTTTTTCGAATTACTCAAAATTGATAGAAGAGATAGAAAAAACTGAATTTAAATCTGAGATTTGCCAGAAAGAAAAAGAAAAAATAAAATCAGATACTGAAAGAGCTTCAGCTATTTTGAATCAGTTTTCAAAACATTTAAGTGCCTTAGATCAGCGGAACAATATTTTGTTCGCTGTATTAGGAAACGGATTTCTTTTGTGGGATTGTCACCATGCCTATAAAATAGAAAACTGGATTAGCTTAAATAATAGTCCGGTTGAAAAGTGGTTTGAAACCATTGAGTTTTTTGATGCTTATAATAGCCTTGGAACATTTGCTTTTAATCATCCAACCTATAATTATCCTGAAATTAATGAACAGGCAAATTTTGTAATTCAAACTAAACAAATTGGACATTTAATGATTGATCCTGTAAAGAGAGTGGACAATGATTTTGAAATTTTGTCATCCAACTTTAAAATCATTACGGGAGCCAATATGGCCGGGAAAAGTACTTTTTTAAGAACAATGGCCACAGCGATCGTATCAGCAAATATTGGTTTGCCTTTATGTAGTAAAAAAACAATGTATAAACCTGTAAAATTGATTACGAGTATGAGAAATACCGATTCACTTCAGGATGATTCGTCTTACTTTTTCTCCGAATTAGTAAGGTTAAAATTTATTGTTGATGCCATAAAGGATAATGCTTATTTTATTATTCTTGATGAGATTTTAAAAGGAACAAATAGCAAGGACAAAGAAGAAGGTTCAAAGAAGTTGATGCGGAAATTGTCCAAGTCAGATTCATGTGGCATAATTGCAACCCACGATTTAGGACTTTGCGAAATAGCAAACGATATTCCGACCATACAAAATCATTATTTTGATGCTGAAATCATTGATAATGAGTTGTTTTTTGATTATACCCTGAAAGATGGTGTCTGCCAGAATATGAACGCTTCTTTCCTCCTGAAAAAGATGGAAATCGTTTAAAAAACGGATGCAGAAGTAAACTTTATCAATATTATTACGTTAATAAATTGTATGCCTGAATGATAGTTAGTTTAATTATCTCTGATAAAAAAAGACTATCTTTACGTGAATACAATCAAAAAGTGATGTGGAGTAGAGGTGTTGACTTTGATTTAAAGTGAAAACATGATTAAAACAATACTTACCTGTACATTATTTTTGTTTTGTAGTCTGCTCATTGCTCAGGATGATATTTTTACAGCTTCAAGAAAAGGTGATACGGATGCGGTTAAACAAATGTATAAAATCAATCCCGACACTGTTAATGCAAAAAACTATTCAGGTCATAGTCCTTTGATATTAGCTTCATACCGTAATCAGGTAGATATGGTGAAACTATTAATTGAACTAGGGGCAGATATTGACTATAACTTTGGACAGGGAGCGGCTATTCATGGTGCGGCGTTTAAAGGAAATATGGAAATCATAAAAGTATTGTTGGAACATAATGCAAAATTGAACGTACCCGATAATAATGGCACAACACCGTTGATTTATGCAACGATTTTTAACCATACCGAAATAGCTGAATTGTTATTTGCTAAAGGCAGTGACCCCAATTTAAAAGATCATTCGGGCAAATCAGCGGCGGTTTATGCCAAAGAACTTAAAAATACGGTTTTAACGAACCTTTTTGATACAAAAAAAACTAACCAGAATTAACTATGATTATGAAAATGATTCGACAACTAGGTGTTTTTCTTACCGTTTTTCTAGCCGGGTCCAGTTTATTTGGACAAAACTGGCAGGGATCTCAGACTGTTAATGCAGGTCAGAACATGACCTTATCTTTATATATTGATCCTGCCGCTGATACAGTACAGATTACAATGACAGGACCGGCCAATCAATGGAAAGGATACGGGTTTGGAGGAAGTGCCATGTCCGGAACTTATGCCATAATTACGGATGGTAACGGATTAATAGAGGAGCGTGAAATGGGGAACCATACTTCCGGAACTGTATTGACTTCTTCTTTAATCAGTTCTTCTTTTTCAACTTCAGGCGGGGTGACAACTACAACGGTAACCAGATCGCTAACCGGTCTGACAGCAAACCATTATACTTTTTCCGGAGGTGCAATTACTATTCCAATTATATGGGCATATGGTAGTGGTGTTTCATTAGCATATCATGGGTCAAACAGAGGGCCTTCTACTATAACCATGAGTCAGGATTGCGATATCGCCAGTACAGATTCTACATTTACTGTAAATGCCTGTCAGTTCTATTTGTCACCAAGTACAACTCAATTATGGACTGCTAGTGGTACTTATAATGATACTATACCAAATGCAGCAGGTTGTGACAGTGTACTGACCATCAATTTATCGATTAATAATAATGACACCTTATTGCAGGCTATTGTTTGTGATGAGTACGTTTCGCCAAGCGGAAATTATACCTGGACTCAAACGGGAGTATATGCTGATACTATTCAAAACAGTTTGGGGTGCGATAGTGTTATTACAGTTGATTTAAAAGTAAATAATACAGATACTATTATAACTGTTGAAACCTGTGATGGTTTTTATGTTTCACCAAGTGGAAATTATACCTGGACCTCTGCAGGGACTTATTTGGATACCATTCCAAATTCGCTGAGTTGCGACAGTATTATTACTGTTAATGTGGTATTCCCTCAGTTTTTTACCTATTCTATCAGCCCGATCAGCTGTAGCGACTATACTTCACCAAGTGGAAACCATGTATGGACTACCAGTGGTACTTATATGGATACCATTCAAAACCCGGGAGGTTGTGATACCATAGTTACTGTTGATTTGACGATAGCAAACGTCAATACTTCTGTGACACAACAGGAACATGTATTAACCGCTGATGTAATTCAGGGAGGGGTCACTTATCAATGGTTAGATTGCCATGATGGCTATTCAGTAATTCCTGGTGAAACCAATGCTACTTATACTGCAACAGCTAACGGTGAGTATGCTGTAGCTATAACAATTAACGGATGTACTGATACTTCTGCCTGTTATACTGTAAATACTATAGGCCTTGGCTTTGATAACCATGATATAACGGTAAAATATTATCCGAATCCTACCACCGGACAAGTAACCATTAATTTAGGAGTGGTTCATGATAATATCCAGATCAGAGTGGTAAACGTTGCCGGAAAAGAAGTATCCAGAAGTCATTTTACAAACACTGATATGGCCATTGTAGAAATCAAATCAGAGAAAGGATTATACTTTGTTGAGTTGATCGAAGAAGGTGAATTGGTTGGTGTTTTAAAAGTGATTAAGCAATAAACAGATTTATTTGATTCTAATATTGATAAGCGCGGACCAGTGGTTTGCGCTTATTTTTTATATAAACTATTATTTGAACGTTCAACTTTGAGGCCTCTCGGCTCAGCCGAAACCTCAAGCTTCTCTTGTAGTAGGCCGGGATCTCAAGTTTTTCTTTTGGCGAGCAGAGGCCTCAGACCTCTTTAATGTTTCGCCAGTTCTATACATTTGCGTTGATTTCTTCAGTCAGCTTCTGTTTCATATAAATTGAAGCATAAACACCATCCATTTCCAGTAATTCGTCATGTTTACCTATTTCAGCAATTTTGGTGTCATCCAGAACAATAATGCGGTCAGCATATTTAATACTCGAAATACGGTGACTAATAATGAAGGATGTGCTGTTTTTAAGGTCTGTTTGAATAGCGTTCAGGATAAGTTCTTCAGTTTCGTTATCAACAGCTGACAAGCAATCATCAAATACAATCAGTGAAGGTTGTTTTATCAGAGCTCTGGCAATTGAGATTCTTTGCTTTTGTCCTCCTGAAAGGTTAATTCCCCGCTCACCAAGTTCAGTTTGATACTGTCTGGGGAATCCCATGATGGATTCGTGAATTCCGGCTCGTCTTGCAGCGGCATAAATGTCTTCATCACTAATATCTTCGTTTTCCAGTCCGAATATGATATTGTTTTTAATGGTATCTGAAAACAGGAAGTGTTCCTGGGGAACATAACCAATCATTTTTCGCCATTGGTCAAGGTTCACGGTTTTTAAATCCTGTCCGTCAATCAATATTTCGCCATTGGTCGGATCAATTAACCTGAGTAACAGGTAAGCCAGACTGGATTTACCTGATCCGGTTTTTCCAATCACTCCAATCGTTTCTCCCTTATTAATCGTAAAATTGATTTGATTCAATGCTTCGACACCCGAATTGGAATAGGTCAGATCGAGGTTTTTAAATTCTATTCTATCCTTAAACTCAAAGTTTTCGGTACTTGGATTGGTGATTTCAGTTTTTTCTTTCAAAAATTCATTAATTCTTGTCTGTGAGGCTGCTGCACGTTGAACCAGTGAGGTTACCCATCCAACAGAAGCAAAAGGCCATGTGAGCATATTAATGAAAATAACAAATTGGGCAATTTCACCTGCGTTAACTTCTCCGTTTTGAGCTTTTACAATACCAAGATAAATGGTTAAAATATTACTGAGTCCGATCAGAAATATTATGGTAGGCATAAACAAAGCATTGGTTCTGGCTAAAGAAAGTGAGGCTTTTTTATATTGACCAGCCTGGTTATTAAAGTTACCAATGGTTTCTTCCTCCTTGATATAGGATTTAATGACCCTGATGCCTGAAAAATTTTCCTGAACGAAGGTTGATAATTTAGACTGTTCTTTTTGTACCCATGTACTTTTTTTGTTGAGCTTAAAACTGACAAAGTAAATCAACACCGACATTACAGGGAGTGGAGCCAGAACATAAAGGGTTAGGGTGGGACTAACTCTCACCATCAGGAAAATGATTAACACCGACATGATAACCAGGTTAATGGTGTACATGATTCCCGGCCCCAGGTACATTCTTACCCTTGAAACATCCTCGCTGATTCTGTTCATTAAATCACCGGTAGCATTTTTTTTATAAAAATTAAAAGAAAGATTTTGGTATTGATCATAGATTTCATTTTTCAAATCATATTCAATATAGCGTGACATTTTAATGATAGTCTGTCGGGTATAAAACAAAAAGAAACCTTTTAAAAACGAATACAATACATAAAGTCCTGCACTGATAAGTGCAATTTTCAGTACATCTCCCAAAACTAAGTCCGAAGAACTTAAGTCTGTTGCAATTAAGTCGTTGATTGTGTTTTTAACCACTCCCGGCATCATAACGCCAAAAATGTTAGATATAAAAATGAACAAAATTCCAAGTAGTAAGTAGGTCTTATATTTTATTAAAAATTTGTTTAAATAATAGAGTGATGACATTTAAATGATTATTTTTGCAACTAAATTATAGCAAAAGTAACAACGATTTATTTAAAAAAATATAAAGTTCCGATTTATGTTTGAAGTAAAGGATATAAAAGAAACAGAATTCGTCAACAACCCTGTAATAGAAAGAATGTCGCAATACGACCATGAACAGTTGTTGTTTTGTAATGACAATACTACCGGGTTAAAGGCCATTATAGCCGTTCATAACACTGTATTAGGACCTGCTTTGGGTGGGACAAGAATGTGGCAGTACAATAATGAGCTTGAGGCATTAAATGATGTGTTAAGACTATCAAGGGGAATGACGTATAAAAATGCCATTTCAGGATTAAATCTTGGTGGCGGTAAAGCTGTTATAATCGGAGACTCCAGAACTCAAAAAAACGAAGCCCTTTTCAGACGTTTTGGTAAATTTGTACAAAGCCTTGGAGGAAAGTATATTACCGCTGAAGATGTTGGTATTTCTCCTCAGGATATGAATTGGGTAAACATGGAAACTGATCATGTTGTTGGTTTACCAGGTAAAAGTGGTGACCCTTCACCTGTAACAGCTTATGGTGTTTATATGGGAATGAAAGCTGCAGCGAAGGTACAGTTTGGATCAGATTCATTAGAAGGAAAGAAAATTGCAGTTCAGGGTGTTGGTCATGTAGGTGAATATCTTGTAGAATATTTATCGAAAGAAAACGCTGAGATTTATATTACAGATATACATGAAGATACACTAAAACGTGTTTCAAAAGAGTATAATGCCACAGTTGTTGGTTTAGATGATATTTACACGGTTGATATGGATATCTATGCACCATGTGCATTAGGAGCAACTGTAAATAATGATACATTATCACAATTAAAGTGTTCAATTATTGCCGGTGCAGCCAATAATCAATTAGAAAGTGAGTCAGTGCATGGTGAATTGGTAAAATCAAAAGGTATTATTTATGTGCCTGATTTTATGTTGAATGCAGGTGGTGTTATTAATTGTTTTGCAGAAGTGAAAGGCCTTTCAGCGCAATGGGCAATGAATAAAGCAGAAGAGATTTACAACACGAGTTTAGATATTATCAATAGATCTAAAACTATGGATATGCCAACTTATAAAATTGCAAATGCAATGGCAGAGGAGAGAATTGAGTCTATTGGTAAAGTAAAACTGCGCATGTAATGTTAAACAGGAGACATTTAAGAATAAAGGCACTTCAGATTTTATACGCCTTTTATCAGACAGAGGGGGCAGAGTATGGTAAATTTGAAAAAGAGCTGTTTGCTTCAATTGAAAAGATGTATGATCTGTACATCTACTTCCTGTTAATTTTTGAAGAATTAAGTGATTTTTCGGAAGAAAGGATTGAGGAAAGAAAATTACGAAAAAGACCGACAAATGAGGATCTGAATCCTAACAGAAAATTTGTTGATAACAGAATTATCAAGATTCTGAAAATTAACAATGAACTGAAGGGAAAGTCAGAATTCAGAAAGGTCAATTGGAATACTGCGGTAAAGAACGATTTGTTGAAGAAAATGTTCTTAGCCATTACCGAAAGTGAAGTTTATGAGTCGTACATGAATAATGATGAAAACTCATTTGCGGATGACAAGGCTTTTTTAATCGAGGTATTTAAGACGGAGATAGCAAACTTTGGGTTGCTACATGATTTTCTTGAAAATGAGACTATTTACTGGCAGGATGATATTGATCTGGTATGTTCCATGGTAATAAAAACTATCAGAAATTTCAATGAATCTGATGATGAATACACTGATATTTTACCATTGTTTAAGGATGAGGAAGATGAAGTAAGGTTCGTACAATGTTTGATGAGAAATATTGTTGACTCTGATGTTGAAAATAACGAGTTGATTGATAAGATGACCAAAAACTGGGATTTGGAGCGGATTGCCAAAATGGATATTATTATCCTTAAAATGGCCATTACCGAATTATGCGTATTTCCATCAATTCCGGTTAAGGTTACACTTAATGAGTATATTGAAATCGCTAAGTTTTACAGCAGTCCTCAAAGTAAAGTCTTTATTAATGGCGTATTGGATAAGTCCATTATTGTTTTACAAAAGGAAGGAAAAATCAAGAAGACCGGTAGAGGACTTCTGACCTAATAAACTGAAGAAATGAAACAAATATTTACAATATTGTCATTGTCCCTGCTATTGTGGTCTTGTACCAATAATTCAGGCCATATGACGGAAGAGAGAAGAGTAGATTATGCCGAATTAATTGATAAACCAACCACTATTGAGTACAGTGAAGATCACTTTGATTTTGGGACTATAGTTGATGGTGAGGTGGTGAATCATACCTTTTCGTTTACTAATACGGGAGATGAGAATTTGGTGTTGATTAATGTTAAAGGATCATGCGGTTGTACGATACCTGAAAACTGGCCTAAACAACCGATTCCACCAGGTGGTACCGGAACGTTTGACGTCACATTCAATTCGAAAGGAAAAGTGGGTAATGTGATTAAAAATGTTAGGATTGAAGCCAATACTGATCCGGCTATTTCAGTGATTAAGATTATTGGAACGGTAAAAGAAAAAGTTTAATAGCGAAAGAAACAGGAAATTAAAAACAAAAACGATAAAAATGAAAGTATTATTATTACAAGCAGCAGCAGAAGGACAAGGTGGTGCTTTTAGTTGGTTACCATTAGTATTGATTGCTGTGGTATTCTACTTCTTTATGATTCGTCCACAAATGAAAAGAACTAAAGAAGCTAAACAGTTTAGAGAAGGATTGGCTGTTGGAGATAAAATCATAACTGCCGGGGGGATACATGGTAAAATTCTTGAAATTACTGATACTAATGTCTTAATTTCAACTGAAAGTGGTAAGTTAAGAGTAGAAAAGGGGTCAATTACCAATAATGATATGGAACAATTGGCTAATCAGAGAAAATAAGTCACAGACAACAAATATTAGATGAAAAGCTGTAATTGATATTACAGCTTTTTTTGTGCAGGCAACTTTTATCCTGAAGTATTGTATCTAAAACAAAAGTTGAAAATGAAAATAATTGCATCTCTTGTAGTAATGATATTGATCCTTAGCGCCTGTTGCAAAAAAGATTTGGCAATAGGAATTAACATGGAGTATCAAAATCTTGAAGGTTCTGTGAATTATGCTGTACTTGAAGTATATGGTAATGAACCGGAAGAAAAGGATACTTTATTTACAGGAGAATTGAATGAGTTAAACGGATATAGTTTCTTTTTATATATTCATAACCCCGAACTGTGTTATATCGTATTTGCAGACTCTTCAAATTTCTCAGACACAATTAGCAATATTTCATATGAAGTTACTGGTTTCACTTGTGCTTCAAGAGTTGAAAAATTTCAATATATACACAATGGTGTTTGCAAAACAAGTAATAAGCTTGAAATTAAGTAAGAAAGTTATCGTGCACCGAATATAGAGCTTCCCACACGAATCATATTACTACCTTCTTCAATGGCCAGAGAATAATCATTGCTCATTCCCATAGATACGGTTTGAAAATAATCGGCAAATTTTAGTTGATTCGTTTTTAGAATCTGAAAAAAGTTATTCAATTGTCTGAATTCCTGACGAACCTGATCCTGATCGTCAGTAAAAGTAGCCATTCCCATTACACCAGTAATTCTTACATTTTTCAGGTTAAAAAAGTCCTCAGAGTTCAATAAATCTTCAGCATCTGCGAATTTAAGACCAAATTTACTGTCTTCCTGTGCGATATGGAATTGGAGTAAAACATCAATAACACGATTATGTTTTTGTGCCTGTTTATTGATTTCCTTTAGCAATTTGAGACTGTCCACAGCATGAATTAAACGAACAAATTTGGCAATATATTTTACTTTATTGGTTTGAAGATGGCCAATAAAATGCCATTCAATATCCCTGGGTAGTGCTTCATATTTATCAGCCAATTCCTGTACCTTATTTTCACCAAATACACGTTGTCCGGCTTCGTAAGCCTCTGTTATTAAATGATTAGGTTTGGTTTTTGAAACAGCTACCAATACAACATCTTTACCAATGTTTTGCTTAATTGTATTTAATTTCTCTTTAATCATGCTTCTTAATCAAGAGGGTATATGGTTAGTCCACTTCTCAGTTTAGGTTCAATCCACGTAGATTTGGGGGGCATAATCATATTGGCATCAGCCACAGCTTTAAGTTGTTGTGTTGATACC
The DNA here is from genome assembly GCA_965230195.1 of Putridiphycobacter sp. GTDB lineage: Bacteria > Bacteroidota > Bacteroidia > Flavobacteriales_D > Crocinitomicaceae > Putridiphycobacter. Next base: position 3,345,247 of record OZ245997.1, read on the forward strand.
GGGTAAAGACCAAAAGCAACCTTTGCTAATCCTTTATCTACTGTTTTCTTTAAGCCCTTTATACCTCGGTTACCACTGACAAATGCAATACGATCATCTGTTTTAAGATCGTGAATATCCAAAATAGGTTCCAATATTAACCGCGTTAATATTCTGGTGTCGAGACTTTCCACCGGATGATTTTTATCAATAATTGATTTATCCGGCTTTAAAAGGTACCATGAATTTTCCAGGTACATTGTAATCTCACCAGGCTTAGCAGGTGCAAGATTCTTTTTCTTCGACTTTGTCACCTTAAATTTTGTTTTCACAGCTTCAATAAATGACTCGGTACTATGGTTATTCAGGTCTCTAACAATCCGGTTAAAGTCTAATATATTTAACTTTGATTCAGAAATATAGTAAGCTAAAGCATGCTGATTGGTAACTGATTTATTGTGGTTAGTACAATAATAGCGGTACGAAGAAGCACATCTGTGATGTCCGTCAGCTATATAGGTTTCATCCAATTGAGCAAAAGCTTCCTGAGCCAACTTTATCTTTTCACTGTCATCCACTACCCAAAGTTCATGTTTAATTTCATCAGTAGTTGTGTATTCATATTCTGCCCTGTGAGATGATATTTCGATTAATAGTTCATCAATGGTATTATTTTCCTTGTGAAATAACAAAACAGGCTCTGCATTAAACTTTACGATATCCAGATACCGGGAAAAAGTTTTCTCCCTTTCAGTTAAAGTTTCTTCATGTTTTTTTATTTTTCCCTCTTCATATTCTTTCAGGTCAGCGCCTCCAATAAAACCAATAAATTCATGGTCACGAGTGGTTTGTCTGTATACATAAAGCGCAGCTTTTTCTTCCTGTAAAAAAATATCATTCTCGAAAAATTCAACAAACTTTTGCCGGACTTTAAGGAAGCGGCCATCACTGTTTGGTTTGGTTTTATCCTGTTTATGAAATTCAGGGTTAATAATGTGAAGAAATGTATAGGGATTACCGATTAATTTCGCATTCAACATTTTCCTGGAATAGGTGTAATATGGTCGGGTAGCAACCAGCTGAGCTTTGTCTCTGACAGGCCTGATTGCTTTGAATGGAAGTATATTAGTCAATGTTAAAAAATTTGGCGCTAATATAAAATAATTAATAAAAAGATTATGGGTTATCATATTTAAAAAAAATTAATAAATTTGGGAATCAACAACCAGAATAATACTATGAATTTCAGTAAGGACTCTAAAGAAAATTACACAATAATACATTCTAATGTTGAAAAGTTAGATTCGTCTAATTCTTCAGAATTAAAGAGTGAATTAGTTTTGCTAAATAAGAATTCGGTAAATACAATAATTCTGGATTTGAGTGGAACCAAGTATTGTGATTCTTCAGGGTTAAGTGCTATTTTAATTGGTAACAGAATGTGTAAAGATTCCGGAGGTGTTTTTGCAATTGCCGGTTTACAACCTAATGTTTCTAAATTGATTCAAATTTCTCAACTGGATAAAGTGTTGAGTATACACGATTCTGCTGAAAAAGCGTCTATCTCGTTAAGCGAAGGTGCGTAAATAAAACAGAAATAAAAATTTTAAACAGAGGTTCTGGAAGGAACCTTTTTTTATTCAATAAAATATGGACAAGTTGTCGGAATCATTCCACAGTCAGTTAGTTGCTATTGTTGGTGAGAAAAATGTTATTGTTTTACAATCTGACCTAAAGCAATATGCTATGGACGAAACCGAAGATTTATGCTTCTATCCTCAATTTGCCGTAAAACCTGCAAATGAGAAGGAGGTTTCCGAAATTGTTAAGCTGTGTTATAATAATGATGTTCCAGTTACACCACAAGGCGCAAGAACAGGTTTGAGTGGGGGAGCTCTACCTGTAAAAGGAGGAGTGGCCCTGTCTTTAGAAAAACTGGATTCAATTATCAGCATTGATGAGAATAACTTACAAGTTACTGTTGAGCCGGGTGTGATTACAGAGGTTTTGCAAAATGCTGTCCTTGAAAAAGGGCTTTTTTATCCACCCGATCCCTCCAGTAAAGGCTCCTGTTTTATTGGAGGAAACCTGGCTGAAAATGCAGGTGGGCCAAAGGCCGTAAAATATGGTGTTACAAAAGACTACGTCCTTAACCTTGAAGTGGTTTTGCCAAATGGAGAAATTATATGGACCGGAGCAAATGTTTTAAAAAACGCCACCGGTTATAATTTAACACAGTTATTTGTTGGTTCGGAAGGAACACTGGGAATTATTACAAAAGCTGTTTTAAAGCTGATTCCGGCACCGAAATACGATAAGTTATTGCTGGTTCCATTTAAAGTAATGGAAAACGCTGCTAAAGCTGTTGCTGCTATTTTTAAGGCAGGTGTAACGCCAAGTGGACTGGAATTTATGGAACGGGATGCATTGGATTGGACTATTGATTTTATAGGGGACGAGACTTTGAAAATTGAAGATGATGTTCAGGCTCATTTACTGGTTGAAGTTGATGGCAATAATCCAGAGGTTTTAATGCAGGATCTTGAAACAATTCTGACTGTTGTTGAAAGTTTTGATTGTGGAGAAGTGCTGTTTGCTGAAGACCAGGCTCAAAAGGATAAATTATGGCAAATCCGGAGAAAAGTAGGGGAAGCTGTTAAATCACAATCAATATATAAAGAAGAAGATACAGTAGTGCCACGTTATCACTTACCCGAATTACTCAATACTGTTAAATTATTAGGCAAAAAGTATGGCTTTAAATCGGTGTGTTACGGTCACGCAGGAGATGGTAACCTTCACATCAATATCATTAAGGGCGATATGTCCGAAAAAGCCTGGGAAGAAGATTTGACTCTTGGTATAAGGGAATTATTCGATAAAACAGTTGAACTTGGAGGAACTATTTCCGGTGAGCACGGCATTGGATATGTCCAGAAAAACTATATGGACATACCGTTTAATTCAACTCAATTGAGTCTGATGAAAGGGATTAAGAGCATTTTTGACCCTAAAGGTCTGATGAATCCTTCGAAGGTATTTCCTGATTAAGGACCAGACAGATTCTTTCTTATCAATTATGTACAAATTAATGGGCAAAAAATAAGCGACAAACTTAATATTTGTCGCTTATCCGAATGTTAATTAAAAACGGAAAACCTATTTTACAATATTGACAATACCTCTGTATTCATAACGTCTGTCAACTGTTAAATCTTTTGTTTCTAAAACCCATGCATAGGTTCCGTCCTGGACAATCTCACCACTAAGAAGGGTTCCGTTCCAAGCGGCTTCAGGGTCTCTGGATTCCCAAACTAATTCTCCCCATCTGTTAAATACCTGTAATTTATAATCGTAGATATCAATACCTTCAATATAAACTCTCCAGGTATTATTAATATTATTACCATCAGGAGTAAATACATTTGGTGCGAAGATGCTAACATTACTGATTACTTCTGCAAAGCGGGAAGTTGAATTCTCACAACCATGAACACTAGTGGCAGTTAACTTCGTAATGTATCGGTTTGGAACACCTTGCTGGTATTCTACAACAGGACTCTTTTCTGTTGATGTGGTAGGGTTACCACCCGGCATTTCCCATTGATAAGTATTATTGCCTTTGGTCAGGTTAATGAGTTCAACTACCGGTTCAAACATACTTACCGGGTTAGGGTTGACATAAAAGTCAGCCACTGGAATAGGGTATGCTTCAGTAATCAGAGGATAGATTGTATCTGAGTGGCAACCATACTGTGACTCTACATATAAATAAACGTCATATTCACCCACATTATTAAAGGTATGCGTAATACTGTCTATAGTGTTACTACCATTGGTTCCAATGTAGGTTTTACCATCAACAATCCAGGTTACCTCCTCACTGATGTTTTGCGTGAAGCTACCATCTGTTGTATTGTAAAAAGAAATAGTAGCCGGAACACATTCACCAGGTGAGCTGGCATATAATGTCGGAATAGGTACATCTCTCATATGAATTTGTGTACAAACTGTTTGTGGTGTACTTTCACAATTATCAGATACCGTTACACAATAAGTTGTCTGATTTGATGGTGAAACAATTCTTGAATTACCTGTTGGCGTCATTGGGTTTCCATTTGCCGTCCAGTCATAATTGAGGCCCATATAACCATATCCACTGGTGGCGGTAACTATTATTTCGGAATCGTATCCCGGACAAACAGTATCATTTTCCGTAATAGAAGCTACAATAGGGTCTCTTACAAATATGGTAATGTCTTCCGTATTTGAGATACAACCCAGTTCGTTAGTAGCATATACGCTAACTGTTGAATCCGCTATCGGACTTAATGATTGTGTACTACTCAAATCGTTAGTCTGATTCCAATGATAGTCAAATGTGATACCATTAATTGCAGTGGCGGTCAATATTGTAGTTCCATTTTGACAAACCGTGTCATCAGGGCTGACAGTAAGTACTACAGCAGGCGGATCAATTAATGAGATTGTACTCGTAAACTCACAACCTGCAGCATCCCTCGAAACAAGATCATATGTGCCTGCAATTAAACCTGTAAAGGTATTCGAAGAACTAAAGGTGATACCATTATCTATACTAAATTGGTTGGCACCAATAATACCAGTTGAAGTAATCGTGATCTGGCCATCATTACTACCGGCACAGGATGGATCAATCTTACTGGCAGAGTGTGTTTCTTCAGAAATGAGCAGGTCCATGGTATCCCTGACGGTTGGACAAATATTAAAGGAGTCGACCTCATTTAAAATCATGTGATAGAGGCCGGGCAAAGCCGTGGTGACACTGGTGGTTAAGTTGGTATTATTAGGAATGTAAAACAGTCCGCCATTAACACCTGGTGGATACACATGAGTCCAGTTAGAATAGGTGGTATTATTGCCTAATGAACCTGATATTTGAAATACACTTCCAAGGCAGGTAGTGTCATCTGCACTTACCGTAGGAGGTGTTAAAGGCAGGTTTACATTAACAACAACTGTATCAGTCCATACACTATCCGGTGAAGTGTAGTCAACCACATATGTAGTAGTGTCAGTAGGCCAAAAACTTAATATTGGAAATGTCGATAGTGTGTTTGCCGGTGGCGTAATTACTGCACTGGTAACATTTGAAGGTAGAATATTAGTATAGTCAAAATGGGCTGTATCTCCTAAACAAATGGTTCCCTGAGAACTTGTTCCGGTACATCCCAGTTGAGCCGTACCAATAAAGTTTAAAGGTACTGTAATATTTGACAATCCTGACCAGTTCGAAAACATCATGGTATAAGATTGTCCGGCTACAACATTTAAAGGATCCTCAAAGTTTCCGGGAACAGCTCCGGTTGGCAGGTTAGTTGGGTCAGCCATTCCTGTAAATCCGGCACTGGAGGCATTCCAGTTACAGGCAACAGGCGGTAAAGTGTTATTCTGTATATCAGTACAAGCATTACCATTAGTATTGTCCCACAAGGCCCAGTCAAAGAAACCGGTTCCTCCATTGGCACCTAAAGTAAATTCCAATGTACCGGAGGCATTCACATAAAAAGTGATCCATGTACTGTTTAACTCACCCGATAACAAACAACCTGCATTTCCCGGTGAAGGGTTAGGGTTGGTTGAAGGGTTAGAAATGTTGTTCCCTGCCAATTCATCAATATTACCAAAGCCTGAAGGACTGATAGGGAAACCATTGGTTACAACATCACAACCATTGTCTCCGTCCACACAGTCGGCAGCTTGAGAGAATGCAAAGGTTGATAGAATGAGGAGTAGTGTAGTAAGAATGTAATTATTTTTCATCTTGACAGTTTTTTAATGTCTGAGGCGGTATTACGCGATCTACGAATTGGATACCTGAAGAGAAACATGAAATTTCATATCCCATATCCTTAAAGTGATCTTCAAAAATTTCCTGATCAACAACAGAACCATGGTTCAATACACAGAAATAGGTACTGGTATTGTGATCGGTACGGGAAACTTCAATGTTCAGTCTTGCTCGCATTTCTTTATCAATCTGCGTAGCCTGAACTACATTATCAACAGTCAAAATTTTAAACTGTACGAAGTAGGTTTCTGATTGGTCTACTTTCTGTGGCTTAACAGTTAAAGAAACAAGCAAAGCCAAAGAAAATACCCCAATTATTAGGTTTTTTAAAAACATAAATCTAAAAATTAAGAACGTAATATACGGTTTAATTTTAAGACGGTAGTTTAAAAAAGATAGTTGCCTGATTTAGTCAATTGCTTTTGGAGCAAACCTTTCAAGTACTACCAGAAGGGATAATCCCACAAGAAAAAAGGCAATTGCAGCCCAAAAAAATGAAGGTGAATTTAGAAGGTCCTCATACTGATCAGGCAGTATATTACGCTGTATTAGAGGGATTACTTCCTCATTTGGTTCACCTTTATGTTTAGTAAAAGTTTTGAGCGTTTCTTTCCATGGCCATATCTTGTTTAAGGAACCGATCAGGAAACCGGTTAGTACTGCAAGGATGACATTTTTTGATTTTTTAAACAGAAAAGTTAAAATTCGTGAAAATAATAAGAGTCCAATAATGCAACCGATCGCAAAAACAGCGAGTGTCAATCCATTTGATAGTACCAGATCCCATTCACCGTTTTTTAATGCTGACAGAAGGTCAGACACACTGCCTATTACAGCTGTATAGGCACCAAGTAAAACCAGTATGAAGCTTCCGGATATTCCGGGAAGTATCATTGCGCAAATTGCAATTGAGCCACAAATAAAAATGTAGAGCAGGTTTTGACTGTCAGTAAATGGTGGGAGTATCGTAATTAAATATGCGGTGATGGTACCGACAACGAGCGCGATTATTGTTTTAAGATTCCAATATTCGATCGTTTTTCCTACCAACCAGACTGAAGCTAATACCAGACCAAAGAAAAAAGACCATAATTGGATAGGGTATTGCTCTAATAAAAAGGTTATCACTTTAGCAAGCGTTAAAAAACTGGTGATGATACCCAGAAGCAGAACAGACAGGAATGTGCCGTTCATTTTTTTCCAGGCTGCTTTTAATCCTTCTTGTCTGAATGTTTTCAGTAAGCCAAAGTTAATGCTACTGATCGATTCCAGTAGCTCCTCATATATTCCTGTAATAAAGGCAATTGTTCCGCCTGAAACTCCGGGCACAACGTCCGCTGAACCCATAGCAAATCCTTTAAAGAATAAAAGAATCTTATCTTTTACTTTTAACATATTAATCTTCGCTTGTATCCTCTGTAATCGTTTGTTTTAGCGTACTGGAAATATTTTCCGGCAGAAATTCAAAAAAGGTATCACCTCTTAGTCCTAATCTGAGACATTCTAAAGGAATGGTTTCATTAGGTGCAATATTTCCAAGATTAACGTTTGGACCGAAAAGTTTAATAAACCACACTTGCTGTGTTTTTTGAGGGGCTTCCCAAAGTATGTCTTCCGGCTTTATTTTGGCGATAATTTTATTAATTAAAAAGGTATGAGCAGTTCCATTGGGTCTGAACACTCCAACGTTACCGCTTTCACGTCCTTCGGCAATAACTTTCCAGGAACCGGCTTCCAATTCCGTTTTCATCATTTTGATCCACTTGGCAGGACTGATAATGATTCCTGCATCTTTTGAACCAACTTCTGATAAAACAGTACGGTCTTTAGCCAGGGCAGAAATGTATTCCAGTTTTTTATCGTGAGATATCTCAATTGAACCATCTGAAACTTCGCATAAATCAAGATCGTATTTATCGCATAGTTTTCTGTAGTCGTTAAACTTATTTCTGGCTACAAATGCTTCAAACAACGTTCCTCCAAAATAAGGACGAATATTAGCGCTTTTGTAGAGTTTAATTTTTTCTTCTAAATTATTGGTTACAAATGCTGTCCCAAAACCAAGTTTAGCGACATCAGTTATTTCTGCACTTGCACTTATGAAATCTTCAACCTGTCTCAGGCTTAATCCTTTATCCATCATCATGGTTACACCATGATTCCGGGGTTTCATGGGTCTTTCAGGTACAAAATCTAATTTGAAATTTTTAGCCATGGTTGTTAATAATAGTAATAAAATTGTTGATTAATTTATAGTCTGGAAAATGTGTTTCGATCGCGGATAAAGTTGCCTTTTGATCCTTTTCAAATTCACTTTTAAATAATAACAGAGCGTCTGTTTGTTGTCCAACTTCCCAGTAATATTTTACCAGAAGCATATTGTTGGAAACCGAAAGCTCAACTTTTTCGTTGGCCTGAACCAAAAAATCTATTGGCTCCATTATATTGTAATTGTATTTAATTTTAGCTAACAATTCAATGGATTCGGTTGATTCCGGATTAATTTGTAAAGCCCTTTCCAGTTCAAGTTCTGCTTCAGCAAACCGATCAAGTTTATATAAAGCTTCACCGACTACCAGGTGGTAGTTGTCGTTTTCGTGATCAAGAGAAATGGCTTTTTGAAAGTAAGGAATAGCCTGTCCGGTTTTGCCCTGCAAATCTTTTACAATGCCAATACCAATATATCCATCCGGAAGTTGTGGATTCAGGTCGATTGATTTTTGATAGTACAATAAGGCATTTTCCAGTTCATTATTGCGTTCATAGGCTTCACCAAGGTAGCATGTTGCCAAATCATCTTCTGGATCTATTTCAAGGCATTTTTTATAGGCCTCAACTGCATCTGTATACTTTTCAATCTGCATATAGGTATTTCCCATATTAAAATATGCAGAAGAGAAATTCTCATTAATGATAACTGCATAGTCATAAGCCCATAATGCCTTCTCAATATTCTTCTTTAAAAAGTAGATATTACCAAGGTTATACCAGGCAGTAAAGGAGTAGGGGTTATTATCAATATACTTGGTATAGTAATCAATACATTTATCAAAGTCGCCTATTTTTTCATAACAGTAGGCAATTTCATAAATTGCAGATTCATTGTCCGGTGCAATTTTAAGCAACATTTCCAATACCTGGATTGCGCCTTTAAAATCGGAATTGTTTTCATACTCAAGTGCAAGATCGAGCATGATATCAAATGAGTCGGCATCAAGTTTTCCGGAGCTTTTCTCTGTTTCCAGAGCCTTCTCATAATATTTTATCGATTTTGAATGATCTCTGAGCTGGCTAAAAATAGAAGCAATGGTAATAAAAACTTCGGCATTACCAGGTTCAATTTTTTCTAACCCCTGTAAAATCAAAAGACTTTCTTTTAGTTTTCCGGAAGTAGAATATAATTGCGCTTTTCTTAGGTGGAAAAACGTAATGGAAGGGTGCAATTCAATACCAAAATCAATGGCCGTCATGGCATCCTTAACTTTATTTTTTACAATGTAATGATCAATGATATCCTCCAGGCTGTCAGGCTCAAAATAGTAAGATTCCCCTGAGCTTATCATATTTTCGAATCGACTTAATTCATGTTCAAACTGTTCGTCATCTTCTAACATAAAATGCTTTAAAGGTTATTATCAAATATACTTAAAAAAGACGCTCATTAACGAGCGCCTTTTTATTTTTTCAACAAGGTTTTTAACAATTTATTTTGCAGATCTTTTTCGCTCGTGCTCTTTTAAATAAATTTTTCGTAGCCTGATGCTTTCCGGAGTCAGTTCAACATATTCATCCTCCTGTATATATTCTAACGCTTCTTCAAGTGAAAATATTTTAGGAGGTGCTATCCTTACCTTGGCATCAGTGTTAGATGTTCTCATATTGGTCAGCTTCTTTGTTTTGGTTACATTAATTACCAAATCATTCGCTTTATTGTTTTCACCAATCACTTGTCCTTCATAAATAGGGACGTTAGGTTCAATGAAAAAGCGGCCTCTGTCCTGTAGGTTATTTAATGAAAACGGAATACTATTTCCATTTTCCATTGAAATCAAAGAACCATTTAAACGACCTGGAATTTCTCCTTTGAATGATTCATAACCAACATATCGGTGTGTAACTACGGCTTCACCACCGGTTTGAGTTAACATGAAACTTCTCAGGCCAATAATTCCCCTTGAAGGAATTTTGAATTTACAAATCATTCGTTCTCCTTTGGGTTCCATACTAACCATTTCACCTTTTCTTTTGGTTACAACATCAATGGCTGTTCCCGAAAAGCTCTCTGGTAAATCAATGGTCAGGTCTTCAACAGGCTCACATTTAACGCCGTCAATATCTTTATAAATTACCTGAGGTTGCCCTACCTGTACTTCATATCCTTCTCTTCTCATGGTTTCTAAAAGAACCGACAAGTGCATTACACCACGTCCGTACACCATCCATTTATCTGCTGAACCAGTCTCAGCTACCTTTAATGCCAGGTTTTTTTCCAGTTCTTTTTGTAATCTGTCATGTATATGTCTGGAAGTCACAAATTTTCCTTCCTTTCCAAAAAATGGTGAATCATTAATGGTAAATAACATACTCATTGTAGGTTCATCTATAGCAATAGATTTTAAAGGTTCCGGATTTTCAGCATCACAGATCGAATCACCAATTTCAAACCCTTCAATTCCGGTAACCGCACAAATATCTCCGGCTTGTACTTCTTCAACTTTCCTTTTTTCAATACCATCAAATACAAATACCTCTTTGATTTTATGCTTTTGTAGTGTACCATCTCTCTTAGACAACTGAATTTGTTGTCCTGGTTTCAGAGTACCACGCGATAATCGGCCAATGGCAATTCTTCCTATAAATGAAGAGTAGTCCAATGAAGTAATTAACATTTGCGTATTTCCCTCTGGAATTTCAGCAGGAGGGAAGTAATCCAGGATTACATCAAGAATATGATTGATATTATCAGCTGGTTTTTTCCAGTCTGAACTCATCCATCCATTTTTAGCTGAACCGTAAACAGTTTCAAATTCAAGCTGTTCTTCATCAGCGTCTAATTCAAACATCAAATCAAATACCTTTTCATGTACCTCGTCAGGTGTACAATTGTCTTTGTCAACCTTATTAATCACTAAAAGAGGCTTTAACCCCAATTCAAGTGCTTTTTGAAGTACAAATCTGGTTTGTGGCATTGGTCCTTCAAAGGCGTCCACCAATAAACAAACACCATCAGCCATATTAAGAACACGTTCAACTTCTCCACCAAAGTCACTGTGACCAGGAGTGTCGATTACATTTATTTTAGTGTCTTTATAGAATACGGAAACATTCTTTGATGTAATTGTAATTCCTCTTTCTCTTTCAAGGTCATTGCTGTCCATAATTAAGTCTCCACCAGATCCTTTTATAGGATTTTTTCCGGCCTCAATCATTTTGTCTACCAGGGTGGTTTTACCGTGGTCAACGTGAGCAATTATTGCAATATTTCTGATTTCCATTATGTTTGTTTAGAATTTGATTAGTTATTATATGATCTTCTTCTTGAGGAAGAGCGTCTGTTATCTCTTCGTCCAAAATCCCTTCTCCCGTTATTATTACCTTGTCTTCTTTTGCTGCCTCCTCTGCTTGATTTTTTAGGTGCAGAATTTGTAATTTCAACACTCATTGATTTACCTTCAAAATCAATGTTTTGAACATTTTTAATGATGGAGTTGGTGTGTTCACTATCAGCTTCAAAAAATGAGAAGTTATTAAGGATATCAATTTTACCAATACTGTTTTTTGATAAACCTGAATTATCACATACCAATCTTAGCAGTGCACCATGGTTAAAACCATCCTTTTTCCCAATATTAACAAAGAAACGCTGTGAATTATCACCATCATATCTCCCTTTATCGGAACGTGAGTTTTGCTTGGCATTGATATTACCTGCTTTTGAATAATAATCTAAAAAGCGGTTAAATTCAGCCGATACAAATTTGGTAATGATCTCTTCTTTAGAGAAATCACTTAATTTTTCCATTACAGACGGAAGGTATTTTTCTATTTCTTTATTATTAACCTCCACTTCAGTTACTTTGTCCACCAGATGCATTAATTGCTTTTCGCAGATGACATCAGCATTTGGGATGTTTTTAGGAACAAACTGAGACTTTATAATACGTTCAATGCTCTTAATTTTTCGACCTTCATTGGTATTAATCAAGGCAATTGAAACTCCTTTTTTACCTGCTCTTGCTGTTCTACCACTTCTGTGTGTGTAGTTTTCAACATCTTCAGGTAACTGGTAATGAATAACGTGTGTAATATTGTCTACATCAATTCCTCTGGCTGCTACATCAGTTGCTACTAAAATCTGTAGTGTTTTATTTCTGAATTTTTCCATTACACGGTCCCGCTGTGCCTGAGATAAATCTCCATGAAGTGGTTCGGCATTGTAACCCTCTTTCATTAATTTATCAGCTACAGCAGCAGTATCCCTTCTTGTTCTGCAAAATATTAAACCATAAATTTCAGGATTGAAGTCAATGATTCTTTTAAGTGCAATATAACGGTCTCTTTCCTTAACAGAGTAGTAGTGGTGCTCAATGTTTTTATTGGTTTCATTTTTTCCACCCACAGTGATCTCGAAAGGATCGGTCATGTAGTTTTTAGCGATTCTGGCCACTTCTTTAGGCATGGTTGCTGAAAATAACCAAACGGTTTTTTCTTCGGGAGTGCCATCAAGAATACTATCGATATCCTCCTTAAATCCCATATTTAGCATTTCATCTGCTTCGTCTAAAACAACGGTTTGGATTTTGGAAATATTTACTTTCTTTCTCTTGATTAAATCCAGTAATCGTCCCGGAGTAGCGACAATGATATGAACACCACGCTCTATGGTTTTAATTTGTTTTATAATATCAGTTCCTCCGTAAACAGCAGTAATCTTCAGTCCTTTCATTTTAGCAGCAAATGCTTCCATATCACGACTGATCTGAAGACATAACTCACGGGTTGGGCAAATGACCAATCCCTGTGTTTTTTTATCAGAGATATTAATCTGATTTAACATAGGTAAACCAAAAGATGCTGTTTTACCGGTTCCGGTCGAAGCCAGGCCAATTAAATCTCCATTGTTTTCCAGTAAGTATGGAACTGCTTGTTCCTGGATTGGGGTAGGTGTTTCAAACCCCATGTCAGTTAATGACGATAGTATTTCGTCCTTTAAACCTAATTCTTTAAATGTCATATTTTCATTATTTTATTTTCTCAGGGGATTTAGCCCCGAGCCCCATAGTTATTTGTCAATTCTACTCAATAAAATAAATGAAATTCAAGACCAAGAATTTCTATAATCAACTAACAACTATTAAACGTAAATCAGGAATTTAGTTTCCTAATTTGGGCGCAAAGATACATTAAACACTTTAATTGACAATGTAAATGGTTCGTTTAATGCTTTTATTCTAGGATTTCCAGCAGGTCATTTATTTTCCTTTCAGCAATTTTTTCCCAAACAAAATTCTCCTGAACCAACTGTAATGAAGAATTTTTCATGGCGTTCAGTTCAGAGTCCTTTTGATTAGTAAACATCAAAATAGCTTCTTTGATGGCTTCAGGTGAGCTGTTTGCTAAGACAAAACCATTGTCATTAATCATTTTTGATGAAGCGCCTACATTTGTAGTAATAATAGCTAGTCCGTTCGCCATAGCTTCGAGAATCACTGTAGGCATTCCTTCAGAATGAGAGGGACAAACTAAAATATCATTTTCCCTTAATAAATCGTGTATTTTGTTCTGGTCCTTAACCTCGCCTACATAGGTTACTTCCGGAATGTTAAGTTCAGGGTGAGGGGCTATAGGGCCGACAAATGTAAAATCGAAATTAAAAAGCCCTTTATTTTTGATTTCAATCAGTGCATTGGTTAATTCGATAATTCCTTTTCGCCGTTCATTTCTCCCTATAAAAATAAAGCCAATCCGGTCGTGTTGTAAAGGTGAGTCTATTAACCATTTTGACTCTATACCATTTGATTGATCCAAAATTTTATGAGATGGGATCCCCATTTTTTGTATGATAGCATCAATTTTTCCACCAAATGAATATACATAATCAGCTTTTTTACAAATTTTCCTCACAAAGGGTTTTAATAGCTGGTATTCGAGTTTTACTTTTAGGTTCGGTGCCTTTTGAAACATCTCAAAACCATGAAAATTAACTAAAACTTTAGGTTTAATGGATTTTCCCACAAATGCCCATCCGGTAAAGCCCTGGGTGTAAATAAAATCGAATTGATTAATCTGGGACTTAAACTTTTCATAAACAGCAGTAGAGTATACTTTGTTTTCATGGATATAGTGTCCTGGAATTTTCCCTTTAAATAAAAAAGGGATAAACTCAACAGTTAGGAACTTTTGTTCATCATCCGAGAACAAATCCATAGTGTTTTCACTGAAGGTAGCTTGTCCTGTATAACCACAATGTACTAATGTGACCCTGATTTTTGACTGCAATAATAACTTAACCAAAACGTGTGAATGCTTTTGCATGCCACCGGTAACGTAAGGTGTAATACCATCAGTAATGAAAAGTAAATTCATTTAACTTAGTTTAAGGTTAAATTTTGCATTAACTGCATTGATAATATCTTCCATAAACTGTTGATATAATTGATCAATTTTAACTGTATTATCCACATAAACCTGAAAGGCATCATGCAGGTTATTGCTAAATGGTATTCTGTATTCAAAATTTCTTAAGGTTTCAGATATACCTTCAGGTCGAATATAATTTGAAAGCCAGTCATGTTTGGACATATGGTGGAAGATATAATGAAATTCTTCCGGAAAATGAATCAAATCTTTTTCAGTGAGTGTGTAAATCGATTTTATGAATTCGTCAAGCTGAGAATTTGAATATTTAGCCCAGTTTTTACTGATATAGTGGTCCAGCAGGATATCACTGGCAATGAAGGATACCCTTCTGACACCATGTTCCCGGAATAACAAGGCAACTGCTTTAACATGAGGAGAGTTATCAGTAAAAGAGTCAATAAACCTGTGGATTCTAACACCTGTAATAATAGAGGAGGGGATCTCTGTAAAATTCTCCAGGTCTCCCTTAAAATGATCTCCACCAAGGTTGCCTGAAATATATTCAGTATTATATTGGGTCAGTAAACAGTGGCCTAAAAAGTTCATGATTTAGTTTTGATCAACTTTGAAATCGGAGGTAAAGTGGAAGGTAATATCAGGATAATCTGTTTGTGCCATTTGCAGTAAAAATGGTGTTTCAGCAAGGAAAACGTAATTATCATCCTTATCAGTGGCAATATAAATAGTTTTAGCTTTAATAAATCGTTCAAGCTGTTCTTTGTTATCAGTGGTCATCCAACAAGCCTTATAGAATCGCTTTGGAGAAAAGGCACATTTAGCACCATATTCATGTTCCAGTCTGTATTGAATAACTTCAAATTGTAATTGTCCAACTGTACCAACAATTTTACGGTTACCGGGTTGTTGTATAAATAACTGGGCAACTCCCTCATCAGTTAACTGTTTAATACCTTTTTCAAGTTGTTTGGATTTCATAGGGTCCTTATTTTCTAACTCCATAAATATTTCAGGAGAGAAACTTGGTACACCTTTATATAAAAATCTGGTTCCTTCTGTCAGGGTATCACCAATTTTAAAGTTCCCGGTATCGTATAATCCAATCACATCTCCAGGGTAAGCTTCGTCAATAATACTTTTATCCTGGGCCATAAAAGAGGTCGGATTGGCAAACTTCATTTTTTTATCGAACCGTGAGTGATTGTAAAATTTATTACGCTCAAATTTACCGGATACGATTCTTAAGAATGCAATTCTGTCCCTGTGTTTAGGATCAAGGTTAGCGTGAATTTTGAATATAAATCCGGAAAAATCTTTTGCTAAAGGCTCTACATAACCCTGATCAGACTCACGGCCTATGGGCTGTGGAGATATTTTCAGGAAAGCTTCAAGTAATTCTTTAACCCCAAAATTATTAATAGCAGAACCGAAAAATACTGGTGCGATTTCACCGGAAAGGTAATCTTCTTTTTTAAAAGGATCATAAACTCCTTCTACGAGTTCCAACTCCTCTCTGAGTGTTTCAGCAGGAGAATCACCAATGATTTCTTCTAAATCAGAAGAATTAATGTCCTGAATTGAAATGACCTCGTCACTGATTTTAGTTTTGTTAGCTGCAAACAGATTTACATTTTGATCGAAGATATTATAAACACCCTGAAAGGTATGTCCTATACCAATTGGCCATGAAAGAGGTCTGACCTTAATGTCTAATTTTGATTCCAGTTCATCTAAGAGGTCAAATGCATCCCGACCTTCACGGTCCATTTTGTTGACAAATACAATAACCGGTGTATTTCTCATCCGACAAACTTCCATTAGTCTTTCGGTTTGTGCCTCAACACCGTTGGCGCAGTCAATTATCAATATAACACTATCAACAGCTGTTAAAGTTCTGTAAGTATCTTCTGCAAAGTCCTTATGGCCAGGAGTATCTAGAATGTTGATTTGCTTACCGTCATATTGGAAAGCCATCACTGAGGTGGCAACAGAAATTCCTCTTTGTTTTTCAATTTCCATGAAATCTGAGGTGGCCGTTTTCTTAATTTTGTTGTTTTTTACAGCTCCGGCGGTCTGAATGGCACCACCAAATAATAAAAGTTTTTCTGTCAATGTTGTTTTTCCGGCATCCGGGTGAGATATAATTGCAAATGTTCTTCGCTTTTGTACTTCGGTTTCTATACTCATATCATCAAATAGGGTCCTGTCTTAAAGTGTTAAAAACGGGCTGTTTCAGTTAAATTTCTGGCAAAAATAAGTTAAATTATCTATATTTGCCGCCATGCAGACAAGGATTAACCAAAAAATCATTCTTTTTTTGGGGATGATTTTGATTTCATTTACAGGGTTTACAGCCTATGGTGGCCATAATAAATCAGAGCTTTTAGAAAACGATTCTATATTTATTGAAGCCAGACATGATTTCAAAGTTTTTACTAAATCATTATATCATACTTTAGGTGATACCACCTTAAATTATGATGCATTTGAGTATGCTGCAAAAGGGTATTTTAATTTATTGAGAAAAGAAAAAATAAGCAAGGAACGCTTTTTTACAGTAATTGATTTTTCTCAGCCTTCAACTTCCGAAAGGTTGTATATCATTGATATTTGCTATAACCGAATAATTTATAAATCAATTGTTGCACACGGAAGAAACTCTGGTGGGTTATATGCCAGAAGATTCTCTAATGAGAGTAATTCTCATCAAAGCAGTATTGGTTTTTACCTCACGTCATCTACTTATAACAGCAGAAAGTATAAACTGGCATTAAGATTAGACGGACTGGAGTATACTAATAACAGGGCTAGCAGTCGTGGAGTAGTAATGCACGGAGCTGATTATGCCACTTATGAATTTTTAAACAAAAATGGTATGTTGGGGCGTTCATATGGGTGCCCGGCCATGCCTCACCGTAATTTTGATGAAGTGGTGGGGTGGTTAAAACACGGTACGTGTTTGTTTATATATTATCCGGACAGATCTTACTTAAGACGTTCCAGGTTATTGAACCGAAAGGATTATCTGACCTTTTTTATTTAACGTTATTTAGAGGCTATACCCTTATAAGTATAACCAAGGTCAGTAATCATTGTCTTGACTTCATCTTCGGTTGCCTCTCCTTTTATAACAACTGATTTTGATACAATATCGGCGTGTGCCTCTTCAATACTATCCAACTTTGAAAGATTAGTTTCGACAGTATTTTTACAATGATTACAGGTCATGCCTTCAACTATATATTTTGATTCCATTTCACTTATTTTAATTTGTCGCGGTATCAGTTTATTTATTTCCACAAATAAAAGCAGGCCAATTAATAGTACCGCACTAATAATACCTGTCCAGTCATCTGCGTGATGGTTATGTGCTGCAATTGCCTGAGCAGAAAGCTTAAACCATTCGGGGTTAAGTACAAAATCAATTAATACACCAAAGAATAGTGCTCCGGCAATAATTGAAAAAAGGTAAGCAAGAGTTGCTTTTTTGCCCATTGAGTTCCAAAGCACCGTTATGGTAGCAATATTAGTGGCCGGACCAGCCATTAAAAATACAAGAACTGCACCCGGACTAACACCTGATATTAACAAGGCTGTAGCTATTGGTACTGATCCCGTGGCACAAACATAAAGCGGTACAGAAGCAACCAATACAATCAACATGTTTAATATAGGTTGATTCATATAATTGGTAAAAAAAGTGTCAGGAATCAATGTGGTGATTAACGCAGCAAGCAATACACCTAAAAGCAACTGACGAGAAATATCACTCAGAAAATCAACAAAAGCGTATCGAAACAGTTCTATTGCTTTATTGCCCCGGATTTCATTAACTTCCGGTTCTGTTATAATTGATTCATTAATCTCTGTGCCGGGTTTTTCAATTTTTTCAGTAAACCATCCTCCAAAAACACCAGTGATAAAAGCAATCAAAGGTCTGGACAGTGCCCAGTAGATATTCATCAGGGAATAGGTGATTAATACTGAATCTACTCCGGTTTGAGGGGTAGAGATGAGAAAAGAGTTAGTTGCACCTTTCTTTGCACCATTTTTGTATAGCGAAATTCCGGTAGGTATAACCCCACAGGAGCATAGTGGTAAGGGCACACCTAAAAGTGATGCTTTAACAGATGATATGATACCTGGTTTACCAAGGTGCTTAGTTAAAAGGTGTTTTGGCAGGAAAACATGTAGCAGACCTGCGATAAAGAAACCAAGTAAAAGATATGGAGACATTTCTATAAAGATGGTCCATATTTCAAGGAGGATTTCTTTTATCAGTACCATAGTACAAATTTAATTATTTTGAAGGTAAAACATTTCACATTTTTATATTTAATACCTTTGCATTGATTTTTTGATAACTTGAACACCCGGCAATACATATCATTCGCAATAGTTTTAATAATTGGCATCATCATTGGGTACTTTCTGTCTGATATTGCCCGAACAGATGTCTCTCCTGACGTGATTACAACCCATACTGTTGATACACTGATACAATCGGAAATTGTTGAGGTTCCCGTTGAAATTAAAACTAAGGTAAAAGAGGTGGATACGGTATATATTCAGAGTGATGATGTTGTTAAACCGGACTCTAATGTTTTAAATACTGATACGGTCAGTTTTATTGAAACGGATACTTTAGTGACAGATGATTCTATTCTTCAGGATAAGAAAATAAGTCAGATAAAAGTGAAATTAGTTGACTTGAGTACGACTGAAAAAGATACATTACTTGAAAAATTATTAGATGTAAAAACGGTTAAAAATGAATCGGTTACAATTGAGTTTTGGGAGTCACCTGTAAATTATACCGGATATAAACTATCAAAGTCAAGATTGATTATTTATGGTTTAGTACAATCTGAAGACTTAAAATTTTATAAACGAGATTCTGATTACTGTCTAAAAGTTAACGGATTATACTATAGTTTAATTGAAACAGGTGTATATTTGAAATACACTCAAACTGAAAAACCAGAGTTTATTGATGATTAGATTTTATAAATACCAGGGAGCAGGTAACGACTTTGTTATGATTGATAACAGGACTAATATCCATTTAAATAAAACCGAAATTGTAAAGCAATTATGTGAAAGAAGGTTTGGAATTGGTTCTGATGGGTTGATTTTTATAGAAAATCATGCTGAACTGGACTTTGTAATGGATTTTTATAATCCTGACGGGAGTCAAAGTTTTTGTGGTAATGGTAGCCGTTGTGCTGTAGCTTTTGCAAAGGATATTGGCGTTATTACTTCAAACGAAACTAAATTTTTGGCTATTGATGGTGTCCATAAAGCTGAAATTAATCGTGACCATTATAAGGTGTCTATGAAAAGTGTAGATGGTATATCAAGTAAAGGTGAAGATTTTTTTATTGATACAGGATCTCCACATTATATTTCCTATTTAAAAGAGGGAGATGAAAGAGATATTGTTGAATATGGACGGAAAATCAGGTATTCTGAAGCTTATAGCCCGGAGGGTACTAATGTGAACCTGGTAAAGGTACTGAATGACGAAAAAATTGATATCAGAACTTATGAACGTGGTGTGGAAGCAGAAACATTTGCTTGTGGAACAGGAGCTACAGCCTGTGCCTTAAGTTATGCGGCGATACAAGGTTATGACTCGGGTACTATAGGTGTTAAGGTTAAAGGAGGAGATTTGAAAGTTTACTTCAAAAAATCTGGCGAAGGGTACAATGATATATGGCTTGAAGGTCCAGCAAAAATGGTTTTTCAGGGCGAGATTGCACTTAATAATGAACATTAATGAGTTAAATAGAATTGAGTTCAGAGAAGTTGAGTCAACTGATTTCGACATTGTTTTGAAGTGGGAAAATGATCCCAAAAACTGGTTGCAGAGTGGTGTTGAACGACCTTATACATCAGGTGAGATCAGGGCTTATGTCAAGGTTAAACAATCTTTGCTTATTCATGGGCAAACCCGTAGAATTATTGTGCTTAAAGACAGTCGGCAAATTGTAGGTGCAGTTGATTTGTTTAAATACGACTCAACAACTAAAACTGCTAATTTGGGAATTCTAATAGAGGAGGAGTTCAGACGTAAAGGTTATGCCACAGAGGCAATACGTAAAATGGAGAAATTTGCGACAAATGAACTGAAGCTGACCTGTATTGAATGTCAGGTACTTGAGAGCAATCCAGGGTCACAAAAGCTATTTGAAGCAATAGGTTATCAAAAAATAAAATCGGAAGTGGATTCGTACTTCTATTTGGGAGACTACTATCCTATGTTGACGTATCGGAAAAAGTTAAAAGACGTATAATTATTCTTCAATAATCAACTGAAACAGTTCTGCAACGGAAGCTTCATATTCATTATAGCTCACTTCCTTAAAGGCTTTTTTAGTTTCAAATTCCTTATCATCAATTTCCCGTGATCTGAAATGAGTGGCTCTTAAATGCATTACTACACCGTATCTTTCAATAATATAGATTAACGGAATACCTGAAGTACCTTTGTAAGCACTAAACCAGTCGGTTTCTTTTACTGACAGGTTGTTCGAAAATGCACATTTAAATTCTCCAATTGTTTCATTTTTTGAGTCAACAGTATAGTAAGTGGCTAATAAACCCACAACAGTGTCTTCTGTTGTTTCATTGGAAACCGTATAGCTGGGTTGAGAACCAACTAAAGTCACCAGGTCGTTTTTATCTAAATTGGCCTCAATTTTCTCACTCCCAAAATCGAGTCTCATTTTAAGTGCCTTGGTTTTGCTTTCTGAAAGAATATCTGTTCTGAAAAATTTTGTATTCTCAATCGAGGCAATCATTTTGTCATCTTTAAACTTAACGATCATTTTTTTGGGGAGAACAACATCCATTATGCCATGAAAATCAGAATAGGGGTAGGTTATTTCATACTCTATTTCACCTTGCCGAATTTCAGTGTCTGAACAACCTACCAAAAAAACAACTGCAGGTAATAGGAGAAATAACAATTTTTTCATGAGCATGGTATTAAGTAGCAAATATAGAATTTATTATTTAAGTGACTAAAATATGTCTCTCAATTGTTGATAATAATTTGTTTTTAATAAATTTGTCGAATGATTAAAATCATAGAAAATCAATCAGAGATTGGTGCAGGAACAAGGGGTGCAAGTCTTGGTATTGGGGCTTTAAAAGTTGTTTCACAATCAATTGAAGATGGCTTTTTCGGAAAATATTCATCCCGTGAAATAGTGCATGAAAATGCACGTTTAAACCATCCCACCAACTTCTCTTTCGCTAAACGAATTGACGGCCTTTTAAAGGTATACGAACGAACAATTTCTACTCTCAAAGAAGTCTATAAAAGTGATGACTTTCCTTTAATTTTATCAGGTGATCATGCCTGTGCAGGAGGAACAATTGCTGGTATAAAATCAGCTTTTCCTGATCAGAAAATAGGGGTAATCTGGATTGACGCTCATGCCGATATTCATACACCTTATACTACACCAAGTGGAAATATTCATGGTATGCCACTGGCATCAGCTTTAGGAGAGGATAATTTAAAAGATCAGATCAACGATATATCGGATGAGACCAGAAACTATTGGGAACAGCTTAAAAATGTTGGCGGAATCAGTCCTAAAATTTCAGTTGAAGATTTGGTTTATATTGCGGTAAGAGATACCGAACAACCTGAAGATGATTATATAGCGCGAAATAATATTAAAAATTATACAGTTGAGGCTATACGTCAAAAGGGAGTAGATATAGTGATTGATGAAATTAGTACAAAACTGAAATCATGTGATATTATTTATGTATCATTTGATGTGGATTCTATGGATTCTATTTTAGTATCGAAAGGTACAGGAACACCGGTTGAAAACGGTTTGACAGCAGAAGAAGCCAGGCAATTTATGACCGCATTTGCAAATGATGATAAGGTAAAATGCATAGAATTTGTTGAAATTAATCCCTGCCTTGACGATAAAATAAATACCATGGCGGAAACAGCCTACAGTATCCTGCTGGACGTTACCGGAATTCTGGAAAAACGATTATAATTTTGGTTGACTTAATTACAATATTGGGCCCAACAGCCTCTGGAAAAACTAATTTAGCCTGTCATTTGGCCAGGTTAATTCATGGAGAAATAATTTCAGCCGATTCGAGGCAGATTTACGTTGGGATGGATATTGGAACCGGGAAAGATATTGAGGAGTACATCATTGAGGGCACAAAAATAGGTTATCATTTAATTGATCTTCATCCACCAGGGTACAAGTATAATATTTGGGAGTATCAAACCGATTTTATCAATGCTTTTCATCAAATAACTGACGATAATAAAGTGCCAATTTTATGTGGAGGAAGCGGTTTATATATTGAAACAGCCTTAAAAGGGAATACCTTTACCGGTATCGATTCAAATACTGACTTGCGTAATGAACTGTCAGAACTGTCCAGACCTGAAATTATGAAGAGATGGGATGCTATTGATGAAGTGCTCAAATCTAAATTGAATAATAATACAATAGGCAGAACAATCAGGGCTATTGAAATAGATACATTTATCAAAAACAATCCTGATTGGAAAGAGCCGGTATATCCTGAAATCAACTATACAATTTTTGGAATTGATATTGAACGGGACAGGAGGAGAGAAAAGATTACCAAACGGTTAAGTTACAGATTAAATAACGGATTGGTAGAGGAGGTGGAAGGT
The DNA here is from genome assembly GCA_965230195.1 of Putridiphycobacter sp. Lineage (GTDB taxonomy): Bacteria > Bacteroidota > Bacteroidia > Flavobacteriales_D > Crocinitomicaceae > Putridiphycobacter. The sequence goes on from OZ245997.1 coordinate 3,368,346, forward strand.
CTTGTGAATCAGGGGCTGTCATTTGCTGATTTGGAGTATTACGGTCTGGAATACAAGTGGGTTGGTAATTATCTTCAGGATAAAATCAGCAAAAAAGAGTTGTTTGAAGGGTTAAACACAGCTATTCATCAGTTTTCAAAACGACAAATGACCTGGTTCAGGAGGATGGAAAAACAGGGATATAGAATTATATGGTTGGATGAACAGGACCCTTTGGATAAGAAGCTCAATCATGTTTTAACTCATTTGAGCCAAAATAATGCTTAGATTTATCGGGCTATTAGGTCTACCATTATGCAAGCATTAAGGTTTTTACTTTTTCCATTTGCAATATTATACGGCGCAATAACCAGTTTCAGAAATTGGTTATTTGACCGTCGAATCAAAAGAGAATTGAGGTTTAGTATTCCAATTATTAATGTTGGTAATTTGAGTATGGGAGGAACCGGTAAAACACCGCATACCGAATACCTGATTCGCTTGCTTAAGAAAGATCATCACCTGGCTACATTAAGCAGAGGGTACGGTCGTAAAGTATATGGTTTTCAAATCGCTGATAAAACTTCTACTGCCCATTCAATAGGAGACGAACCGCTACAATTTTACAGGAAGTTTGGGAGTGAGATTACAGTAGCCGTTGACGCCGACAGGGTAAATGGGGTAAGTGAAATTTGTTATCGTAAGGAGGAGACAGATCTTGTGTTATTAGATGATGCTTATCAGCACAGAGCAATTAAACCGGGGTTTAACATTTTACTGACCGACTTTAATAAGCCATTTTATAATGACTACATTTTACCTGTAGGGACACTTAGAGAACTGAGAAAAGGTAAAAATAGAGCGGACATTATTATCGTTACCAAATGCCCACAACTGGATTTCGAGCAACAGGATCAAATCATCAATAAAATTAAGCCTTCAAAGGCTCAAAAAGTCTTTTTTTCAAAGGTTAAATATGGTAACATTGTCAGTTTAACAAATTTTAGCAAATTGACTGATCAGCCTGAAAAAATCATCCTTGTTACAGGAATAGCCAATGCTTTACCGTTGCGTCAATACCTGGAAAAAGAGGCTACAATTGTAAAACATTTCAATTATCCCGATCATTACACTTATAAGGAAAAAGACATTGTTGAAATTCATAATTTATTGACTAAATTTGCGGATGGTAAAGTCAAAATCGTAACCACAGAAAAAGATGCCATGCGTCTTGGAACCCAACAATTTGAAAAGTTGATAGAAGGAAAGCCCTGGTTTTACCAGGAAATAGAGGTTGACATTGATAATGACGAAAAATTTAAAGAAACTGTATTGAAATATGTTCAAGAAAATCGCAAAGACTACTGATTATATTCATGAGAGAGCACCATTTAATCCTGAAATCGGGATTATTTTAGGAACCGGTCTTGGAGGTCTTGTCAATGAAATAGAAGTTGCTTACTCAATTCCGTATACAGACATTCCAAACTTTCCGGTTTCAACGGTTGAAAGCCATTCGGGACGTCTGATTTTTGGAAATCTGGGCAATAAAAAGATAGTGGCTATGCAAGGCCGTTTTCACTACTATGAAGGGTATTCAATGGAACAAATTACCTTTCCGGTTAGAGTAATGAAAATGTTGGGTATAAAAAAAATATTTATTTCAAATGCTTCAGGAGGAGTTAATCCTGACTTTGAAGTAGGAGAGATCATGATTGTTAACGATCATATTAATCTGTTTCCGGAACATCCGCTCAGAGGAAAGAATTTGGATGAATTAGGTCCTCGTTTTCCTGATATGAGTGATGTTTATGACAAGGATATGATTAAGCTTGCCAAAGAAATTGCTTCAGAAGAGGGAATAAAAGTATCGGAAGGCGTTTATGTAGGATTAACAGGACCGTCTTTAGAGACGCCTGCGGAATATAAATACATCAGAATTATTGGTGGGGATACAGTAGGCATGTCTACCGTGCCTGAAGTGCTAGTTGCAAGACATATGGATATTCCGGTTTTTGCAATATCAATCATTACCGATTTAGGTGTTGAAGGAAAAATAAAGAAAGTCAATGTGCAGGAAATTATAGAGGTAGCCAATAAAAAGGAGCCTAGTATGACATTGATAATGAAAAAAATAATTGAGCGAACATAAACTAATTAATGAAACTAAGTCAGGACATAAGAGATAAATACAGAGTGGTTATTGGTTTGGAGGTGCATGCACAAATGCTAACCAAATCCAAAGCCTATTCTGATGATGCCAATGTATATGGTGCAATTCCAAATACTAATGTCAGTCCGGTAACACTGGGACACCCTGGTACATTGCCGAAAATGAACCGACAGACTATTGATTATGCTGTAAAAATGGGTATTGCATGTGATTGTAATATCGCAGAAAATCAATTCTTTGCCAGAAAAAATTACTTTTACCCTGATTTACCTAAAGGCTATCAGATTACACAGGACACTACGCCAATCTGTACAGGAGGTGCTATTGAAATAAAAGGAGATGATGGTAATCCAAAGAAAATTGGCTTGACCAGAATTCATATGGAGGAGGATGCCGGAAAAAGTATCCATGATATTGATCCATTTAATACTTTAGTTGATTTAAACAGGGCCGGTGTTCCATTAATTGAAATTGTATCGGAACCAGAAATTACTTCCTCTGATGAAGCCTATAATTATGTTTCGGAGGTAAGAAAATTGGTAAGGTATCTTGATATTTGTGACGGTAATATGGAAGAGGGGAGTTTGCGTTGTGATGCCAATATTTCTGTCATGTTAAAGGATGCTAAGGAGTATGGCAATAAGGTTGAAGTCAAAAATATGAATTCAATCCGAAATGTTAAAAATGCCATTGAATTTGAAATTGAAAGGCAGATTCTGGAAAATGAAAATGGTAATAAAATATACTCTGAGACCAGGAATTATGACGCTTTAAAGAATATTACCACTTCAATGAGAACAAAAGAAGCGGCTAATGATTATCGTTTTTTTCCTGAACCGGATTTACAACCTATCAAAGTCAGTCAAAATCATATTGAGTCGCTAAGAGAGGCTATGCCGCCCTTACCAAATTACTTGTTTAAAAAGTATACTGAAGAGCTGCAACTATCAGAGTATGATGCCACAAACCTGATCGATTCCAAACCAATAGCATTGTATTTTGAATCTATTATAGAATATACCAAAAACTATAAGGCTGCTGCCAATTGGGTAATGGGCGAAGTTAAATCTTACCTAAATCAAAATGCATCATCTATTCATGACTTTCCAATTTCGCCGGAAAGGATTGCAAGTTTGATCGAATTAATTGACTCAAAAAAGATATCCCATTCACTGGCTAGTCAGAAAATGTTCCCTAAATTACTAACGGAAACAGAAAAGGCGTTAACTGAAATTGCTGAAGAGAATAACTGGTTACAGAATTCAGATGAAGACAGTTTAAGTACTTTTGTTCAGGAAATTATTGATGAAAACCCTGCTGAAGTTGAAAGATTTAAGGCAGGAGAAAAGAAATTAATGGGACTGTTTATGGGACAGTTAATGAAAAAGAGTAGAGGTAAGGCTGACCCTAAAACAGCTGGCGAATTAATAAATAAAATGATATCCTAACCAAATATAAAAATGAAAAAAACACTTTTAAGTTTAGCCGTTTTGGCAATCAGTACTTTAATGTTTAACAGTTGTGAAACAAAATCAGAAGACGAAAGCATTGAAGGAAGATACATTACCGGTAATATTAAAAACGCCAACGGAAAAGAAGTTCAGTTATTTGTTTTTGAGGATGGTAAACAATTCTCAATTGATACAGCAGTTGTAGAAAATGATCAATTTAAGTTAGAGACAAAAACCAAGGATCTGAGATTGTATTTTATCGTTGTGGATCCTTCAGATAAAACTTCACTTCCAGTATATATTATCTCCAATAAAGATGATAAAAACATTACCGTAAGCGGTGAAATGCCAAAATTTGGTGAGAATGTGGTTATTAAAGGATCAAAAGAATCAGAGAACGTGAAAGCCTATCAGGACTTTTCAATGACTTTGTTCCCCGATAAACAAGATGTTTATTCAAAAATGCAAAAGGTAAATCCTCAGGATTCGGTAGAAATGAAGAGGTTAGTATTAAGACTAGATTCATTAGTAGGTTTATCAAGAAACTATGCTATTAATTATATTGAGAAGAATCCGGGATCGCTTGCAGGTTGGTTGATGTTGAGAGAGTTCTATCCGGTAACAGGAATTCAGGATTTTGATAAGGATCACTTAATTTATTTCGAAAAAGTATCTAATGGCATTGCTGAAAAGTATCCTAATTCGGAATACCCTGGTATGATTAATCAGGATATCAAGAACCTTAAAACACAGATTGAAATGAGTGCGAGAACGGTTCAGGCTGTTAATAGCTCTGTTGCACCAGATATTAGCTTGCCAACACCAACCGGAGAAATTATAAACCTGTCTTCACTTAAAGGAAAAGTGGTATTGCTTGATTTTTGGGCTTCATGGTGTAAACCTTGCCGCATGGAGAATCCTAATGTAGTAGCTAACTACGAAAAATATAAAGACAAAGGTTTCACGGTTTATAGTGTGTCGTTAGATGAGAATAAAGCAGCATGGGAAAAAGCCATAACTGCGGACAACCTTTCATGGGGAAATCACGTTTCAGATTTACAGGGATGGTCATCTTCTGCAGCAGCACTTTATGGGGTAAGATCTATACCAGCTTCATTTCTATTAGACGAAAATGGCTCAATAGTTGCAAGTAACCTCAGAGGGCCTGCCCTTGAAAAGAAACTAATTGAAATTTTAGGAGAATAATCATGTTAAAAAAATATTGTGTCGTCATACTTGGTCTGGTTGGTTTAGCATTCCAGTCATCAGCTCAACGAGTTCAACCTCAGGAGGCAAAACTTCCTGTTCATATCGAAGGATTGATCGTAGGGGCTGAAAACCAAAAGCTTTATATTACCAGTCAGGTTTTGGGTGGACAGCAACGGCCATATCATATTATTAATTTGGATAGCACGGGGCAATTCTCAACTGATTTTAAAATTCCGTTTAAAGACTATTTTATTGGGAAGCTACAAAATGGTCAGACTATCAACTTAATTTTACATGGAAATGATTCTATAAAAATTTATGGTGATGCCAAAAGCCTACTGTATAACTGTAATATAATTGGCTCAACAGACTCTTATCTGATGTTAGACTTTTATAAAGAGTTTTCTAATTTTAAAAGGGTAGAGGACTCTTTAAAAATTGTATTGACCAAAGACCCTTCAAAGCAGGTTGAAGTTAATACTTTATTCAGACCATACGCTGAGTCATTTTATACTTATAGAAATACTTTTATTACTGGTAATTCCAATTCACCAGCATTGTTAGCTGTTTTAGGTTCCATTAATAATCAAACTGAGAAAAAGCTCAGACTTCAGTTGATTGATCAGTTAATCGAGAATTTTTCCGGTTCTGGTGTAGCCGCTCTGCTTCAAAAGCAAAAAGCACAACTTGAATCTGAACAAAAAAGAGCTGAATTGTTGAGTCCGGGTAAACCGGCTCCGGAAATAACATTGCCAAATGTTGATGGTGAAATGGTTAATCTATCGGATTTACGTGGAAAAGTGGTTTTAATTGATTTTTGGGCTTCTTGGTGTGGTCCTTGTAGAAGAGAGAACCCTAATGTGGTTAAGGCTTACAATAAGTACAATAAAGAAGGCTTTGAGGTGTTTAGTGTGTCGTTTGACCGACCAGGTATGAGAGACCGTTGGTTAGCAGCTATTAAGCAGGACGGATTAATTTGGCCTAACCATGTGAGTGACTTAAAAGGTTTTGCCACACAAGCCGGAAGGGATTATGGTGTAACCGGTATTCCTTTTACCTGTTTAATTGATCAGGAAGGTAATATTATTGCAACTAATGTTCGGGGACCAGCCCTTCACAATCAGCTTCAGAAAATCTACGGTTATTAATGGAAATACCTGAGGGTAAGAAAATATTTTTCGGATCAGATTTTCACCTTGGTGCTCCCAATGGTGAAACCAGCCTGGTCCGGGAAAAAAAGGTAGTAGCCTGGTTAAACAGTATAGAAGCTGAAGCACATGAAATATATCTGTTAGGAGATGTGTTTGATTTTTGGTTTGAGTATAAACATGCCATTCCAAAAGGCTTTGTCCGTCTGCAGGGAAAAATTGCCGATTTGACTGATAAGGGCATAAAAGTCCACTGGTTTTATGGGAATCATGACATGTGGATATTTGACTATATTCCAAAGGAATTAGGTGTTGAATTACACAAAGCGGAAGTTACTAAATCATACAATGGAAAGTCCTTTTTTATTGGACATGGAGATGGATTAGGGCCTGGAGATCATGGTTATAAATTTATCAAAAAGGTATTCCGAAGTAAATTTTGTCAATGGTGCTTTGCCAGATTGCATCCTAATTTTGGAATAGGCCTTGCCAATTATTTTTCTAAATCCAGCAGAGTGTCAACAGGTGATTCTGACGATATTTTTTATGGTAAGGATAAGGAAATGCTGATTCAATATTGCTATAGAAAGCTTGAAAGTGAACACACCGATTATTTTGTATTTGGCCACCGGCATTACCCAATCGATTTCAAACTAAATGAAGATTCAAGGTATATAAATACAGGCGATTGGATTAAACATTTTACTTATGCTGTTTTTGATGGAACAGAAATGGAATTAAAAACATTTGGCCAATAGTGAAACCAATTCACTAATGTTTCGTTATAATTAATACGGGCCTGTTACTGGCCCTATATATAAGGGTTAAAAAGGGAGTTTAAATGAACTCCCTTTTTGTTTTGTTCAGTCTTCGAGTCCTTCAGGCAGAGCCTGAACCTCAGACTTCTCGAGTTACCGTTTTTCTATAAGCTGTAATCTTAGTTAAACAGAGTTCCTTTAGACTTCGCAAATTAAAGGTTTCTATTAGTTAGTGAAAACAAAAAAAGCCGGAGTTTGAGTACCCCGGCTTTACTTGTTTGTTAATTATTATTTATTTCGATTCTGTTTTTTTCGAAGGTTTACTTTTTTCTACTTTAATCACAATCTCTTCTTTCTTTTTGTCAAAATCAATCATGATTTTATCATTTTCCTTAATGTTGGAATTGATAATTTCTTCAGCTAACGGATCTTCAACATATTTCTGAATGGCTCTGTTTAATGGTCTGGCACCATATTTTTCGTCATAACCTTTATTCGCAATATATATTTTTGCAGCCTCAGTCATTTCAACTTTGTAGCCCAATTCATTAATTCGTCCATAAAGTTTTGATAACTCTATATCAATAATTTGGTGAATGTGTTCTTGTTTTAATGAGTTGAAGATGATCATATCATCAATTCTGTTCAGGAATTCAGGGGCAAAAGCCTTTTTAAGTGCTTTTTGAATGATCAGAATAGCTGCCTCATCTTTTTGCTCTTGTCTGGCCTGTGTCCCAAATCCAACTCCTGTACCAAAGTCTTGTAATTGTCTGACTCCAATATTTGAAGTCATGATGATAATGGTGTTTTTAAAGTCAATTTTACGACCTAAACCATCAGTCATATGACCATCATCTAATACTTGTAGCAGTAAATTAAATACATCAGGGTGGGCTTTTTCAATCTCATCTAAAAGAACGATAGAATAGGGCTTTCTTCTCACTTTTTCAGTTAACTGTCCACCTTCTTCGTATCCTACATAACCCGGAGGTGCACCAACCAATCTCGATACAGAGAATTTTTCCATGTACTCACTCATGTCAATTCTGATCAATGCTTCTTCGGAGTCAAACAGGTTTTTGGCTAAAACTTTTGCTAATTGTGTTTTTCCTACTCCTGTTGGCCCTAAAAAGAAAAATGATCCGATTGGCTTATTTGGGTCTTTTAGTCCCGCACGGTTACGCTGAATGGCTTTTACTACCTTTACAATGGCATCATCCTGACCAACAACTCCATCTTTAATATCATCAGAGAGATGAACAATTTTCCCTGATTCTGATTCAGAGACTTTCTGTAAAGGAATACCAGTCATCATTGATACTACTTCTGCTACATGAGCTTCAGTTACCGTGATTCGGTTTTTCTTGGCTTCTTCTTCCCATTTGGTTTGAGCCTGCTCTAACTGATCCTGCAGTTTTTTCTCTGTATCCCTCAGTTCAGCTGCTTTTTCGTACTGCTGACTCTTAATTACCTTATTTTTTTCTTCCTTTACATCCTCAATTTTACTCTCCAGCTCCTTGATTTCTTTTGGAACATTGATGTTTTTGATATGTACTCTTGAACCAACTTCGTCCATAGCATCAATGGCTTTGTCCGGCAGATTTCTGTCAGATACATAACGTTCTGTTAGTTTTACACAAGCCTCCAATGCCTCAGGGGTAAAGGTTACACTGTGATGATCTTCATAACGCTCCTTAATATTAGCTAAGATTTCAATTGACTCTTCAATACTGGTTGGTTCAATTAATACTTTTTGGAATCTTCTTTCCAAAGCTCCATCTTTTTCAACGTATTGTCTGTACTCATCCAGTGTTGTGGCTCCAATTACCTGTATTTCACCTCTTGCTAAGGCCGGTTTAAACATATTGGAAGCATCCATTGATCCTGAAGCGCCACCGGCACCTATAATGGTATGGATTTCATCAATGAATAAAATGATTTCACGAGATTTTTCCAATTCGTTCATCACTGCCTTCATACGTTCTTCGAACTGACCTCTGTACTTTGTCCCGGCTACTAAAGAAGCTAAATCTAACGATATGACTCTTTTGCCAAACAAAATTCTGGATACTTTACGTTGAACAATTCTTAATGCCAGTCCTTCAGCAATTGCTGATTTACCAACACCAGGTTCCCCAATTAATATCGGGTTGTTCTTTTTTCTTCTGGAAAGGATCTGAGATACTCTTTCTATTTCATTATGTCTTCCAACAATGGGATCCAGTTTGTCCTGTTCGGCCATTGCGGTTAAATCTCTTCCAAAGTTATCTAAAACAGGTGTTTTTGATTTGTTTGTTGTTTTAGAGCTACTACTAGACCCGAAACTTGATTCGCCGGAACCACTGTCATCATTTGATATTCCGCCCGGGAATTCGGATTTAGGCGTATTTTCTTCTTCTATCATTTCTTCTAATTCTTCTTTTACATTTTCATATATCACGCCATATTTATTCAATATTCTTGTAGCCAAATTGTCCTTTTCTCTTAAAATGGCCAGTAATATGTGCTCGGTTCCAACTCTGAAACTCTTAAATAGCCGCGATTCTAAATAGGTTATTTTTAAAACTTTTTCTGCTTGTCTTACTAAAGGGATGTTCTTTAGATCGTTGGGTTTGATATTTGATGTTTTAACATTCTTCTCAATTTCTTTTCTTAATATGTCAAGGTCTAAATGAAACTCCTGAAGTATTTTAACGGCAAGGCCTTCTTTTTCTCTTAAAATACCCAGTAATAAATGTTCAACACCAAGGTAGTCATTACCCAGACGAAGTGCTTCCTCTCTGCTATAGGCAATTACGTTTTTTGCTCTTGATGAAAAATTTGTATCCATTAATTGTATTATTTTACGTTTTAAATTTAAGTACAAATATTGATTCACAAATGTATTTAATTCAATTTATTTAAATAATTGTTAATAAACCACATTTTAAACCGGTTTTTGTTAATAAGTCAGTTAATAAATATACTAATTTTCCGATTAAAATTAGCTATTTTCGTCCTTTTGAAATCTAAAAAAATCAACAAAACTATATGGCAGAAGGAGAAAGAATAATAAAGATTAACATTGAAGATGAAATGAAGTCGGCCTACATTGATTATTCAATGTCGGTTATTGTTTCAAGAGCTTTACCAGATGTACGGGACGGTTTTAAACCGGTTCACAGAAGAGTACTTTATGGTATGCTTGACTTAGGCGTTTTATCTAACAGACCTTATAAAAAATCAGCCAGAATCGTTGGGGAAGTACTGGGTAAATATCACCCGCATGGTGATTCCTCTGTTTACGATACCATGGTGCGTATGGCCCAGGATTGGTCATTAAGATACCCTTTAGTTGACGGACAGGGTAACTTTGGTTCTGTTGACGGTGATAGTCCGGCTGCCATGCGTTATACTGAGGCACGATTGAGAAAAGTTGCTGAGGATATGTTGGCTGATCTGGACAAGGAAACAGTAGATTTTTCTCCAAACTTTGATGAATCTTTAAAAGAGCCGACTGTTCTCCCTACTAAAATACCAAACCTTTTGGTTAATGGTGCCAGTGGAATTGCTGTGGGAATGGCAACCAATATGCCTCCTCATAACCTGACTGAAGTTGTAAACGGAACTATCGCTTATATCGATAACAGAAATATTGAGATCGCTGAATTGATGGAACACATCAAAGCACCGGATTTCCCAACCGGAGGTATTATTTACGGTTACGAAGGTGTAAAACAGGCATTCGAAACCGGTAAAGGTAGGGTAGTAATGCGTGCCAAAGCAACTATTGAGGAAATACGAGAAGGTAAAGAAGCCATTATCGTTACTGAAATTCCATATCAAATCAATAAAGCTGACATGATTAAAAAGACAGCTGATTTGGTTAATGACGGAAAAATTGATGGTATCTCGGATATTAGAGATGAATCAGACCGTCGTGGAATGAGAGTAGTGTACGAATTAAAACGTGATGCTATTCCAAATGTGGTTTTAAATAAATTATTTAAATACACAAGCTTACAAACTTCATTCTCAATTAATAATATTGCTCTGGTTAATGGGCGTCCTGAAATGTTGAACATCAAAGACATGATTCATCATTTTGTTGAGCACAGACATGAAGTAGTGGTAAGACGTACCAAATTTGAATTGCGTAAAGCAGAGGAGAGAGCTCATATTTTAGAAGGATTAATTATTGCTTCGGATAATATTGATGAAGTAATCAAAATTATTCGTGCTTCAAAATCACCGGATGAGGCCAGAGAAAAGTTAATTGAAAGATTTGAGCTGTCTGAAATTCAGTCCAGAGCCATTGTAGAAATGCGTTTGAGACAGTTAACCGGACTGGAACAAGATAAATTAAGAGCTGAATTCGAGGAGTTACAAGCGACAATTGCAGATCTAAAAGATATTCTGGCTAATGAAGACAGAAGGATGTCAATCATTAAAGAAGAATTAGAATACGTAAAAGATAAATACGGAGATGAGAGAAGATCAACAATAGAATACTCTGCTAATGAAATGAGTATCGAGGATCTGATTCCTAATGAGGAAGTGGTGATAACTATTTCTCATGCCGGTTATATCAAAAGAACTTCTTTAGCTGAGTACAAGGTTCAGAGTCGTGGTGGCGTGGGATCAAAAGGATCTGCTACCCGTGATAAAGACTTTTTAGAGCATTTATTTGTAGCTACCAACCACAATTGGTTGCTAATTTTTACTGAAAAGGGTAAATGTTTCTGGATGAGAATATTTGAGGTTCCTGAAGGTACAAAGACCAGTAAGGGAAGAGCGCTACAGAACCTGATAAATATTGATCAGGACGATAAGATCAAAGCGTTCATTAATGTAAATGATATTAAGGACCCTGAGTACATTGAAGATAAATACATTATCATGTGTACTAAGAAAGGGGTGATTAAGAAAACAAAATTAGAGGCTTATTCAAGACCTAGAACTAATGGAATTAATGCCATTGGTATCAGGGAAGGAGATGAGTTACTTGAGGCTAAGTTAACTAATGGTACAAATGAGATCATGATGGCACTTAAATCAGGTAAGTGTATCCGTTTTAATGAGGAAAAGGTGCGTTCTATGGGAAGAACAGCCTCTGGTGTGCGTGGTGTTACCTTAGCAAATGAGAAGGATGAAGTGGTAGGAATGATTTGTGTGGAGAATGAAGAGGCTAACGTGATGGTAGTATCCAGTAAAGGGTACGGAAAGCGTTCAGAAGTGTCGGGTTACAGAATTACCAACAGAGGTGGAAAAGGGGTGAAAACAATTAATATCACTGATAAAACTGGAGAATTAATTGCCATAAAGAATGTAACTGACGAGGATGATTTAATGATCATAACTAAAAAGGGAATTACCATTAGAATGCACGTTGATATTTTAAGGGTAATGGGTAGAGCCACACAGGGTGTAAGATTGATTAACCTGAGAGATAATGATGATATTGCAGCTGTTGCTAAAGTGTACAGAGATAATGAGGACGAGGAGGATAATAGTGAGGATATCGTTGTTGATCCTACAGCATCATCAGAAGAGGAATAAAATAAGTATGGCATAAAAATTGAAATATCCTTATGGAAATTTTAATTTTGTTAATCAAGTTAAATAAAAAAACGTAAAATGAATAAGATAATACTAATTGGTGCAGTGATTTTATCAACAGTAAGTTTTGGGCAAAAGAATATGACAACCAATGCAGCTATGGCATGGAATTCCTATAGCAAAACCAAGGCTACAGGTAATATGGCAGCAGCTGAGGGTGATTTAGCAGAGGCCTACGATTATATTACAAAAGCAGCGCTTCATGAGTCTACAATGAATGATGCAAAAACCTTAATGTATAAAGGGAAAATTTACTGTGAGTCTTCAATGGTGTCTCCAATGGCAACAAACGAAAAGCTTAAAGCTTTAGATGCAAAGAAAACCGGAGAAGAAGGGGTAGCCGCATTTAAGAAGTCAAAGGCTAACGATCCTAAGGGAAAATATGAGGACAATATTATTGACTATTGTGGCAGAATGAGGGGAATGGCCTATAATATGGGCGTAAAGGAATATGAAGCGAAGAATTACAAGAAATCAATGATGGGCTTTTTATCATCTGCGGAATTCGGAGATGTTATTGGTAGTGTTGATTCTTCAGCGATATATTATGGCGGTATTGCTGCTATGAAAGCTGAAGAAGATGATATCGCATTAGCTTCTTTCTCTAAGTCTGCTGAAATCGGATTTGAAGTATCTTCTGCAGCTACTTTTATGTCGGAGATTTATACTAAACAAGGTAAGGTAGAAGAAGGTGAGAAAAAAATCGGAGCTTTGTTAAAAGCAAATCCCGGTAATAAAGATTTAATGATTTCATTGATCAACCTTTACCTTGGAGCAGGTAAAAAAAATGAAGCTGAAAAGGTTTTATCAGATGCTATTGCAGTTGATCCAAAGAATAAAGAATTGCACTATGTAGTAGGTACAATTTATGAAGGACAGGAACGATATGATGATGCTGAGGCAGCTTACAAAAAAGTATTAGAGCTTGATCCGGGACATTCAAATGCATTATTGGGATTAGGTGCTGTATTCTTTAATAAAGCGGCTAATTTAAATACTAAAATCAATGATTTGGCTATTGGTGATCCTAAAGAGGATGAGTACAGAAAGGAAATGACCGAGAACTTCAAAAAGGCTTTGCCATACCTTGAAAAAGCTTATGAAATCAATCCGGATAATAAGGAAATTGTAACTTCATTAAGACAGGCATATTATAAAACCGGAGATGCAGCTAAAGCTAAAGAAATGAAGGCTAAACTGGATTCAATGAAGTAAAAGCAAAAAAACTTTATAAATTTGTAAAAGGAACTTGAAAGAGTTCCTTTTCTTTTTGCAATGATTAAAATTTTAAAAGCCAATTCCGACCAGCTTAGTCCTACCGATCTCGAGGATCTTTATAAAATCATTATTAAGGGTTATGAGTTAACAGAAGTTGAAGTTTGGGGAGAGAACTATGTCAGAATATTTCCGGATGAATATTACGAACTGGTAAAGAGTGGAAATGTTTTGGTGGCGTTGTATAATGGTAAAGTTGCAGGAGGTATCTATTGTTATCCTATTGATTCTAAAACCTACGGGTTTAGCCTTTTGGCCACAGATTTTGATTTAAAAGGAAAGGGGATTGGAACAAAACTGATTCAGACAGCTGAAGACATAGCCATTAAAAACGGTGCTTCTGTCATGTCAATTGAAATTTTAAGGGTCAGAGGGCTGGATGTTGAAAGTAAGTTAACCCTGGCGGGATTTTACGAGCGATTAGGGTATAGATACACCCATTCTGAAGATTGCAGCTGTAAAATCCATCCTGAGAAGTATAAACGGTTAGCTGCACCCAGTGATTTTGATTTTTATGTTAAAGAGTTATTCGTTCCTGGTTTATAGTTAATTGTTGACCGTTGGTTGTTTATGATTTTCGATTACCTGCTACTTATTACTTTATACTTCCTACTTTCATCTATTATCTAATCACTGAAACGTGACCGGTTTTGGTGTGTTTTTTATCTGACATGGTCTCGTTGAATGATACTTTCCAGACGTAAACGCCATTTTCAACAAGATTTTGGCCATAATAACCATCCCATCCAATGCCTGGATCATGACTAACAAAAAGTAATTCTCCCCAACGGTTAAAAATTTCCAGTCTGAAATTATAAATATCAACACCACTGAAAAATACCGGACTAAAATTGTCATTAAAGGCATTGCCATCAGGAGTAAAGGCATTAGGAATATAGAATATAAGTTCATCTTCAACAACAAGGATAGTTTTGTATGTATCTGAGCAATGTTCGGTTAGGTCATAGGCAGTTAGACTTACGCTGTAACTCTTAGCCAAATCAGGGTAAATATGTTCTGGGTGTTCTTCTTCCGAGATGGTATTATCTCCAAAATTCCAGTTATAGAAAGTGGCTAAGGTAGATTGGTTTTGAAATTGAACAGTTGCATCATTTCGTGGGATATCTTGTGGTGAATAGGTGAACTGAGCCTGAGGGAGTGGAATAACTTCAAGGTAATTGTCTAATCTAATTGAGTCGACACAGCCTGTTGAAGTCGATATTTTAAAGAATACATCAATATATTGGTTGATATTGGTATAATTATCAAAGCAAATGACAGGGTTACGTTCATTTGAACTTTGGCCGTCACCAAATATCCATTCATAGCTTGGAACACCGGAAACAGCAATAGATGAATCGAATAATTCCACACATTCACCATGACAAATAGAGAAAGTATTAGCAGTAATATTAGCCGCAAAATTGGTGTTGATAATTGCAGGGATTGTCGTATCATCCATACAACCAAAATCACTTGTAACAATCAGATTAACCGGGTAATTACCATTAGCATCATAAATATGTTCAAGAGAAATATCTGTTGATACATCAGTATCCCCTAAGTCCCAATCGTAATTTGTAATGGTACCTGATGCAATGGTTGATTGATTGGTCAGGTTAGCTAAAAAACAGGAAACATTAACATCAAAATCAGCTACCGGGTTGGGGTATGAAACAATATTAAGATTGCTGGTATCCACACAACCTGAATCGGACTCCACAATCAGTTCCACGTCATATGTGTTTGGATTCAGGTAATTATGGGTTGGTGACTGAAGGCCAGAGCCTGTATTATCGTCAAAATCCCAGGTGTATTGTACAATATTCCCTAAAGGTATGGTTGAACTATTAACAAAACTAAAGGTGGATTCGGCACAGGTATCCAGTCCTGTAAAACTGGCATTGGGTTGAGGGTTGATAAATTCCTGAGCGGTTAGTGAGTCCACACAGCCATAATCAGATATGGCGAAGAGTTCAATGGTATAACCTCCATAATTGTTATAGAGATGGCTCTCAAGGCTATCTAATCCAAAATTACCATCATCAAAATCCCACGAAATACTATCAATCACTCCTGAGGCAATAGTAGAAAGGTCGGTAAACTGAATACTGTCATAAATGCAATTACCAACTACATCAAAGTCGACAATTGGTCGTGGATGAATGGTTACGTTTTGACTAACGGTATCTGTACAGCCTAAGTTACTTTCCACAACAAATTGCACTAAATGTGTTCCTGATGTGGCATAACTATAGGTAGTATCTTCTGAATTAGCCGTTGTGCCATCACCAAAATCCCAATAAAATCCGGTGACCGAATTACCTAATCCTGCAATAAATGATGAGCCATCAAAATTAATCGGAGTTTGGGCACAAACGTCACTGACATTGTTCATAAAGGCGAAAGGGTAGGTAGGCTGTTCAGTAGAAATAGTGAGTCCCTGACAATTACCTCCTAAAGAATATAATACGGTAAAATCGCCAACACCATAATTGGTAATATCTAATACACTACCGGTTTCACCAACTAAAGCAACTGAATCCTGGTACCATTGCCAGGTTCCGCCCACAGTATCGATTGTAGCTGTTAGGAGATAGGGGTCATTACAATAACTTCCGGATTCCGCAATTTGTAAGTCATAGGTGTGGCTTTCAAACAACTCAAGATTATCTAAAAAAATTCTGTGGTAGTTGAAGAGGCCATTTGTGGTTAAATCGCAGGAAGGTCCGATTGCAATTCCTGTAATATTTGAATTGGTTTGAAAATTAAAATTAAAGGTGTGCCAGGTACTGTCAAATGGTAAAATGGGCCGGATTGAATCGAGTACCACCCAGTTGGGATCATTACATCCTGAATTAGATGGCATAGGAATATTAGAACAGTTCGTAGTACCATAGATTGATAACCTCAATGTATCATCCCAGTTCCAGTTATTAATCCACCAGCTGTTAAAAACATCAAATTGAAGGGTATATGTATTGCCCGGGGTAAAAGGGACATTTAAACAACTACTGGCATAGTTATAGTTGACCCAATTTGAATTATTGGTCCAAAAAGTCATTCCCAAAAAGCCATTTGATACAGAAGTTGAGCATTCCTCCGGAATCACATTGTTGTTCCACCAATTATATAATGCACAAGTATCGCATGAGTTAAGGTATTGTGCACCCCACCAATTGTTCCATACGTTAGTAGCCGAGGACCATCCATCCAAACAATTCAAGCCACTGTTGGGGCTATTGGTCCACCAGGCAGAATCCGGACAACAACTGGAATTATTAAAATCAGGATTAGGGATAGCATTATAGGATTGTGCGTTGAGTCCTAAACTACACTGACAATCGGTGTCCAGCAAATCAATTTGTCCGTCACCATCATCATCAATACCGTTATCACAGATCTCCTGAGAAAACAAAGCTGTACTAAAGAAAAGTAGGGGCAACAGCAGTCTTAATTTCATCTTTAATCGAATTGACTATAAATATGGGTATAATAAATCAATTTAAGATATAGACGTCGCATAACAGGAAAAGTTGCTTTTCCTGATTAACGGTATGACTATCAGTATGGACTACCTGATGACAGAAACATGTCCGATTTTGGTATGCTTTTTATCTGACATGGTTTCTCTGAATTGTATCTTCCAGATATATACACCCGGTTGTACAACTTTTCCGTCATAAGTACCATCCCAACCAATATCATAATTGAAAGATTCAAATACAATTTCACCCCATCTGTCATAGAGTATTAAATGGTATTGATAAGGTTCAACTCCTGAAGTCATTACCGGAGAAAATGTTGTATTTGGTCCTGTTGCACCTGGTGTAAATGCATTGGGAACATAAAACACTATGACATCCTGAAATTCAAGATATTTTGTGACCTCATGGGTACATCCAAAATTATTACTGGCCTGAAGCGTAATTGGGTAAACCAATTCAGTTTCATCTGTAGGAAATGTAAAAGTAGGATCATCTAACACCGAAACACCAAATGATAAACCAAAGTTCCACAAATAGCCATCAGCCCCTTCGGAAAGGTTAGTGAAGTTGATTTCACCATTTTCTGAAGTCAGATGTTGTGGTGTAAAGTCAAAGTTTGCCTCCGGAATCGGACTAACAGTAACGTCTTGAGTTTCTGTATCAGAACAACCATTATTGGTAACTGTCAGGGTAACGGTATAGGTTCCGGCTACTGTATATACATGCTCTGGATTTTGTTCTGTTGAATTATTGTTATCGCCGAAATCCCAAAGCCAGGAAGGGTTACCGCCTACAATAACCGTTTGATCAGCAAAGGTAATGTTTGCATCCTGACATACGGCAGGATTATCAACTGAAAATTCAGCATCCAATACACCAGAATTGATCACAATGGTATCGTAAATGGTGTCACAAGTATTGTAAACCTGTACTGAATAAGTATCAGGTGTATTAACATCAATATTATCGGTTGTGGCTCCTGTAGACCATAAATACTGTACGTTTTCGTTCGCTGGCAATGCTGTGTTTGCTAATACGGTAGCGTCAAGGTTTACAGGAAATGTACAGGTTGTCATTGGGCTTGCCCCCAAATCAATTTGATTAATTGGTAAGCTAAATTCAAAATCAAAAATAAAACTGGCACCGTCATTTAAGCCTCCTGCCAGGTAATTTAAACCGTTTACCAATGGATAATCGGATGCAGTTGTACACTCTGTGTGGAATAAAATACCTTCTCTGTTGTATTTACACCTTGACCCAACGTGAAAGTGCTGACCATTTACATCTCCTCCAAAGTAAGAGCCGTAGTTTAAAGCAACTGCATCTGGCTCCAGAACACACATATATAATCCTTTTTCAGCTGCAGTGTAAGCATTTGCAGTAGTAGGGAAGTTGTTTCCGGTTGATGCTCCGGTGAAGTAGACTTTATCACAATAGTCTATTCCAAAAGCAGTCATGTATATTTCAGGCTGAGCCACATCAAAACAACCAATTGCTGTTGAAAACAACGTTGTACTTAAATCGGTGGTTAATTTATGAACAAACAGGTTATTTGTACTTGGTGAAGAATATGCACCTCCGCTGACAGGGTAGGCTCCTCTGGTGGATCCCCCGACAAAGATTTCATTAGCATCATTGATTTCGACAAATTTGGCACGGTCATTAGCGCCGGTTCCCAAATAAGATGAAAAATTTAAAGCTGCTCCTGTTGGACTCAGGCAAGATACAAAACCGTCTCTTAAACCAGCAGGCAATGTATTCAGAGCACCTGGTGTAACCGGGAAATCTGCACTGGCGGTTGAACCGACCACATAAATATTACCGTTTGGTGCTACGCTTACACTGTTAACAATATCATCTCCAGTCGTTCCACCAAGGTAAGTCGACCAAATCATAGTAGTCAGGTTAGCATTAAATTTAGAAAGGATACCACTTTGAAGACCTTGCAATGCTGTTTGATAGGCTCCTGCGGTGGATGGAAAGTCAGCTGATTGCGTCATTCCACAAACAAAAATATCGTTATTGGCATCAACAAATAGTCCTGCACCAAGATCAGAATCCCCAATACCCTCATCAGCAGTACCACCAAGATAGGTAGATGCAACAAGTGCAGTACCAGCATTATTTAATATTCCAATGGCATAATCCAGTGTTCCGTTAAACGTTCCGTCTGCAGCTCCGGCAGTCATTGGAAAGGAACCGTTACTATTCACAAGTATAACCAATTCATCATTTTGGTTGACGATCACATCAAGTGGGTAATCATTGTCTCCACCAATATAAGTGGCATATAACATATTTCCAGCCTGATCAAATTTCTGAACAGCACCTAAGAGGCCACCCCCGACAAATGCAGTTTGGTAAGCACCAACTGTTGTGGGAAAGCCACCAAATAAACTACCTCCGGCAGAATATAGATTACCAGCCTGATCAAAGGCAGAACAGTTGGCAGAGTAAAGGTTAGTTGATCCTGAATAAGAAGAAAATATCAGAGTAGGGTCAATGATAAGATCATAGTTCTTATCATACCCTTCTGGAAAGGTAAAGGAAAGCGTTTTATTAACCAGTTGATAAGCACTTTTAACTTCAACCTGTTTACCGTTAATGTTTTGGTAAACATAGGGTTTATCTTCAACTATTTCATTAATTGTGTTAACTAAGTGTAAGCGGCCTTCCGAATCAATATAAATATTATCCAATCCCTTATACTTTAACTTAATCTGATTAGTGTTTGCACCTGCTTTAACTATAAAATCATACTTAATCCGGTGGTTTTGATCATGCATCACAAAATCAATTCCCTTGTAGATTTCTTTGTATTTTATTTTATGATATCCATAAACTTCAGGTGCCCAATTGGCACTTTTTTCTCCTACAAAGAAGTTGAAGTAATGGTCTGTTGATTCAAACTGTTCAACCGTTGCCGATTGGTTAGCTCCTGCAAAATTGACTTCAAAAGCATGATGCTTAATCATGGCTTCCCGGTTTTTCTCTTCAAAGGCCTCATGGTAGGCCTCACTGTCGAAAAGGTGATAAGTTAATTTTCCTTTTTCCAGAAAAATATTACCATTAGGAATAGCATGGGAAAAGTTAATTTTATGGTCGAATTGTCCTTTGTTCTCGATAAAGCACCAATCAAAATCGTTGGCATATGAACTTAAATGCGATAAAAAGACGAGTGTAAACAGTATGCGGGTGTATTTAGCCATCATCATATTTTCTTTTTAGACGTTATTAACTTCGTGTAGTTGCCAATTTTATGCCAGTTTTATGCCCTTTCAATAATTGTGGCATATCCCTGACCGACCCCAATACACATAGTTACCAGCGCGTATTTTTTATTCGTTTTTTGCAATTCAATTGCAGCAGTTTGTAAAATTCTTCCCCCGGTCATCCCAAGCGGGTGTCCAAGTGCAATAGCACCTCCATTAGGGTTAATTCTTGGGTCATTATCTTCGATACCCAGCTTTCTGGTGCAAGCAAGTGCTTGAGCAGCAAAGGCTTCATTAATCTCAATAATATCCATATCATCAATTGTCAAGCCAGCTCTTTTCAGGGCTTTTTCAGTAGCCTGAACAGGGCCTATTCCCATAATTCTAGGTTCCACGCCGGCAATGGCTGAAGATACAATTCTGGCCAATGGTTTCATATCGTTGGCTTTTACAGCTTCTTCAGAAGCCACTAACAACGCAACTGCACCATCATTTAAACCTGAAGAATTTCCTGCAGTCACAGAGCCGCCTTCTTTTTTAAAAGATGCTCTTAATTTACCAAGTATTTCAATAGTAGTTTGAGGTTTTATAAATTCATCCTGATCAAAAATGATCGGATCTTTTTTACGTTGTGGAATAGTCACTTTTACAATTTCTTCTGCTAAACGACCTCTGTTTCTAGCATCTGCAGCTTTGGAATGGCTCCAATAAGCAAATTTATCCTGATCTTCTCTTGAAATATTATACATTTCAACCAGGTTTTCAGCTGTTCCACCCATACTATCTGTTCCGTATAACGCTTCCATCTTAGGGTTGATGAATCGCCAACCAAAACTGGAGTCGTGCATTTCAGCATCCCGTCCAAATGGCTTCGATACTTTAGAGATTACCCATGGTCCTCTGGTCATATTCTCCACACCACCAGATATGTAAATGTCACCGGCACCATCTTTAATAGCACGTGTAGCATTAATAGTAGATGCCATTCCGGAAGCACATAACCGGTTAACAGTTTCTCCACCAGCTGTCCATGGTACGCCAGCCAGTAAAGCACTCATTCTGGCAACATTTCTATTATCTTCACCTGCCTGATTTGCACATCCGAATATTACATCTTCAATAAGGTTCGGGTCCAGATTACTGTTTCTTTCCAGAAGCTCCCGTATTACAATAGCTCCCAAATCATCTGTTCTGACAGGAGCCAGACTGCCCCCAAAATTTCCTATAGCTGTTCTGACAGCATCTATGATATATACTTGTTTCATTTCTTATTATCTTATCACTTTGACTTTATCAAAAAGCAAATGACTGGTTTGATTTAATTATATTTTGTTTTAATCCGAAAATTTGATCCAAATTTAATAAGTTTGGAACAGATTATATGCAAATCAGTGACAGAAAAATTATAGGGATTCTAATTATTTTACAACTTGTAATTTGTATCCCTTTCCTGAATAGTTTTCCCATTGCTTTAGATGAACCGTTTTCAATCTATTATAGTCAACAAAGTTTAGCTGAAATTTGGGAAATGTTAAGTCAGGAAAATAATCCGCCATTACATTTTTTTCTGTTACATTTTTGGATTAAGTGCTTTGGAATAGGTGTTTTTTCAGTCAGGAGCTTATCCCTTGTCTTTAGTATCATAACCATTGTGCCGTTGTTTTACTTGGGTAAATCTTTAATGAGCAGAAAGTATGCGATTTTGGTTGTTTTACTATTTTGTTTTTCTAATTTCAATCATTATCATGCACTTGAAGCCAGAACCTATTCTTTACTGGTATTACTCTACGTCAGTATAGTCTGGACTATATACAGAATAGTATTTGAAAAAAAACAATTATGGCTGACTCTGGGGGTGTTAAACGGTTTACTATTGTATACACATTACCTGGCAGCTTTTATTATTGGCGTTGAGTTTCTGATTCTATTATTATTTATGAGACAATTAACCAAAAGGCAAGGCCTGTTTTTGGTATTATCGTTAATTATAAGCGGAGTGATTTACATTCCGGGAATCATACTGTTTATGACCAGACTGGGTCATTTTAGTAATGAAGGAACATGGGTTGTCATGCCTGTGTATTCAGAGTTATATGGCAATATTGTCCGTTTTATGAACGGCAAAATAGCGGTATTGATTTTAATTGGATTGACAGGTGGGGTAGCGGTGCTTAACAGAGGGGTTGTTTTAGAATCATTAAGAGAAAAAATCAAATCGAAACAGGCATTTTTTGTTGTGGCTGCCTTTTTGATCCCTTATTGCGGGATGTTCTTAGTATCAGTTGTTTTCCAACCGGTTTTTATTGACCGGTATTTATTGTATACAACGCCGGTATTGTACTTAATTGTTGTTTTACTGGTTGAAATCGTCTTAAAACATTACCGGTTTAAACAAATATGGCCATTGTTTTTACTGCCTATGTTGTTGACATTTAACTTCAAACCAGAACTTTTAAGGGAAAGTGATCAGATTGCGAAGCACATTAAAAGTATTGAAGGTGAATCCACTGTTATTGTGATCAGTCCACCTTTTTATGACCTGACTTTTTTGTATCATTATGATATTGAAGCCTTCAAAAATTATCAGGGAAAAGAGGACTATATTAAAAACAACCAAATGATAAAAGCTTACGGTAAAGGAGATCTGATTTTGGATGCCCGCTCAGAGCATGTCATATTTCTTGACGCCAATGCTTCGTTTTTATATCCTGAAAACGGAATAATTACCGAATTAAACAAAGGATACGATTGTATAGACAGCGCCCGGTTTAAGGGAAATTACAGTATATTTGAATTTAAAAAAAAGTAAACCATTGATTAAGAAGGTCAACATAATAGGTTCAGGTAAGGTAGCAACACATTTGGCATTACATTTGTCGAATTATGTTGAAATCAGTCAGATTTGGTCAAGGAATATTTTGCATGCAAATCAATTGGCTGAACGGGTAAAATCAAAAGGTATTGATAGTCTTTCTGTTCTTGACCATGAAGCCGATTTAAATATTATTGCCGTAACTGATGAAGCCTTATCAGAAATTGCTGATCAATTACCCCATGAATGTCCTGTTGTTCATACTTCCGGTTCAATTGGAATAGAGGTATTCGAAAAATTTGATAATGCCGGTATTTTGTACCCCTTACAAACGTTTAGTGCCAACAGGGCTGTAAACTTTAAGGAAGTTCCATTCCTGATAGAATCAAACTCCGGTACTTTTGAGTCGGAAATTATACGGTTTTGTAGTAATTATTTTTCATCTAACATTGTAAAAGCGGACAGTTTTAAAAGGGCTCAGATCCACCTGGCTGCTGTGATTACAAACAATTTTTATACTCAACTTTTAGCTGAAGCTAAACATATTCTTGATGATCAGGAGGTAGATTATCATATTTTGGAGCCACTTCTGAAAGAAACCATATCCAAATCTTTTATGATGAATCCAACAGATGCTTTAACCGGACCGGCAAAACGAAAAGACAGACAGGTTTTATTACAACAAATGGAAAAGATTAAAGATCCAAAAGTAAAGCAGGTTTACCGGTTGATGTCTGAAATCATTATGGGGGAGGACCTTAACGCTTGATAATTTTAACAGCATTCGTTGATGTCTTCGTTTTGACTTGTATTATATAAAGTCCCGGAGACAAATTTCTAAGATCTAATATTTGATTAGAACTGTCAAATGTACTTATGGTTTGTCCGTTTAGCGCAACAATTTGTCCGTTATAAGCTTCTTCAATACCAGTAATGGTTATAAAATCACTAGTGATAGTGGGCAGTACACTTAATGATTGATTTGTTTGTGTTAATTGATCGTCAAAGCTTAATGTGATATCATCATAAACAATTTCACTTAATATCAATACACTTCCTCCTGTATTGTCTTTATCAGTTTTAACTATCATCACATTAGCGCCTCCTGATGCCCCATGACTGAGGTTTCCAATAGCCACAGTACCTTCATCATAGGTATTATCAATAGCACGCATATAATCGTCTCCCTGAACGCCAAAAACATTCACATAGGAGTTCCAGCCGAATGATCCCCCAAGCTTTCCAAGGAACCCCTGGTAAAGGCCATCAATGGCGTTCCAGCTTGTGGTTGTTCCAGCATAATAGGTTTTATTGTTATCATCAGTCACCAGATCGTAAGCAACATCATATCCAATTTGTTCACCTGAAAAAGTTGTGTCAACAATTTCAGCACCGTTGGTACTCATTTTATAAATCCAGAAATCCTGACCACAATCGCAACCATCATGGTGATGGTAATCACGGGTACCGCTCATATAGTAGTTGTTATCAGAATGTTGGGTGATCCCTGTAAAATAGTCTTCTTTAGTCTGTCCGGCAGTTTTAAACCAGCCAAATGTTCCATCCATATGGTATTTGAGTACAATACCATCCGACATGCCATTACCAAAGGATTCAGTTCCACCTGCTATTACAAGAGAATCTCCGTCAGCAACTACAGCATTGGCATAATCTGCTTCGGTTCCACCAAAGGTCCTGGTCCATAATGTGTCGCCTGCTTTATCTGTCCTTACAATATAAATATCGTTATTACCATTACCATACGAATAGGTTTCACCAACCATCACAAATCCACTATCCGGCATTTGAATCAGATCATAGGCTTTATCCCAATCAGAACCACCATAATATTTTTCCCAAAGCGGTACACCGTCGTTTGCTGTTCTGACTAAATAGAAATCAAATCCACCAGACCCACTGCTATTAGAGAAACCGGCCAATGCATAGGAACTATCGTGTGTTACTACTACAGATTCTCCCCAATCGGAACCTGAACCGCCATAATTATATGACCATTTAAAATTACCAACAGAGTCGATTTTAAGTAAAAAGGCATCAGCATTTTCTGATGAAAAACTGCTGGATGAACCTGTAGCTATGTAACCTGTGTCCACATCTTGTTTGATGTCCCGTCCATAGTCATAACCGTTATTACCGTAGGAATTTGAGAAATAAATATTTTGTGAGTATCCTAAGAAACTCATTCCCGAAATTATAAATAAGGCTATTGTTTTCATAATGTCTTTTTTTAGCCGGAAATTTTAAAAATTAACGTGTAGTGTAAAATTCAGGTCCTTGCCACGTCCATACTTATTGGATACAGCGCCTATCAGGTCATTAGTACCAATACCAACATATAGTTTATTATTTGACCAGAAATTCAGATTTAGCCCTGCCTTGAGTCCTCCAAATCCGCCAAGTACTAATCTGGATGACACACTCATAAACTCATAAGGTTTGTAGTAAACACCTCCGTATACTAACGGTCGGTAATCAGGAATTAGTATAGCTTTAAATCCAAAAATAGATTGAATTTTAGTATCAGCATTTCTATAGGCTACTTTCTGAATGCCAATCCTGATAGGCAAGGATTCTCTTCTGCTGTTCTGACCTTCGGTTATATTCAATGTATCAATAATATCATCAACAGTGTAGTTGTTATAATCCTGAATAGCAGAATAATCGATTCCATTAAAATGATAACTACTATCTATGATTTGAAAATTAGTTTCTTTATTCCAGAATATTAATCCAAGATTAGACAGGTTGAAATTGATGATTTGTTTATTCCCTTTTTTATTGTCAAAAATAAAGTTATGGTTTATTTCGAGAGATGCTCCGTATCCACTTCCTGAAAAATAACTGCTGACTGAATCAGTGGAATAACCTTCGCCTCTTAACCTCAAATACATCTCATCACCAGTTGCAGAGGTATAGAATGAACTGTTACCTAAGCTATAGTTAATGCTTCTGTTCCCTG
This sequence comes from Putridiphycobacter sp., assembly GCA_965230195.1. Lineage (GTDB taxonomy): Bacteria > Bacteroidota > Bacteroidia > Flavobacteriales_D > Crocinitomicaceae > Putridiphycobacter. The sequence continues at coordinate 3,394,429 of OZ245997.1, forward strand.
AAATGAACCCCAATCTGACATATGATTGAGCCGATTTTTCGTAAATCCCAATTTCATATTTTTGAAAGTGAAGATATTGGAAATGAGAGAAGGAAAGATCTAATGTATCATCAAGGTAATTTGCATTGCCGTAAAAGGCTATATTCCAAACAGAGGGTTTATAGTTGGTAGAGGCAAAATTATTGTCTGAAATGGCTACCGTTAGTCCAATATTAGGTCTGTTTTGGAGAAAATTACCTTCAAAATACTCTATCTTTTGATTAAACTCTCCACCGGCAGCATTAAAGTTTTTTTGTTCATTGTCCTCTTTTATACTATTGGTGATTTGTCCGCCATAAAGGAATTTTGAGATAAATTCATTATTCAGTGAAGTGGCACTATATGCATTAAATGAAGTCAATCTTATCGTTCTGTTTTGCATAAGACTGTCCTCAAAAACTTGATTCATATTTTGGGCACCGGCATTAAATGATACCAGTACCAAGGTTGTAATTAACAGTCTTAATATCATTTTACGGAAAGGTTTAAGTCGAGGTTAGAAATAACTTTGAAATCAATTGAATCGGTCATGTTGATTTTTACAAATTGGTTGTCGTAAGAATTAAATGTGACTTTGATTTCCATTAGTCCTGCATCAGTAAGATGGTTGATATTGGTTTCGTCAAGACTAAATGAAACCTGTCCTTCATGCGCTGTTGTTTTTTCAGTGGTATTGTCATAATTCCCATTCATAATTAAAGAATTCCCTTCAACGCTGTCGATTATATTTTCATTTGCATCTAAAAAGTTTATAAAAACACGCGCTGAAAGAGGGAAGGAATTGATATAGTTGATAATAATTTCTCCTTTTATAAGATTTTCTGCAATATCATTAGCCGAGACCTTGAAAGTATCAGAAAGTGAAAAGTTCTCCATTCTGACATTTAAAGGTAGTTCGCCATCCAGTAATAAGTTGATTTTGGAGTTTGGAAAATATTGGTCGGTTCCCCCGCCAACATTACCGAATGGATTGACATGTACCAGGTAGCCAAAATTCAGTTCACCCGGCAGGTTTTCAATAAATGGCAGGATATTGGAGTTAGTATTGTCAATATTGATGTGATAGTCAGAAGGTGCATTATCCCATAGTCCTCCTGTAGCAGGATTTAGGTTGATGAATTGATTAAATTGAAGAAAATTAAGCGGAACGACCTGATTAGTATTGGTATTGGTGCCATGTAAACTGGTAATTTTAGTTTGGGCTGCAATATCAAATCCGTTTTGAATGTTCAGCTTTAAGTTAATAGAATCCAGGTTGATAATGCCTTCAAGCTTTTCCATTTCCGGTATTGATATAATTGTAGTATCGCTCAATTCATGTTCACCAAAATAACCAAGTGCATATTTTGCTGTCATATCGTAAAATGTAACCTCCAGTTCTACAGTGTCCTGGCTGGTAACCGTAAAGTTGTCAGTTTCTTCTTCAGAACTCATAGTTAAATGGGCAGTCACATTATTGTACAGGTCACCATTTTCGCCTGTCAGATCAAAGTCAAAATTGGTCATTTCAAATGAGTCAACCAAAATGTATGGATTATCGATTGTGCCAGGTTCCAAATGATATTCCCTTACAAATACCTGTCCGTCAGTATCAAGTAGTTTAGGGAATACAAATTCAGCTTTTGTTTTGCCTGGCCAGGATGAAAGCAGTGTGAATTTTCCTTTTCCTTCTTTAACAATAACCCGTTTTAAGCTAATATCTCCCAAATCATAGTCCTGATTGATATCAAATGTTGGGAACACACTCCCGGGTGATAAAGTCCATTGCGGAAATTGAATAGCAGTTTTATGAACAAGTGTAGTATCAGGCAGCTTAATCAATGTATCAATTCGAAAAGAATATACCGTATCATTGTATGATAGCGAAACATAGTCGTCGGTATTTTCGAAATGATGATCTGGTAAAACATCTGCAATTGTAATTTTACCTTTGATCAGAGGCGCCTTCCAATTGGTCTCCCATGTTGTGTTTTCCTTTTTACAGCCGAGGCATAATAGTAAGGAAAGGAGTCCGTATAAGGCAATAGGTTTTGTCATTTCAAATGAATTTATCTAATTCAAAAACGAATTTAGTGATAATAAAGTTTGTAGTTTTGCATTTTATTACAGAATTATTAACATGACAAAGTACAGAACCTTAGCTAATGATGAACTAAATGAATTCGAAAATGAGTTTATTTCTTTTTTGGTAGTCAATGGGATAGACCCTGAAGAATGGACAGCTTTAAAGCAGGATTCTCCTGAAAAAGCAGAAGGTATCATTGATCAGTTCAGCGACGTGGTTTTTGAAAGTGTGTTCCGAAAATCAGTATTTATTGACTTCATCAGCGAAAAATCGATAAAATGTTTCCAGTTTTTAGAAAAGGAGATTATTTTGGTTGGTTTGGATGCTTTACCTGATTCCGGGATTAATTTTTTGTCTGATACACCGGTTGATCAGTTGTTAACTGCTAATCATGATTCACTGGAGGTTTATCAAACTAAAAAAGCCTATAACTTACAGAGGGAGGTTGAAATGTTTAATATGACCAATAAGGGGGCAGTGATTTCCAAAGGTGACTTATTCAAAAAAATAGCTTTATTACTATAATTTTTCCTTTAAGTACTGTCCGGTATAAGAATTTTCAATGTTAACCAAATCTTCCGGACGGCCTTCAAATAGCAATGTTCCTCCATTTTTTCCACCTTCGGGACCTATATCAATAACCCAATCGGCTGTTTTAATAACGTCCATATTGTGTTCGATTACTAAAATAGAATGACCAAGTGCGATTAACTTATTAAAGGCAATTAACAATTTGGCAATATCATGAAAGTGCAATCCTGTTGTTGGCTCATCAAACAGAAAAAGGGTAGGGCTAATATTTCTTTGTCCTTCAATCAGGTAGGAAGCCAATTTGATACGTTGCGCCTCACCACCACTTAAAGTGCTTGATGATTGACCAAGTTTTAAATAGCCAAGCCCTAAGTCGTACAAAGGCTGTAACCGGTCTCGTATTGCTTTTTCACTACCTTTTAAACCATCAAAAAATGTAAGGGCATCCTCAATGGTCATTTCAAGTACCTCATGAATGTTTTTACCCTTAACCAGTATTTCCAGGGCTTCAGGTGTATACCGTTTACCTTTGCATTCGTCGCATTGTAATTTTACATCAGCCATAAACTGCATGCTAATGGTAATTTCACCTTCACCTTTACAGTTTTCGCATCTTCCTCCCGGTACATTATAAGAAAAGTATCCGGCCTTTACACCCTTAATTTTAGCACCTTGCTGTTTGGCAAATAAATCCCTGATATAATCGAATGCCTTAACATAAGTTGCCGGGTTACTCCTTGACGAACGTCCAATTGCATTTTGGTCAATGATTTCTATATCCTTAATCTTGTCAATGTCTCCGGATAGTTTGTTGAAAGCACCTATCTTAGGAGAGGACTTACCCAAAGCTTTTTGAAGTGCCGGTGCTAATATCTGTTTGATTAATGTAGATTTTCCACTGCCTGATACACCGGTTACACAAACAAAACCGTTGAGTGGTATGCCAACAGTAATCCCCTTCAGATTATTTTCCTGAGCTTTTTCAATGGTAATCTTGTGATTCATTGTGCGCCGTATATCAGGAACTGATATTTTTTCAGTCTCAGTAAGATAAGCAGCAGTCAAACTGTCTTTTGCGTCCAGTAAATCATCATGCCCTCCCTGAAATACTACAGTACCTCCCAATGTACCGGCCATTGGACCCATATCGATAATCTGATCGGCAGCTTTAATGATGTCTTCTTCGTGTTCAACCACAATAACCGTGTTTCCAATTGATTTAAGGTTGTGTAGAATTTCAATTAGATTACTGGTGTCTCGGGGGTGTAATCCAATACTTGGTTCATCCAGAATATACATTGAACCCACAAGTGAACTACCCAGTGAGTTGGCGAGGTGAATACGTTGTGATTCTCCTCCCGATAAGGTACCAGACTGCCTGTTAAGCGTTAAATAACTTAATCCAACCTGGTTCAGAAATTTCAATCTGCTTTTTATTTCAATGAGCAAACGTTCTGCAATTTGCTCCTGGTATTTGTCCAGTTTTATATTTTCGAAAAAATCAAACAATTCATCAATTGGGGTCAGAATTAAATCTGAAATATTTTTACCATCAATTTTTACGTTGTTTGTTTCATTTCTTAATCTTGTTCCTCTGCAATCAGGGCATTTGGTTTTACCTCTATACCTTGAAAGCATAATTCTGTAATGAATTTTATAAGATTGAGATTGCAAATCGGCAAAAAAGTCCCAGATTCCCTTAAAATGAGGCGTTCCCTGCCATAACATTTCATACTCCTTTTTACTCAGGTCCTCTATAGGGGTGTGAATCGGAAATTGAGCTTTCTCCGCATTAACAACAATTTGCGTTTTCCAGGCTCTCATTTTTTCTCCTTTCCATGCTACTACGGCATCATCATATAGCGAAACTGACCGGTTTGGAATAACAAGGTCTTCATCAATTCCTATTATCGATCCAAAACCTTCACAGGTTTTACAGGCGCCAAACGGATTATTGAATGTAAAAAAGTTAACTGTTGGTTCAATATATTCAACACCATTTTCCTCAAATTTGTTTGAAAAATCTGTAAAGGTATTGGTTTGCATATCCAGTACAATGGCTAATCCAAAACCTTCATAAAATGCAGTCTGAACAGAATCTCCCAGTCTTGACAGGTAGTCTTCGTCATCAGTAGTATGCTTTAACCTGTCAATTACAATATACGATTTATCAGGATCATAATCTTTAGGATCGACGTCTTCGAGGCTAACCACCTGGTCATTTACCATTACCTTAGTGTATCCCTGTGAGATCAACAGTTTTTTAGAGTCTTCTACAGCACGGTCACTTTTTATGATCCATGGGCTGAGTATCATGAATTTATCATTCGGGTTAAACCGGTTAATAAAATCAATGACATCTGCTACGGAGTGTTTTTTTATTTCAGCCCCTGTTTCGGGTGAGTATGTTTTACCAATTCGGGCATATAATACTTTCAGGTAGTCGTACAGTTCGGTAACTGTTCCTACTGTTGATCTGGGATTAGTTGAAATTACCTTTTGTTCAATAGCAATTGCCGGAGCGATTCCTTTAATAGCATCAACATCCGGTTTTTCTAAACGACCTAAGAATTGTCTGGCATAAGATGACAGGCTTTCAACATAACGGCGCTGACCCTCTGCAAATAGGGTAGAAAAAGCCAATGAAGATTTTCCAGACCCTGATAAACCTGTTATGACAACAAATTGGTTGTGAGGGATATTCAGATTGATGTTTTTAAGGTTGTGAACCCGGGCGCCTATAATCTCAATTTCCTTTTTTTTTGGTGTCATTAATCAGGTTGTTGTTTTTTTGTGATTTGCAAATTTACCAAACCTTTTTCAAATACCGGCGTCTCTGTTAATGGATTTAAAATTGAATATTATTTTTTTATTAAGAATAATTTTTGTACTTTAGTGCCACACATCTAATTAAAAACGCCTATAGACATAATTCTACTTTATTTAATTATACATTAATTATCAGTGCTGTACATGTTGTCATGTATGGTTTTTATAAGGTGAATTATGGAATCAGCTACACTTACAGATCAGGAATTAATACGTGCGTATTTAAAAGGGGATGAAAAATCATTTGAAATTTTATTGAAAAGAAATCAGGATCGGGTTTTTGGCTATATTTTGTCAAAAATTAAAAATTACGATCTGGCAAATGATATATTTCAGGATGTTTTCATTAAGGTTATTAAAACTTTGAAAAGAGGAGCGTATAATGAGGAAGGGAAATTTTTACCATGGGTTTTAACAATTTCACACAACCTTGTAATTGATCACTTTAGAAAAAGCAAAAAAATGCCAACCATATCGGAAACTTCATTTATTAATGAAGATTTTGATATTTTTTCGGTATTGAAACTAACCGATAAAAATGCTGAGGATTTAATTATTAAATCTCAAGTTGAAAGTGAGTTGGTTGATTTGATTGAATTATTGCCGGAAGACCAGAAAGACGTTTTATTTCAACGTATTTTTAAAGAGATGAGCTTTAAAGATATTGCTGAAATGAAAGATATTAGTATTAATACTGCTCTGGGACGAATGCGTTACGCATTGATTAATTTAAGAAAGATTATCGAGCAGAAGGAGATTTGCTTAGAATTTTAATTTAACCTGAATACAAGGTAATCACATTTTTTTACTACCAAATAAATCGCGTTACCAAATCATGTTCTAATTGGAATTTTGGTTTGGTATAACTTGTACCTGCGTTTTCAATTTCAGGCTTGGTAAAAAAGTACTCAGGTCGGTTGATATAAGGTTGGTAGAGTAGTTGAAGGTCAATTTTATCAGATACTTTGTATTTTATACCTGCATTTATACCGTAGCCAAAATTATTTCCTCTGACTTTTAATGTAAAATTGTTTTGGGGGTTATGTTGTGAATAAAGGTCAACCAAAACAGTGCCACTGAGTTCAACTATATTTTGGTCCATTCTCCATGAATTGAATAAACCACTTAGTCCTATGATGTAAGATAGTTTACCGACGGGGTCGGAAGTATAGTTCATGTTAATTCTACCATTAAATCGCGTTTCTTCGCCCCGGATAAATCCATTTTGATAAATATCTTGTGAGGTTGTATTGCCTGGATCAATAATAGTGAGGGTATAACCTGAATTTACAATTAAACTTATAAAATTTAAATCGGCATCAAAGCTTAAGTTGGGACTGGTTTGGTAGCCTACCATAAGACCAGCTAAAAAGGCGGGTTGATAGCGGTAGAGCTCCGAATATTCAAAAAACTCAAAATCTCTGTTATTTAGGATTTGTGTTCTGACATATTGATAATTGTTAGGATTGGTAAAATAGTTTTCAAGCTGATTTTTATAAACACCTGTATATCGGATGGCATTTTGTCGGTTTGCAAATTTAACCCCAAGATTTATTCCGTAGATTAATTTATCACCGGCACTTAAAGGGTTGAGGATGTTTATTGTCAGAAAGGTAAATATTAGTAATTTTAATTTCATCCGTTTATATTTGTTTTTTAATTTGTCATGCTTCAATATTGTTCAGCATGGGTTTGGAGCCTCTATATTGTTCTGTTGTGTGATAACAAAATTAACATGTCAATTTCATATTAAATATATATATGTCAAAAATACAAAAAATTGTGGTATTGACCTCAGGAGGAGATGCTCAGGGAATGAATGCCTGTATTAGGTCTGTAACCAGAAAAGCACTTTCAAAAAATATTAAAGTAATAGGTTCCTTAGATGGGTTTAATGGATTGATTAAGAGTGGTTTTATTGATTTGAATTATCAATCAGTATCCAATATTATCCAAAGAGGAGGAACCATTTTAGGAACAGCCAGAAGTGAAGAATTTTTTGAATATAAATACCGAAAAATAGCATATCAAAATTTAAAGGAAATAGGTGTAGATGCATTGGTGGTGATAGGTGGTGACGGATCATACAAAGGAGCGAGGGTTTTTCATCAGGATTTTGGTATTTCATATATTGGAATTCCAGGGACAATAGATAATGATATTGTTGGGACGGATTATACACTTGGGTTTGATACTGCACTGAATAATATTGTAAGATCAATTGACAAAATAAGGGATACAGCCAGTTCTCATCACCGTATTTTTTTAGTTGAAGTAATGGGGAATACTTCCGGTAATCTGGCGTTAAAATCTGCATTAACAACCGGTGCAGAAGATGTTTTTTTGCCGGAAACACTGGAGGATTTTGAAAGGTTTGAGATGAAGATTGAATCGGCCGTTAAAAATAAAAAATCGAGTATCATTATAGTATCTGAAGGAGATGAGATAGGAGGAGCCAAAGAATTGTATGATTATTTGAAAGTTAAATCTTTACATCAAAAAGTCCGAGTGTCAATTTTGGGTCATATCCAAAGGGGTGGAGCACCAAGTTTTAAGGATCGGGAAATGGGGTCGTTGTTTGGCGCAAAGGCTATCGACTTGCTGGCACAGGGCAAGGTTAATCAGTTGATTGGCCTGAGAAAAGGGGAGGTTTCCCATTATGAATTCCAACCAGAAATCACCAAGTCTGACGGCATAGACGGGAATTATTTAAACCTGATTCACGATTTATCTATTTATTGAAAAACTGAGTTTTCGCACACTCTTACCTGATTTTCGCGTTTTATTAACAAATAATTGTTGATTTGTTGTTTTTTAAACAAAATAAAGCTTAATTTTGGACGATTATTAACTTAAAAACGTTTCAATGAAGAAAATTATTTCTATGTTGGCGATTTTGTCAGGAGTAGCTGGGTTAGCCCAGTGTCCCGCCCTAACAGGATTGTCAGCATCAAACATTACGTCAGTATCGGCCGATTTAACCTGGACCGCCGGAACTGGAGCAACAGCGCAAGTGGAGTATGGTACGTCCGGGTTTACTCAGGGAACCGGTACTTTTGTGATCGCTTCCACTAACACAGAAAATGTAACTGCTTTAACGCCAGTTACTGATTATCAGTTTTATGTAAGAGATATTTGTGCTGTGGGAGATACCAGTGCGTGGGCTGGTCCATACACATTTACAACAGCTTGTCCTGTTTACACCCCCGTTTATACAGAGAGTTTCGGCAGTTATCTACCAACGTGCTGGACAGAAATGCAAGGATTGTTAGGTGCTACTAACACCACTGTTACAAATGCCACTTCATCTTCGTGGACATCTGATGGTTTTGCAAATGTAGGTACTGCGGGATCTGCTAAAATTAACCTTTACGGTACCGGAAGAGATGAATGGATGGTGTCTCCAACTATTGATCTTGGTTCCGGAGCAACGGCTTACCAGGTTGAATTTGATATCGCATTAACTGATTATGCAAGTACAGCAGCAACTGTTTTGGGATCTGACGATACAATTGCTTTTGTAATTTCAACAGACAATGGGGTAACATGGTCAACTGCAAATATCCTTCAAATATGGGAACAAGGTACTGAGCCATCTCATACCGGAGATTTTATTGCTATTGATTTATCAGCTTATACCGGTTTAGTTCAATTTGGATTCTATGCAGCATCTTCAGTAAGTAATGAAGATAATGATGTATTCGTTGATAATTTCAACGTATTGCCAATTCCTACATGTGCAAAGCCACTTAATTTAGCGGTTTCAAATGTAGTTTATGATGGGGCTGATGTGAGTTGGACAACGGGTGCGGCAAATGTTGAAATTGAGTACGGACCAGCTGGTTTTACACCAGGTTCCGGAACATCAGTATTAACATCTTCAAACCCACACTCATTAACTTCTTTAACCGATCAAACAGATTATGAATTTTACATTCGTGACATTTGTGGTGTAGGAGATACGAGTTTGTGGAGTGGGCCAGTAGCCTTTACCACCCCTTGTGGACCATTTACACCAGTTTATACTGAAAATTTCAGTTCTTATATCCCAACTTGTTGGGTTGAAATGCAAGGTGTTTTAGGTGCTGTAAATACAACATTTACAAACACTACTTCTTCTAACTGGACCAATGATGGTTTTGCCAATAATGGTACAACAGGAGCTGCCAGAATGGAAATTTACTCAACAGGTAGAGATGAGTGGTTGATTTCTCCGACTATTGATTTAGGATCAGGAGCTACAGCTTACCAGGTAGAGTTTGATGTAGCATTAACTAACTGGAGTTCAACAGCAGCTGCTACTTTAGGTGCTGATGATACCCTTGCATGTGTAATATCAACTGACAATGGTGTGACATGGTCAACTGCAAATATACTTCAGGTATGGGAGCAAGGTTCAGAGCCTTCTAACACCGGAGATTTTATTGCAATTGACTTATCAGCTTATACCGGTTTGGTTAAATTTGGATTCTACGCCGCATCTTCAGTAAGTGGAGGTGATGTTAATGTATATATTGATAACTTCAGTGTATTACCAATACCAACCTGTCCTAAACCTCAAAACTTAGCAGCTTCTAATATTCTGTACAATTCAGTGGATGTAAGCTGGACAACGGGTGCAGCAAATGTTGAAATTGAGTACGGACCAGCTGGTTTTACACCAGGTGCCGGAACATCAATATTGACTTCATCAAACCCACATACTATTTCAACATTAACAGGTCAAACTGACTATGAATTTTATATTCGTGATATCTGTGGTGCCGGAGATACCAGTTTATGGAGTGGGCCAATAGCGTTTACAACACCTTGTGGACCATTCACACCAGTTTATAATGAAGACTTCAGTAGTTATGTACCAACATGTTGGTCCGAAATGCAGGGATTGTTAGGCGCTACTAACACTACCGTTACAAATGCAACTTCATCTTCATGGACATCTGATGGTTTTGCTAATAGCGGAACAACCGGGTCAGCTAAAATTAATTTATATGGAACCGGAAGAGATGAATGGTTAGTTTCTCCAACAATTGATCTTGGTTCAGGAGCAATTGCTTACCAGGTTGAATTTGATATTGCATTGACTGATTATGCCAGTACAGCATCTACTGTTTTAGGTGTTGATGATACCGTAGCAGTAGTGATTTCTACAGATAATGGTGTGACATGGTCATTGGCAAATGTACTTCAAATGTGGGAGCAAGGTTCAGAGCCTTCTCATACAGGTGATTTTATTGCTATTGATTTATCAGCTTATACCGGATTAGTGAAATTTGGATTTTACGCTGCGTCTTCCGTGAGTAATGAAGATAATGATTTGTTTATTGATAATTTCCAGGTAAGAGAAATACCAAACTGTCCTCAACCACTTGGTTTGACAGTTGATGCATTGACTTCAACTTCAGCTGATATCAGCTGGACTGTGGGAGCTGCAGATTCTCATATTGAATATGGACCGGCTGGCTTTACACAGGGAACAGGAACAATCATTAGTTCAACTACAGGTACGGCAAATATTACAGGACTTACTCCTGTAACCGGATATGATTTCTACGTAATGGATAGCTGTGGTGTTGGTAATGTGAGTTCATGGACAGGTCCGGTATCATTCACAACCGATTGTCCGAATTATTCGCCAACTTATACTGAGAATTTTGATACTTACATACCAGTTTGTTGGTCAGAGATGCAAGGTATATTAGGTGTTTCTAATACTACAATTACAAACACATCTTCATCTAACTGGACAAATGATGGTTTCGCGAATGTAGGTTCTACAGGATCAGCTAAAATCAACTTATATAGTACGGGAAGAGATGAGTGGATGGTTTCTCCAACAATCGATTTAGGATCAGGAGCCACAGCTTACCAGGTTGAGTTTGACATTGCATTAACAGATTATGCAAGTACAGCAGCAACCGTTTTAGGAATTGATGATACAATTGCTTTTGTTATCTCAACTGATAACGGAGTGACCTGGTCTCAGGCCAATATTCTTCAGTTATGGGAGGCAGGTTCAGAACCTTCTCATACAGGTGATTTCATTGCCATTGATTTGTCAGCTTATACCGGTTTAGTTCAATTTGGTTTCTATGCTGCTTCATCTGTAAGTAATGAGGATAATGATGTATTTGTTGATAACTTCCAGGTTTTACCTATACCAACTTGTCCTAAGCCATTGAACTTGTCTGTTTCAAATGTGACACACAATTCAGCTGATGCAAACTGGACTACAGGTGCTGCAGATGTTGAGATAGAATACGGACCGGCTGGATTTACACCTGGAACCGGAACTGCTGTTCTGACTTCTTCTAATCCTTATAATATGTCATCTTTGACAGATCAAACGGATTATGAATTTTATATCCGTGATATTTGTGCACCTGGGGATACCAGTTTATGGAGTGGACCGGTGTCATTTACAACGCCATGTTCTCCATTTGTACCAGTATATACTGAAGACTTTACAAACTTTGTTCCTGCATGTTGGTCAGAGATGCAAGGTGTATTAGGTATGACAAATACTGTTATTACAGATGCAGGTTCGTCTAACTGGGGAACTGATGTTTTTGCAAATACAGGATCTGATGATGCTGCGTACATAAACTTATACAGTACTGGTAGAGATGAGTGGTTGGTGTCTCCAACAATCGATCTTGGATCAGGTGCTACAGAGTATCATTTAGAATTTGATATCGCATTAACTGATTATGCTAGTACTGCAGCAACAACATTAGGTGTTGATGATACTGTGGCAATTGTAATTTCTACTGATAATGGTAATACATGGACTACTGCCAATATATTAAGATCATGGACAGAAGGAAATGAGCCTTCAAATACAGGTGATTATGTTGGAATGAGTTTATCAGGTTATACCGGATTAGTGAAGTTTGGTTTTTATGCTGCATCTTCAGTAAGTAATGCAGATAATGATGTCTTCATTGATAATTTTGAAATTAAGCCATGTGTGACCACATACAACACAATTAATGAAACTGTTTGTGATTCATATACTGCGCCAAGTGGAATGGTTTATACTGCCTCTGGTATGTACAATGATACTATCATGAATTCAATTGGATGTGATAGTGTAATTACAATTAACTTAACTGTTAATAATGCAACTGCTTCAACAGTTAATATAACTGAGTGTGAAAGTTATACCGGACCAAGTGGAATGGTTTACAATGCTTCAGGTACTTACTATGATACAATTCCGAATACAGTAGGTTGTGATAGTGTGATAACTGTTAATCTGACGATTAATAATACAACAGCTAACATAACTGAAACTGCATGTGATACTTATACTTCACCAAGTGGAGTGATGTATACAACTTCAGGTATTTATAACGATACCATTGCTAATGCGGCCGGATGTGACAGTATCATGACGATTGATCTTACAATTAATCAGTCTTATTCAAATACTATTACTGTAGTAGAGTGTGATACATTTACTTCTCCGGGAGGTGTTGAATATACGACATCAGGTACTTATATGGAGTCGTTTACTAATGCTGCAGGTTGTGATAGTGTATTAACATACGAAGTGACAATCAATGATTCTTATGAAACAACAATTGATGTTACAGGATGTTTCGAGTACATTTCTGATGGAGGTACAACATATACTACTTCTGGTACTTATGTAGAATCTTATACTAATGTTGCCGGATGTGATAGTGTTATTACATTAAATGTTACTATAAATGATATTGATCTTACAGTGACTCAGGTTAACGGAGTTGAATTAACATCTAATGAAGCAGCTCCTACTGCGACTTATCAGTGGGTTGATTGTGATGATTCAAATGCACCGATCCCAGGCGCTACAAGCATCACATATGTTGCTACTGCAAACGGTAATTATGCTTGTGAAGTAACCTTGAATGGTTGTACTGATATATCAGAGTGTAAAATCGTTGATAACGTAGGTTTTGATAAAGTTGATGATTCAGATGTTAAGATTTATCCAAATCCTAATAATGGTAACTTCGTTATTGAATCAATGACGGTAGAGGCTGGAGCTCAAATTCAGATTTCGAATAGTGCCGGTCAAATTGTTTACCAGGGATTGATAAACAGTCAAAAGAATATGATCGATATTTCTGATGTTGAGTCAGGAGTTTATGTTGTGAACATTCTGACTGCTAACACAAATACCAAGAGAATATTAATTATTGAATAATAATAAGTTAATATAATAGTTTATAGAAGGGCTGATGAATTTTCATCAGCCCTTTTTTTGTGCTTGCTCAAGATGTTTGTTAATATATTTGGATGAAAAAAGATTAATAATTAAATTGGTATGGTAAATTATTGATATGAAAAAAATCTGCGCAGTTTTTTTCTTTCTTTTGATTGCCTGTTTTGGTTATAATCAATGCACGCAGGCAATTATTGCGCCGTGGTTAGAGGATTTTGAGACTTTTACGCCTACAATGAATTTTGTTGGCCTGAATTGTTGGTCTGAAGTTTCTGTTGATAGCCCGGATTGGAATATTGATGGTTTTGGGTCAACACCTTCCAATGATACCGGTCCTTTCGGTGCTCATAGTGGTAACAACTTTTTTTATTTGGAAGCATCCACCGGCTTGCAGGGGCAAAAAGCTGATTTAATTTCTCCAATGATTAATATCAGTACATTATCTAATCCGGCAATTTCATTTTGGTACCATATGTATGGTTTGGCCATGGATAGTTTGCAGGTTTGGGTAACCGATTTACCAAGTGGTACTTCAACATATGTTTGGGGTGTTTTTGGGCAACAACATGCTTCTGAAACTGATGCATGGACTCAGCAAATTATTACTTTATCCGGCTTTTCTGACAGTATACAGATTACATTTAGAGGGTTTAAAGGTTTTTCTCACGAAGGTGATGTGTCAATTGATGACATTGAAGTGATGGATTGCACGCCAACATTCAGTACTATAAGTGCGACAAGTTGCGGGTATTATACCGCTCCAAGTGGGAAACAATTGCATTTTCCGGGTACATATGCTGATACTATTTCAAATTCGGTTGGCTGTGATAGTATTATCACAATTCATTTGGGGACTCATAATTATTATGCTACAATTAATTCATCAGGCTGTACCTATATGTCATCTTCAGGGGAGGTTTGGAATACAACCGGAACTTATTATGATACCGTTCCTACGGTGGCTGGTTGTGATAGTGTATTAACAATTAACTTCACATCTTTCACCACTACCAATTCATTTTCAACAACAGCTTGTAATACTTATACCGCACCAAGTGGTGCTCAATATAATGTGTCAGGGATCTATAATGATACTATTCAAAATACAGTAGGTTGTGATAGTATTTTGACCATTACAGTTAATGTTAATTATAATAATAATCTAACGATTTTTGTGACCACATGCGGCGACCCTTATATCTCAGATTTCGGTAATGTTTATACTTCAACAGGTTTGTATACTGAGAATTACCAAACTGTGGATGGTTGTGACAGTATACTTTATCTGGATGTTTTGATATCGGAAGGTAATGAAACAACTGTATTTATTGAAGCTTGTAATGAGTATATTTCAGATGCCGGAGTGCTTTATGATAGTTCCGGATCGTATGATGAGATGTTTACCGGAGCTACTGGTTGTGACAGTATAATAACCTATGATGTCATTATTCATACTATTGACCCTTCAATATCAGTTCTTGGGCCATCAACGGTTTTAACCGCTAACCAGTCAGGTGCAATTTACCAGTGGGTGGACTGTAATAACAATTATGCGCCAATTGTTGATTCAGTCAATCAAACTTTCAGCGCTTCTATTAATGGTGATTATGCTTGTATTGTAACTTATAACGGATGTTCCGAAATGAGTGAATGTATCAGGATTGAAACCACCTCTTTTGAGGAGTATGGGAGTTCTGAAAGCACTTTTAATGTTTTTCCTAATCCGTCAACAGGATTGTTTTCCCTGGAGTTACAGCAGGATTTAAGTGAACAAACAACAGTAAATATTTATAGTCCGTCGGGTCAGATCATTTATTCTGATATTATTATTACATCTCTTAAGGAAATTGATTTAGGAGGGGTAGAGTCAGGGCTTTATTATATTGCTGTTGTTGGCGATTCTTCAAAATCAATCCGTTACCTGATTGTTGAGTAATAAATAGTTTTTCTTTAGTAGTCTTTTTTAATTATTAGAAACAGGGTTCTGTATGTAGATCTGATTGTTCGTCAATTTTACCTAATTAATATTAGATAAATATCTGTTTTTTATCGATAAACATCTGTTTTTTATCGATAAATTTTCGTTTTAGTATTTTTTTTAGTAATTTACCTGCTTAAACTATTATGTGATTTATAAATTAAACTGCTTTTTATGAAAAGAAAATTATTTTGTTTTTTAATACTTATGGCTGCATATAGCGTTCATTCGCAATGTACTCAGGCTATTGTGGCGCCATGGATGGAAGATTTTGAGACTTTCCCGGCTACCACAAATTTTACTGGTTTTAATTGTTGGACTGAAGTTTCACCAAATGCCCCGGACTGGAATGTTGACGGAGCGGGTTCAACCCCTTCTTCAAATACCGGCCCGTCCGGTGCATTTAGTGGAAGCAGATACTTTTATCTGGAAACATCTTCAGGTGTTCAGGGACAAAGTGCTGATCTGACATCTCCAATGATTAATATAAATTCCCTGTCAAACCCTGCTATTTCATTTTGGTACCATATGTTTGGATCGAATATGGATAGTTTACAGGTTTGGGTAACAGACGTAACAACCGGAAATTCAACAAATGTTTGGGGAATTTTTGGTCAACAACACTCGGCAGCTGGTGATCCCTGGACTCAGCAGGTTATTACTCTGCCAGGATTTAGCGATAGCATTCAAATTACCTTTAGAGGTTTTAGAGGAACTTCGTTCAGAGGTGATATGTCAATTGATGATGTATCTGTAATTGATTGTACTCCGACATTTAGTAGCATCAATGCTCAAAGTTGTGGTTTTTATACTGCACCAAGTGGAAAATTATTTCATGATGCAGGAACATACGTGGATACTATTTCTAATTCAGTTGGATGTGATAGTATCATTACTATTAATTTAACGACTACTAATACATTTAGTACCATTAATCCTACAGCTTGTACTTATACTTCTCCAAGTGGAAAAGTATGGGGTGCATCAGGTACTTACTTTGATACTATTCCAAACAATGCAGGATGTGATAGTGTAATCACTATTAACCTGACTTCAAACAATAGTACAAATTCATTCTCTACAACTGCATGTAATGTTTATACTGCACCAAGTGGAGCTGAGTACACCGCTTCAGGCGTTTATATGGATACCATTACAAACTCGGTAGGTTGTGATAGTATTCAGACGATTACAGTAACAGTTAACTACAATGATAACCTGACTATCTTTATTACAACATGTGGTGATCCTTATACGTCAGATGCTGGTAATACTTATACTTCAACGGGTGTTTATATCGAAAATAACCAAACAATAAACGGATGTGACAGTACAGTTTATATTGATGTATTAATCTCAGAAGGTAATTCAACTACAATTCCGATTGATGCTTGTGAAGAATTTACATCAGATGCCGGTATTACTTATACCACATCAGGATCGCATGTTGAGGAGTATGTTGGTGTTACAGGTTGTGACAGTATCAGAACTTATGATGTAACCATCCATACTGTTGACCCAACTGTTACTTTAATTGGTAATGACATAATTGAAGCAAATGAAGCAGGGGCAACTTACCAATGGGTTGACTGTAATAATGATAATGCACCAATTGCCGGTGAAACAAATCAAACATTTACAGCAACTGTTAATGGAGATTACGCTTGTATCATCACTACACCTTATTGTTCAGAAATGAGTGAGTGTATCAGAATTAATGATGCAATAGGATTAGGAATTGGTGACGAAACTAATGTATTTAGTATGTATCCAAATCCATCAACAGGATTGTTTACAGTTGAGTTAAACGATTTAACTGATAATACATTGATCGTTGTATCAGATGCAGCAGGACAAATTGTTTATTCTGAGATTGTAAGCTCAAATCTTACTAATATTAATTTAGAAGATGTAGAAGCAGGAATGTACTTCATTTCAGTTTCAAATACAGTATCAAAATCTGTAAAATCAATAGTAATCGAATAAAATTCAGATCTAAATTTAAAATTAAAAGGCCTTGTAAATTTTACAGGGCCTTTTTATATGAGGTAATAAATTAGTGTGTTGATTTTCAAAATGTTCATATCTACAGAGAATAAAAGGGGAGTAGAGGATTGTTTAAAACTTTACGAATTCTAAATGGTAAAAAATCAAGAAGTTTTTTTTCAATCTGTTATATTTTTACTAACTTGGTTGCTTAAACTATTATAATTAAATTAATTATTTAACCAAATTTATTATGAAAAGATTATTATTCTCTTTACTAATTGTAATGGGAACGTACGTCTCCTGGAGTCAGTGTACTCCGATCGTACCTCCTTTTACAGAAACATTTCCGACAAATGCTGTCCCGACTTGTTGGTCAACCGGTGGCGCATTAACCTGGGTATTTGAAAATGCTGCCTTTAATGGTCCCGCTGGATGGGGAGCCGCACAAGCTGGTGAGCATACCGGAACCCCAGGTTCATGGGCTATTATGATTGACGGGTCAGGAGACCAGGCAGGTCAACAAGCTTTGTTAACCACTCCTCAAATTGATATCAGTGCAATGACTTATCCTGCACTGTCTTATTGGATTTTCAGTAACAATGCCAATGGTACTTGTAATAACAATGTAACTGTTGAGGTTTCTGATGATGGTGGTACAACCTGGAATATTGTGGAAGATTATGCACAAAGTTTCGGATCTTTTTATGTACAAAGAGTAGTTTCTCTTACTGCATTTACCGGAGTTATTGAAATCAGATTCACTTATACTTCCTTAACACCTGCAGGTGGTTGTTTTGCGTACCACAATGATATTTTACTTGATGATATCGGAGTAATTGATTGTACGCCTACATTTAATACCATCAATGAAACGAGTTGTGGATACTATACTGCACCAAGTGGAAAATTATTGCATGATGCAGGAACGTATATGGATACTATTCCAAATTCAGTAGGATGTGATAGTGTTATTACTATTAACTTAACTACTACTAATACGTTTAGTACCATTAACCCTACAGCTTGTACTTATACTTCACCTAGTGGAAAAGTATGGGGTGCATCAGGTGTTTATAGTGATACTATTCCAAACAATGCAGGATGTGATAGTGTAATCACTATTAACCTGACTTCAAACAATAGTACAAATTCATTTACTACTACTGCATGTAATGTTTATACAGCACCAAGTGGAGCTGAATATACTACTTCAGGTACTTATATGGATACCATTACAAACTCAGTAGGGTGTGATAGTATTCAAACCATTACTGTTACAGTTAACTATAATGATAACCTGACTATCTTTATTACAACATGTGGTGATCCTTATACATCAGATGCAGGTAATACATATACTTCAACAGGTGTTTATATTGAAAACAACCAGACTGTAAACGGATGTGATAGTACAGTTTATATTGATGTATTAATTTCTGAAGGTAATACAACTACAGTTCCGGTTGATGCCTGTGAAGAATTTACATCAGATGCAGGTATTACTTATACCACTTCAGGATCGCATGTTGAGGAGTATGTTGGTGTTACAGGTTGTGACAGTATCAGAACTTATGATGTAACCATCCATACTGTTGATGCAACAGTTTCATTGATTGGTAATGATATGCTTGAAGCAAATGAAGCAGGAGCAACTTACCAATGGGTTGACTGTAATAATGGTAATGCACCAATTGCCGGTGAAACAAACCAAACATTTACAGCAACTGTTAATGGAGACTATGCTTGTATCATCACTACACCTTACTGCTCTGAAATGAGTGATTGTATCAGAATTAATGATGCAATCGGATTAGGAATTGGTGACGAAACTAATGTATTTAGCATGTATCCAAATCCATCAACAGGATTGTTTACAGTTGAGTTAAACGATTTAACTGATAATACATTGATCGTTGTATCAGATGCAGCAGGACAAATTGTTTATTCTGAGATTGTAAGCTCAAATCTTACTAATATTAATTTAGAAGATGTAGAAGCAGGAATGTACTTCATTTCAGTTTCAAATGCGGCTTCAAAAGCTGTACAATCAATTGTGATTGAGTAATCTTTAGATTAAAATACCAAATTGAAAGGCCTTGTAAATTTTACAAGGCCTTTTTCTTTTTAACAAAATTTTATTCAAAATTTTTTCCACAATCAGGATTAATTCACACATGAACTTGTCAATCAGTTTTTTACTGATCTTAATTTACTAATTATATAACATTAATTGATTAGCAGGGGGCAATCAGCCAACAGAGACAATTTGGAAAGTTCAATATCTTTTTATTACTTTAGGGGATTAAACTATTATATTAATCAATATTAATTACTAATTTATTATGAAAAAATTATTATCCTTTTCTTTATTGGTATTAGGATCTTATGTGGCTAGAGGGCAATGTACACCTATAGTAGCACCTTTTACCGAGACATTTCCATCAAATAGCCTCCCCACATGTTGGACACAGGGGGGAGATAATGTTTGGGAATATGACAACGCTTCATTTTCAGGGCCAGCTGCATATGGTGCTGCAAATGCAGGTGAGCATACGGGAACACCAGGTTCCTGGAGTATTATGATGGATGGTTCTGATAACGGAAACGGAGAAGTTTCCTGGTTAAGAACACCGGTGATTGACGTTAGTGGAATGACTTATCCTGCATTATCGTACTGGGTATTTAGTGATAATACCTCTCAACCATGTAATAATACTTTTGATGTTGAAGTATCAACTGATGGTGGAACTACATGGAACCTTGAAGAAACATGGTCTCAAAACTTTGGAAGCCAATACGTTTTAAGAGTTGTATCGTTAAGTGCTTATACAGGTAGTACCAGTGTAGAAGTTAGATTTACTGTAACAGGAATGCCAAATACTTGTGGATCTGCTTTCTATAATGATATTTTACTTGATGATATTGGAGTAATTGATTGTACACCTACATTCAATACTATCAGTGCAACAAGTTGTGGATACTATACTGCGCCAAGTGGAAAATTATTACATGATGCAGGAACGTATATGGATACTATTCCAAATTCAGTAGGATGTGATAGTGTTATTACTATTAACTTAACGACTACTAATACATTTAGTACCATTAACCCTACAGCTTGTACTTATACTTCTCCAAGTGGAAAAGTATGGGGTGTGTCAGGTACTTATAGTGATACTATTCCAAACAATGCAGGATGTGATAGTGTAATTACCATTAACCTGACTTCAAACAATACTACAAATTCATTCTCTACAACTGCATGTAATACTTATACATCTCCAAGCGGAGTTGTATATACCGCTTCAGGTGTATATATGGATACCATTACAAACTCTGTAGGATGTGATAGTATTATGACTATTTCTTTAACTGTTAACTATAATGATAACCTGACTATCTTTATTACAACATGTGGTGATCCTTATACATCAGATGCCGGTAATACTTATACTTCAACAGGTGTTTATATTGAAAACAACCAGACTGTAAACGGATGTGACAGTACAGTTTATATTGATGTATTAATTTCAGAAGGTAATACCACTACAATTCCGGTTGATGCCTGTGAAGAGTTTACATCAGATGCAGGTATTACTTATACCACATCAGGATCGCATGTTGAGGAGTATGTTGGTGTTACAGGTTGTGACAGTATCAGAACTTATGATGTAACCATTCATACTGTTGATGCAACAGTTTCCTTGATTGGTAATGATATGCTTGAAGCAAATGAAGCAGGAGCAACTTACCAATGGGTTGACTGTAATAATGGTAATGCACCAATTGCAGGTGAAACAAACCAAACATTTACAGCAACTGTTAACGGAGATTACGCTTGTATCATCACTACACCTTACTGCTCTGAAATGAGTGATTGTATCAGAATTGATGATGCAATCGGATTAGGAATTGGTGACGAAACTAATGTATTTAGCATGTATCCAAATCCATCAACAGGATTGTTTACAGTTGAGTTAAACGATTTAACTGATAATACATTGATCGTTGTATCAGATGCAGCAGGACAAATTGTTTATTCTGAGATTGTAAGCTCAAATCTTACTAATATTAATTTAGAAGATGTAGAAGCAGGAATGTACTTCATTTCAGTTTCAAATGCGGCTTCAAAAGCTGTACAATCAATTGTGATTGAGTAATCATCTTTAGATTAAAATACCAAATTGAAAGGCCTTGTAAATTTTACAAGGCCTTTTTCTTTTCGGGTATTAAAATCAACAGTAATTTATTTTCGAAAGCACCAATGGCTTAATTAACAATACAATTGATTGTTTTTACAGGGATTTTCAATCTTTAGTCATTATTTCTTACCAATATAGAATTAGCAAATCAGCACTTTTATTATTGCATTTTATTTGGTAAATTTGTATCGACAAACGATTATCTTTAACCTATGAGTGACGATAAAATGGTTATAAAGAATAAACATGTCGAGTTAAAAGTTCCACCAACCCCCGATCCTGTGGAATTAGTGAATGCGCTCTATGACTGTTTTAAATTAAAGGGGAAGCTGGAGATTAAAGGAACAAAAGTACGATACGTCAACAGTATTGTGATTAGTATTGACGGTTATGCTACAATTGAATTATGTTCAGATGACTGGGAAACCGGATTCACTTTAGTAATGAAAAAACAGAAATTCTTTATTAAAAGGAAAAGACTAAAGGTAGAGAAGGGCTAGTGGGAGTATTGAGTTCTTAAAACCACTTTAAAACAATATCTACCAGTTTTTGCTTTGACTTGCTGTATGGCGGCATTAACCATCCGGTCAGGCTAAAACGTTGCTGTTTTAATACACTTCTTTTATTGGTAAAAGCATCAAAACCATATTTTCCATGACTCCGGCCAATACCACTGTTCTTAACCCCTCCAAAAGGCAAATGGCTGTTTGAGAATTGCACAATGGTATGATTAACAGAAATTCCTCCTGAAATCGTTTCTTTTAAAACCTGCTTAATATGTTTCTTGTTTTTACTAAAAAGATACATAATAAGGGGTGATGGTTTTGAATTAATCAACTCGACAACCTCATTGATATTTTGAAAACCATGTATTGGTAGTAAGGGGCCAAAAATTTCTTCGTGGTTTATTTCCGAGTCGCCCTTTATGTTTGAAAGTAATGTAGGTGAGATGTGTAAACTTTCCATATTTGCATCTCCACCGTATTCAATTACAGCTCCATCAGACTCAGCATTGTTAATAAGGTGCTTTAACCTGTTATGGTGTTGTTTATTAATGATTTTACCATATGAGCCAGAGTCTGCGGCGGATTCCCCAAAGAAGATCCTGATATACTTAATGAGTAGTCTGGTAAACTCATCTTTAATTGAATTTTCTACCATCAAATAATCAGGTGAAATACATATTTGACCATTATTTAAGAACTTCCCCCAAACAATCCGCTTTGCTGCGAGATTTAAATTAGCAGACTGATCAACAATTACAGGAGACTTTCCGCCTAATTCAAGGGTAACAGACGTGAGGTGTTTAGCAGCGGCAGACATTACAATTTTGCCAACTTTTGGAGATCCGGTAAAGAAAATATGATCGAAAGGTAAACTTAAAAGTATTTGAGAAGTATCCACTCCACCAGTCACAACTGAAACTTCATCAGGTTCAAAAACATAATTAATCAATTTTTCAATAACCAATGAAACATTAGGTGAAAATTCCGAAGGTTTGATAATTGCAGCATTACCTGCTGCTATGGCGGATACCAGGGGACAGATACTTAAATTAAATGGAAAGTTCCAGGGAGATATAATCAAACAATTGCCTTTGGATTCCTTTCTGACCAAAGATGAAGATACAAGAAGCGAAACCGGTGTTTTCACTTTTTCATCTTTCATCCAAAGCCTTAACTCCTTTTTGGCATGTTTTATTTCTTTAATAACAGGATATAATTCTGTTAACCGACTCTCAACTTTTGGTTTTCTAAGGTCTTCATATAGAGCAGTTTCAATATCTTCCTTATACTTACCTTCTACAGCTTTTCTTAATCTTTGTAGTTTATTGATCCGTTCTTTATAAGATGAGTTTCTCAGCCTGATAACACTTCTTTTTTGTGTCTCGAACAGGTTAACTATTGATGCCTTTTCCATTATAAACCAAAATTAAAAAAAGTCCGATAATTACCGGATATTATTTATTGTTTTGGTATTGATGGTTAAGTGATCAGGAGCCTAATGCCTAACTTTGCTATAATGGTTAAGTTGTTAACGTTATAATTGTTAAAAGTTTCTTTTCTCCGAATAGACTAATTTTCTTAACTTTGGGGCAGTTCCCCCAAAATTATTTTCAGTTCCCCTTTGGTTGATGTTCTAACCCTGCATTAATCAAAAATATTGTTTTATTATAGGTGTTTATGTATGATTATATCTCAATATATCTGGAGTGGGAGTGTATGGAATAAACAATCAAGGGAAAATAGTTCTGCTTTTAATCCTCAGGTTGTTTTAGTTTTTGGAGAACGGAAAAAACTAAAAAATCCTCTCTATTTTGATAAACTTCGTGAAAAGTTTCCCAAAGCAAATATTGTTACTGGCTCGACTTCAGGCGAAATTCTAGGTAAAAATGTTTATGACAAAACCATTGTAGCCACTGCCATTCAATTCGAGAAAACAGCTTTAAAAATTGAGGAATTTAAAAATGACTCCATTGAAAAGAGTCAGGAATGTGGTGTGAAGATTTCAAAGGTATTCGATAATCCCGGTTTAAGAGGGTTGTTTATTATATCGGACGGACAACTGGTAAACGGTACAGAGTTTTTAACGGGCATTAACAAAATTTTAAATGGTAAAGTGCCTGTCACCGGCGGACTGGCAGGAGATGCTGCCAGATTCGAAGAAACACTGGTCGGGTTGAATCATTTACCTGAGTCAGGCAATATTGTTGTAATTGGTTTTTATGGTCAGCATATAAGAATAGGGCATGGGTCTAAAGGTGGCTGGGATTCATTTGGTCCGGTTAGAACGATCACCAAATCGAATCAAAATATACTTTACGAACTGGATAATAAAAATGCACTTGAATTATATGAGGAATACCTCGGAGATAAAGCAGAAGAATTGCCTGGGTCAGCATTATTTTTTCCATTGCTGCTAACAGATGATATACATCCGGATGGAGTAGTGAGAACAATTTTAGGAGTGGATAAAAAGAAAGGTAGTATGACATTTGCCGGAAATGTACCGGAAGGTGCTACAGTGCAAATTATGAAAGCTAATCTTGATAAATTGATTGATGGCTCTGTAACAGCGGCCAGACAGTCAGTGGACAATGGTCAATTTAACGGAGAATCACCTGAATTATCAATATTAATCAGTTGTGTGGGCAGAAAACTGGTACTTGGCCAGTTGACTGATGAAGAAGTGGAGGAAGCCATTGAGGTTATAGGTCGTAAATCATATTATACAGGGTTTTATTCTTATGGAGAACTGTCTCCAACACGTGGAACAAATGCTTGTCACCTGCATAACCAAACCATGACTATTACGACATTTAAGGAGGTATGAGCGGGGAGATTCAATATACCAGGCTGTTAAAAAGACAGGTATTAAAGCATTTTAAAGATGAAAAAAATGTTCCTGAAGAATTACTGCCTTTTATCGATTTGGTTAATGAAGCTTATAAACACTATGACAGTGACAGAGAGATGTTGGAAAGGTCAATGGAGATTAGTGTAAAGGAGTTAAGAGAAAAAAATAAAGAGTTAAAAGAGAGTAATGAAGTGTTGGATGATTTTAACCATAGTGTTTCTCATGACCTCAAAACACATGCAGTGAATACAATTAGTTTGGTTAAAATGCTAAATAAGTATTTTGAAAGAAATGATACTCAAAAAATCAGATCAATAATAAAGAGATTGGAGAATACTGGAAATCAATTTAAAAAAGTGATAGATGGTTTTCTCAAAGTTTCTAAATTTGAAAAACAACTGGGTGATAAACGAAGTGTTATTCATCTGGATGATTATTTTGAAGAAATAGAAAAAGAGTTTGAGTCGTTGGTAATAGATAAGGGACTGGAGTTAAATTTTGAGAAAAAAGGAATCAAAAATTTTGCTTTTATAAAAGAACACCTGAACAGTATTATCAGAAACTTAATTACGAATGCAGTAAAATATTCTCGACCAGATTCAAAACCTTTTGTAACTTTGTCTTTTTCAAGAATAAACATTAACGACTGTTTGATTAAGGTAAGTGATAATGGAATTGGAATTGATTTGAAAAAAAATGCGCGTAAGTTGTTTAAGATGTTTTCAAGAATAGAAAACGGACCGGTTGAGGAGGGGAATGGCTTAGGACTATTTCTTGTTAAAAAATTAATAGATAAAAACAACGGAAAGATAATGGTTAACAGTGAACTGGGGATTGGGACATCATTTGAAATAGAGTTTAAAGGAATTATTAGAGAGTAAGTATGAAAAAGTTCAGTAAAGTAGTATTGGTTGACGATAATGAAACCACAAATTTTTATAATGAAGATGTATTACTAGAGTCAGATTTATTTGATGAGATAATTGTTATGACCAGTGGGACAGAGGCAATTGATTATTTTTCTATGATTAAAAATGAATCGTTACCGCTTCCTGATTTAATGTTTTTAGATATTAAAATACCGGATTATGAAGGGTTTGAAATCTTAGAACATCTTGAAGAGATATGGGAAGATGAACTCGATAATGTCATTATATGCATGCTTACTACCTCTAAACACAAACGGGACCTGGAAAAATTTGATAAATTCATTAGTGCTGTAGAGTTTTTGGAAAAACCACTTTTACTAAGCAAGGTACACGAAATTGTAGCTAAATATTTTCCAAATAGATAAATTGCAATTTATTTTAAGGGTTTTTCCTGTGTCAAAAAACAGGAAAACCACTGTTGATAATTCATATTCAAAAGCTTAACTTAGTGTTTACAACCTGTGTTTCATAAACTTATAGGGTTGTGAAAATGCTAAATAAAGGCTTATGATTGATCCCAAAATAAAACAAAAAGGCTATGGTTTTGCAACATATCCTTCGGTAAAACTTTATTCATATAAATCTAAAACACCTTCAGGAAACAAGAAAAGAGGTTTTATAAAAGAATTGCTTTTTGGTGATTATATCAGACCTTTGTTTAAAAATGGAGACTTTATCCCCCTTATTCTTGGTAAAAAGAAGTATATAAAGGTAAAGGCCAGGGGAAGGTATGGCTATATTCTTGAAAGCGGAATTCAGGCGGAAAGAGTGCTCGAAGTTAATTTTCTTGACGTGGCTCAGGGAGATTGTTGTCATATAGTAACAACAGCCAATAAACATATAGTAATTGATGCTGGAAAAGGCTCGAATATGTTCAGGTTTTTTTCGTGGCGCTTTAATCTTAGAAAACCTGATAATTTTCCACCACAATTAACTGCAATAATTACCCACTCTGATGCTGACCACTATGGTGGTTTTACACCTTTGTTTACCGCTCAAAAAAAGAACAAAAACCTGTTCACATTCGATAAAATATACCATAACGGTATTGTTGAAGAAAGTGGCAGAAAAGTATCAACCCTGGGCACTCTGGTTGAAGAGTCTGATGAAGAATATATTACGGATTTATGTGAGTCGAATGCTGATTATATCAGAAGGAGTAACTCAGTAAATAAAGCCGGAAACTATATTAAAATGTTGAGAAAAACAGATGTGCCAAAACAGGCCCTGTGTTATGGTGATCCCCCAATTTATGATCAGGATAATATGAAAATTGAGGTTTTAGGACCTTTTCCTCAGGAAATTAATGGAAAAAAAGCCCTTCCGGTTTTCTTAAATAATAAAGGGAAAACCAAAAACGGACATTCCATTATATTAAAACTGACAATTGGCAAATTAAGATTACTATTGGGAGGAGATTTAAATTCTGCAGCCGAAGATTATCTGTTTAGTTGCTTTACCGGTGTAGATATGAAAGCTTTAGTGAGAGCTGTTAAAAGCGGAAGAACCTCAAATGCCACAAAGGAAAAGGCGCAAAAGAAAATTGATGATGCCATTGAGAAAGCAAGAGCATTTTTTGAAGTTGATATTGCAAAGTCATGTCACCACGGCAGCCCAGATTTTACAAGTGAATTTTTAAGTGTAATCAATCCGATAGCCACTGTGATTTCGAGTGGAGATGAAGAGTCTTACTGCCATCCAAGACCTGATACCCTGGGGACAATTGGCAAGCACAGTCGTGGCGAAAGGTCCCTTATTTTTAGTACTGAATTGGCACGGTCTTCAAAAGAATTTATTGAAACTTCAAAGCTCTCAACCTTGAAGAAAAAAGAAAGGATTGTTACTGTTTACGGTATGATTAATGTGAGGACAGACGGCGAAAAAGCCATTATAGCACAGAAATTGGAAAAGCCAGGTGCTTCAAAAAGTTGGGATATTCACAAGTTGGAGTGGAATAAAAAGACTAAAGAATTTGAGTATAAAGACTACCATAAAAGAAAATAAAAAAGTCATTTTTTAGCTGATTCAAATAAAAAAAAGATTTTTTTTTCAAAAATGACCCAACCTTTTCGCAAAGACTTACGTGTATGGCGTTAAGGAAGTTTATACTCACATAATAATTATACCTGATAAATGTTAACCCAATCAAATTTGTTTAATCAGGCTAACTAATAAAATTGATTTAAAATATAGTAGTTTTAATTAAATCGAAAGTTAAGAAAGAGAGCCGGTGAATGGTTCTCTTTTTTTATGTTTCCTATTTTAAAAACAGGAAATATCCTTAAAAAAAAACCGGGAAAAACCCGGTTGTGTTTTGAATCATTGTTGTCTAGATTAGCATTCGCTAATTGTTGCTCAATTTTAGGAGTTAGAGTTATATTAATAGTAAGCAACAGTTAAATGTAGCTTATAGTGGTCTGTTCTTGACTGCTATAAGCTTTTCAAAGATTATAAGTTTGTTTCAATGAGCTCCATAGTAACATTGTACACCGGCTGTTTGTTCATTTTAGCTTTTAGCCAGGCATAAAAACACATCAAAAAAATATCTTCATGCTCAACACGTTTTAAATCAATAGAAGCTTTTACCTGGCTTCTGAATTCTTCAGAATTTACCATAAAAGGATCTTTGTAATATTGTTTAACCAGTTTTAAAAATGGTAAAATCTGAAAAGAAGTAGCTGCTTTAAAATAATCCTGATGCGTTCTGATCAGGCTGCTGATTCTGGAATCTACATAGTCCGTATTGCCCAATTCAATATGTAATAATATTTCAATATATTTTTTATGTAAAATCCATTCCAAACCAATATGTTTCTCATATACTTTATCGGAATAATGTAAACCGGACATCAATTTTTTTGCCTCGTTAAGTTCATTTTGTTGGAAATGAATCATTATTCTGACTAATATGGGGTTGAGTAAAGCAAAGTTATCAGTCACCTTATCTTCTAAAAGCTGATCCAGGACTTCAGATGCCTTTTCATGTTCCCTTGAAAAATTAAGATTTAGGGCATATAATGTTGTGTATTTAATGATGTTTTTTTCATAAAATTTACCATCAAACCGATTCATTTGTATTAGCATTTGAGCAAGGTAATCAGTGCTAATTTTAAATTGCTTTTTCCGGAAATAAACGTTGGCAACCAGATAAAGCATGTCAATGTGATAGGAGAGGTGTTTTTCAGTATCCTGCGGGCCACCCTGTAATGCTTTAACTTTATCTATAAAGAATAAGTTAACTGAATGGTAGTTTTTTTCATGAGCGCCTTGAATATCTGCTATTTCAGCCAATTGAAATAACGATTGAAATGTGTATCCGTTTTCTTCTGAAATTCCGAATTTATGAAAAACAGATGTAATCAAGTCGGTTAAGTTGATTGTTTCAGAGCGGAATTCAGTATTATTGAAGGCTTTTCGGATTACGGCATAAGCCATATTCAATTGTTCTTCAGCAAACAGGTCTTTTTTATTGCTATTAAATTTTATAAATAATTCTTCCTGGTCAGGTGATTCGGAATGGTGAGAGTATAGAATGAATGTATAATAAATTTCGTTTAACAAACTGTAATGATTGATTTTAGAGGCTATATTTTCAGCCATTTTTAAAACCTTAAAACCCTGTTTATATTTTTGGAATGAAAATAACTTTTGAGCAACAAGCAATCGCTTAATAACTGATACTTCAACAGTAGCTTCGGTTTCAAATGAGAGACCGGCTATGAAATCCAGCAAACGGTCTGATAATCTTTTTTGTTGAAGGTAAAAGGCGTTTACACCAATATCTGTTTTAAACAGTTCAATTGAACCGTTTAGGTATGCTTTAAATAAATCGATATTTCTTGCATCTTTCCTTTTATTTCGTTGATCAAGATATTTGATAAAATGTTTTTTATCTGTCGGACTTAAAAGGTCTATCAATTCTTGGTTTTTCATTTATATAGAAAGAATAATTTTATTTAAAATGCTGTTTATTAGTTTTTAATAGTGTTTTTATTTCTTAAATATAGACATTTATTTGGCAATATTGTGTTTTTTTAGGAGGTGTTTCTGTCCAGATTTGTACCGTAATCATAAAACAAAAGATATGAATAAGGAAACATTAGTGACCGAAGAACAGATTGATCAGAAACCGGAATTCAAACCTGAAAAAGAACTTTCAGGTGTTCGGCCAACAGGGGCATTTATTGGAGCCTCATGGTTAGCTTTGGGTATTGGATTGATATCCTATTGTATTGGGCTATGGAATGCAAATATGGTACTAAATGAGAAAGGCTATTATTTTACGATCATATTATTTGGGCTTTTTTCAGCCATATCTGTCCAAAAATGTGTCAGAGACAGGGCCGAGAATATTGAGGTAACGGATATTTACTATGGCATAAGCTGGTTTACAACCATTATATCAGTTATCCTGTTAATCGTTGGACTCAGGAATGCGGATTTGTTGTTGAGTGAAAAAGGTTTTTTCGGAATGTCTTTCATCTTAGCATTGTTCAGTGCAATTGCAGTGCAGAAAAACACAAGAGACCTTAAATTATTAAATAAAAATAAATCGTAAATCACTTAAGATACTGAGTTATGAAATCGATAAATAATATTAAAACGAATGACATTATCAATAAAGTTTTAAAAATAGTTTTATTGGTACTGGGTGGTGGGATTTTTGGAATTTCAATTATTATGGGAGCCGATATAAAGCAAGAAGGAATTATGGGATTAATCAATAATTTGCCTAATGCCTTGCCATGGACAATAATGCTTTTATTGATTTTACTGTGCTGGAAGAGAGAAATTATTGGAGGTTTACTCGTTTCTGTTTGGGGAATGGCAATGTTCTATTTTTTCAATTTAACAGGACCTAATCAATGGGTGGCAACATTTATCATCACATTAACTTTCCCGTTTTTAGGTTTGTGTCTGGTATTGAATTCTTACTTAAACAGACCATAAAACGTTGTATAAAACACAGAGGGTATGCTTATCAAAGCATACCCTCTTATATTGGCATCTTATTTGCAGCACAATTCGAAAATCTAATGATACAGTTATGAAAACCGGAAAATTGCTCTTCTTTTTAAGTTTGATAATCTTAGCAGGTACTTCCTGTCGCAAAATAGGGTGTACTGACCCTTCTGCTGAAAACTATTCAATATATGCTCAAAAAGATGATGCCAGCTGTATTTATAAAAAGTCAAGAATTTTTAATGTGAGTAACTGGACATTTTTTGACCCACATTATGGTGCCACAATTTTTTGGAATGAACTGACACAGGAAGTGATCAGTAATTCTGTGGTGCAGGTTTCTATTGGCTCTGATGCAGATGGCTGGTCAACACTACCTTTAACTTTTCCTCAGGATGGAACCTATTCAACTACAATTGAAGTTGTTTTGAGTACCGGAAGGGTAGATCTGACCTGGATAGACTCTGATTTGGTAGAACCAATTGATCCGGAATCCCGTCAGATTAAAATTGTTATTGGTTAAGGTTAACGCAGGTTAGTTGACGATTCATTCAGGAAAGTTTATCACTATAAATTACAGGGAATCATTGCCTGTTCATTTGCGGTTCAAAAAAAATAAGTAATTTTATTTCAACTAAAATTGACTGTTATGCCAAAAATGATGATCGATAAATCTATTTTTATCAACAAGTCCCCGCAAGAAGTATTTACAAAACTTAATGATTTTGACCATTGGTCGCCATGGTCGCCGTGGTTAATTATGGAGCCAGGAGTTAAAGTTGATGTTGCTGAAGACAAAAAGTTCTATGAGTGGAATGGCGACATTGTTGGCTCAGGTAACATGAAAATTACCAATGAAAAAGAGAATGAGTCAATCGATTACGACCTTAACTTTCTAAAGCCATGGAAATCGTACGCTAAGGTAGGATTTAAACTGAAACCGGAAGGTGAAGGTACTCATGTAACCTGGAGTATGGACAGTAGTATGCCCTTTTTTATGTTTTTTATGAAAAAGATGATGACCGCTTTTATAGGTATGGATTATGAAAGAGGATTAAAAATGTTAAAGGATTATGTTGAGGATGGAGAAGTACATTCAAAACTCGATTTTAAAGGCATTAATCCTTATGACGGGTGTACATATGTTGGGGTTAAAACCAGCTGTTCTATTGATGCTATGGCAGATAAAATGAAGGAGGACTTTGGTAAATTAATGAATGATGTGGACCATGAATTGGTGACAGGCCCTGCATTTTCAATTTATCATAAATGGGATGTGGTTAAGCAGCAGACAGAATATACAGCTGCAGTACCTGTTAAATCTGTTCCGGCAAATTTACCGGGTGGTACAATAAGTGGTACAGTTCCTAAAACAAAAGTTCATTCAATTGAGCATACCGGACCATATCCGCATATCGGAAATGCCTGGAGTGCACAGTATAGCTTACACCGGGCTAAAAAGTTTAAATCGAATAAAAAAATAATGCCATTTGAGGTCTATATCAGTAACCCAATGGAAGTTCCGGAAAATGAATTGAAAACAGTGATCCATTTCCCGGTAAAATAAATTGTAAAAAAACGATTATTATAACAAGAGCAGCCTTTTATGGCTGCTTTTTGTTTAAAAAGCCACCGAGTTGGTTTGCGGAGTTTTTTTTTATAATAAAATTCAAGATTAACTCTAATCATAGAATCGTCACCCCCTCTGATATCAAAACAGACAGTAAAATCAGAGGTTCTTTCAATAAGGTTAAATTTGTTTTTATTTTATATTATAGTGTGTTAAGTATAAAATGATTACCTTAACACCGTTGGTTATCCTGTAACGGTAATTTGATCAAATATTCATGAGTTTATTTTCCCCGAAGAAGATCCGGTTTGACAACTATATTTCACAAACAAAATTTTTGTTGATTTGGCGATTGTGCGTCATATTAGCCATTGTTTTCGCGGTGCTGACCATCATATTCAGTTTTGATGTATCAAATGGTATGATAACCTATTTGTCAGCCGATATTGGGGTTATTGGTTTATTAATCTATTTATATTTTACCGGGAAATACAAAATTGTCTTTTTCACATTTGTATATGTTGGAACAGTCATCATTCATCTCGATCTGAATCTAATTCCGGATTCAAGTCATTTTAGTAATTTTTCCTGGTTGATAGTAATTGTTCTTTTATCCTTTTTTGGTCTGGGAATTAAAAACGGTTTTATAGTAATATCAGTTAATTTATTAGCCTGCTTTTACTTTATATTCATGTCAATGAATTTGCATTTTGAATCAATTCATGCTACTGATGACCTCAATAAAGTAATAATTGCCATTGAAACATCCTGTACACTGTTTATTATTGGTTATCTTATATACCTGTTCATTAATATGCAGCGTTTTGTTGAGAGAAAACTCTTAGTGGCCAATAATGAACTGGAGGAAAATAACCTGGTAATTTTA
Organism: Putridiphycobacter sp.; assembly: GCA_965230195.1. Classification (GTDB taxonomy): domain Bacteria; phylum Bacteroidota; class Bacteroidia; order Flavobacteriales_D; family Crocinitomicaceae; genus Putridiphycobacter. Next base: position 3,427,978 of record OZ245997.1, read on the forward strand.
AAGCGGAATGAAGAGAAAACCATATTGGTAAAAGAAATACATCACAGGGTTAAAAACAATTTGCAAATCATTATCAGTCTGCTAAAACTTCAGGGTAATGAGATTGACCATGACGAAACCAAAATGCATTTTAATGAAGCCATCAACCGGGTAATGGTGATGTCATCCATTCACCAGAGACTTTATCAGGCAAAAGATATCACTAAATTCAACCTGACTTCTTATATCGAGGGACTGGCAGAGGAATTAAAAGTTTTCTTTTGTGGTGATTTTCCAATTAAAATTAATGTGGATTCCAATTGCAATGATATTGGCTTAAAAACAGTGGTGCCAATAGGGTTATTACTGAATGAATTGCTCTCAAATTCTTTCAAATATGCTTTTTTACATAAGGATTCAGGAGAAATAGCAATAAATATTGAAGATGTAAAGGCTGATCGTTTTAAAATTACCTATTCTGATGATGGTATATGGAGAGAACCCTTATTTGGTAATCGTGGTTTTGGGTTAGAGCTTATTCAGATTCTTACAGAGCAAATGGAAGGAAAGAAGCGGTTTGAAGTAAAGGATTCCGGAACTTATTATTCGTTTAAACTGAATAAACTGTAAAAGAGGATGCACCAGTACACCCTCTTTTATTGGTTATATAAACTACTCAATAATAACCTGGCCATGCCAAACGTCAAGCTTGCTTATAGCAGCCTCCTTGTCATGCTTTATTTTTGCATAGTCGTCTGAAGAAAAAAAAGCGTCATTACTGGCTTTGTTTTTCCAAAAAGCCATTCCAAACGATTGTGGTTGGTAAGTGTCATCACCATATTTTACTGAATTAAACGAGACCGGAAATTTCACATCATATGGGTTATTTTTTCCTGTAATAAGTGGCATCACATTTTTAAAATAAGTCTGCATTCTGTGAGCATTTTCAGGATTAAACCAAATTGAGAAAATTTCAACCAGCTCACCTGATTTAAACGATACTTCAGTATCTTCATTAACGGTGAAGTAACCTAATCTTAAAAAGCTCAATGCCTCATCACGTAATGGCTTTAGTTTGAGAAACCGTTTATCTTTAAGAAAAGCGGCGTGCTTTTCTTCACTTTCCCATTCAAAAAAGCCTATTATTTGGGGTTGTACAAAATCCGAATAACTATACTGTACCTTTATTTTTGCTAATGGTTTAAGTCCATATTCCTTAGCAATTGGAAAAACCTTTTTGAAGTAGGATTCTTTAAGTTGTTTTTGTTTGTCCGGCCTGACACTTAAAAAGGCGACCTCAATCAGTTTACTTTTTTTAAATAATACGTCAATACTTTTGGTTTTCTCTTTTTCTGCTTCATTTACTCCCTGAGTGGCCAGACCAAAAATCCCGGCAGTTGCAAAAAGTGCTATTGCACCGATTCGTTTCATCATTGTTTTTACATTTTTCATTGTGTTTGTTTTTGGTTAAAATTATTAATTGTATGACCAGTCGTACAATAGACAGGTCAAATTTTTTTTAAATCCTTAATGATTTGATATATAACATAAAAGCCGACAATGCTTTTTCATTTTTTGAGGCTTTAACACGCATAAGTGCGCCATTCCAGGCATTGAGAATAAATTCCGCAACAAGATCTGTATTGGTGTCCGGGGCAATAGAGCCGTCGAAAACAGCTTCATCAAGACAGTCTTTTATTGCTGCAGCCATTCCTGAAAAAGCTTTGTCGATTCCGTCTGCAAGTATTAGTGATTTGTCAGCTTCTTCCTGACAGATATTGGAGAGAAAGCAGCCTTTTTGAAAATGCATTACATTAATTACCGCATCAGTTTTTTTCATATAAAATTGCTGAATACGCTCAAAAGCACTCAGCTTACCGTCTTTCAGCGCCTTAATATGCTCATCTCTGAACTTTTCACCAAGTTCTTCAATGATTTCTAATGTAAACTTTTCCTTTTTCTTAAAATGATTGTAAAAAGATCCTTTAGAAACGTTTACAGCATCAGTAATTTCCTGGATACCTGTTGCATGATAGCCTTTTTGGTGTATCAAATCATAACCTGCGTTTAATAGTGCTTCTCTTGTTGAAATTTTACTCATTTTTGTATGTACGGTCGTACAAATTTAGTTCCTTTTTTGAAAATCACAAATTTTTTCTAAAAATACTTTAATCATACAATACATTCTAAGTAATTTAAAGTACCAGGAAAATATCACTCTGAGACTATGCTAAATACCTGAAGAACATTATTTCATTATTAGTTTTGTGCAGTCGGTATTTTAGTTTTTTTAACAAAACTAAAGCAGGTGGTTAATGATAAATAATGCCTAAATTAGTACAAGCAAACAAAAACAGACATCCGTTAAACTATTACAAACATGAAAAAAAACAAACCTTTAACCGGATTCAAGTTCAGTCAACATATTGAAGAAGAAAAGACCCCTTTTGAAAAGTTTTTTGACATTTTTAAAGAGATTATCACTTATACGTCAGGTGATGTTGATGAAGCATTGGATTGGATGCGGGAATTAGACAAGGAGTACAAAATGAGTACACCGGAATATACACTTGATGATTTTATTGAAGACCTGAAAAAGAAAGGTTTTTTAAGAGATGATGATCCTGACGGAAATGGCAATTTGGTGATTACAGCAAAAACAGAACGGGCAATCCGAAAGAATGCACTGGATCAGATTTTTGGAAAATTAAGGAAATCAGGAAGAGGCAATCACAGTACGAAGCACGTGGGAGCTGGTAACGAAGAAAGTGGTGAATTCAGAAACTACGTTTTTGGGGATAGCTTATCTAAAATTGCAGTAACCGAGAGTATTAAAAATGCACAGGTTAATCATGGTGTTAATGAATTCAGGTTATACGAAAACGATCTGATTGTTAATGAAACGCACCATATGGCGCAAATGAGTACTGTATTAATGATTGATATCAGTCACAGTATGATTTTGTATGGTGAAGACCGGATTACACCAGCTAAAAAAGTAGCTATGGCATTAGTTGAGTTAATCAGAACACGTTACCCAAAAGATACGATTGATATTTTAGTGTTTGGAAATGATGCCTGGCCAATTAAAGTGAAAGATTTACCTTATTTACAGGTAGGTCCATACCATACCAATACAGTGGCAGGTATTCAGCTGGCGTTAGATTTATTGAGAAGAAAAAAACATACTAATAAGCAGATTTTTATGATCACTGATGGTAAGCCCAGTTGTTTAAGATTACCTGATGGCGATTATTATAAAAACAGCTATGGTCTGGACGAATACATTACCGATAAATGTTATAATATGGCCAGACAAGCCCGGAAATTACAAATCCCGATTACAACATTTATGATTGCCCAGGATCCTTATCTGATGGAATTTGTAGAGAAGTTTACTAAGGAAAACCAGGGGAAAGCATTTTATACAGGGCTACGTGGCCTGGGAGAAATGATATTTGAGGATTACGAGCAAAACAGAAAAAGAAGAATTAACGGATAATAAAAAAATAATCAGAATTACAAAGCATGAATATTAAACAGATTAAGACATTTGGTCAATTAAAAGAAGCAAACTACAAGAGCCGATCAATAAAAGATGAATTAAGGTCAAATTTAATTCAGGTTTTAGAAGAGAAAAAAACACCTTTTGAAGGAATAATAGGATATGACAGTACCGTTATACCACAATTAGAACGGGCAATTTTATCAAGGCACAGCATTAATTTATTAGGGTTAAGAGGACAGGCAAAAACCAGGCTGGCCAGATCATTGGTTAAACTTTTGGATGAATGGATTCCTGTAGTTTCCGGTTCATCAATAAATGATGACCCTTTTAATCCGATTTCGAAATATGCAATAGAGAAGATTAAGGCTGAAGGTGATCAGACCCCGATTGAATGGTTACACAGAGATGATCGTTTTTTTGAGAAACTGGCCACACCTGATGTAACAGTGGCTGATTTGATTGGAGATGTCGATCCCATAAAGGCTGCTAACCTTAAATTATCGTATGCAGATGAAAGAGTGATTCATTATGGAATGATCCCCAGAGCTAACCGGTGTATATTTGTGATCAATGAATTACCTGATTTGCAGGCCAGGATACAGGTGGCTTTGTTTAATATTCTGCAGGAAGGAGATGTTCAAATCAGGGGATTCCAGATCAGACTTGAGTTAGACCTTCAGTTTGTTTTTACAGCAAACCCTGAAGATTATACCAACCGTGGTAGTATTGTAACACCGTTAAAGGATCGTATCGGATCACAAATTTTAACGCATTACCCATTGAATCGGGAAATTGCAATGCAAATTACCGCACAGGAATCTGATATTAATGCCGGTTTATCAAATCAAATTTATGTTCCGGACTTAATTAAAAACCTTTTGGAGCAGATTAGTTTTGAAGCCAGGGAAAGTGAATTTATTGATGTTAAAAGTGGCGTATCTGCCAGAATGACCATTAGTGCTTATGAAAACCTGATCAGTACCGCTGAATTAAGGTCGTTGAAATCGGGCGATAAGAGTACCAGTATTCGGATGAGTGACTTATTGGGTATTACACCTGCGATAACAGGTAAAGTGGAATTGGTTTACGAAGGAGAGCAGGAGGGAGCAGAAGGTGTTGCCGCTATTTTATTAGGAGATGCCATCAAAACATTGTTTTCGGAATATTTTATGGAAATCAAGTCACTCTCTAAACCTGGAGAGTATGCTGACTTTGACCGGTTAATTGAATGGTTTATTCAAAATCCGGGATTTGAGTTAATGACTGATGCCTCAAACAAGGATTATTTAAATGATTTAAATGCCATTGAACCGCTTGAAGATATTGTAAACAAATACCAACCCGGCTTATCAAATGAGGATAAAGCTTTGACCAAGGAATTTGTATTATGGGCGTTGGTAGAGTATAAAAAGCTGGATAAACGTAAGTTTGAAACCGGTTATGAGTTTGAAGATAATATTTTAGGAAAGTATCAGTAGGCATACTCTGTTCTGATTGTTAACTTCTCAAAGTGAGTCATTAAATCTGGGGTTGGAATCTATGGTTCCGGCCCCTTTTAAAAAATAGACAACTGAAAGCATTAAGAGAGACAGTATGACTACAATTAAAGGGTAGGAGTAGATTAGGTATTCATACATGTAAAAAGTTCTTGTACTTATAAATATTATTGATAAAGAATGTATTATTAGAAGCAGGAAGTGTACAAAGTAACCTCTTTTTTTATTCCGTTTGATTTTTTGTTCTAATGCAATATTTCGTTGATAGAAAAAGTTTGGGTCTACACCTTTCGCTTTTGATCTGACCATATTTCTGTTGATTTCCTGCATTGAAGAACTATATAATGCACCAAAGTACAGGAAGACAAAAAAATAGATCACAGGAACAATTACAAAGTAAAATAGATCAAAGTTTTTCAGTATATCCATATCCGTGAAATTGAGACTATAATATAGTTAGATATTGAACTGCCATTTGTGTAAATATGTTAAATTTTTAATAAGCGTAGTTGACTACGTATTTTTTTATTTATATTTGTGTAGTCAACTACGTAAAAAAATGAAAGAACAGGATTATATTAAAGAGCTGGGGTACCTGGGGTTTGCCACTCGCCTAAAGAGAATCAGTGATGTGATGATGCACAGTGGGAGAGACCTTTACAATTCATTAAATATGGATATTGAGCCTAACTGGTACGTTATTTTTAAAATCATACAGTCAAGAGGTGGAATGAGTGTTACAGAAATAGCAGACGCAATCAGAATGTCACATCCATCAGTAATAGCGATTACTAATAAAATGATTAATAAAGGTTATTTAAATTCCGTAAAGGATGCCAGTGATTCCCGAAAACGGCAGCTTGATTTGTCGGATTATACCTACAAACGCTTGCCGGAGTTTGAGTTAATTTGGCAAGCTGGAATTGATGGATTGGAAAAGGCGTTAAAAAACTTAAAAGCGTTAGAGTTTGTTGAGCAATTGGAAGTTGTTTTTGATCAGCAGAGTTTCAAAGACAGAACAATTGAAGCATTAAATGAGAAAAATGACAATATTATATGAAAGGAGCAGATATACAGATAATAAAATATGACCTGAAATATGCAGATGCCTTTGCTGCCCTTAATTTCGAATGGTTGGAAAAGTACTTTTATATTGAAGATTATGACAGAACCGTATTGTTAAACCCTGAGGACAAGATTATCAAACCTGGTGGAGAAATACTATTTGCCTTAATTGGTGACAAAGTTGTTGGAACTGTCGCCCTGATAAAGCGTGGAGAAGGTGTTTTTGAACTCTCAAAAATGGGGGTAACTGAAGACTTTAAGGGACAGCGAATCGGACAAAAATTAATGTATGCCTGTATTCATTATGCAGGGATTGAACTAGGCGTAACCCGATTGTTTTTGGACTCTAACCGGAAGCTTTCACCGGCAATAACATTATATCATAAAGTAGGTTTTAAGGAGATTCCGGTTCCGAAAGATTCACCATACGAACGCTGTAATATAAGAATGGAACTAATACTTTAAGTTTTTTAGTTTAAATATTTGTTTTTCAATTAACTTACTTTTGTAAAACGCTTTCAATTATTTTGATGTTACCTCCGGTAAATTCTACTTTAATCCATCCTGAAAAATTGGATTGGTTGAATTTAAGGCCGATAAACACTTCCTCATTTAAAGGAAAAGTATATTGTTTTAAAGGAATGTAAGATATTGATAGGAATCAAATAGTAGTAGAGAGTTGCCATAATAGAAAAATGCCTGTTTAATAGGCTTAAACAGGCATCCGGACACAAATCAAAATAATTTAATGATAGATAATTTTTTCGACTATTTCCTGAGTATGATCTGATACTTTCAAAAAGTAAATACCTTTTGAAAAGTTTGAAATATCAATAGTTTTTGCAGATGGGCCGTTATAAGTCATAATAACTTTTCCTGATAAATCAATAACGTTAATTGTTCTGTCCTCCAAAAATCCTTCTGTGTTTATTGTGTACTGTCCTGTAAGGGAAGGGTTCGGGAAAACTGATATTTGAGTAAATCCTTCAGGTGTGTTTTTCTCTGATTGTGTATTTTTATTGATAACCATTTCGGATGTTGGATTACCATCACAATAAGACTTCCTGTTAATAAATAGTTCTCCTACTTTTGAGTATTCGTCAGGTGTACAACTGCTAAATCTGACAATGCAACGGTACCTGTAAAAACCGCTCCAAAATGAAGGAATGCTGATGTCAAGGTTTGCGGTAGTTACGCCAGAATAAATGCTATTATTTGTCAGGTTATGAAACGACTGTGTGAATGGCACGTAGATTTGCCATTGATAAGTCTGAGCTCCCTGGGCAATTACAGACATGGTTTCTTCACATGATCGTCCACTGGTAAAACTTAAAGGGTGCTGAGAGATGTTTGATGTTACAGGTGATTCGTTTAGTTTTAAAGCAAAAACATCAATCCAACTGGCGGAAACGTTATAGGTAATTGATGGATCCAGATGAAAATCAACCTGATTACGGAACTGACCGGACAGATAGATATCACCATGCGCATTAATATTTAGATTAGTACCATAATCAGAAGATATTGCTCCAAATGAATGAGCCCACTCAAAATTGAAATTACTGCCATTAATTTTGGTAAGAAAAATATCTGAAGATCCGTTAATTGAATTAAGGTAATTTACACCACCGGTATAGTCAAAATCGACCTGTCCGGAATAATAGCCAGTTATATAAACATCATCACATTGATTAACAGCAACTGAATATGCACCATCATTCCCTGTACCACCAATTGTAATCAACCCATTGATATTCCCGTTAGATTGATTAGATCTTTGCATAAAAATATCCGTTCCTCCTGTAGCAGTTCTCATGGCTCCGTTAAAACTTGTTGTGCCGGAAAATCTGCCGGCAGTATAAACATTACCTGAATTGTCAGCAGCAATTGAATAATAATGATCTTCTGATGTCCCTCCCGCGTTTTGAGCCCAGGCATAATTACCATTATGTCTGTATTTAGCAATGAACCGACCACCATTATTCAGGTTTTGAACACCTGCGTTAGGGTCAAAATCCACAGTACCGGAAAACTGGCCGGTAATATAGATCTGATAGTTATTAATCGTTAAGGCCTGGGCAACATCATTTCCTGTACCCCCTATGGTTTTAACCCAAACAAAATTGCCGTTATTATCAACTCGTTTAATAAAAATATCCTTACCACCATTTGAGGTTTTAGTTTGAGCCGGACCATTAGGGTTAAAATTGACACCTGTTTGAAATGATCCTACAACAAATACATCATTGTTTGAGTTGGTCTTGACACCATAACTTTGAGTGGGGCCGTTATCTCCAATTTGCTGGACCCACTGAAAAATACCACTATTGTTTAATTTCAATAGAAAACTTTTATCAAAGTTGTATAAGTTATTGAATCCATTGGGACTCGGGTCAAAATCCACATCACCATGAAAGTCACCGGTTACAAATATATTACCATTATTGTCTACTGATATGCCATAGCCGTTAACGCCATCATAGTGATTTACCCCTTTTAGTGCTTTAGCCCATACAAAATTGCCGGCAGCGTCCAGCTTTTGTATAAAAGTACTTTGAACAAGTCCGTTGGCATTTGTACTCAGGTTGTATGTAGCAACCGGGCTGGGATTGAAATCAGCAGTTCCGTAAAACGTACCAACAGTATATAAATTTCCTTTCTTATCAATAACTGTTTCTTCAACAATTACGGGAGTGGTTCCCCCGGTGGCATTGGCCCAGCCAAATATTTGTGCGTTTCCATTAATTTGGGACAGTAACAGTATCCCAATTGTAAGCATTTTTTTCATATTTATTGATTTTAGTATTGTCATCAAAATTGAAGAATACAACTTAAGGGTACAAGGTGGATTTTGTATTGTGTTCAGTTTTTTTTGTGGTGTAGTCCATTTGTTTTGTACATCATTTATTTTGACCGATCTTCAGGTTTAGAATTTAAAGATCTGAAACAGAGTTGACAATTTAAGCTATGAAGAGTTTAATATTAAATCATGATATTTAGAGCATAGAATCAAACCGTTCACTCTAAGACATCAGATATTATTGTCTAATTAAGACGGTTTCACTAGTTTTAGCCAATGAAGAATTTGGCCCCCGCCTTTTTATGCCTCTTTTATTCTGTTTTTCTAAGTGGTCAATCTGTTCACTTTAAAAATTACAATGTTGATAATGGACTGTTAAGCAATCAGGTTTATGATATATTGGAAGACAAAAGTGGTTATATTTGGTTCGCTTCCGATTTGGGAATCAGTAAATATAATGGTGTTGAATTTGAATTATTTACGGTTGCTGAAGGCTTGCCTGATAATACTATATTTGGTCTGTTTGAAGATCGAAAAGGGAGGATTTGGCTTAGGTCTTTTAATGGTATATTATCTTATATTGATCAAAATGACTCGATTCATGAAGTGTCATGTGGGCTGAATTTCGGAACCATTCATTCGCTGTATATTGACCAATCTGATACACTGTGGTTAACCGGAGGGAATAACCAGTACAAACTGTTTAATATTGAAGAAGAAAACTGCCAGGTTGAACGACTTGATGAATATTGTGTTTTCCGACAAATTGATTCGACTTCGCATGGCTGTATAATTGGAGCTGTATCAGGAAAGATTAAAAATCAATACATGTTAAATGGTGAAATTTTTCCCTTAAATTCTCCTGTAGCAGCTAATATGAATTTGAATAGGTCGTCTCTGAACGGTTATAATATTGATCATGGTCATGCTATGTTTGATCTTGATAAGTATGTTTTTTCTCTCAAAAAAGATAGCTGTGAAGTGTTATACAAAAATGAGATTAACAGAATTAATTTAAATATCCTTGGCAAGGATGAAATATTTATAGGAGAACCTGGGGGAGCTAAATTTTTTGATAGGGAATTCAGTCGAAAAATGCATCTTTTAAAGGATTTACATATTACAAAATGCCTGAAGGACAGAGAAGGAGGTTATTGGTTTAGTTCGCTTTCTCAGGGCGTGTTTTACGCTTCAACACTGGATGTGGAAGTGTTTGATCTGGGGAAGAGTAGTATTATTTCAGATTTAATTTTTGGTGGAAGAAAACAATTGTATGCCATAGGTTATTTCGGAGATGTTTATGAAAAAAAGGGAGACCGTTTTAAGAAAGTATATAGTAATGATTTAAACACTAACGAATACCTGTATCACAAGTTTAATAGTTCAGGTCAGCTTGTAATTGTTGCTGATAATTATGCTTTATGTGAGGAAAAAAACCGATTAAAAAGAATCGAATCGGAACCACTTCTATATACTCTTGATTCAAACAATGTAGGAGTTGCTATTAGTAATATAATACTTAATGATTCTATCCGGTATCAATTTGCAAGGGAAAATTCTACAAGAAGGTTGAAGCATTTTCACCCCTATCTCTTTAAAGACACTATCTATATTCCCTGCTTAGGTGGTTTATACAGTTTCGATATGACCAATAAATTGAGATATTTTGGTGCAGATTATCCGGAATTATCAAGGCGTGTAAATATAATTCGAATGGATAAGTACAACCGACTATGGATCGGAACTAATGCTTCAGGTATACTGGTACTTGATAATCGGCGGTTAGTTCCTGTCGGGAGTAATTTAAACCGAATAGGGAGTCGTTGCAAAAATCTTGAAATTGACGATAATCATGCCTGGTTTTCTACAGAGTTAGGGTTGGCAAAAGTTGATTTAACTGATTTGGAGAATATTGAAACTTTTTCTACTACTGATGGTTTACTTTCAAATGCTATTAATTGCATCACCCTTGAAGATTCAATGATTTACTTGTGTCATGGAAACGGTATAACTAAATTTCCTAAATCACACCAACCGAAATTAACAAAACCTATTTTATTGATAGATGAAATACGAATAGGCAATAAGGCAGTTGAAAAACAGCCTCATTATCATCTTGATTACAAAGCTGGGCATATCAATATTAATTATATGGGCATATCCTATAGCTCAATATTGAAATATGCTTATCGCTTGAGAAATCAAGAAGATACAACCTGGCGTTTTACAGATGAAAGAAATGTTGAATTCGTATCTATTCCTCCGGGAAAATACAATTTTGAGGTATTTGCTATTAACGATTTAGGGGTAAAAAGTGAGATCGAAAGTGTTGTTTTTTTAGTGAGGACTCCATTTTGGATGACTTTTTGGTTTGTTTTAATTTGTATTGTAATTCTGGTATTAATGATTAGCATTATTATAAGTTATCGATTCAGAAAATTGAGATCTAAGATAGAAATCCAAAGGAAGATGATTTTAACAGAGCAACAGGCACTTAGCGCCAGAATGAATCCTCATTTTATATTCAATGCGTTAAATTCAATACAAAAGTTTCTCCTCACAGGAGACCGCAAAAGTTCTAACAAATACCTGACAATTTTTTCACGTTTGATGCGTAACGTATTGGATAATTCAAAGGAAAACTTAATTCCTTTAGAATCAGAGATTGAAGCCTTGAATATTTATCTGGAATTAGAATCTATGAGGTTTAAAGATAAGTTTTCCTATAAAATAAATATTGATCAAAAATTAGACATGAAATCTTCAAAAATCCCTCCCTTACTTTTTCAACCATATGTTGAAAATGCTATTTGGCATGGTTTAATGCACAAAACAGATGGTGTTGGAAAATTGACCATAGATTTGGTTGACGAGGGTAAGCATATCACCTGTATTATCAGCGATAATGGCATTGGAAGATCTGAAGCTTTAAGCCTGAAAAAGTATAATAATATTAAATATAAGTCGAGCGGGATGACAATAACCGGCAGAAGAATGGAACTTGTTGAGAAATTCTTTGATCAAAAGTTTTCAAGCAAAATTGTTGATTTATATGATAAAGGATGCCCGTCGGGTACCAGAGTTGAAATTAATTTTCCAAAACTTTAAGCAGTAATTTTATGATAAGTAGTTTATCTCCTGAGCGGCTTTTCAGCCTGTTTTTTTTCATATCTGTTAATATTATTGCATATGCCTCCCCGGCAAAAAAAACTGATATTAGTTATTCGGTTTTAACAAAAGTAGATGAGTTCGAAAAGTTCAGTGATTCTACAATTGTGAATGAACATTTTGAGACAGCCGGAAAGTTAGATTTAGGTTTCTATAAAGGAACGATTTGGGTTAAGGTTACAATTAAGAATAATGATGAAGATAATGATTTCATTATCAGTAATACAGACCCGATCAACAGAACATATCGTTTTTACCGGCTTGATTCTCTTTCGAACGCGTTAACGAGGCTTCCTTCCGGCACCGTTAACTTCGAGGATGACAGATCATTAAACTTTCCGGAGGCAAATTTTCGGATTTCATTAAAAAGGAATGAAGAACAAACCTATTTTATTTATTGTAAGAGTGATGGGAGAGTGTTGAAAAGTGAATTTGAAGTAATGAGTCTTGATCAGTATTTTAGTCACATACAGTATATATACATTGAAAATGGTTTTTTCTATGGTGCGGCTTTTATTATATTGTTAATCAATCTTTTTAGGTTAAAAAACTGGAAGCGAAAAATCTATATCTATTATTCTGTTTTTATAGTTTCTACCTGCCTTTTATACATGTCAATGGAAGGGTATTTGTTCGTTTTAAAGGAAAATAATTACATCATTGACCATTTGATTTTTTTTATTGTCAGAATATGGGAGTTTGCACTGGTATCATTCACGTTGCGTATGTTTAAAATAAAAGAACAATTGCCTAAATTTGATTTGGGAGTAAAATTACTAATGGGAATCATTTTTGGTGGATATTCACTTTATCAACTCATGTTTATTCATTCGTCGGTTAGTCAACTTCATATTATTGAGTCTGCTTCACTGTCGATATGGATAGTTGTTATTCTCATCATTATTGCAGTCTCCGGTAAGAAGAGGTTAACAGAGACTAAATATTATATTTTTACATTACTTATATTTTTAGTTTTTCTAATTATCGGATTGATATGTAATCACGGTGAAATCATATCTGGAAATGCCTCAACGTTTTTAAAAATTGGGACACTTTTTGAACTGGGTATGTTTACTTACACCATTTCATTTGTATTGATGAAGAAAGAAACTGAACTTTTAGAAATCAAGTCCAGGGTAATAGAAATGAAACGGGAATTTGAAAAAGATTTAAGGGAACATAGAGACAGGGCTAAGGTTTTGAACGACCGTTATCATAAAATGAAACAATCAATTGATAAGTTAAGTAATGAGGGGAAGATTAATAAATCTGACTTAATTTCAATTTTTAAGCTGCTTGAGTCAAATGCAAAATCGGACGAAGAATGGTTAAGTTTTAAGGAAAGATATGCTAAACTCAACCCTGATTTTTTACCGGGATTGATTACAAAGCATCCCAATTTGACCAAATCAGAAATCAGATTGTTGGTTTTAATTAAAATCGGATTTTCTCAAAAGGAAATATCTGACCTGATTGGAATTGCTTCAGATAGTGTTAAGAAAAGTAAACAAAGAGTACGTAAAAAAATGAACTTAGACAGGAGTACGGTTTTAGCGCAGTATATATATGATTTTTAATTGAATAAGTTGATTTTTTTATATTGTACCCCGTTTTGTCCCCTTGATTTTTTCTCTTTAGTCTCTTTTTATAATATGTTTGCTCAAATAATCCCTAAAACAGCGAAGAAATGAAAGTGGTTATAATTGATGATGAGTCAGATGCAGTAGAAGCCTTAAAAATAATGTTAACCGACTTCATTAAAAATGTTGAAATATTGGGGGTGGCATATTCGGCGCTTGAAGGTATTAAGTTAATCAATCAGACCGATCCTGATATTGTGTTTCTTGATGTTGAAATGCCTTATGGTAATGGTTTTGATTTATTAGAAGGAATCAGTAAAACTAATTTTGAATTAATATTTACTACTGCTTATTCGCATTATGGGGTAAATGCCATAAAGAAAAATGCCTTTGATTATCTGCTTAAACCTGTCGATATTGATGAATTGGAAAATTCTGTTAATCGTGTCAGGGAAAAAAGAGAAAAGAAAATAAAAAGCGTTTATAAGAAAAAAACTGATATGACTAAGATCCCTGTTTCAATAAAGAATGAGTACTTGCTCCTGGATCTGGAAGATATTCACCATATTAAAAGTGATGGCTCTTATTCAGTGATTCATACATTTGATAAGCATTATGTTACTGCTAAAAACCTGAAATATTATGAACAACTTTTATCAGGAAATGATTTTTTAAGAGTGAGTAATTCCTGTGTGGTTAATCTTGATAAAGTTGTAAAGTATATCAGGGAAGATGGTGGTATTGTGGAGCTAAGAAACAAAGCCCGGATTCCTGTATCCAAGGCAAAAAAGAGTGCACTAAAAGATTTTCTTCGTATTTAATTCAAAAAAAGAGGCCCAACATTTTTGTCGGGCCTCAATTATTATTGATTGCTTGTATTATTCAATAATTATTTTTTTGGAGATCTGATGATTTTCATCAGTAACAGTCACAAAGTATAACCCTTTAGAATATTCTGATAAATCAATTTGTGTTATATCTTGATTAAGGGTTCTTCTAATAATAACCTGACCAGATATAGTTGTGATGCTTAAAACTGCGTCTGAATCAAATTCCGTTGTTTCAAAATTAAATACACCTGTACTAGATGGGTTAGGGTAAATCAGGGTGGCGTGCTCAGTGTTTTTTTCTGTACTTAAGCTAAGTTTTGTTGCTTTCCTAACTCCCGCAGTTCCAGGACAGGTATTGTCTGTTGCAAATGTATTGCTATTGATAAATGTGGCGTTAAAAAACGGGTAATTGGATGTGGAAGGACCAAAAATTTCATTGGCATAGTGCCTGTATTTGAAAATACTTCCCAGGTTCCAAATTGACCTCATATTATTGGTAGGATCTATAATCTCATTGCCAGCTGGTGTACCAGTTCCAATATGTTGCATCAAGGTATTGGGTTCTACATAAATGGCATAACTGGCAAGTCCGTCAGTACGCACAAACTCATTGCAACTGATAGTTTGACTGACTTCTCCAAAAATATCGGTTACAGGGCAATTTGGACATCCTGAAATATTAGTCGCACCTGATGGAATTGGAGGGAGAACCACGCCTGGTACTACGGCATTTTGTGCAGCATTATTACTCATGAATTTTATGCTTTCATCATTGTCGGTAAAAAAGTTAGAAGTAATCATTATTTCTGTTCCTCCGTTTTCAACCTGAGTTTGCCCCCCTTGATTGAGTTTTAGCCATTTTCCTCCGAAGGCTCTGATTTGAATACCTGACCCCAGATGATTAAAAGTAGAGTTGTGCACTCTCAGTTTATAGACAGGATTGTAGAATCTGATTCCTATATCTGCCGTAAAATTATTTTTAGAGCCATAAAAATTACAATTAATTGCTTCAAGATCTCCTGCACTTTGAACAATACCATAACTTTGAGATATTCCTGAAAATTGAGGAGTTGAAGGTATCACATTACCATAGTTAAAATGACATTCATTAAGAATAAGATCGTTTGTTGGTCCGTTTCCACTTTGCCATCCAGTATTTAGTCTTCTGGCATAAACACCTGAAGCAAAACACTTGTTAAAACTAGAAGACAGAATAAGCATTCCCATATCATTATTGTCAGTTGAATAAATACCATATTTGCATTTTTCCAAAGTATTTCCTGTAAAGGTAAAAGGGAAGAGCTTACTGATACCATGTTCAAAGTACAGATGAGCTTCCGAATAATAGAAATTATTACTGTTAATTAACTTATAGGGAACCTTCATTTTCTTTTTACTCGAGTTAAACTTCGTTTCAGAAATTTCAATAGGGAACTCAAATTCGCCCGTTTTAAAATACATGCTGTAATAGTTGTGAAAAAACTCAGAGTTTTGGATTTTAATCTCATCAATGGTATTATCCAGAATCTCTAAGCCCTTGTAAGCATCAAGTATCTTGGAATGTGTCATATTTAAGTAACTATAATTACTGATTTCAATCCCTTTCCACATGTTATCACAGGTTGATTGAAAAGTACAGTTTTTAAATGTAGCATTGGTTTTGACAAGTTCTATAGTAGAGCCGGTTACATTCATTCCCTGATTTCTACCCTCAACATAGATAGTTACATCATTCCAGTTTAATGTCATATTATCAAATACAACATCATCTTCAATAATCACTGTTGACCCATCAGGAACATTAAGAGAAATCAATGTATAATATCCTTTTAAAATTAATGCTTCCTCAGTAATGTTTTCTTCTAAACAACAAACATAATCGGGTGAAATTTTGACTTCTTTTGTACCTCTTGCACAAGGAGTATCGAAATATATTTCATGAACACCAACTCCGGCAACAACCGGATCAAAAGCACCTGTTACCGGATCAATACAGTCCACACATGATGCATCCCATGTTCCACTATCAGGGTCTGGAACTGAAGGGTATAGTAATGGGCTGTTTACACAGACTTCGTTATTGGCTAATGTAATAACCGGTGGTGTGTCATCCAGAACAACCACTTCAATGTGTGCTATATCATGACAGCCATTAGCATCTTCTACCCGGATGATGTTATCATGTATTCCTACTACCGGAGAATCAAAATTCACAACAGGTATATGATCAGCGTCAAGAAATGTATTAGGAGTCCATTTATAAGTTAATGCCGATCCGTATTTAATAAAGGAGCTTAACTGAACAGGCTGCTTCGGGCAGGTTTGCAGGCAGTGTGAAGAAATACTGTTATGCAGTCTTTGTTGTGACTGAGCTAAATAAATATTATGAGCACCACCAGTTAAGTTTGTGGTTCCGAACTGTAAGGCATTGTAATAATTTCCGGCAATATAAAACTTATCTGTAACTCTGTCATATGTAGTTGTCTCGATATTGTTGTGATCATTTACATTGACAGGGATACCATTTTTTAAGAATTTGAAAGTGAATGAAAATTGTGTATTTATCGCAAAATTAGTGTTCAATTTTACATCTCCCGAAAATACATCATCAATAGCAGGAACCCCAATATCAGTTGCCTGCCCGTGGATGTATAGATTATCATCTTCATCTAACTCTAAATTGTCAGCAGATGAGCTGTAATAACTTAAGGCCAAAAAACCATGGATAGGGCTTACCCATTCTGCAATACCATTTTTTGCTATTGATGTTACAAAAATGTTATGCCCCTGAGATTGACCGATTGCCGGAACAGTATTTCCATCAATAGTTAAGCCAGATATTTTGCTGAAAAGTCCAGTTGCATACAGGTTTTTGCAAGTTTGGCTTAACTCTATAGAAGTTACCCATCCATCTTCAATGGT
Source organism: Putridiphycobacter sp. (assembly GCA_965230195.1). GTDB lineage: Bacteria > Bacteroidota > Bacteroidia > Flavobacteriales_D > Crocinitomicaceae > Putridiphycobacter. The sequence goes on from OZ245997.1 coordinate 3,445,326, forward strand.
TTTAAACCACTCAACATTACCATTAAGCTTTAATTTGGATATATAACTGCAGTTTGTTGTATTTGAGTAATTTGTTCCTGAGAAGCTAATAGAACCCCGGTAGACTCCTGATATATAAAACTCACTGTCTCCGATTTTGATTTCAGCTGCTTCGGCAAAGTCAGTATTATTAGTTGTAGTAATAGCTTTAGCCCAGGTGTAACTTCCATTGCTAGGGTTTACCTTTGTAATAATTGTGTTATGTTGCAAAGTGCTATTAGTGAAGTTAGTACCTGAAATATTAACGGTGCCATAAAAGTGATGCATGGCAATCAAATTCCCATTCTTTACATCTATTGCAACTCCTTCAGCTCCCATTGCTGATGGAACTGAACCTACTGATATGGGATTTGTTACCCATGATACAACTCCTGCTGCCGTGTATTTGATGATAAAGGTTTCGAAATTAGTATTACTTAATGTATAGGGAATAGAAGCACTACTACTGTTCGTTCCCTGAAAAACCATTGGTGACTGGACGGTTGATTTGTTAGTATAACGACCTGTAACATATATGTTTCCGTTGTCGTCCGTTACCACATCAGAAGGTAATGTTTGAGTATGGTAACCAGAAGTTAATGTTGTATTTAACCAGTTGACATTACCTGAAGGTGATATACTGGCCACAAACATATCATTAGTAAAGGATATGCCAGGCATATTAAACAGAATCTGATCATTGTCCTGAAAATCAAAAGTACCGGAATAATTTCCGGTTAAAATAATGTTTCCATTTAGGTCGGAATAAGAGCTGACAACATTAATACCGTGAAGACCTGTATTATTGTTGATGGACTGTATAGCCCATCCGTAATCTGTACAGGTATTTGGACCTGCATTAGCCCTGTAAAAGAGTAAATTCAGACACAGTACAGAGAGTACTATGTGAAAGATGTTTTTTTTCATAATTTAAGTTTTAAATTCACCGCTAAGATGATGATAAACACCTTGGAATGCTATAATGATTTTGTATAGCCTTTGGTTTATTTTGTAGATCCTTTAATCTGTTTTGTTGACTTTTTATTTAAACTTTCACTAGCTTTGTTTTAATGGAGGACACAGCCTATTTTTCACATCTCTACGAGATTGCAAGTCATTTGAATAAAGAATTCACTTTACCCTCAGCACTGAGAATGTCGCTGGAAAAAACAGTAGATTTACTTGATTTGCGAACAGGTTGGATTTGGCTGGTACAGCCGGATAGTCAATCTGTATACCTTGCAGCATCCTATAATTTACCAAAAGCGCTCAGTAATCATCCTGAGCGACTGTCGGGGTGGTGTTATTGTATCAAAAGGTATTTATCTGACGATATTGAAGAGGCTACTAATATCAGCGAAATAGTGTGTACACGGTTAAAGGATGTGACAACTGGAACTGACGATCTGTTATTTCATGCTACCATTCCAATTATGATTAATGGAGAAAAAGCAGGCCTGATGAATTTGCTCAGTAAAACAAGTCAACAGCTCTCCCAAAAGCAATTGGCTATTCTCAATACCATCAGTGAACTGATAGGAATGGCCATTCAACGTACCAGGTTACAACAATCGTCTCAACGTACCAGTGATAATTCAAATGAGAAAATTAACGGGATTATGTCCCGTATACTTCAACCCCGGGTTGATGCCTTAATTTCAAACCTTTTAAAAGTAAAAACCGAATTTGAGCCCAAAACTGTTTCCAATGGCATCATAAAGGATACTTTGACAGAATTAAACGGGCTTAAAGAACAGTTAAATTTACTTTTTAATGCTTCAGCTGAAGAAAGTGATCTGAAGGAGGAACAAGAGTTTCATTATCCAACTTCTCCACTAACTAAAAGAGAACTTGAAGTGCTTGAGCTGGTAAAGAACGGCATGACCAATCAGGAAATTGCTACCACGCTTTATATTACCATTCGAACAGTGAAGTATCATATAAGTTCTATTTTATCCAAATTGTATGCTAAAACACGAACCGAGGCTGTGAATACAGCATTTAAACGTGGCTTGCTTAGCATGTAAGCATCTTGATATTTCACATAAACTGGTCTTAAGTACAGGTATAAAACCAGTCAAAGGACTGTTTTTTCAGGATTTAATTGTACTGAACTTTGTATCAAAATTAAAATTATGGATACAAAGAAAACAGCATTAATTACAGGAGCATCAAAAGGATTAGGATATGATTTGGCAATGCTTCTGGCTCGTGAAGGGTGGCGATTATTGATTAATAGCAGAGACCCAAAAAAACTGCTAAAGGCAAAAAAAGAACTATCGTCCTATACCGAAGTTATTGCAATTTCTGGTGATGTAAGAGATGAAATTCACCTGATGGAACTGGCAGAAGCACTTGAACAACATAACTGGCAATTGAATTTATTGATTAATAATGCCTCAGCTTTAGGCCAATCACCTTTAAACAAACTTTTAGATCACCCAATAGACGACTTACATATTGTATTTCATACCAATATGATCGCCCCGTTGTCATTGCTTCAAAAGGTAAGGTCGAAACTGGTAAAAGGGGCTAAAGTAATTAACGTCAGCAGTGATGCAGCGGTGGAACCTTACGAAACCTGGGGAGCCTACAGCGGCAGTAAAGCAGGTATGGATCATATGACTATGATATTAGGAAAAGAATATCCTGACTACCATTTTTATGCTGTAGATCCGGGGGATATGAGAACAGATATGCACCAGGCGGCCTTTCCCGGGGAAGATATTTCAGACAGACCACTTCCAACAGAGTATGCTGTTCCGGTACTATTTGAATTAATTGAAGGGACAATACCTGGCGGAAGATACAATATTAAAACAATACAAAAATTGACAATATGAATTTAACATCAAACATCATCCAATTCCAATTACCTGAATCATTAGCATGTCCACAACCAACTGAGGTCAGAAATATCAAAAGAGATCAGGTTCGATTATTAGTTACAGAAAGTTCAGGCGCTGTAAATCATACCCATTTCTACAATTTAGATCAGTTTTTTAACACAGGAGATGTTTTGATTGTCAATACATCAGCTACAAGGGCTTCGGCACTTGATATTAGTTTACCCGACGGAAAAAAAGGTAAATTGCACTTTAGTACAAAAACCGGTGAAAACCAGTGGTTAGTTGAAATCAGGTTAATAAACGGTAATAAAACCGAGCGGTGGTATGATGGACAAATTGGAATGGAATTTAAACTACCGGAAGGCGGAAGACTTTTATTAACTGAAAAATTTTATAAATCAAGAGCATTACTTCATTTATGGGTAGCAGAATTCCATACTGTGGAAACAAATGAAGGTTATTTAAGCAAATATGCCAGCCCCATTAAATATGACAAATTGGATAAGCCCTATCCATTAAGTTATTACCAAACTGTTTTTGCTGAAGAAGCCGGAAGTTCCGAAATGCCTTCAGCTGGAAGAGGGTTTACCCGGGAATTGCTCCTTAAATTGGAGGCTAAAGGTGTAAAAATTGTACCTGTACTTTTACATACAGGAGTTTCGAGTCTTGAAGAAAACGAACCGCCATATTCAGAATATATGACGATTAGTACAGAGTCAGCGAATACAATTAATGAGGCGAAGGCAAAAGGTCACAGAATTATTGCGACTGGAACAACTGCTTTAAGGGCAATTGAAAGTGCAGTCAATGAAAAAGGAAATGTACAAGCTTATAAAGGGTATACTGACTTGTATATAGAGGAAGACACAAAGCTAAAAGTGATTAATGGCTTGATCACCGGATTTCATGAGCCAGCCGCTTCTCATCTAAAAATGTTGCAATCTCTGGCAGGTTATGATCATATTGAAAAAGCCTATCAATTGGCCATTAATCATCAGTATTACTGGCATCAGTTTGGAGATCTGCATCTTATACTGGCTTAGTAAAATTTCAGTTCATATCAGAGTCGAATACCGGGTCATTTTTTGGTCCGGTATAATTTTTTGAACTTTTCTCAAACTGGATTGTAAGCAATAATGTTCAACGTTAAAAGATCAAATTATGGAATCTGTTAAAGGAACGAATCTATACTATATGTTAGCAAGCGGAATCAGTTCATTTTTTAAAACCATCAATAAAGATGCAAGACATTATCAAATCATTTATCTTTCTGTTTTTTTAACCTACGGTATTTGGGCTTTGAACTGGGAGGTCAGTTTAATTAAAGTACTGGTTGTTTTAGGATCAGCCTGTATAACTCAGTTTGTATGGACCAAATTAACCAATGGTCGAATAAGTAGTATAAAAAGTGCACTGATCACAGGTTTGGGGTTATGTTTACTCTTGAGTTCAATGTCTTTGCTAACCTTAGGCTTAGCTGCCGTTTTGGCAATTTCAGGAAAGTTTCTTATTAAAATAAAAAACAAACACCTTTTTAACCCGGCTAATTTTGGTATTATCATTTCAATTATAGTATTTCAGGATGCCTGGATTTCGCCTGGTCAATGGGGGAGTAGTGCTTTGTTTTTGTTTGTACTTTCTGTTTTAGGTGGTTTCATACTACATAAAATAGGAAGACTTGAAACTTCACTGGTTTTTCTGGCCAGTTTATTTATTATGGAGTACCTGAGAACAGTGCTTTATCAGGGATGGGAGATGGATGTACTTCTTCATAAATTTTCAAGTGGTACTCTATTACTATTCAGCTTTTTCATGATCACGGATCCAATGACAATACCGAATTCTAAAAAATCGAGAGTCATCTGGGCAATAATTCTGGCTTCGGCCACCTTTGTTTTAAGCAATTGGATGCAAATATACACTGCTCCGGTATGGGTTCTGTTTTTTATGACACCTGTTACTGTTTTACTTGATAAAATATTTCCGGATTTAAAATTTGAATGGGATAACCGCTCCAAAAAAGCTGTTCATCCAACTATTAATAACTAAAATCAAATAAAATGAAACAACGACTAATAATTACAGCTCTTTTTATTGCCGGACTGGCAGTAAAAGGCTTTTCGTTTTGCGGCTTTTACGTGGCTAAGGCTGATGCAAAGCTGTTCAATAAATCCTCACAGGTAATTCTTGTGCGGGATGGAAACAAAACAACCGTTACAATGTCTAACGATTTTAAGGGGGATGTCAAGGATTTTGCAATGGTAGTGCCTGTTCCCACGGTTTTAAAGCGTGATGACATTAAAATTGCCAAGTCTTCATTGTTCCAGAAATTAGATGCATATTCTGGCCCGCGATTGGTAGAATACTATGACAATAATCCATGTTCCCCTCCCGTAGTCTTATACGAAATGGCCGAATCTACAGTTTTGTCGAGCGTCAGTGTTGATAAAATAGCAACCAGAAGTATGAAGGCAAAGGACTATGGCGTAACTATTGAAGCTCAGTATAAAGTAGATGAGTACGATATCCTGATATTGTCAGCTAAGGAGTCTAATGGTTTAAAAACATGGTTGATTAAAAACGGCTATAAAATTCCTGAAACTGCCGAAGAGGTACTGGAGCCTTATATCAAAAATAATATGAAGTTTTTTGTGGTAAAGGTGGATGTTGAAAAGTTAGACCAAATGACTGGTATGGGGAATGTAAAAAAGTATATTGATGATGCAAACCCAGGTAAATCAAGAAATCTCAGACCATTACAGATTACTTATAATTCTGATAAATTCATGTTACCAATCCGTTTAGGGATGGCTAATTCTAATGGTGAGCAGGATATGATTGTTTATGCCCTGACTAAAAAAGGCAGAGTAGAATGTACTAATTACCGAACAACAAAAATTCCTACAAACAAAAATATACCACTTTTTGTGCGACAGAAGTTTGGCAAATTCTATGTGGATTTATTTGAAAAAGCCCACGCAAGGGAGAATAAAGAGGCTATATTTTTGGAATATGCCTGGAATGTCAGTCCACGTTTTACAGGAATGAAATGTGATCCTTGTGTTGGTCCGCCACCTATTTTTACTGACCTGGCTCAGGCCGGTGTTGATTGGGCAATAAACAGTTCCAATCAGGCTAGTGGTAATGTTTTCTTTACAAGACTACACGTCAGGTATTCAAGAGATACACATCCTTTAGATCTTCAGTTTAATGTAACACCCAATAAAGAGCATTTTCAGGCCAGGTATATTTTAACCAATCCTGCAAGAGGGGATTTAAGTTGTGAACAAGGTCAAAAGTATTGTGCCAAATTGGTTAAAAACAGGGCTAATGAACTGGAAACTTTAAATGATTTAACTTCATGGAATACGAGTCAATACAAAGATTACGTCAGAGAGTATTACAAAAAGCTGGAAGATCCGGATTTATTGTATGAAATTGATGACGAACAAAAAAACTATGCAGTACCTGCTGTTCCGGACGATTACCAGGATCCTAATTTTGGTCTTAAAATCCTTGTTTTGTCAGGTGTATTAGCTTTAATGCTGATTATGTTTATTGGTATTAAGTTAAAGTCGAACCGATTAGTTACGGGATCCTATGCTTTGAGCTAATTCCTGATTTACATATTAATTTATCATTATACAGAATTTACGTTGGTTGACTATTCCGGCGTAAATTCTTTTTTTTTGTATTTACCTTTATCCATTATGGCTTTCAAAACGTGTTGATTTCACAAGTCAATAAAGCATTACCAAATACTTCTTAACTTTTTAAGGCATTGCTTTCTATCAACAGGGCTGTAAAGTATTACTTCAATTTGTTTGAATTAGTCTTAATTTAATTATATTTATCTGCGTTTGGTTCATATAATAAGTCTGCAAGGCAGTAATATTATTGTTTCCCGCTGTTCCAAATAGTTTCAAACTATGTACAAATGAAAATCGTAACCCTGATCCTGATCATTGGATGCTCCTATTCATTATTGTGGGCGCAAGATCCGGTAAAAGACAGTTTGTGGAATGTATGGACTAATGAGAACCTGAGTACTGATGACAGGTTGGATGCGATTGGTGCATATACATGGGATTATTATCTTTTTTCTCAACCTGATAGTGGATTTTACTTTGCCAGGCTTGAATACGAATTTGCAGTATTGAATCATGACACAATATATCAGGCTGAGGCACTAAACACAATGGGGATTTCTCATGCATTGCGGGATAATTATGATAAGGCGATAAAATATTATAATAAGAGTCTCGAAAAATGGCAGGCTCTTGACAACAAAAAGGGAATAGCCGGAATCTATAATAATTTATCCATTATCTACAAAAGTCAGGGGGACTATGTTGAAGCAATAGAGATACTAACCAAAAGTTTAACCATTTACGAGGAGATTGACGATAAAGATGGTATGTCCAATGCGCTCAATAATATTGGTAATTTATACCTTGATCAGGAAGACTTGGATAATGCTTTAGATTTTCATTTACAAGGGTTAGAGATTTGCGAAGATCTGGGAGATGAAGGAAGTATAGCTATCTCTCAGAATAATGTTGGTTTGATTTATAAAAGAATGAAAGTGTTTGATAAGGCTTTAGACTATCTTGGCAAAAGTTTAGAGATATGTGAGAGGATTAATGATAAGGTCGGGCTGGCTAATGTTTATAATAATATTGGAAACATTCATTTTTTGAATAAAGATTATGAACAGGCATTGGATAACTGTTTGAAGAGTCTCTCATTAAATAATGAATTGGGGAGGAAAAGGGGCGGAAGTGATGCTTTGAATAATATTGGCAGAATTTACCTTGTGCAAAAAGAGTTTTATAAAGCAATAGAGTATGGTGAGCAGGCTTTGGTCGCTGCTCAGGAAGTAGGAGCATTGATTCAAATTAACGAAGCTGCATTTTTATTATATGAAGCCTATAAAAGTGATAAAAATAAGGGAATGGCATTAGAGATGCATGAGCTTTATGTAGAAACCAAGGACAGCATTAAAAGTGAGAAGAATCAAAAGGAAATCATTCATCAGAAATTCAAATACGAATTTGAAAAGAAGAAAGCGTTGGAAGATGCTGCTCATGAAGCGGAAATGGAACGAAAGGAAATTCTTGAAGTTGAAAAAAGAAAGCAACAGGTTTTAATAACTGTTTCAATCAGTATTGGACTAATTCTCACTTTAGTATTTCTGTTAATTATCTTCAGAAGATTAAAAATTACAAGGGTCCAGAAAAACGAGATTCTTAGTCAGAAAAATACGATTGAAAAAATACTGACAGATGTTACTGACAGTATTGATTACGCTAAGCGTCTTCAGAACGCTATTCTACCAAGTGATGAAGAAATTGGCTCCAGGTTTCCTGATTCATTTATTTTTTATAATCCAAAAGATGCTGTCAGCGGTGATTTTTACTGGTTCGAAACCATAAGAAATACTGTTAACCTGAATAATGCTACTTATCTTGCGGTGGCGGATTGTACCGGACATGGTGTACCCGGAGCCATGGTGAGTGTGGTATGTTCGAATGCGTTGAACAGAACTGTTTTTGAATATAATATAACAGAGCCCTCTGAGGTATTGGATAAGGCCAGAGAACTGGTGATTTCAACATTTGAAAAGGATGGTACTATTCTCAGTGACGGAATGGATATTGTATTATGCATGTTTAATTACAATAAGTTAGTTTACGCTGGTGCAAATAACCCATTATGGATTACAAGGGAAGCCAGTTTATTGACCGAAAAGGAAAAAGAGTCAGGTAATGTTATTGTGGATGGGGATGTTGCTTTAATTGAATTAAAAGCCAATCGACAGCCAGTTGGTAAATATGCTGAAATGAGACCTTTTAATCAGGAGGAGGTTACGCTTTATAAGGGAGACAACCTTTATTTTTTTACTGACGGATATATCGATCAGTTTGGCGGAGACAGAGGAAAGAAGTATATGAAAAAAAGATTCAAAAAATTATTAATAAAACTTCAACCATTGGCAATGTCAAAGCAGTACGGTGTCATTAACAAGGAATTTGAGGAATGGAAAGGAGAGTATAACCAAATAGATGATGTTTGCGTCATTGGGTTAAAAATAACTTGATTTTTGTACCGGTTACATATGCTTGATTTATAGCTGGTATTACAATTATTATTGTTATATTTAGATGTCTGGTAGAATGTTTTTTCTACATTTCCTCCCCGCGCCAGTTCAAAAGGTCCTCTTATGAAAAGGTTAGCATCTCTGTTGTTTATTTGCCTGTCTTGTCTTGTATATAGTGCAGAAAGTCAGGTCAAAGATAGCTTATCAGGTATTTGGTTAAATACCAGTCTCAAAGCCGAAGACAGACTTAATGCACTTAATCGTTTAATATATAATTATTGCTTGTACTCAAATCCTGACTCTGCTTATAAGCTTATTGAAGAAGAGTACCGTTTGGCTGTAAATTCAGGGTTAAGAGATTTTGAGGCGAAAGCATTTAATAATTTAGGATTTTATTATGAGCTAAAGGGGGATTTTGAAAAGTCTATTGATCATTTCCAAAAAGGACTTGAAATTTGGACTGAAATTGATGATAAAAATGGTATGGCCTCCGCCTATAATAATTTATCAGGGCCATACAGACAATTAGGGAATTATGTTTTACATAGTGAGTGCCTGACAAAAAGCTTACTGCTTTTTGAGGAGACAGGTAATGAAAGTGGAATTGCTAACGTAACCAATAATTTAGGTGTTTTTTATTTGAGTCAGGAAGACCTCTCGGAATCTCTCAAATACTTTAAAAAAGCACTAAAGCTGCATAAAAAAATTGGGTCCAAACATAATATTCCTAATTCATTGGGTAATATAGGTTTGGTATATAATCACCAGGGGCAGATTGATAAGTCTTTAGAGTACTTTTTAGAAAGTTATGGTTATTATGAGGAAAGTAACGATATACTAGGAAAGGCTATAGTTCTATATAATATCGGAGAATGTCACTTCGCGAATAAGGATTATGATTTGGCTTTAGATAGTTACTATAAATCTCTTGCTTATAGCGATACTATTGAGGATTTAATAGGTAAGAGTGCCTCACAAAAAGCAATTGCCAAGGTTTACTTCGAACAGGGTCTGTTTCAAAAAGCAATACATTTTGCTGAAAAGGCATTGGTCGTTGGACAGGAGATCAATTCACTCGAAGAAGTAAAAGAGGCCGCTCTGGTTTTGTATCAATCTTATAAATCGGTTAAAGACCATAAAATGGCTTTGGAAATGTATGAGATGTACGTCGCTAATAAAGATAGTTTGAATGGGGAAGGCAATCAGAAAGAAATTATTCATCAAAAGTATAGGTATGAATATGAAAAGAAAAAAGCACTTGAAGATGCGGCTCGTAATGCAGAAATAAAGCAACAAGAGATTCTTGCTGTTGAGAGAAAGAAACAACAATTTGTAATTACAATATCGATTAGTTTAGGTTTGATTTTAACCTTGTCTTTTTTACTGGTTATTTTCAGAAGATTAAAAATAACCAGAACACAAAAGAATGAAATTTCCTTACAAAAGGATACTATAGAAACTATTCTTGAAGATGTTACTGATAGCATCAATTATGCAAAACACTTACAGGATGCTATTTTACCAAATGATGACGAAATCAGAAAACGTTTTCCGGAATCCTTCATCATTTATAATCCCAAAGATGCAGTAAGCGGTGATTTTTACTGGTTTGAAATGCTTCACAGTACTTCATACCTTGAAAATACAACATACCTGGCTGTTGCTGATTGTACCGGTCATGGTGTGCCAGGTGCTATGGTGAGCGTGGTTTGCTCAAATGCGCTGAATCGTACCATTTTTGAATATGATATAAAAGAGCCTTCAAAAATACTTGATAAAGCAAGAGAATTGATTGTTAGTATGTTTGAAAATGAGGGGACCAGCCTTAATGATGGAATGGATATTGTGCTTTGTTCATTTCGACTCAATGAGTTAATATATTCGGGAGCTAATAATCCCTTATGGATAATCAGAGAAACACGTTTTTTAACTGAAGAGCAAAAAGAATCATCAAACATACTGATTGATGGAAAATATACACTCATAGAGTTAAAATCAGACAGGCAACCTGTAGGTAATTATGTGAATATGAAACCCTTTACAGAAAAAAGAATAAGTATTAGGAAGGGAGATTGCCTTTATCTGTTTACAGACGGTTATGTAGATCAATTTGGAGGTGAAAAGGGGAAGAAGTATATGCGAAGACGGTTTAAAAAAATGTTGTTGGGAATACAATCAGAGCCTATGGAAAAACAATATACTTTAATTAAAGACTCTTTTAATAATTGGAAAGGAATACATGATCAGATTGATGATGTTTGTGTGATGGGGTTAAAAATAACCTGATTTTATTATCTTCAACCCAAAAAACTAATGAAAACAGCAATTGTTGTTATATCAGCTTTATTCTTTTTACTTTCATGCAATAAAAATAAAGTGGATCAGGCTGAAATAGATGAGGACATCATCCAGTCTTATATCGAAAAGAAAGGTTTAAATGCTAAAGCCACAGGTTCTGGACTACACTATGTTATCACAAAAGAGGGTACGGGTGAGCATCCGAGTGCTAATGCCACAGTTAAAACGGCATACAAAGGTTATTTTACTGATGAAGCTGTTTTTGACGAATCTGACGAAGATGGGTTGACATTTTCCCTGAGTTCTGTTATTAAAGGCTGGCAGGAAGGTATTCCACTGTTTAAAGAAGGAGGGAAAGGTTTATTATTGGTTCCCTCAGCTTTAGGTTATGGCGATAAGGATTATGCAGGAATCCCTAAAAACTCAGTATTGATTTTTGAAGTCAAATTGATTGAGGTACTGTAGGTAATCAAAGTTAAACTTTGAGGTTGAACTATGGTTTAATTTCAGTTTTAAGATTGCCAGTTAAAAGCCGGCTGAACCTAAGGATTACAGTAATTTGGAGATCATAATTTCCATTATTGGATTTGTATAATTAAGGAAAAATCGGTTTTAAATCCCTGTTGACTATTATTGAAATATTATAAATTAGATTTAAAAACAGGTGGAAAAAGAGGGATTAAGGTTACATTCATTAAGCAGTGAAGCAAATATAGGGGTTGCTGTTGAGCAAATTGATTACGTTAACCCTTATGATCACACCGTTCCACACCGTCATACTTATTTTGAATTTATCCTGTTTGAAAAAGGAGTGGGTGGTAGCCAGATTATTGATTTCTCAGAATATCCTAACGAGCAAAAAACACTCTATATTATTGTGCCAAATCAAATTCACCTGATGAAAAGGCTACCGGAAGAAAATGGCATTTTAATCCAGTTTACTAAAGATTTTTTAACCCAAAGTATAAACCCAATTGAAGTGGAGTGGTTATTTAAGCTGAGGTCATGCCCTATGATACCTTTAAGTGAAGCTGAGTACAATGTCATTTTTGATCTGATTAGGAAAGTGGAAATCGAAATAGAAGGAAACAGAAGTCATGGTAAGCATTTACTGTCCAATATTTTTGGACAATTGTTTTTTGAGATTTTGGAAGTTGTACCAAAAGGGCGTGTTGAAGAGAGTATTATTGAGAACTGTGCTTATAAATTTTTAATTGCAGTTGAAAATAATTTTAAAGTATTGAAAACCGTTAAGTCTTATGCTGAAATGATTAATGTACCTGTAAATAAGTTGACTAGCGAGGTAAAATTAAAGTTTGGCAAATCTCCCTTACAAATAATCCATGATCATTTAATGGTTGAAATTAAACGGTTATTAATGGTAGAAGGTTTGACACATAAGGAGGTGGCTTTTAGGTTAAGTTTTGACAGTCAAAGTTCTTATTCAAGGTTTATCAAAAGAATTTCGGGTTTAACACCCAATGAATTAAAATATCAAACCCTTACAATACTTAAGGTTTAAACACTGTGTAAATTGCACATAAATAAGTTTAAATTGGTAATACATCACAAGCTGATCAGTCATAACTTGCGCTTATACAATTAACAAAACGCAAACTTATGAACGTATCTACTTATTTTATAGCAGTAGCTGTTGGCGCTTTTGGCTTTTTATCATTTAATGATCAGCCTCAAACCAGCACACATTTGCTTTCTGATGTCCCTCCAATACAGAATTTTAGTACTAATCCTCCAGTTGCAAAAACAGGAGCGCCGGGAGAATCTAATTGTACGGATTGTCATAGTGGTTCAGTGCTGTCGGCACAGGGAGTGGTTACTTTAACCGGTTTATCTGCTGATTATGTACCAGGCCAGACCTATAATTTATCCATCAGTGTAAGCTCAGGTGTCAAAAATGGTTTTGAGATGGTAATTCTTGATGACAGCGATCAACAAGCTGGAAGTTTTACAAATGGTGCACATACCGGTACAATTGTTTCAAATGGTCGGGAATATATCAGACATTCGGCATCAAATACTAATAGTTTTGACTTTGACTGGACGGCTCCAAGTACTGATATGGGAGATTTAACAGTATACTATGCTTTCAATAAATCTGATAATGGTGGATCTACCGCTAATGACGAAATCTATTTAGGTACTGCCAGTGTAAACTCGTCAGTGACAGCCAGTATTTTAAAGAAGGATCACGATCCGTTTAAAATTGTAACCGCATGGAATGCGGGTGCTAAACAAATTAACCTGAACTATCAGTTAGCTCAACCTGCTCAAATTATGGTAAATGTACAGTCTTTGAACGGAAAATTAATTCAAAGAACAGTAGTTGGTCAGCAGGAAGCAGGACAATATCAGAATATACTGGACGGAGGAGAAATTAGCCCGGGTGTATATATTGTTTCGGTATTTGTAGATAATCAGGTGTTTAATAAAAAGATGTTACTCTACTAAAAGTACAGTAATCTCCCCGGCCTTTAATAAACTAGCATAATACCCCTCCAATTTCTGCCAGCGACAGGAGTTTGAGGGGTGTTTATTTATTGATAGCTTAGGATGTTTTTTTTGCATTGTCGAGCATTCGTACTATATTATCAATTATAGTATTGTAAACCGGCCACTGATCACGCTCTAAAAGGAAGATACAGATAGAAGTGTTCAGTTCAGGAATGTATTTAATTGTTGTCCCCCAAAAACCACCGTGCCCGTACGTGTCAAAAAGGTCATTCTTTGTTTTAGCAAGTCCCATATAATAATCTGAAGGAATGCTATCTTGAGTAGTAATCTCTGTATAAATCAACTCAAGGGTCTGAGGTTGGTTAAATACTTTATAATTAAACAAACTTTGAGAAAACAGGGCTACATCTTTAACTGTTGAAGCAATCCCACCGCCACCATAAAGATCAAATGAACTATGAAGTGTATAGCTATCAACATTTAATGAAGTGGCGTATTGTCTGATTAATGGTTCTAAATGCTTAGGGTGTTCTTCTAAAAGGTTAAACCATGTATTGTTTAAGTCCAGTTCTTCATATTTCAAAAGTTTTCTTATGGCCTTGTAAAAAGGCAGATTTGTTTTCTTTTCAATAATTTCAGTTAATAATAAATAATTGAGGTCTGCATACCTGAAATGTTGTCCGGGAAGCGATATAGGATCCCCATCATTCATTCCCATTTCAATTTGTTCTCGTCTTGTCCAGTGGTGGTCTGGGTCGGAAATTGTCATTTCTTGAAAGTTTTTGGAGTCAACAAAGTCAAATATACCACTGGTATGTGACAGTAAGTGGGCGATATTAATTACCTCAAGATCATAGCCATCCGTTCTTAATAATGAATCCGTACTGAATGTTAAAAGACCAGTCAATGGTTGGAATAATTCCAGTTTCTGGTCCTCAACAAGTCGTAAAATTGCTGCTGAAACATATAATTTAGTCATGCTGGCAATCAGCATTGGATCTTCAGGTGTTAAAGGTTTATTGGTTGCAGCGTCAGCTATCCCGCTGGTACCGCTCCATGAGATCTCGAAATCAGGTGATTCTATATGTATTAGAATACCTCTGGTATCAGGATATTCATGGTAAATTGAATCAATTAGTTTTTGGAATAAAGTGGTGTTGACTTGAGAGCTGGGTGTTTGTTTGTCTGCTTCTTCTTTAGTTACACAGGAGAACATCAGAGAAATGATTACACCAGTTAACGTGAAAACCTTGAATTTCATTGATGCATATTTTATGCTCCAAGATAATACTTATCTACAAAAAATAAGGCTATATACCTGTTATAATTGACCAGGCTTTTTTAAATGGCATATGCCATAATGCCTTTGTTTTCGGACCATCATTCTGTATACTCTCAAGCCACGCCAGTTGTTTAGGGCTTAATAAGTTTCGGGCAGACAAACCATTTCCCAGCGCACTGTTAACTCTGCATTGCTGGATTTCGGTAAGTGGCAAATATTGATAATTGGATTGATTAAGGTAATACTTCAGGTCTTTTGATGCAATTCGGTAAGATCCGTCATTTAAAATCGGTTCACAATTAGCTTTTTTGGCAAAGGCCACAAGATCCGGTTCACTAACCTTAAGTTGATCATATTTTACCTTTACCACTTCAGAATGTCTCATATAACCAGCTTCAGTAGATAAAATACCAGGATGCGATCCGAAATGCTTTTCGCCACTCCAGAAGCAATACATTTTAAAATACATGGTACGTTCTGTTCCGTTGTATCTGGCAGATAATGTGTAATTCAACAATTTGAGAAATTCCGGTATATTTTTTCTTTTTACTGATAGAGCCTTAATTATTGCTGTGATGAGCCATTTGGCTGAATAATTTCCTGAAACTCTTTGAATTAAATCCTTTCCGGATGTGTTAACTATTCTTACCACCGGATTGTTCCAGGCAGGTTCTTTAAAACGGTCGAGTAATTCCTTATCCCTGCCACCTTTATTATTGTAAACAACAACTGGAATAAAAAATGTTTCGATTGTTTCTACTATCAAAGGATGTGTCAGTACATTACGACCATAATTTCTACAGGTGGCACATCCCGGTACTTCCTGAAATAAAATCAGCAGGTCTTTTTGTTCTCGTACAGCCAGCTGCTTAGCAAAATGGTAGTTTCTGTGCCAACTCACTTCTCCCAATTCCTCGTATTGTTTAGCAGGATTGGTTCGTTCCTGAGCAAAGGATTCAATGCTGATCAGAGTTAACAGGAGAAGCGTGAAATGTTTGATAAAAATTGTCATAGTTTGTAATATAACCATTCTAATAGTCGAAAAGCACATTATATTCTTACAATGATTGGTTATTGTATATGATGGTAAAACAATAGTGAATACGTCTGTTAAAATTGCAACTTGTTTTAATTCGTCGAACAAAATAAATGTTTTATCGATAAAAAAATAGTTTTTATCTAGGAAATAATTTGTTTTATCGTATCTTTGAGGCGGTTAAGTAATCAAGATGACAAAAGTGAGTAATTCTAATTGAAGGATAGTCAAAGGGAGCTGGTTTTCCAGACTCTTTGGCATATCCTTTTCGGTACTATTTTCAGATTAAAAAATCATATTTGAGAGGATTCGTAGTGAAAATCAACGCACCTTTTGTAGAAAAATTCGTTGATGAAGAAGTAAAACAGGATTGCTTAAAATTAATCCATAAAAAAAACCGATTTATCGATAATAACTTAAGTTTTATCTTATCTTTGCCGCAAAATTTTAAAATAATATGATGGCGAAACCTTCTGATTATTTGTGAGTTAAATAGAGTTTTGAGCAATTGTTAATAAAAAAGGAAAGGATTGACTTTAAACTTTCCTTAAATGGCATACAAATTGCTTAGACAATTTTGATTATTGACGATTTACAACAGGCTGGTCCTGAGTGCGTCAAATTTGAAATTACTTTATTTTTTTAACCGAAATATAATCAGTAAATTAATGACGGGGATTAGTCAGGTTAAATTGGTATGTGTTTAACATGAAAAAGGCAACAGTATTTCTGATTTTTGCAGTAATCCGCATGGTCTCCTATGGTCAGATTGATTTAGGTGCCGATAAAACAGTTTGCCTTGATTCCTGTACTGATTTATCAGTTAGTTATTTGGGAGGTCAAAATACCATTGACTATACAGTTTCAGCAATTACTTTTTCGCCGGATAGCATTGGAGGTACATCATTAGGTTTAACGGATAATGGACAGAGCGGACTGTTGCCTATCGGCTTTGATTTTAGTTTTTATGGTAATACATACAGTCAATTTATTGTGGGAGCAAATGGCTGGATCAGTTTTAGTTCTACAGTAGCCAATAATTCATTAACTGCTTCAATACCTAATACCGGGGCCAATAACCCTCAAAACTGTATTTTAGGCCCGTGGATGGATGTAAACCCGGCACTTGGTGGTAATATTTATTATCAGGTTTTAGGTAATGCACCTAACCGCAGGTTAATTGTGACTTACGAACAAATACCCCTGGTTTCCTGTATAACTTCTGAATATACGGTTCAAATTGTATTGTATGAAACAACGAATATTATTGAAAATCATATTATTGAAAAGCCAATTTGTCTCACATGGAATTCGGGTAATGCTGTTCAGGGGATTCAAAATGCTGACGGTTCAGCTGCATTAGCTTATCCGGGAAGAAATAATGCCGTTTGGTCTACCGCCAATGAATCAGTCCGATATGTTCCCAGTGGTAGTCCCGTTACAGAATGGTATCATGATCAGACATTAATTGGTTCAGGTTCGTCCATAAATGTTTGTCCCGATTCAACATCAACTTATATTGTGAATGTTATAACAGATAGCATAACAACCGAAACAGATACCATAAAAGTAATTATCGCAAACCCTGTGGTTGATGCAGGAATAGATCTTGATGTTTGCGAGGGTGATTCGGTAGTTTTATCAGGATCAGGTACAGGCCCGGGTAGTGTGTATACATGGAATAATGGAATTGCAGATAACATTTCTTTTTACCCAACCAATACTGAAACATACCATCTTGTAGGGACGGATATTAATGGGTGTTCGGCAACCGATAGTATATTGGTATCAGTAAAACCTTCACCAACTATTGACGCCGGAATTGATTTGTCAGTATGTTCGGGTAGTTTTGTGGCTGTTTATGGTTTAGGGGCTGGCCCCGGAGGGACTTACTCCTGGAATAATGGAGTAACTGATGGTGTACCATTTGGTCCCGCAACAACCGATTTTTATACTCTGACAGGCACTTCTTCCAATGGTTGTTCAAATATGGATAGTATTCTGATAACAGTGCTTCCATTACCTAATGTTAGTGGTGGCCCCGGTCAAACCATTTGTAGTGGAGATAGTACCGTATTATCTGGTTCTGGAGTAGGTGCCGGAGGAAATTATTTTTGGAGTGCCGGTGTTTCTGATGGCGTATATTTCACACCAATGGCATCAAATGTTTATCATATGACTGCAATTGATAGTAATGGTTGTATAAAAACAGCAAGTGTTAATATTATAGTGAATCCGTTACCCAATATTAATGCCGGTACAAATCAAACCATTTGTGATGGAGCAAGTGTATTGCTTTCGGGATCCGGAGCAGGAGCAAGCGGGGCCTATGTATGGGACAATGGTGTAATTAACGGGAATTCATTTGTCCCATCCGATTCAATGATTTGTTATGTTACAGGAACAAACAATAACGGCTGTTCCAACAGGGATAGTTTAATTATTAATGTAAATCCGTTACCCCTGGTATTTGCCGGTTCTGATCAATCAATTTGTCAGGGAGATAGTGTGATATTAAATGGAGCGGGATTAGTGCCAAACGGTACCTACACCTGGAATAATGGTGTTTCGGATAATACTTATTTTATACCACAAAACACTGCGAATTATATTTTAACCGGAACCGATAACAATGGTTGTAACGGAACTGATACCCTGAACGTATTGGTTAATGCTTTACCGGGAATTAATGCCGGAGTCGATTCTGCCATTTGTATTGGTGATAGTACCATACTTAGCGGAACAGGTGCCGGAGTTGGAGGAACCTATATTTGGGATAATAATATCACCAATAATCAGTTTTTTCAGCCCGTAAATTCTGCCCAATATCTGCTTACAGGAACGGATGCAAATGGCTGTCAAAATAAAGATAGCGTATTTATAACCATAAACCAGCTACCCATAGTTGATGCAGGTGTTAATCAGGTCATTTGCCAAAACGATAGTCTTATTTTAGCTGGTTCAGGACTGGGTGCAGGAGGAGTATATACCTGGGGTAATAATATTACAAATTTAACTTACGTTACACCACAGGCCTCTGCAACTTACCATTTAACCGGAACAGATTTTAATGGGTGCCAGAATAATGACAGTGTATTAGTAACAGTAAACCTGTTGCCTATAGTAGATGCCGGAGCAGATCAGAGTTTATGTACGGGTGACAGTGTATTGCTTAGTGGTGCTGGTGCCGGTATAAACGGAACGTATCAGTGGAATAATAGTGTTGTTAACAATGTATATTTTACACCGCAATTTTCACAAACTTATCAATTGACCGGAACGGATGTTAATGGGTGTCAAAATAGTGATAGTGTAGTTGTAAATGTTAACCTGTTACCTTTAATTGATGGGGGAGCTGATCAGGTCATATGTTATGGTGACAGTGCTGTTCTTTCAGGATCAGGAGCCGGGCTGAATGGTAATTATAATTGGAATAACAGTGTATTAGATAATGTGTATTTTACACCACAAAATACTGGTGTTTATTATATTACAGGAACTGATGCCAATGGTTGTAATAATAATGACAGCGTATTAATTACAATAAATGCTCTGCCGGTGATTGATGCGGGAGCTGATCAGGTAATCTGTCAGGGTGATTCTGTTGTATTGACTGGTACCGGCGCAGGTCTGGGGGGAACATTTAACTGGGATAACGGAATTCAGGATAATGTGGCCTTCGCTCCTCAAAATTCTACTGTTTATTGGGTAACCGGAACAGATGCCAATAGTTGTCAAAACACAGATAGTGTAACCGTTCTTGTCAATTCATCTATTATTGTGGATGCTGGTATTGATCAGTCTGTTTGTCAGGGAGACAGTATTGCTTTAACCGGAGCAGGTGCTGGTTTAAATGGGACCTATAGTTGGGATAACGGGGTTACTGATGGTGTATATTTTATACCACAAAGCTCAATTGTTTACCATATGACAGGAACCAGCTCTAATGGATGTGCCAACACTGATAGTATTAATATAACTGTTAATACATTACCACAAATAGATGCCGGTGTCAATCAGGTTATTTGTTCTGGTGACAGTTTGATGCTGATCGGAGCCGGGGCTGGTCAAAACGGAATATATAATTGGGATGGAGGGGTACAGAATAATGTATATTTTTCTCCTTTAAGTTCTGCTGTTTATCATTTAATTGGTATTGATAGCAACGGATGTGAAAACAAGGATAGCCTGAATATAACAGTAAACGCATTACCTCAGGTTAATGCCGGGGCAGATATGGCAATTTGTATTGGCGATAGTGTGCTGTTTAATGGTAATGGAGCAGGACAGGCGGCTGTTTATACCTGGAGTAATGGTGTTTCAAATAACAGCTATTTTAGTCCGGTAAATACCAATACTTATATTGTAAACGGGGTAGATAATAATGGCTGCGAGAGTCAGGACAGTTTAATGATAGTCGTAAACACTTTACCACAGATTGATGCCGGAACTGATCACACCATTTGTTCGGGAGACAGTATTGTTTTATCAGCAACAGGCGGAGGGCCAAATAGTACTTATTCCTGGGATAATGCTGTGACTGATAATGTTTATTTTACGCCTCAAATATCCGGATTTTATCATGTGGAAGGAATTGATGATAATGGTTGTGCTAATGACGATAGTCTCTTTGTGGCCATTAATGCCTTACCTCAAATAGATGCTGGTTTTAATCAAAGCATTTGTTTCGGAGATAGCCTTTTACTTTCCGCTACGGGGTTGGGAATGAACGGAAACTATATCTGGGATAATAATATAATGAATGGTATATATTTTTCACCTCAGGTTTCTGCTATGTATTATGTTTCAGGCACAGATAATAACGGATGTGAAAATACAGACAGTGTATTGGTAACGGTAAATCAATTGCCTCAAACAGAGGCAGGTGCTGATCTGGAAATTTGTTTGGGTGACAGTGTCGTGTTAACCGGAACAGGTGCTGGTGTTGGTGCTGTTTATACCTGGGATAATGGTGTACAAAACAATACTTATTTTATGCCTCAGACTACAAATATGTATTGGTTAAACGGCGTGGATATTAATGGATGTGAATATGGTGATAGCGTTACGGTTACAGTAAAAGCATTGCCTCAGGTGGAAGCAGGAGCAGACCAGGTGATATGTAATGGCGATAATATTGTGCTTATTGGTTCAGGAACGGCTACAGTTTACAACTGGAGTAATGGTGTAACCAACGGATTAAGTTTTTCACCCGGCTCAACAACGCTTTATTATGTAAGAGGAATGGGGTTAAATGGTTGTGAAAATACGGATAGCGTTACAGTAACAGTTAACCCTTTACCATTGATAAATGCAGGCCCTGACCATGCAGTATGTGAAGGAGAGTCAGCTTATATATCAGCTTCAGGAGCTGGTATAAATGGGCAGTATTTCTGGGGTAATAGTGTCCAAAACAATAGTTATTTTACACCTTTGAATTCAACCTACCTTACTGTGACCGGAATTGATGATAATGGGTGCGAAAATACTGATGAAGTGTATATAGATGTGGTACCGTATCCTATAGCTGATTTTAGTTTCGATATTTTAGATTCGGATGTGTCAAAAACCAATGTCAGGTTTAGAAATGCTTCAGACTATTCTGATGATTTTGTCTGGGATTTTGGTGATGGAGATTTCGGTTATTTTGAAAATGAGTACCATACCTATACTTTGACAGATACCAATGCATTTACAGTTGAATTAACTGCTAAAAACAGTTTAGGATGTGAACATTCCACCAGTCAAATTATTGAATTAAATAAGCCATTAATCTACTACGTACCTAATGCATTTACACCTGACGATAATGGATTAAATGAAACACTTAAACCAATCTTTACATCCGGGTTTGACCCTTACGATTTTCATATGGTTATTTTTAACAGATGGGGTGAGATTGTTTTTGAGTCATATGACAGTGAACAGGGGTGGAATGGTACATACGGTAATTTAAATCGGGCTCAAACAGGTGTATATGTCTGGAAAATAGACTTTAAACTATCTGCTTCTGATAAACGTATCGCAGAGGAGGGAACAGTAACCCTTATTCGCTAATATTATCACCTTCCGTTTTATTAAAAGGAAATCTTGTTCTAAGATTCTTAATGTTTGATTTGATACTGTAAAAGTTTAATAACAAGTTTGTTAAATTGCTGGTATGCTAAGAATTAGTTATATTTGTATATCAGCAAGCTTTAAAAGTTTTAAGGCTCATCCTCAACACTATAGAAGACAGACTTTAATTTTTAGGATAATTTTTAAAATTATCATGTTCTGAAAGATTAATTTAGTCCCCGTTGATGTATTAAATTGAAAATGAAAAAAGCATTAAACTTAGGGGCGATTATTTTGGGATCCGTATTGGCCAATTTTACTTATTCACAAACAGGACCAGGAGGAATAGGTAACAGTACAACGAATGTTTTATGGGTAAAAGTAGATGATATTACGGGGTTGAATGATGGGGATGATATCACTACCTGGGCTGATGCTTCGGGTAATAATAATGATTTGTCTCAACCAACTACCAGTTTCCAACCGGTATATGTAACTAATGTGGTTAACGGGTTGCCGGTTGTTCGCTTTAATAAAACTAATGGGCGCCTAAGAAGAAATCCGTTTAATTCTTTTCCTTCAACCGAAATTACGTCTGTTTTGGTGAACATTAATAACGGGGAATCATCAGATGGTGTGTTATCATATGCAAGTACTGCTCACAATAATAATTATTTACTGTTTAGCAGTAATAATCTAAGATTGTATCGAAATAGTCACCGAACAATGGGAGTGGACCTTAACAATAATGTTTGGAATATAGCAAGCGTGAGTTGGCGACAGTCTTCAGGTGTAGTGGAAGCCTGGAAAAACGGAGATGTCGATCATTACTCAACCGGGTTTGCCTCCGGTTCCAGTATAACCGCTAATGGCTCATTAGCACTGGCTGGAGAGCAGGATGGTGTTGATGCCAGTTATGCCAGTAATCAGGCTCATTTTGGTGATTTTACAGAGGTAATCGTATTTAATTTCTTTTTGGATACAGCCGATCAGATTATCATCAGTAATTACCTAAGTGCTAAATATGATATTGCCTTAGATGCAAATGATCTGTATGATGAGGATGATGCTGTTAATGGTAATTTCGATTTTGAAGTGGCCGGAATAGGGCGGAGAAGTAGTACAGCACTTAATGATGATGCGCAAGGTTCAGGGATGGTCAGGATGCTTAACCCCACAGATCTCGATAATAATGAGTATTTAATATGGGGACATAATAATCTTTTAGCACAGGCTTCAAATAATACTGATGTTCCGGCAGGGGTGCAGGGGCGGTTTGAAAGAGTTTGGCGTGTAAGTGAAGTGAGTAACGCCAGTGCAGGAGTTGATGTTGGTAGTGTGGATATGCGTTGGGATTTATCAGATTTTGCCGCTATAACCAGTTCTCATTTGAGATTGCTTGTCGATACAGATAATGACGGATTTTTTAATGATGAAACACCAATAGCAGGGGCCACAGATTTAGGAGGTGGAATTTATGAATTTGCCGGAGTCAGTGCTTTAAGCAATAATGTAAGGTTTACAATTGCAACTACTAATATTACCCTTACACCCTTACCAATTGAATTAACCACTTTTAATGTCAGCAGAACTGACGAGGGAACTGTTAACTTAAACTGGATTACCGCTACAGAAATTAATAACGACTTTTTTACCCTTGAAAGATCAACAGACTATCAGCAATGGGAGAAATTGACAGAGGTTAAAGGAGCAGGTCAATCCAATAATCAACAATATTATAAATGGGTTGATATCAGCGCCCCGGGGGGAACTGTTTATTACAGGTTAAGTCAAACTGACTTTGATGGTACGGTTTCAAAACCTGTTATTAGAACAATAGAGCCGGTTAATGGTTTAGCAGATCTAAAGTTGTATCCTAATCCAGCTCAAAATAGAGTAAGAATTGAGGCGCAGTCATTAAATCCGGATGAGTTGAAGCTTTTTTCAGCATCAGGTCAGGAGATTGAAATTCAGGGCTTGATTGAGTTAACATCAGGAAATAGCATTACGCTAAACATTTCAGGACTGCCAAAAGGTGTTTATTATGTAAACACACAGTACAAAACAAAGAAACTGGTTATTGCTGATGAATAGTGGCAATACTGCTCCAAATGGCTTTGTTGTCTTCAGCATAACCTAAAGCCCATAAGCCAATGCCAGCTAACTCTTTTTGCTTAATATACTCTACTTTCTGTGCCAGGCTAACCGGACCTTCAAACCAGTATTGATAATGTTTGTTTTGTTTTAAAACCGTGTAATAATTGCTTTTACTGGTACTGTCCATATGTATGGTTTGGTCACTGTTTTCAGTCATAATAGTGTTGACAGTAGGGTTGGAAATTCCCTCTACTGATTTTGATGGTATTGTACCTGATTCCGTTTCCCAAACGCCACCATAAAGGGGTAGTGCTACCATAAATTTCTCTGATGGAAATCCTTTCGATAAGTAAGCTTCAATATTAGGAGCAAGGCTATATGGTTCCCAAATTTCACCACTGTATAAAGGTGAGATAGGGCCAGCTGAATGACTGTTTTTATGGTAACAGGCGTAACCCATCATAACATAGTAATCCACAAGGTGGTCTATTAAAGCCGGATTGACCCTGTTTTCAGGTTCATAAAGTTGTAAAACCACAACCAAATCATATGCATTGGATCTTAAACTGTCCCCCAGTTGTTTTAAAAAATCATTATAGGCTGTTTGGCTGCTTTTAGGAACAGCTTCAAAGTCTACACAAATTCCTGCTGCATTTTTATATTTGAGTAATCTGATACAATTTTTAATCAGGGTTTTACGGGCCTCAGGGTTTGGTAAGAATTTTCGATTGTTTTCAGCTCCAAAGTTTTCAATGGTAAGGTATACCTTGCAGTTATTAGCCTGGGCTGAATCAATAACCGGAGCATTATGCCAATCAATCGGTTTCTTGTTTTCGCCTGTTTCAGGGTCGACCTGATAGGAAAAATAAGCCAGCATATTGATTATACTGTAGTCATAATCACGCGCATTTTCTCCCTTTGAGTCCCTGTGCCATCCCAAAACCTTTTTGGATTGATCAGGAACCGTTTTAACATCAGGTGAGCTTTGGTGAAGCGTATCAACAACAGTTTCGATTGGCTTTGTATCCAATCCCGATTGACATTGATAGAGAAAAGGTAAACAGAAAAGAAAACCTAAAATAAAATACCGTTTGGAGATGAGTGGTATCATTTTTTTAAAATAAAAATACCAAAATTTTATGAGTAAAACAATCTTAAGTGTTTTATTTTTAAATAATTATATTTTTTGCATCTGGTTAAGGTTAGTTGTGTTGGTATTTATACATTGACTTTAAGTACATGAGTTTGGTTTCAGAATTCATTTTGATAATTCGGGAATTTTCAGTAAATTGGAGTAACTGATTTCAACCTGTCAATTATGAAAATACCACAACGACTTGAGCAGGCCATTACAAAGCTTTATAATGCTTATCATGATGGTACACTTCATCCGGAAAAATGTAAGAGCTGTGCAGTAGGTAATATTTGTGATAATACGGATACCTGGAATTATTTTACTGATCAGCACGGTTCAATGAAGCTAAGTTATGTGGGTAGGGTAAATGAAGCATTGGGCAGGAAACATTATGGTTACAGTCCAAAGGAATTACTTCAGATTGAAGCGGTATTTTTAAAAGGTTGTGGCTACGGTATCCCAATTTGCTATGGTTCAGAACGGCCTGAAAACCCTACCGAAAAAGATTTATTATTTAATGGCCTTTGTGATACTATTGCCTTTTTATGTGAATTGGATCATGTACCCAATGTAATGGATTATTCCAAGCTTTTTGAGGTTGAGAATGATGCTCCAAAATATGCGCTTCCTGATTTTTAAGCAGATTATTTCTTGAATAAAACAGTTTTAAAAATTTACCCTTAAGTCCTTTACGCTTGTAATTTTCTCAGCCTTTTTAATAAACTTTTTTACAGCCTTTTTATTCTGTCTTAGGTTATCGTGCATTGTGGCATGTCCTGCACCTTTAATAATTGCTACTTTCGACCCCGGAACAAGGTTTTGAAAATAATACATTGTATTTGGTCTGGCTTCATCATATTCTCCGGTGATAAATATTACCGGCACTTTAACCTTTTTGAGGTTATGAAGATTATCATAATGCTTTAATGTACCTGTAGCGGTAAATTCTGTAGGTCCCCACATATAATTGTAGATAAAATGATTTCCTCTTGCCGGAACAGTATCCAACGGACTGTGTAAACGCTTATTTCTTAACCCGTAATTCGACAAATAAGCCCGATTGGCATTTTGATAGGCTTTTGAGTTAAAATCTCCAGAACTTTCACCAATTTGAATCGCAGTTTGAATAGTATCATGAAGTAAGTCAATTAATGTATCAGCATCAGATTCCCAAATGGCAGTACTGAAATAAGGGCTGTTAAATATTATTCCCTTAACACCTTTAGGGGCATAGGTGTAGTATTCCAGTGCCAAAGCAGTGCCCCAGGAATGCCCATATAAATAAAATTCATTGAGTTTTAAATGTTTTTTTAATGCGTCTACCTGTTGTACAAAATATTCAACTTTTAACAAGCTGGTATCCTGATGATGATCAGAACGACCGCTACCCAACTGATCGAACAGGATAACAGGTCTTTTTTTTGTTAAACTTTCAAACAGGTAAAATGAACGGGATGTACCACCCGGCCCGCCGTGCATCATTATAATTGGTGCTGCATCACCCGATCCTAATATCCTATACCATAATTTGCCACCCTTAACATCAACATAGCCTTGACCTTCGGTAAGAACAGGGTTAGTTTGCATGGTTGCATTTCCACTATGACATGTGATGACAAGAAAATAAAATAAGAATACTAAGTGTTTCATATAAGTTTTTATTGACTGCCAAATTTACTTAATTTCATCTGTAATTATTTTGATTTCGGCGATCAGTTTATCTGAGATATAAGTAATTCGTTATTGTCTCATGCATAATTTAAAGATTCAGGATATATTTTACCAATTACAACTCAGAATTTTAACTAAAAATGATTCTGTTATGATATTTTTGTACATATCAACTCAAAGTGATTAAAATGAAAGTACTTACCATTATACAGGCAATAAAAAAGTATGCCTTTCTCTTTTTTATGTTTATTATAAACGTAAATGCTTTTAGTCAAAGTGTATCAACCGAATGGTCCGGTTCGTTTGGTAGCACCTCGGCTGATTGGGGATATTCAATAGTAAAAGACCACCAGGGTAATATACTTGTAGCTGGGCGTTTCATTAATACAGTCGACTTTGACCCGGGACCATCTACCTATAATTTAACTGGGAACGGATTACACACATTTATTTTGAAGCTGGATGCGAATGGTAATTTTTTATGGGTGAAGGCAGTGGGTGGAAATTTACTTGGTCTTGATAAATCGATCGCTGTGGATATTGATGATAACGTATATCTAACAGGGAATTATAGCGGAACAATTGATTTTGATCCTTCTGCAAATACATTCAATTTATCATCAGTTGATAATTCAACAGATGCCTTTATTTTAAAACTGACTTCAGCAGGACAATTTGTTTGGGCTAAGTCGATAGGAGGAGATGGGTACGAACGGGGAAGTTCTATTGCTATTGACCATAATCAAAACGTATGCATTGTCGGAAATTATGCTGACACAGCTGATTTTGATCCGGGACCAGGGGTTTACCAATTAATTTCAGAAACTAATTCCATTGGAAGCTCTTATGATGTATATATCTTGAAACTCGATTCAGCAGGCCAGTTCATCTGGGCTAAATCAGTTGGAGGAGAACAAGGGGATTATGGTAATTCTATTGCAGTGGATACATTAGGAAATATTTATACGACAGGTGCTTACAGAGAAACAGCCGATTTTAATCCGGGATCAGGGGTTAATAATTTAAATTCCAGTTGGTGGTCAGAAGACATTTTTGTATTGAAGTTAGACCCTGCAGGTAATTATGTCTGGGCCAAGTCAATGGGAGGGACCTCCTCCGGAGATGAAGGGTTTTCTATTTGGATCGATCAACATGAGCGGGTATATGTAACCGGAGCCTTTAAATCAACAGCTGACTTTGACCCATCAGGCAATACATTTAATTTGACTTCAGGAGGATCTGATGATAGTTTTATTTTAAGGTTAAATAGTGACGGTACACTGAACTGGGCTAAGTCAGTCAGAGGATCGTCACCAAATAAAGGAAGGTCAATCACCACCAATGCCAGTGGTGATGTTTATGTGACGGGTTATTATTTTGGTTTAACCGACTTTGATCCTGCAGCAGGTATAACCTACTATGAAAATAGCTCCCACTATGATATTTATGTTTTAAAACTGGATTCCAATGGTTTGTTTGATTGGACCGCGAATATGGGCGGTTCAGAAGCTGATTTTGGGTACAGTATAATTACGGGCAGTAATGATGATGAAATATACCTGACAGGTTCTTTTAAAGATACAATTGATCTGGATCCGGGAATTGACACGGTAACACATATTTCAAATGGTAATTATGATGCCTTTGTACAAAAATTAGTGGAGTGTAAAAATACCGGGTTGGACATTATAACTGCATGCGGCAGCTATACCTGGATTGATGGTACAACTTACACAAGTAATAATTTTACAGCTACCCATACTTTAACCAATATAGCAGGGTGTGACTCTGTAATTACCTTAAACCTTACCCTTAACAATCCAACTACTGGTGATGATACAATTGTAGCTTGTGACAGTTATACCTGGATTGATGGAATTACCTATACCACAAGTAGTGATACAATTACTGATACCCTGACCAATACTGTCGGTTGCGATTCTGTAGTTACCTTACACCTGACCATTCTGGAGTCCACCAGTTCAGTTGATTCTGTTGTGGCATGTGGTAGTTATACCTGGATTAATGGCATAACTTATACTGCCAGTACAAATACAGTAACAGATACTTTAACCAATGTAGCGGGGTGCGATTCGGTTATTCATTTAAATTTGACCATAAATCAACCTAACTCAGGTACTGACATAATTACTGCATGTGATGAATATACCTGGATTGATGGTTTGACCTATACTTCGAGTAATACATCAGCTACTCATATACTTTCCAATAGTAATGGCTGTGACTCTGTGGTGACCTTAAACCTTACCATTTTACAATCCAGTGGTTCTGTTGATATGGTAACAGCTTGTCAGTCCTATACCTGGATGGATGGTGTTACCTATACGGCCAGTAATAATACTGCTACCCATATTTTAACCAACGTTGTGGGATGTGACTCTGTTATTACACTTAACCTGACAATTAATTCGGTTGATACAAGTGCCGGCTTTGACGGTACATTGCTGAATGCTAATGCTGCCAATGCTTCATTTCAATGGCTGGATTGTGAAAACGGATACCAGGTTATCACAGGAGAAACAGGGCCTTCGTACGGACCGGATAATTTGGGAACATATGCCGTTGAAATTACACAAAACACCTGTGTGGATACTTCACGTTGTATTGTGGTAGATGGATTTGCTGGTACAAAAGCCGAAGAAATGAGCGCTATCTTAAAATACTATCCTAATCCAACCTCCGATTTTATATTTATTGAGCTGCCGGATAAAGATAAACTTCAATTAATTCAACTTAGAACCACAGATGGCAAACTGGTTTATCAACGGGAAATCAATGAGGATATAATTAAACTTGAGCTGCCGGAAATCAATGGGATTTATTTCATAAGTATAGTGGATACCAATGGAGAAGTCAATATTTTTAAGGTCATTAAAAATTAATTTTCCTCCAATTGTCCCTTTTCCTGACCTTCGTTCGTTGATGGGTAAATGAATCAACTAAAAAAATAGAATTATGGCAGAATTTATGTTATTAATGAGAAACGAAGGTATTCCAATGATGAATCTTTCAGAAGAAGAAAAAGGAGCGGTAATGGCAGAGTGGGGAGCCTGGATGGGAAATTTAAAAGAGCAGGGAAAGCTTAAAGGAGGACTTCCGTTCAATCCGGCCTCAGCTGTTGTGATTAACAGTGAAAAAGAAAGCAAAAGTGGTTATTTTACTTCAGGAAATGATGTAAACGTAGGTGGTTTTATTCACCTGGAAGTGGCAGATATTGATGAAGCCATAGCGATTGCTAAAACAACACCGAGTCTTCATGGACCGGGAAGTACGGTAGAAGTGAAAGAGTTTATGGAGATGTAAACATTTGAACCGACTCAGACTTAAATTAAAAGGCTGAATTCTATGTTGTGAAACAAAGAATCCGGCCTTTTTTATTGCTCAGTAATATGTTAACAACCTACGATTTTTTTAACACTCATTGTACCATCCTTGTAAACTATCCTAAAATCAATTCTTTCCAAAGTGCAGCGTGGTTCAATAACGAATTGAACATACCCGCCAATCTCAAAGTCGCTTGTACCGGTTAATTCAATATTCTGGGTATAGGTTGTGTTTTCTCGCACAAAATTAGCTGGTTCCTGTACCCATGGTTCAAATTGCACAGTCGATTTAGGGATTTCTATTAGTCCTCCGTTTTTAACCAGATGATCGTTGTCTTCAATAATAACCTTTAAAAGTCCTGAAAAATCACCTTTGGTGTTTGGTGAAATATAAAAAGCACCGCTATCAAGGTTGATATCCGTTTTTAAGGCATAAGCATTGTTAGAAATTGTTTCAACCCTGAAATCCATATTATACGAGGGAAGATCGGTATTACAATAGGGTTGTGGCAAGGGTCTGGGTATACAGGTTTGTACTGGTGGTTCTGTTACAGTAATAACCTTTTTTTGATTGTGCAGATAACCGGCAATACAACCAACACAAATTAATAAAGAAAAAAAAGTAATAAGCTTGTTCATGATAAATTGTTTTTAGTAAGTAATCAGATGTGCCGCGGAGGCAGTATCAATGTTTACTTTCAAAGCTAGAGCAGACGATTCCCAAAAGTGTTAAAAGAATGTAAAATAAGTGTCAACAACTGCAAAAAATCATTATTTTGACTGTTATTTGCAGAAAAAAGACATGAAACTCAAGGGGTACCTGTTCGTGATTCCGGCTTTAATTCTTCTCCTGATCTGGGGATTCACATTGACATACGGAACTAAAGACAAATCATTGGAGAAAGTCCGGGTGGTGCTTCGTGATGCCGGTCACCAATTATTGTTATCAGGTAACGACAGTACATCCCTGGTATTACCAATCAAAAAAACAGATGAAACAAGTTATGAATTGTCTTTTGAGCAACCTTTTTCCTTCGAGCCGGATAGCTTGGTAGCTATTCTTGACCGCTGCATTCAGGGTAAAGCTTTGTCAGATGATTATTTTGTTGAAGTGTTGGATTGTCAGCAACAGAATGTGGTTTATAGTTATGAGAGCAGTGCCAAAGCAGGTGAAAGTATTATTCCCTGCAGGGGGAGGGCTTATCCTGAAGATTGTTATATTTTTAATTTATCCTTTATCAGTAATGGTGGTTTTTCCAACCGCGCTGTTATATGGATACTTCCTGTTGCAATATTGCTGTTAATTGCTTTTGGTGTGTTTGGTTTAAAAAAGAAACAGCCGGAAGTGTCCGAAAATACTATTGATAGTGAGGGTATTTCAATTGGCCGGTTTAGGTTTTTTCCGGAACAGAACAAACTCATCAAATCATCAGAAGAGATCAGTTTATCAAATAAGGAATGCGACTTACTGGCCATTTTTATAACCCAGCCCAATCAAATTGTTAAGCGTGAAGAACTAACCAAAAGGGTATGGGAAGACAATGGCGTAATTGTGGGCAGAAGTCTCGATACCTATATTTCCAAGTTAAGGAAAAAGCTAAGGGCTGACGAGTCCGTTAAACTAACTAATGTTCATGGTGTAGGTTATAAACTCGAAATGCCCTGACCAGTGGAATACGATTACTTTGTTTTAATACTGCAGCCAATCGCTTTTGTATAGCTGGGTTTAATCTTTTCACCAGCCTCCAACGCGTTAATGGCATTTGCCAGATACCTTTCCTTAACTTCCGATTCATTTCTGGCGTTGTCGTCAATGGCTCCAATATATTGAACCACTCTGTTTTTATCCAGTAAATAAACATGTGGTGTTCTGGTAGCACCATATTGCGGATAAACCTTTTGCCCCTCGTCAAACAGGTATAAAAAGTTAAACCCTTTTTCCTTTGCTCTTTTCTTCATGTTATCATAACTGTCTTCCGGCACAACGGTTGGGTCATTAGGATTAATGGCTATTACGGGATAGCCCTTTGGACCAAATTCCTTTTGAAGTGCTATAATCCTGTCTTCGTACAATTTGGCATATGGACAGTGGTTACAGGTGAAAATAACGATATAGCCCTTTGCATCTTTTTGATCGGCAAGAGAATGCATTTTACCGTCAACCCCTTTCAGGGAAAAATCAGTGGCTGTATCTCCAACAGCATAACCACTGGCAGTATCTTTTTCAGTTAACATCATTGATGTACTGGTGAGTAAAACACCGGCCAGTACAAATAGCATTACATTTTTAATCATTTATCTTTAAAATTGCAGTTAATAATTCATTATAAGAATGAAAAGACTGTTCATAAAATAGTTTTTCATTGCCTTTTATCACTAAAGTTGCCGGAATAGCACCCGACCATGAGGAATCCACCTGGTTAATCCACGTGTTGACTTTCCCATCAGTAAGTACTATCACTTCATTACTAATATTATTTGCTTTGATGAACGGCTTTAATTTAGTTTCAATTTGCGCTTCAAAGTCCAGGCTGACCAAAACCAACTGTATAACTGGTTTACCCTGGTACTGATTTAATGAATCAAAATAGGGGAGTTCCTGTATACAGGGTTTACACCAGGTAGCCCAAAAGTTGTAAACCATAATGGTATCATTTGAAATACTGTTAAGGTGTTTGCTTTCAAAGTTTTCAAATTGTTCCATTACCGCTATTTCTTCAACAGCAACAGACTCATTACTTTGCGCTGACAAATGAAATAGTGCACCAAAAGAAAAGTAAAGAATACAAACCAACCTGCTCATCATTGTCAAAAATACGGAATTAATATTGACCTGATTTTAAAATTAGATTTTTTAACAATAAACGCCCTTTATGGTTTTTTTAACCATAATACCTGATCCTGAAACAGACTTAAATGAGGCAAACCATTGGAATGAAATATAACTGTCTAACGTTCTGTATAAAAAGCAGCGCAGCGACCCGCAGGGTGCTTTTTATACATTCTTTTGTAGAGTTTATGTTTTCAAATTTGTAATAGTAAAATTACTGAGAACAAGAGTGAGTTTAATTAAGGCCATAATTAAGTTCATTATTCCTGTAAGTTTATTCCATTCTTATTTGCTTTTGAAACTAAGAAATTAATAAAAGCGCTACATGTAACGAGCATAAATTTGGCTTCATCATATGTGCAATTGTTATCATCTTTTAACGCATGTCTTATTCCATCACCATCACTTGTATAACCATATATTTGCTTAAATCCTTTTTCAAGTGAAGGGTGTATTTGTATTTTTGCTTTTATTTTATCAAGTGCCCCTGAGAGACTATCCTTTTTATTTTCAGATAGTTTCTTAGCTATACTTTCAACAGCTGAAATTGATTCTTTGACAGAGTTTCGATAATCGGGATTCTCTTTATCAGATAACTTCACTAGAGCTGCATTGAGATGAACATTTACATTATTAAGAGAAGAAAGTAGTTTTGTTTTTTCAATTGCTTCTTGAATTTCACCAACCTCTAGTTCATTAGAAATGGGAGCAACATTTCCTTTAATTATTCTATAAGCTGAGTTTTCCTTTTCAAGGACTGTGTTTGTAAATTCTATAAAATTATCATTTGAAAAAATAATTTCATCATAGTCTAAGGTTGCAATAAATTCAATGAAATCATATACTTGGTGCCAGTAATATTTAAAAAATCGCTTTTTAATTATTTCCTCTGCGTCATAATGACTACTAGGAATATTATCTATTGGTTCCTTATAAAAGTTAATCCATAAAACTTTGCAAAAAATCTCAAACTCAGTATCTCCGCTAAACTGACTGTATTTTGCAATTTCATCTAAAAAATGTATTTTAATTCCATTCCATAGACTATTGAGAAGATCTTGGTCTATTGATTCAAGTTGAATCGGTTTGGATTCTGGGGTAATTCCCATTCGTTTGGAGAAAGTCATAATTATTCTTGTCTCTATTGTTTAAAACGTTCCGACTATGAAGTGTAGAAACGGTTTGGTTGGTTAGGGCTATGCTTTATAATCATTGTTGACTGCAGTTTATTTATTAAAAAAGTCAATTATTTTTTGGTTTAAAAAATTGGGATACTCAACCATTACTTCTTCTGTGGTCTTTCCACTTAAGCTTTGATATACTGAAACAGATCCTTTATTTGTGATATTCAATACCCCTTCTAAGTTAGGTTTGTTGTGATGTATATTCTCGATTCCTGCCTCCAGAGCAATAGTAAAATTTTTGGTGTATTGAGCTTTTTCAGGAGAAGTGAGTTCGGAATACACTGAAGAAGGCTCTTCTTTTGCAATTGTAATATCACAATCATCTGGTAAATCAAAATCATGAATAACGAAGTAGTCAATTTCAAAAAGCTTACAAAGTTGGATGATGGACTTAAGAGTGTCTTTACCCCAAGCTGCTACAATAGAGTAATTATTGTATTCCAAGCTGTATTTAGTTGATAACACTGTTCTATATCCTAAAACGTCATGAGGACCTTCTACAATTAGGACTTTTTTAGCAAAAATGATATTACCCAAATTAGGTTCTAATGTTTTCATATAAAGTGCAAAATCATCAATGCTTTTCACTTTATATTCGTCTAGCGTATCCGGAACATGAAGCATTGCTGCAGGATGATGAATAACGTCAGTATAAGAGTTTTCTGGAGTCTTAAGCTTAATAATTGATTGAGGTGTAAAGAGGTTTACAAATTTTTTAGAGTGTGTGGTATAAATCACTTGATTGTTCTCGGCTAATTTCTCAAGTAATTTATAGAAGTAATCTTGATAATTCTCATGCAAAAATGTTTCAGGTTCTTCGATAACGAAAATATTACCTCCTTTATCACTTTCTATAATCGCTTTAAATAATGAAATTACAAACAAGAAGATAAATCCATTGCCATACCTAGTAATTGGTAATTTCGGCTTCTTGTTATTCTCTTGTAAATAAAACTCCAAATTTTTATAAAATGAGTCAACGGAGGGGAAACCAAAACCTAAGTCAAAATCGTCACTTTTAATTTCAAGTTCTTCTTTGATAGTTTCTTTTATCTGATTAGTTAAAGCTTCAAGTTTTGGAGTTGGAATAACTTGCTTTTCTATATAATCAAGCATTTTATCAAAAACATCTGCGTTAGGCTGACCAATATGATGTTTAAGAACACCTTCTTTGTCCTCTATTTTTGTTTCATTTGATTCAAACTCTTTTCTAATATCTAGCAAAATTTTACCTAACAAGGTGTTTCGATTTGCTCTTAACTGATTATGTATTGTTATTGGATCAATATAATAGAGGGGAACCTTGTCTTTCCATTTGTAAGCAGTTTGTGCTCCCTGTTTAAGTTGCTTGTTTAATATTTCTTTTTCTTCTTCACTGAATTCAGAATTTTTCCCTCTTTTCAAAGCCATTGGGGTGAAGATTTGTTTTCCTTCAGCATCTAAACAATAATGCTGAGTATCAACTTGACCGTTCTCGATTTTTACATTTAAGTTATACTTTGAAATTTCTCTAAATTGATTAAATATGGTTGGACATTTGATAGGAGGAGATATCTGGATATCTATTTCAAAATCACTATCTAAATTATGATTATGAAAGTCATTTTTGTCAAACGCATTGTAACCTGTACTTTTATTGTTCAGACCCAATAGAATAGCATCAATAATATTAGATTTTCCTGAATTGTTGTGTCCTACAATAGAGAATGGCTTTTTTAAGTCAGGAAATTCTATTTCAATGCCATCAGTATTAAATGACCTAAAGTTTTTTATCGTGATTTTATCTATTCTCATATCTATATTACAGCCAACAAGCGGGTAAACAGCAGTAGTGTTATTTACTCCTGTATACCGTTTAGTCAAATATAATAGTTTATTTATTTCTATTTGAGGTGTATACGTAAATACTTCACTAGCTTCTCTCTATTCTTATGTAAAGGCGTTGTTATGTTATTCTCCCGATCATATCTGGTGAAAATTATACAAACAAAAGATCTTCATTTAAAAAGTTGGTAGTCGAATAACTGTTTAATAAAACCCAGCTTTTGAATAAGTTGTGTCATGATTTGATTAAACTTAGTTTGCCTAATGCTGTAACTACCGCTGTTCAGGCGTAATGGTAAAAATATGCTTCTCAGTATACCTGATAATTGTGATATCTGTCATAGTTAATATTGATTTATCACTTAAAGCTTTGAATAATTCAAAAGTTGAATTGACAGGTTGATTATTAAAAGCAATAATGATATCTCCTGTTTTCAATTGCGATCTGGATGCCGGGCTGTTATCTTCAATATTTGAAATGAAAAGTCCCTTTGTGTTTTTTAAGCCATAATGCCTGATAATTCTTTTGTTTAAATCAATTTCCTGTAACATTAAACCTAATTTGGCCCTGAATACCTTACCATTTTGTATCAATTGCTGTGCAATTGATTTGGCCTTGTTAATATCAATACTCAAACTCAAACCTTGTGCTCCCCGAATTATGGCTGTATTTACACCAATTACATTGCCTTCACTGTCAACTAAAGGACCTCCGGAATTTCCCGGATTAAGTAAGGCATCACTTTGTATAACATTGTCAACCAGCATTCCGGATTCGGTTCTTAACGTTCTGCCCAGGCCACCGATTACACCTGTTGTAACACTGTGTTGAAATCCTAAAGGATTACCAATAGCAATGGCCAGTTGGCCAATTTGAAGATTATCTGAAGTACCCAGACTGGCTACTGAAAACCGACCTCCGGATAGTTTAATAATTGCCAGATCAGATTCCGGATCCTGTCCTATAATATGAGCGGAAACGGTTTCCATATTCATTAAAGTCACTTTAATGGTCTCAGCACCGTTTACCACATGACTATTGGTAAAGGCCAAACCATCCGAAGAAAATATAAAGCCTGAACCTGAACCCGCTAATTCCTGTTTGCCTTTAACTGTTTTAAAAATCTCAATTTTTATGACAGCATCTTTTACTTTATTAACCGAGTTAATTATAATTTTTGAAAAATCATCCATGCCGTAAGGAGATCAAAACCTTATCCAACTTTAAAATGCTGTCAAAAGAACAGATTTAAATGACAAGATGGCCCCGAACAGCACAATTTAAGGTCACATTATGTTAAAAAATGTTATAAACCAAAAGGGGTTAAAAGCTTAGCTGTTGTTTTAGTTTTACACTTTGACGTTCACTGACTTCTACCTCAATACCATTATTGAGTTTCAACTTTAGCTTACCTTTAAACCATTTGTCTGCTTTAATAATATGGTTGATATTAATAATTTCCTGCCGGTTAATTCTAAAGAAAAAATCAGGATCAAGGCGTGCTTCAATAGCTGATAAAGCTTTATGTAATAAAGGAGAGCGATTCTGGTAATGCACTTTGGTATAATTGCCTTCGGTATGAAAGAGTTGGACATGTTCTAAGCGAACAATATCACAAAAATCACCATCTTTAATAAAAATGCTGTGTTGTAACGACCAGGTTTTACCTGCTTCCTGTTTTTGAATGCTGATTTTTTCAACAGCTTGTACCAGTCGTTCTTTTTTGATAGGTTTCAACAAGTAATCAACCGGGTTGACCTCAAAGGATTTTAGGGCGTACTCATCATAGGCAGTAGTAAAAATGATTTGTGGTAATACATCCAGTTCATTTAGCATTTCAAAACCAGTCATATCAGGTAAATCAATATCTAAAAATAATAAATGTGGTTGTAAATCTTTAATGAGCTGTATCGCAGTTGCGCCGTCATAAGCCTGTCCGATTATTTCAATATTAGAAATTGATGAAAGCTGGTTAACCAGTTCTGCCTGGGCCAATGTAGAATCTTCAATAATTATTGCACGGATCATGATAATAGAATTTGAGCGGTGACTTGATCATTCTCTTCAAATATAGCAAATGCAGCCTTGTTGTTAAATGTGGATTGGAGACGTTGTTTTAAATTTTGTATCCCAATACCTTTGCTGTGTTTACCATCCAGTTGTCCGGGATTTGAAACCTGTATCAGCCGGTGATTCTCCTCTTCATGAATTTTTATGGAAATCAAAGAAGGATTTGTTTTAAACGAACCATGTTTAATCGCATTTTCAACCAAAAGCTGAATGGACATTGGCGGGATTTTTACAGGTTTTAAACTTTCGTCCACTTCAACCTGAAAGTCAACCCTGTCACCAAGGTGAATTTTATTTAAATTGATGTAACCCATAACCACTTCCATTTCCTCGTCAATACTAACAACTTCCTTTTTCTGGTAATTGAGCGCATAACGTAGCATATCTGAGATATCCAATAAGGCATCCCTGGCCTTTTCAGGATCAGTTAATATCAATGAACGGATATTATTGATAGAGTTAAACAGAAAGTGCGGGCTGAGTTGTTTTCGCAGGTTATTCAATTCTGCTTCCTTGAGTTGCAGCGAGAGATTCAGTTGTGATTGAATCAGGTTTTGCCGGTTTTCAAAAAATATAAAACTGACATAAAGTAATGTCCAGATCATTAGGGTTAAACCAATATTGAAGATATTACCAATTATACCATCTAATGAAGGTTGCATACTATCAAATAACCAGGCTATAATTGGTGTGTAAATCAAAACGCAAATCATTGACCCCGCTACTGCAATACCAATTGAATAAGGAATGATGACAATGAATTTTTTTTCAATCAGTCCCAGTTTTAGTATAACATACCGCATGAGTATAGTAATAAGAAAACCGGTAATAACAACAATTAAAGAATAGGGGATTGCAATAAAATTCTTTTGAAAATAACTGGTTTGGAATATAACGTTAATGAAAAACATCACTAACCAACCCAAAGTATCAGACACCCAAAACGCTTGTTTTGGATGTCCGATTTTCCTATTTGAATGAATGGAATTCATCAATATTGTTATCGTTTATTATGGTATTTTTTCAAATTCGAAACCGCTGTAAAACAGGTTTCCATTTTCCAGTATTCTTAATGCTTCTCCGGTATTTCTCCCAATTCCGGTTGATATGGCCAGGGTATTTGATATTTCATTAAAACTTAAAGTTCGGTTAGTATCTTTTGTCTTACCCTTGAATTCCCCTTTAATTATACCATTATTGTTGTATAGCTTTAATGTTAAACCTTCAAAGTTTAAATAAGGACACTCTTCACAAGCATAAAAATCACCAACTAACTTATAATTACCAAATGCCGCATACCAACTGTCCGATATAGGTGTGGTTTCTGTTTTAACACTGGCAAAATCCTCTCTTTCTGATGGCATGTAAATTACTTTGAGGTATGTTGCATCCTGATAATTAACAAACCTGAATTGTTGATGTTTTACTTTAACAGGTATAAATCCAAACAAACGAACTCTGGCATCATACCTTAATGAATCGTCAATGGGTTTTAAAATCACTTTTGCAGTTGAGCCGGCTTTAAACTTAATTTTTTCAGGGTTTGAAACGGCCATATCTATCCCGCTGACACTATAACGTCCAATAATATCCTTTTTGGATGGTAATGTTTCAGATTTTACTTCATTACCGGCTTTGTTCTTTTCATAGTGAATGGTAGTACTGTCTGATTCATCTAAATAAATTTTAATTAACCGTTCAGCACTGGCTATACGGTTCCCCTGATTGCTGTTTGTCAATACTACAGCACCAACACCCAATTCCGGAATATATTTAAAGTCAGCATGAAAAGCCCAGGTGTCTCCACCATGGCCAATAAATCGGCTTTCAATCGTATCATTATCTTTATGAATAGAAATTTTGGAGGCATATAAACCATATCCCCAGTCACTGCTGGTTTTTAAAGCCAGGTTTCCAACACTATTTTTTTCCATTTCACGTATTGATGCCGGACTGAGAACACTATTTTCAGGTTTGTTCAGGTAAACCTGAATGTATTTAGCCATATCAATTACGTTACTATGAATCAATCCGGCTGCAGCATCACGGATTTGAGTTTCGTTAAAAAGTTTAGTGTTTAAGTAGCCTTTTGAAATATGCTTAACATGTGGCATTGTATCATAAACAAAAGATGAATTCATACCGATTGGATCAAAAATATTTGTTTTCAGGTAGTCTTCATAACCCTGTCCTGATGTTTCAGTAATCAATTTACCCAATAAGCCATAGCCAGTGTTGGAATAAGAGTGTTGGTAGTTAGCCGGTGCCGACATGGTACTTTTATTAATCTGCTTAATTAACCAGTCCGCATCAGGAGGAGTATCACAGAAAAAACCATTTAAAATATCACTTGGTAATCCCGAAGTATGCGTTAAAAGATCTTTAATTAAAATAGGATTGTCGTCAGAAAAACGACTGCCAATCTGAATTGAAGGCACATACTCCTGAATACTGTTATTAACATTCAATTTATTTTGTTCCTGTAATTGCATTAAACTCATGGCAGTAAATGATTTTGTGCAGGAACCTATTCTGTATATGGTATTGGCATCAGCCTTAATATTATTTTCCCTGTCCTGAAAACCATAACCTGTGGCATAAACAACTTTACCACCATCCACAATGGCAATACTGCTACCTACCACTTTGTACTTGGCCATTAATTTATTAATGGTGCTGTCAATACGGTTTTGAACTTCAGGAGACAATGTGTTGATATTCTGAGTCCACACAATAGAACTAAAACTGAGGGTTAGTCCAATAAGCAATGTCTTAATTATTGTTTTCATATTCTTGTTTTAATGCCGGAAGCAATTGTAATTTTAAACAAACTTATTGGCATTGTGCCGAAATATAAAGTAAAATTTTATCAGCGCGGAAAAAAAAGGTTGAATCAGGATAATCGTTGACAAAAATTAGGAAATGTTTTGTTTAATACCAAAATGAACAATAAATCGGCCCAAACTTTCTGAAAAAAATCCAAATCTTTGCGTTAAAAATGCTCGCCGTAGCGCCGCTGCTATGTCTGCACTTTTTGCCTTAATCTTTGAATTTTTGTCATTGAAATCTTTAGACCAATTTATTATTCCATTTGGTATGAAATATGGAAAATGAACTTTTTTTTCATCAATTGGTAGTCATACTATATTAAGTTTATGTTAGGAATAAGACTCTACCGGATTTCGATTATATTTATTACTTAATTTGTGTAAAACAAACTGTTAACAGCGCCAATAAATTATGAAGATACAAGCTTCAATGTTATGTTTAAACCGTCAAATGAAAAAATGGATTTCCAGGGATACATTTAAGTTCCGATTATTGTTTTTGCTCATTTTTACAGGTTTGTCGGCTCAGTTTTCTTACGGACAGATCGATATTAAAACAAAGCACGCCGTTTATCAAAAGATTTATAAGCTGGATCAGGAACAGTTTAAACGATTGTATCAGTATAAATCTGTCCATGACAGCCTTGACCTGTTTACACATTATGTTAAAAGAATTCCTATTCATCAAACCAATGTTTTAGACAGCTTACCTTTTGGACATTATCTGGCGATAAAGGTAACAGGTACTCAGCTTAATTTCAGAGTATACAGCAAGCCCTTCTTTAAATTGCAATCTCATGGCATTAACGGTAAGGTTTGGTATATCATTACCAACACAGAAGGGAATGTTTTAACAGGTGCAAAATTAAACATCAGAGACAGTACTTATACTTATCAGCCGGATTGCAACTGCTATTCTGTACCAGCTAATCTCGCTAACGGACAACTGACAATCAGCTACCTTGATCACTATGAGATTTTGAAGTCGTCATTTAGTTATCGACAGCAAGCTCAATATCAGGTCAAATCGAATGAATATAAAAAAGAAAGGTGGTCGAATGTTAGAATTTTACCTGGTTATGTTGCATTTAATCAGCCAATGTACAGGCAAAATGATACGGTAAGAACCAAAGCTTTTTTAGTAAATGAAAAAGGAAAGCCCTGGAAGCGAAAAAAAGTATTAATGAAATATACA
The DNA here is from genome assembly GCA_965230195.1 of Putridiphycobacter sp. GTDB lineage: Bacteria > Bacteroidota > Bacteroidia > Flavobacteriales_D > Crocinitomicaceae > Putridiphycobacter. The sequence goes on from OZ245997.1 coordinate 3,487,617, forward strand.
ACACCTGGTCAGAAAGTAGTGGTACTTGGTGTAATCAGGCCTCAAACTGAAGGGGCTTATGTCAGGGATTTTGTGGTGTCAGATACACATAGTTTAGGTACTTATCACTTAAGCTACTGGAATAAGAGAGGAAAAGTGAAGTTAAGAGATGAACGCTTCAGAATTGAAGACTACCATTTAAACCCTTCTAATACCTACCATTCAAGAGTTACACAACCTGTTTATCACAGGGGGCAGGATGTGGAATTTATTTTAAAAGCGGAAGATGTTAATGGATTAGCGCTGTTGGATGCAAAAGCCAGGGTTTCAGTTGTATCCCGTCAGTTTAACGATTTTTACGATAAACACTTTTTCTGGAATGGTCAGCAAAACTTTTTCAGCTTTGAAAGAGAGGTATTATTTGATGTTGCCGGAGAAACAGTAGTCCGTTTTGAAGATTCCCTGTTTCCTAATAACAATATGATATACAGGGCTACCATTACTTATTTCAATGATCTGGAACAATTGTATTCCAATGTTATTGATTTTACATTTGATGCCAAACCCAACCATTTTGAATTCAGGTTAAAGGGAGATTCTATTGTGGTTGATCATTTTACGTTGGGAGTCAATTCACCACATTCAGGACTCCAATTGATTAGCATGAGGGACAATGAAATAGTGGATACAAAGTCAATTAGTGCACCATATCGTGAAAAAATTGACCTTTTTAATACCACATACATCCTGAAAGACAAACATAACCGTGAGATCAACCGGTTAAATTTTAATAATCATCATGCATTACCGGTATCATTAAACGGTAGCCGGACTCACGACTCGATCAGAATCCGCCTTGATAACAGTCTGCAAATGCCGGTCAGCTATCAGGTTTTTAAAGGGAACCAACAAGTTGATGGTGGCCGTTGGGAAAAAGGTAAAAGTCAACTCCTTTATTCTGCCGCCGATTCCTCACTGGACGATTACCATGTATTTTATTCTGTACTGTGGCGTCACAAACATTTTATAAAAGAGCAGTATTTTTATGTTGACGAAACCAAACTTAATGTGGCCATTAACCAACCTGATATTGTGTTTCCGGGATCAAGAGTACCCGTAGAGGTAAATATTACCGATTACCAGAATAAAAACGTTGAGGGTGTTAATGTTACGGCTTATTCAGTAAATGATTTGTTTAACACTATTCCTTTGCCACAATTACCATATTTTGGTCGGTTACATTCCGGTTTTCTGAGTCGGTTCAATGTGAATCTGGCCCCGCTTCAGTTCCACCGAAATATAACATTACAACCAGAACATATTGATCAGTTTGACTTAAGGGAGATACCTTATTATGGTTTTGCTTATGCCAAAAATGGGGTAGGTATTTTTAGGGATAGTATTGATGGTGATTTAGCCGAGCTGGCAGTATATGGCTTAAAAATGAATAGTCATTTATCAATTCACGCCATTTACTTAAATGATGAACCTGTAGCCATTAATGGTACTTCAAACCGTGGCGCTTATGTATTTGTGAAACCTGCCGGTGAGTATGACCTAAAAATCAGGACCTCTTCTCATCAATATACCATTAATAATGTGAAGTTAACCAAGGGGGAAAAGGCTTATCTCTGTTTTAACGAGGCTTTTGCTGAATCGAATCCTGATGTAAGTTATATCAAAATTGATCAGGCACCATTTACCAAAGATGAATGGGCATATTTAAAGCCACACTTTTTATATATTAACTGGGGAAGGGATCGGTATGTAATTGAACAGGATGGTTTCTTAACCTCTAACTCACAAATGACCAGTAGTTCTGGAATTTATGATCAAAACAAGTGGTATAGCATTGTTGGTCCGGTTAAAAAAGGAAAAGTACAGGTTTATAACCAGACCAGGGACACCATTTTAACTTTCGATTTTTATCCTGATTATTTATACAGCATGGACAGTATAGGTAATATTATTGTTGACAAACCTGCACCGAATGAACGGTCAGCATTTCGGTTCAGTTTAAACTCCAGGCATCAGGATTGGGATTTCAATTACCGGTTACAACGCTGGGCTGATTTGTTTCCTGAACAGGAACAAGAGGTACAAAAGCCGGAACCTGTTGTTAAAACAGTAACTAAAAAAACAAAAATTAATTTTGATAACCCTGCCAGAGCATCCCAGTTAAGATCATTCCGGCCGGAGAAATTCAGAGAGAAATCCTACGGTGGATTAAGCTTAAAAAATAATACAGGTAAAATCATGAAATGGGTATTATTGGTCAGTCAGGATGATCCCGAGTCAAGTGGGGCCTGGTATACCTCACAATTTAATACCAGGGGATTTACACCCGGAAACTATGATGTAATGGTTTGTTTTCAGGACAGTTCCTATGTTTTATTACAGGACTTCGAAATCAGGAAAAAAGGTATTGACTATTATCGTTTGGATAGCAACGAGGTAAAAGAACCTGATTTAAAAGTACAATTGTATTATGAAGAAATTATTGTAGCAGCCAATCAATCACCATTAAATGTATTTGTAAACAATCCATTGTATTTTAAAAAAATCCACTTAAAAACAATGAAAAGTCAAAGGGGGCAAACGGTAGTAAGTGGATATATTGTCAATACTTATAACCGGCCGGTAAACAATATTAACCTGATATTTGAAAAAGCTGGTCGCTTTAAGTATGGTGCTTTAACCAATCAGGATGGGTATTTTGAATTAACTGATATAGAACCGGGTACCTATACCATTAAAATAGGTAATGCTTTACCTTATCGGGTATATGAGGATTTAAAAGTAAAAAGGGGAATCAATACCCGGGTGGTAATAGGGAACGATCCGGCATTACGCCTAAATAGTGATGGAGAACTGGAGGTAGTGGAAGAAGCACCATTACCGGAACCAATTTATGATCAGGTATACACCAGTGGTAGTTATTCCAATAATGCAGATTATGCTTATGAATCAAATGTACAGGCCTCAGCTATTAACAGAGCATATTCCTATAATAGCAGAAAACTGATGTCTCTTAAATTACCGGCCAATACATTTGAATCAACAATCTATCCGGGTATTGATCAGCAGGAATATGCCATTACTAATCAAATTGATGATTATGCCAAACAAAAGGGGTTAGATCGGGCTACCATGGAAATGATTCGTCAGAATGATAGTTTAAACAGAATAAGAGATACTTACAGGGATTATGCTTACTGGGTACCAAATTTAGTGACCGATAAGGACGGAAATGCACGGTTTACAGTACAATTTCCTGATAATATTACCCGCTGGAAAACCATTGTACCAGCCATGAACGACAAAAAACAGACTGGAATTGGCGTGAAGTATGCCCAGGCTTTTAAACCGTTAAGCAGTCATTTGGGAATGCCTTCGTTTGTGATAACAGGGGACAGTATTGAGTTGGAAGGGAAAATTTTAAACTATACTAATGATACACTTCAGGCCAGGACATGGTTTAAAGTGAATAGCGATACAGTATATACGGGGTACCAGTCAACAAACAGAACGGTATCGGAACAATATAAATTTTCGTGGTCTGAACCTGAAGCTGTTGAATTAGCTTATGGTTTAATGATGTCGGATGGCTACCTTGACGGTGAAATCAGACCGTTAAACGTATTGTCTAACAGTATTGAACAAATCAAAGGAGAGCTGAAATTATTAGATCAGGATTCAATATTAACAATTAATCCGGATGGGAATAAAAAGTCGGTATATGTGTTCAATAAACCTTTAGGCTTGTACGAAACCGAAATCAATAAATTAAAACAGTACAGGTATGGATGCAATGAACAAACAGCCTCAAAGCTAAAAGCTTTAATATTAGAAAAAAAGATGGCTAAAGCATTAGATCAGCCTTTTGAAGAAGAGAAAATGATTAAAACCTGCATTGATATCCTGACCAAAAATCAAATGACTGATGGTTCATATGGATGGTGGGGCAGAGCAGAAACTGATTTATGGGTAACGGTTTATGTTTTAGACGCGCTGAATAAAGCTGCAGAATATTATAATGTGGGAGATTATATGACAACGGCACGTTACCTGAAAGATCATTTATCCGGTATGCAGGTATCAGACAGGTTAATGGCCTTAAATACATTAGCCGCCATGCCTTATCCAATGAACTATAAACCTTATATAGCAGGATTAGATACCATTAATTTAAGTCTGAGAGATGAATTCCGATTGCTTTTCCTTAAACAACAGCAAGGGAACCCTGTTTCGATTAGTAAAGTATTGGATTCATATATAGAAACCCCTGAGGGAGTGTTTTGGGGAGAGGAATTGTTTAACGGGCACATCCATCAATGGTCAACATCTGCATTAGCTTATAAAATTTTAAAGCAATATGGCGAACGTACTGACTTAATGGATAAAATGAGGGATTATTTCTTACAGCTAAATCCTGAGGGTAGAAATACAATTGAACGGGCTACATTACTGGATTTGTTTTTAGAGGATGAATTGACTGCTGACAATACCCTTAATGAGTTCAAAGGTGATGTTTGGATTAATGGTCAAAAAATTGAATCTTTTCCTTTCTTTAAAGCTTTTAACCCCAATGATACCATTAATATTAAAAAAACAGGGAAAAGGGTTAATGTACAGGTAAATACACATAGTGTTGAAACAAATCCTCAGGGCAATGATTCTTTGGTAGTGGTGAAAAGAAAATTTATACAGGCCGGAGTTGAAACGGATTCACTTACAACCGGAATGCCGGTTACATTAACTGTTGATGTGGAAGTAAAAGCAGATATGAAATATGTTTTACTTGAAATTCCCGTTCCGGCTTCATGTATTTACACTGCAAAAAAGGCAAGGACAAACAACTATGAATCGTACCGCGAAAATTTCCGCCGTATGACAGCTATTTCATGTGCTTCATTACCAAAGGGTAAACATCAATTCTCAGTTCAGCTTTTACCACGTTTTGAAGGAAGTTTTAATACATTACCGGTAAAAGTAGAGGAAATGTATGCTCCGGTTAATGCCAATTATTCAGATCCCGGTGTGATATGGATTAAAAAGGGGTAGTTGTTTCTGGTTAATGGCTTTTCTTTTCTTGTTGTTTCAATTAGATACCAGAGTATAGATAGAAGTTAAACCTGACACCCATTACCCTTAAACCTAAAACCCTATAGCAGATCTAAGTAGGAAGTAATTCAAAATTGTGAATAATCAACAATCAACCATTAACCATTAACTGGTAAACTGATAACGGAAACCTAAGACCTTGTTTACCTGTTACCAACAATTAACTATCAACTATAAACCAGGAACGAATAATTCTAAATTGTGAATCAAAAATTGAAAATCAGAAACAATCAACAATTAACAAGCAACTAGCAACAATTCTCGAATTCTATTTTACATTTAGTGATAAAAAAATAATCTTATAATATGGGACACATTTGATCTGTTTTGAAAAATATTATCAGGTTACTTTTCGTTAGTACTGACATAAAAGTTCTAAATAGTGTATGACTAACCCAAATCTGGCCTTTCCGGGAGCATTTTTTTCTAAAACTCATATACCACGTTTTATTCTTTTATTATTCTTATTTATCAGTACAAATGCTTTAGGGCAATCAGTACTTAAAGGGCAGGTAACCGATAAGTCAGGACGACCAATTCCGGGAGTCAGGGTTTATGTTAAGGAAACTACCTATGGTGTAATTACAAATTATAATGGTTCCTATTTTCTGGAGTTGAATGCTGCAAAAAAATATGAGGTAACTTTTAGTATGATAGGGATGGAGGATACTACCATTTCAATTAATACTGGTTCAAATAAGCTAAATCGGGACATTGTGATGCTTACATCCGATAATGAATTAAATACTGTTGAAGTGTATGCTGATAAGGTTGATCTCGCTAAAAAGGTAATTAAAAAGGTCCAGGCTAACCGAAAGAAAATGGCAAATCAGTTCGGTAACTATACTTGTAAGACCTATCATATTTCAAAAATTGAAAAAGAGGCAGTTGGAATGCCGGATTCATTAATGGAAAAGCAGGCGGATTATATGAAAGAGTATATTAATGAAATTGACCTGAGGGAATCCTATTCCGAACTAAAATTTAAACAACCAGGGCATTTTTCCGAAAATATAATTGCTTGCAATGATTTTTTTAGAACCAGTAAAAATGTCCAGCTATCTGGTGAAAACGTGAGTTCTTTTGTGCATCACGGGCTCAGACCAAAGCAAACCGTAGAGGTTAATCCTTATTTATTTTTTGGAAAAGTTGAAGATGGCGACTTTGACCTGTATCAAAATATGATTAATCTGCCTAAAATCTCAGAATATCCAATCACATCACCAATAGGCATTCAGGCTTTTACAAATTATAAATTCATTTATAAAGCAACTTTTATTGAGGGTGATCATAAGATCTATGAGATTGAAGTTGTTCCAAAATTCGAAAAAGCACCTTTGGTAAGCGGTACATTATTTATCATTGAGGGCTTATGGGTAATCAAGTCATTTAATCTTAAAATCAATTCAGCTGCATTGTCTTTTTTGGAGAACTTATCCTGTATTCAGGACTATGAAATAATTGATGATTTTTGGGTACCGGTTAGGAGAGAGTATGTTTACACCGTTAGTGAAGGTTATATTGCAAGCACAGGTAATACAAGAATCAATCATAGTGATTTTAGTTTTAATATCAATGATTTAAGTAAGAATACTTCAACTAAAACTTTACAGTATAATGATGATGCTTTTGATAAAGATACCTTGTTTTGGAACAGGATCAGGCCTATAGCGTTGCATACCGAAGAGATTAACTTTATTCAGGAAAAGATAAATGAAGAAGAGTATAAAAAAAGCAAGGTTTATCTTGATAGTATTGATGCCTTATATAACAAAATTACCTTTTGGGATATTGCCATTTGGGGTATTGATAAAAGGTACCGTTCCAAAGGATTGAATTTTTATTTTTCATCTCCTTTTTTTGGTGCTATTAATCCGGTTGGAGTTGGTGGTTTCAGGTACGCCTATAATGTAAATGTCACCAAAAAATTCGATAATGCTCAAAAGCTTTCAGTTGATACCTGGTTGAATTATGGCTTTTATAACAGGGATCTCAGGGGAAGAGGGACTTTGAAATATACATTTTTACCGAAACAATTTGCTGCTTTTACTGTTTCTGCCGGAAATGTATATGACCTGATAAATTATTATAACTCAATTAAAGGTACGTTTAGCAGGGGCAATTTTGTTCAAAAACGATTTTTTGAGGTAGGACAAAGTCTTGAAATTGTTAATGGCCTCTACGGAAAGTTGAGTATGAGCTATTCAGATCGTTCGGAAATAACAGGGTTAAAGCTTTCCGATTGGTCAGAGAAAGTGTTTGGAGAGCTAAATGAGCCTGAGCCTTTTAAACGCTATAAAATTGCCATGATTGATTTAAGATTATCATATCGATTCAGACAAAAATATGAAATCAAAAATAATGAAAAATTAATCATAGGTTCAAAGTACCCGGAGCTGGAATTCACATACAGAAAGGGAATTCCTGATTTATTTGATAGTGAAGTTAATTTTGATTTTATTGAAATTGGAGCATCCGATAATATTACCTTTGGTAACTACGGTAATGCTAAATGGCGGGCCATAGGAGGATCTTTTATTAATGAGCAGAGCCTTCGTTTTATGGAACATAAATTTTTCAGGGGGTCTGATCCCTGGTTTTTCTCAAGTCCAATGTATTCCCAACAGTTACTGGACTCTACTTTTAATACTTCTAAGCCATATTTTCAGGGATTTTACATTCATCATTTCAACGGTTTAATCATGAATAAATTACCGTTAATTAAATACTTAGGTCTGGAACTAACGGTCGGAGGGAGTTCATTATTGATTCAGGATGCCAATTACCTGCACTCAGAGTTCTATTTTGGCATTGATAAAAAGTTTAAAATAGGGGAACAACTCATGAAAGTAATTCTGTATGGTGTAACAAGAGTCAATAATCAGGGAAAGCCTGATTTTCAGCTCAAAATAGGCTTCGATTTATATGATTCTTATACCAATAGCTGGATGAACTAATCATGCTGATTCAACATATTCAGTCTGTTGTAATTCTTTTAGAGTTAGATACTTTACAAACATAGATTAGGTGTCAATATGATAATAATCATGTAGTTTCAAATCATTTTAATAGAAAATCTGTGTAAATTAACTTCTTGTAGTTTGAATACCTGGCGGAATAAAATGACGTGTTGTCACATTGAGTGAATCTTAGAAGAAGATTTGTATCGAAATGGACAAAACACATGTGTTTTAAAATGTGCAGGTTTGATCAATTTCATCAAACAGATACTGGTTTGTCGTTCCGTATTCAGCTGCTTTAGTTAAAATAAATAAAAGATATGGGGTTTACATCAGAACAGCTGCAAGAAGCTAAAACAAGAAGCGATTTAATTAAAATTGCTGAAGAACACAAAATTTCAATAAAAAAGCCACTCGAAAAAATTAAATATGAAGTTGAGCTTGAGAAACTTCAAACTGAATTTGTAAATCTTCAAAAATGGATAGCCCAAAACAAATTGAGGGTTGCAGTAATTTTTGAAGGAAGGGATGCTGCAGGAAAAGGTGGGTCAATTAAACGATTTAAGGAGCATCTTAATCCCAGAACATCAAGAGTGGTTGCCCTGACTAAACCTACAGATGTTGAAAAGGGACAGTGGTACTTTAGGAGATATATTAAGGTATTGCCTAATCCCGGTGAAATAGTTTTTTTTGACCGGAGTTGGTACAACAGGGCAGTGGTAGAACCAGTAATGGGATTCTGTAGTAAAAAGCAATATAAGCAGTTTATGGTCCAGGTTCCTGAATTTGAACATTTGTTACACGAGGATAATTTGATCATTATCAAATTTTGGTTTTCCATATCAAAAGATGAGCAAAAAAAACGCTTTGAAAGTCGTTTAAACAATCCGCTTAAACGGTGGAAGTTTAGTCCTGTTGACATGAAAGGCCAGGAGTTATGGGATAAATACACCTTTTATAAGGAGCAGATGTTTAGTAAAACACATACCAATTTCAGTCCGTGGATTATTGTAAAAACTAATAATAAAAAAGAAGCCAGGTTGGAGAGCATGCGTTATGTATTGTCACAATTCGACTATGAGGGAAAAGGGGTGTCAGGTATCTCTTTATTGCCCGATCCCAATGTAATTATGCGCTATCACAGAAGTGCTGTTCAAATAGATATATAAATCGTAAAACACCATTAAAATTAATTAAAATGACAACAGAAGATTTAGCTATACTTAATTCAAAACTAGGGTTACACGCACTGCTTAAGAGTAAAAAAACAAATCCTGATAAAGCGCTGGAAGAGGTCAAAAAAATACTAATGCTCAGGCAAAAACAGGAAGAGTTGATCAAGTTGCAGAATTGGGTAATTAAAAATGATAAAAAGGTGGTAATATTATTTGAAGGACGGGATGCAGCAGGTAAGGGTGGTGCTATCAGAAGAATTACCGAATATATCAATCCACGACATTTCAGGATTGTTGCGCTGGATAAACCCACACCAGATGAACAGAAACAGTGGTTTTTTCAACGGTATATTAATGAATTACCTAAACCGGGTGAAATTGTATTTTTTGACCGAAGCTGGTATAACAGGGCAGTGGTGGAGCCTGTCAATAATTTCTGTACTCAGGAAGAACATGAAATTTTTATGTCGCAGGTTAACGACTTTGAAAAAATGTTGGTTCAGTCGGATACTTATCTGCTTAAATTATATTTTTCAATCAGTAAAACTGAGCAGGAGAGAAGGTTTAAAGAAATTAAAAGCAGCCCGTTAAAGCGTTGGAAAATGACAGAAGTGGATGAAAGAGCTCAGGGACTATGGGATGAATATAGTTTTTATAAAGAAAAGATGTTCCGGGAAACCAATACCGAACTGGTGCCATGGACCATTATTGATGCTAATAAAAAGTCGTCAGCGCGTTTGGAAGCCATAGAGTATGTGCTGGAAAATATACCTTATGAAGCAGATACGGATAAATAAGATTAGTGCTTAGATATGTCGTTAAGGTATTAATAGTTATGTGTTTGTATTTCTTTATTTAAAGTTTAACTATAGCTAATAATGCATGCTTAGAAAATATTTTTTGATACCGGGATAGGGGGTAAATTATTTTGCGCCGACTTTAATCAAAGAATCGATATCAAATGAAAAAATATAATCTTTTCGGGTTAATAGTTGGTTTAGCATTAGCCATTTCATGTCAAAAAGAATCCGCAAACATCAGTGCTAATATGGATGAACATTTTTATGTCAGAAATGCTGGTGCTGACATGCCGGTTAATGTCAAGGGAAATGGGAAGTCAAACGTCTTTATTTTACTGTTACATGGAGGACCTGGTGACGGGAGTTTAAAATATCAAAATCATCCGTTTTCAATTGAACTTGAAAAAGATTATGCTATAGCCTATTGGGATCAACGCCATCAGGGAAATTCTCATGGCCATTTGAAAAAAAGTGATATCACCATTGATGCTATGGTGGAAGATACCTATAAAGTGATCAAAGCATTAAAACACCGGTACGGAAACCATATTGATGTATTTTTAATGGGACACAGCTGGGGTGGTTTGTTAGGGACAGCTTACATGCTTAAAAGCGATTATCAATACCAGGTGAAAGGCTGGATTGAAAGTGCCGGAGCTCATGATTTTCTTTTATTGAACAAGTCAATGATAGCAATGATTAAGGACATTGCCCCAAAAGAAATAGCCAAGGAACAGCATACTGATAAATGGCAGGAAATACTGGACTATGTTAATACTTTGGACCCGGAAAACATTAGCGAAGAGCAAGCTACTAAACTGAATGGTTATGCTTATACCTGTGAAAGTTTGATTTCAACATTAGGAGAAAAATCAACTTCATCAGCTGGTTTTTTAGAAAGGTCGTTCCTTTCGGCAGATAATCCTGTTGCAGGTCTGGCTAATGCTGCTCAATTGCCGGAATCATTTACTAAAGAAATTTTAAAGGTATCATTGACGGATCAGTTGCATAAAATTAAAACCCCAACACTGTTATTGTGGGGCAAGTATGATTTTGCTGTCCCTAAAGCAATTGCATATGAAGCGCTGTTGCATATAGGAACACCTAATAAGTCCTTAAAAGTATATCAGCACTCAGGCCATTCATCCATGCGATATCAACCGGATCTGTTTGTGGCAGACGTCAAACAATTTATCGAAAAATATAAATAGTAATCATTAACAGTATTGAATAGTAATACCATGAAAAAATTAACCTTAATAGTATTATCCCTTTTTTGTCTGCTTGGTGCCAATGCCCAGTCCGATTTTATAGACAGGAAACCAATTTCAATTAGTTATTTAGGACATTACGGGTTTCATCCCGGACTTAAAATAGGAACGCAATATGATTGGTTAACCTGGGAAAAGAGAAAAGAAAAAACGAAAAAAACAAAATTAAAGCATAAGAGCCTGTTCGTTAGTCCGCAACTGGGATATTATTTTCATGCCGGTAATCACACAAGTTTACTGGTTAATGCCGATTTTGGTTATCAACGCATAAAACAGGGTAGAGGGTTTTACTCTGCCTGGTCAATAGGTTTAGGGTATATTACTCAGTTTAATGCCGGGATAACGTATGAAGAGAATAACCATGGTTATATTGAAGAGAAAAAATGGGCTTCGAAAGGTTATTTTATGCCAACATTTAACTATGAATTCGGTCAGCAGGTAAACACCAAAATTGGTTGGTTTGGTAAACTGTCCGCAGGATCAAAACTGGCTTATAATACTGGTGTTTCAGCTGAGACTTTTATTGAGTTAGGGGTTAAATTAAATTTGGGTAATTTTTGATTCCGAATTATTCATTCCCGGTTTATAGTTGATAGTTAATTGTTGGGTAACAGGTGAACAGGTTTCAGATTTTGGTTTTTTGTTTTCTGATTTCGAATTTCTGATTTTTGATTTTGGGTTACTTGTTGATCGTTGATCGTTTATTGTTGGGTAACGGGTGAACAGGTGTCAGGTTTCAGGTTTTTGATTTCTGATTTCGAATTTCTAATTACTTTCACCTGCTACCTAATACCTACTACCCACTAACTTTAGCTAAAAACTATTAACTAACAGCTAACAACACTTACTACCTGATACTTAGATCTACTATCCAGTTTTAGGTTTACGGGTAACAGATGTCAGGTTTGGGATTTCTGATTCCGAATTTCCAATTACTTTTACCTGCTACCTTCTACCTTCTACCTTCTACCCGTCAACTTTAGCTAATAACTAATAACTATTAACTATCAACTAACAACTAAAGGCTAAAAACTAACAACTATCAACCAACAGCTTCTAAATCACTAATTTTTTGTACCGCCTGTGTTCTGTTTTTAACTTCCAGCTTATTGTAAATTTTAATCAAATGAGATTTAATGGTATTGATAGAAACAAATAGGTTGTCAGCTATTTCCTGATTAGAATGGCCTTTAGCCAGTTCAGCTAAAACTTTCAGTTCACGTTCGGATAACGGAACTTCAAGATAATCATTAATTGCCCTTAAGTTTTTTCCCGTAGTTGATTTTATGTTTCTTTGATTGATATTAGTATTGATTTTGGTTCTCAGTAATTCAATTTCTTTACCATGTATCTCAAGTTCATGTTGATGCTCCAATTCCTTTTTTGATTTAAGAAGAGTATTAAACCTATACCAAATAAAAATCCCTGTCAGTAATAAAAGTATAAATAGTCCGGCGCCAATTAAATAATAATTTTTTACTTTGGTTTCAGAGACTAATAACGCTTTTTCACTTTCGCTCAGTTCCAGTTCCCTGTCTTTAGCCTGTAGTTTATATCCGGTTTCAGTAAGTAAGGCTTTTCTTTTAATATTATCATTACTAATACTATCTCTTAATGCAATGTATTTTTCATAAGCCTCCCAGCCATTTTGATAATCTCCCGATTTTTTATGCCAGAGGCTCATTTGTAACCAGGCATTACGTTCCAGATTTAAATAGTTCAGTTCCTGTGCCAGTTTTAGGCTGAATTCAATGTTCGTTAAAGCTTCAGGCATTTGTTTTAAGGCCATATTAACTTTGGCTAATGAATTGTAAGCGGTAACAATACCATACTTGTAATCAAGATCACGTGCAATGTTAAGCCCTTCGGTTAGATCCTTAATGGCTTGAGGGTATCTTTCCATATTATACAGCAAATCTCCCCGTACCAAAAATATTTCTGCGCGTCCCTTGGGGTATTTCCCTTTTTCTGAAATAACCAATGCCTGATCGAAATAACTAAGCGCAGTATCTGATTGCCCTTGTAAAGCATAACAATTACCTATATTACTTAATGAATTAGCTACCATTGCATAGTCTTCAGTTTCTTCTCTGATTTTAAGACTCTTTTGATGGTATTCCAGTGCTTTTTCAAAGTCGCGTTGAGCGCCATATATCGCACCAATATTATTTGACAGTAATCCAATATCCCTTTTACTTCCTAACGAATCATAAATAGCCAGGCTTTCAAAATAATGTTCCAACGCAATGTCATGTTGTCCCAACCTGTTACGAATATGTCCCAAATTGATCAGTACAGCTGCTATTCTTTCAGGATCACCCAGTTTCTTTCTTAGGGTCAGGGCCTGGTTATAATAGGCCATAGCCTTGGCCATCTCACCTTTATCTTCATGACTGACCCCTAGGTTATTTAATGTTGTTGAAATCCCCATATCATCAGAAATGGTTGAATAGATTTTCAGGGCTTCTTCATATTTTTCAATAGCCAGATCTACTTTACCATTCAAATCATGAACCAGTCCCTGATTACTTATCCCTGAAGCCAATGCACGATTATAAAATAAAGTAAATTGCTCGGTAGGTTGATCAGTCAGCCTCTGTTTAGCCGTGGAAATGACAAAGTCGTTATACTTTTCCCAAACAGGATGAATCATATCGTTTACTATCTCAACAATCAGTGACACTTTTTGTGTGTCATTCTCTATCGAATGGTATAGGTCTAATTTGGTTTTAACCAAAGTGCTATCATGCGAACCCAGTTCTGCCAGAGGTAATGAATCAATCAGATAGAAAGTTTTATCACCAAATGTTTGACAGGTTATCTTACTAATTGGAAAAAGTAGAAAAAACAAAAGAAAAATTGAGGAATACCAGTACTTTCGGAGCATAAACACAAATGTAAACAATTTTTCTTTTGTTAAATTAGGGTATATTTCAGAAACTGTTTAACCAATAACTTTACTGACCGTAAAATGTTCTGATAACTGATACACCCCATTGATTATATGAAATCATGGCCGGATAACCAACCTGGTTGTATAAATCCCGTGATCGACTTCGACCCAGATTGGTATGCACTCTTAATTTAAAGATATTGTTGTTTCGGGTGACAAAAGAAAGTTCAGCCATTGCAACAGGGAGCAAGTAGCCGAATCCGATTCCTGTAGTATAAATTGGCGCTTCGGTATAACCCAATACACCTTGTAAGCCAAACCCAATAGTCCCACCTATGCCTTTGTCAAATGTAGTGGATTTGTTCCAGGTGGCATCCGTACCATATTTTAAGGTCATGTAAACCGGGGCTTCAATAAACATACCAACACCTCCGGATAAACCAACTGTAAAAGCAATATTGGGGCAAATGCCAAATGATGAATTATCCCCCAAACCGAGTACAGGAAAGTTCCATCCGTTAAAGTAAGTTAAGCCATATGAAATGCTACTGGAAAGAGCCAAAGTGTCCGGAGTACCTGAATAAATGCTGTCTTCAACAGAGTAACCTTCAAAGGTGTATGCGGTAATGCCAAATAATCCAACATCCTTCTGACGCCATAATTCATTAAAACTCTGACTAAACCCAAAACAGGGGATAAGCAGGGCAATTATTTTTAATCCTGTTTTCATGCCGTGATATGCTATTTATATTTGGATTTAACTGCTTTCAACAAATATTTTTTAATCAAGCCACCATATTTATAAACAAAGTTCTCCGAAACGTAGGAAAGGATGTACCGGTTGTTTGTGGTTAAGTCAAGTATATACAAAGGAAATTTTACAATCTCTTCCTTTCCTGCATGTCGAATACCTTTTTGAGCATCAGTAAAGGGTTTAAAGTCTAAAACATATTTAGATCCTTCTTCAGCATATTCTTTTAATTGATGTCGTCTGATAACAGTATAATCAAAAGGGTAGTCAGAAACAGTAGATAAAAGTTCTTTATTGGCTTGTTGAACGAATTTATTATGCATTTTCCTGATGCTCCAACGGGTTCTTTCTTCAGCAACTTTTGGTTTCTCTGATTCTACCACAGCTGAATCCAATCGGATAAATAGTAACTCGTTTTCGTTTAAGTCGTCCGGAATTCCTTTAAATTCTTTGTCAGTAGACTTTTTCACAGTCCTTGTAGCTGTTACAATACTACTGATACCCAAAGTTGAGATTAAAAGTCCACAACCAATAACTAAGATCCATTTTTTCATACTTGTTTTTTTATGTTTTGTTTAGGTCAAAATTAGGTTTAAGGCAAAAAATATCGTGTCACCCGATCGGGTAGTTAACGGGTGATTTTTGCTTAAATAAAGGCGGGAGAGGGGTGGTTGGTAGTTATTCAGTTAATAGTTCTCAATTTCTAATCCTTGATTTCGAATTTCTAATTTTCGATTTTTGATTGCTTACTACCTACTACCTTTAGCTAAAAACTAATAACTAATAACAAAAGACTAATAGCTAACAACTAACAATACCTGCTACCTGCGACCTGCTACCCGTTACCCTTAGCTAACAACTAACAACTAAAGACTAATAGCTAAAAGCTAACAACTAACAATACCTACTACTTTCTACTTAATACTCTAATCTACACTCTAAAATTGACAATTCGTTAACATTTACTAAACAATATTGGTTGTAAAATGGACTAATATTGCTCCAGATATTATCAGGATATTGTAATGAGAAAGATTATCTACCTCTGTTTATTAGCCACTTTTTTTTGCATGGCCTGCGCTAATAAAAACAATCAAAATCTTAAGGGAAGTATATTTATTGATGGATCCAGTACGGTTTATCCAATAATAAGTGCAGCTACTAAAAAGTTTAATCAGACCTATCCAAATGTGATATTCGAAATTCAGGTGTCAGGCACAACCGGAGGTTTCAGGAGAATGTCGAAGGACAAAATAACGATAGTAAATGCTTCACGGAAAATTAAGAATGCTGAAAAGAAGGCATTAGAAGAGGAAGGCATAGACCTCAAAGAGTTTCAAATTGCAATGGACGAAGTGATTTTGGTGGCTAATCCTACCAATGACTGGTTGCATGAACTGTCTATAGAGCAGTTAAAATTAATTTGGTTGGATCAAATTCAAACCTGGGACCAATTGAATGCCACATGGCCACATGAAAAAATTAAATTATTCGGGCCGGGAAGGTCATCCGGAACACGGTCATTTTTTAATAGTGTTATCGGAAATGATGATTTTGTATCAAAAAAAGAATTTTTAAGTGAAAACGATAATCAGTTGGTTAAATCAATTGCAGGAGAACAGTATAGCCTGGGTTATTTCGGGAAAGTATATTATTCAAAGAATAAAAAGAACCTTAAAAGAATTAAGATAAAAGACAACAGTAATGTTTTTAAAAGGGGACTATATATTTATGTCAATGCCTCTGACCTGAGCAAGGAGCATGTGAGTATTTTTTTGAATTACCTGTTCAAAAACCTGAAAGAAGCAGTTAAAGATGGCGGTGCTATACTGTTATCTGATGAACATTATAACACCCTTAATATACAACTAAATAAGAGTATAAACCAATAAGTACAGAAAAGCTAACATCCCAAACGTCAGTGTTTTTTTGGCATTATATTTATGAAAATAGGAATCAGGAAAAAAATTTTGTTCTATAATTTTATATTATTCTTTGTATTCGGAAGTATTATCTATTTTTTTGCACATCAGGAAATTAAAAAGTCCACCACGAATGAAATTGAGAAGAAATTAAACAGTAGTACTATTCTTTTAACCAACCTGTTGGATAACTATATCTTAGAAAAGATTGAAGGGTTAGACAAGGCACTCAATTTGGTTAGTGAGGCAGAGTTATTAGAAAATTCAATAGTGTTTTCAGAGTTTGAGGGAATTGTGTTGTTCGACAGTGCTTTTTCTGTTATACAAACAAGTGGAAAAGGGGTATCCTCACAGAATATTGAGGTGATTAAATCACATGCAGAGCGTCACTCTGCCAATTCAATAAAAGTACACATTAGCGAAGACAAAAAGAATTTTAATATACTTCGGAAAAACGAAGACAATAATACTTGTTTATTGGCAATTCTTCCTGTAGAGCTAATTTATAATGAACTGGAGCAGGCCAGTAAAAATATGCGACTGAATTCTCATCTGGGAATTGATATTTTTGATGATAAGAGGCAAACCTATTATTCCAATTATGCCTTTAACAGCCCCGAAAAATCAAGGTATTTTTATCAGCAAATAGTCGATCAGTTTTATAGTCCCGATAAAACATTTGATGAGCATTTTTTTATTGATAACGACCGGGTGTATTTTGTGTCAGGCAATATTATTCAGGAAAAATTAAGTAATACCTGGTTTTTGGCTTTGAGTCTGCCTGAGGTGGAGGTGTATAGCCCATTATTACTGTTAAATAAAAACATTCTTTATGTTTTGTTATTGATTATTATACCGGCAATTGTATTGTCAATTTTAATGGCCAATTTTTTTATTAAACCTTTATTGAAGTTAAAAAAAGTGACTACAGATTATGGGAACGGGATTTTTGACTCTAAGGCAAGTTTTAAAAGTAAGGATGAATTTTATGAGTTATCGTTAGTCATGTCAGATATGGCCGAGCAATTGAGTAACCGAATAAATATACAGGAGGAGTTGAATATTGAGCTCAATACACATCTTGAATTGGTTAAAACTCAAAAAAATGAAATTCAGCTAAAAAGCAATTTAATTGAAGATAGTATAAATTATGCCAGTTTAATCCAGTCTTCTCTTTTGCCTTTAAATGAAAATTATGAATCAAAAGGGATTAAAATTCACAAGTATTTTAAGCCATTAAGGGTAGTGAGTGGTGATTTTTATTTTATTGAAACGGTTAAGGTAGGGGGGAAAGAATATTTAATTACAGTATTAATTGACTGCACGGGGCATGGAGTTTCCGGAGCATTTATGACCATTATTGCGCATAATTTATTATCTCAGATTATAAGTACCAGGCGAAATGTGAGTCCAACAGCTATTTTGGAGTATTTAGATAAAGGTTTGACAAAAACACTGAAACAGGAAGGAGAGAATGTTTTGATTAAGGACGGTATGGAAGCCATTGTCACCGTATTCGATTTTGAGAATAACCGGTTTTATTATTCCAGTAGTTTCCTTTCATTAATTCATTTAAGTGGAACAGAGATGTTTTTTCATAAAGGACAAAAAAAGGTGATAGGGTATAACGCTTTTATTGATAAAGATTCACCGCCTTTTGAATCTTATTCTATTAACCTTAAGGAAGGGGACAGCATTGTACTGTATACTGATGGTCTTGTGGACCAATATGGAGGCGATCAACCAAGAAAGCGAAAATTATCTACAAAGCGCTTACGGCAAATATTGCAGGATAAAATTGAAACAGAATCAGAAAACCCTAAGATAGGTTTATTTCTGGAAGATAAGATTGAGACCTGGAAAGCGGGAATGGAGCAATTGGATGATATTACCTTTTTAGTCATTGAAAAAACAAAGGCCTTTGAAGCCCCTGATCAGATTCAAACGACCGAAAACAGCTTTTTAAAGACCAACTTTATTAAGTCTTATTCCAATAATCAAAACAGGTCAACCCCGGGTTAACGCTTTAGCACCAATTAAAATAATTAAGAAAAGAAAAAGGCATGCTAATAATAACATGCCCGGTTTAATTATCCTTTAAAGTCAATTTTAGAGTGTGATCCGTCACAAAAAGGTTTGTTTCCGCTGGCACCACAACGACATAATGCAGTTCTGCCTTCCTGTGTTTCAACCGAACCATCTATTTTGGTTATATCGAATTTTCCATATACTAATGCTGGTCCGTTTTCAAAAATTTGAACCTTTACTTCAGTATTGTCACTATCAGCACCCAGATTTTCATCATGGTAGAAGCTTAAAGCACCTGACGGACAAAGGTTAATTTGATCTTTCAGTTCCTGAATAGTGGCATTATCAACGTTAACCCATGGCCTTTCTTTCGGTTTATAAACTTCAGGTAATGCTTTGGTGCACTCGCCGGCATGGATGCATTTTGCAGGTTTCCATATTACTGTAAAGTTGTCCTTTTCATAAAATTTGGTGATGTCTTTCATGTTTTAAGTTTTAATTGTTGTACTTCTGTTTAAATGTGGGATATTCATTATTTGAGCAAATATAAGTAAAAATATATTCCATGGAAAATATTTTTATGGAAAATAAATTAATCTGTTTTTGATTATTAATTCCCAATTTCTGATTTCTTAATACCTAATACTTTATAACTTCCTACTATGATCTCAATATCAGTTTACCAGTTGATGGTTGATTGTTAATGGTTTTGATTACTGGTCACTAATCTATAATTCGTAATTTCCAATTACTTTTACCTGCTACCTGATACCTGATACCTGATACCTACTACCTGATACCTACTACCTTTAACTAATAACTAATAACTAATAACTAAAAACTAATAGCTAAAAACTAATCCAACACCATCACCCGACCTGCAGTTTGACTGACGTACTTCACTTCTTTTCTGGCATAGAGCTTTTCCAAACTGGCAATATTTTGAGGATCCAGTAAATAATCAAATGAAAGGATGTAAACAGGTTGACTACCAACTGTACCGGTACTTTTGAGTTTAACGCTACATTCTTTTAACAGTTGCTCAACTTCACTTTCAGATAAATTGTAAAATTCAGCTATAAAAACATTACTATACCAAACCCGCCCCTTTTTGTCCCCAGGTCTTTCCCTGACAGGGTAAATTCCAAAATTTTTGACAAACGACTTGAAAAACCGCTCCATTCTAAGTGCGTTAGGTGGATGATTAATGTATACATAATAGGCATCATGCCGTTCAAAAGCAGTGGTATTATAATATTTCTTTAGGTACCTGTTAAGGGTTTCAAAACTAATGTCGCCATTAATGCGGTAATAATTGGAATGGTAGACGGAGTCACGTCCCTTAATATTAAAGGTATAGTAATCTCCTTTCGAAAATAAACTGATTGCAGGAACAGTATCACTAAATAAATCTTTTCTGGCCTGATACGTAAACATTGTTTTATAAAATACACCAAACCGTTTCGTTTTCAAATGCAGATAAATCTGATCCCCATATTGTACCATTAATTTAAAAGTCATGGTTTGGTTTTTCCACTGAATCTCTGGTTTAATGAGGTCCTCACCAATCCAGCAATCCAATGCAATTAACGATTTTGATAAGGATGTATCTGCTACAGTCAATTCAATGGTAAGGCTTTCTTTTGGCTTAATTGATTTTCGGGGAGGGTCAGGTACCTCAGTTTTATCTGGTTTTAGTGTTTTAGGATAGGCAGTGGGAGTTTGTTTCTTTTCTGTTGGTGGTAATTTTACTATTTCAGGATCAGTTTCATTTTTTTTTATCTGTTGTGCTGCAGGCTGAATGATTCCCCAGCTTAAAATGGTGGTATGGTTATCCTGATTATTCCGAATGTAACTAATTCCTAATGACCGGCTGACAGGACCGGGATAGTAGATTCGGTTTTGAAGAACACGAACTTTAATTATTCCTCCGGGTGCAATAATTCGGGGATTCGATTTGATATTATAATCTCGTTCCCAATTATATATAAAGGCGCCATCACCACCACCAATTCGGTTTAGTTTAATGGTGTCGTTTGTATTGTTTTTGATATGAAATCTAACTTGTCTGCAATCCGTATCAGGACTAATTTTACCCCAATAAAAACCTTGCGAAGGTCCATCAATCACAAAGTCGTAATGGTTAATACCTGCTTTAAAATGTATCAGTGTATCCACCTGAAAACGATCAATACCACTTGAATAAGAAACCTGGCCAATGCCCTGATTAAACAGAAAGATAAATAAAATACTAAAGGTTGTTTTAACAAGATTCATTACTGTTGTTTACAACCAATAGTTGAATTTGTTCATTTCACAATACTTAAAGGAGAATTATTTCAACTAAGTCGTTCTTACTTAGAAAAACAATTTAAAAAATAACAACGTTCAACAGCTTCCCAAAATAAATATGATTGAATAGTTTTCTTTTTATTGCTAGGTTCGAGCGCATCTAGCTTTTGTTTTAAATTACTACAAGAGTCAAATGTGTTTAAGATCGTTTTTTTAAGTTCAATATAATCTTCATACTTTAGAGTTGATGGTGACCTTAGTTTAACAAAGCTAAATTTATCTACCAGATAGTAATGAGAAGTATAAGTGTAATTATGGTTACCCTGAGCATTAGTAGTAACATAGTTTAAAATCATACTTTCTCCGGCTTTCATCAAAACATTATATCCAATAATGTCTTTTTCACTTTTACGACTTTTGGTATTTGGGTTCAAATAAACTTTTTGAATAAACTTACCAAAACTATAAGTTCCCTTTTTGCCAATTAAAGCTGATCTCATTTCTGATTTACGGTATCTTACCCAATCATCATCAGAATTGTAACCTTTTAGTCCTTTAAAACTGTTTTTTAGTTCATTACATATAATGGTGTCACCACTGTTTAAAATGACATAGGGAGATAAAACCTGGGAGAATCCCGTTAGTGTTGAGCAAAAAGTTATAAAAATTACAAATGTTTTCATCTAAATCCTGTTTGATTCTGTACCAGAGTTGAAATACTAAATTTTACAAACTATTACCTAAGGAAATACTTAAATAACTAATTTGCAGCCAAAGGTAGTTATTTTACAAGCCAAAACGTTGTTTTTAAACATTGTTAATGTCCGAAATCTTTAAACAAAAATTAGTAATTTCCATGGGATTTTGTCAATAACAAATTTTCTTAATGTATAGGGATCAATCTTACAAATCCTCATCAATTTTTGCTATAATAAATGAGTGGTTTTAGTACTATTCATCAGGTAAAATGCTCTCCTGATCATACATTCTAACCTGTGCTTCTAACCGCTCGAGTTTTTGGAGTCTTCCACGAATCTCGCGATCCTGATTAGTATAGTTTTTATGCAGTGTCAATGCTATTGCATTTCCTGATTCAAAGTCCTTTATTACATAATAATCAATCATAATATTATGCATTGACAGGTCATATAAAATGGCATCATTTGGAAAAAGAGAAACGCATTTATCGAGTATCGTTTTAGCTTTATCAAAGTCCTGTTTTTTGATTAGAGTATCTGCAATCTGATGGGCAATATGTCTGATATTAATAACATTGCGTTGATCGAACTGATTAACTGACCTGACACCAGACCAATTGCTTTTATTCATAAAATAGTTATAGCTGAATTCAGAGTCAACCCAACCCCTCGTATAGGATAAAGGTTCATGCCGGGTAGTGGAGAGCTCATAGACCAACCCACGCAACTTTAAATAGGGCTCAAGTCCTATATAGTCCATTGTAGGGCCATAGGGTGTAAAATGTATTGGACGTTCAAAGCGGTTGGTGAAAATAATATCAAGTAAGGTATAATGACTTCTGTAGATATAATTTTTATCGATTTTCCATTGAATAGTATCATCTCCGGCACTCATTTGAAAAGTCTGGGTAGGTAGATGAATATAGTCTTGTGGACTTTTACCTGGCATTTTTAACTTTGCATAAATTAAACTGATGATCTCACTCAATGGCTTGGTTGTATCTGAATCACTCAGCAAAGCCAGGGTCATATGGCCAGGCCTGGTCAAATTGGCTGGAATTGATAAGGGTAGTGCAGGTGCTTCTAAAATAGGTTTTCTAAAATGGTTAATATAACGGCTGGTATTTAATAAACTCATATTAACAATACTCACATCTTGCCTGTATTTCATTTCTGCCTGAACATAGAGTAGTGGATAGGTATCATTATCCCCAAATGTGAACAAAATACCATTGGGTTTACAGGCGCCTAAAGTATTTTTAGCATGTTCAATCTCAAAAGGGCTGTATAATCCTGGTTTTAGCTCTTTAGCAGCTTCTGTTTCATTTTGGTAGATCCGGACATTTAAAAAAGAGGTCATGATTTCATTGGAATACTTTGTACGAATAGACCCCACAAAAGTCTTAAATTCAGGGTTTCGTTTCGATAACTTTTTTAAAGCAGCAATAGACTGGTGTTGGTGGAACCGATAGGTTTCAAGTTGTTTTTCTGTCAGGGCATTTGGGCCAGGATCTAACTGATAGCGTATAATGGGGTCCGACAATCCACTATAATTATTAAGTAGATTTGAAGCAAAACTTGAATAGGCCCTGGCTAAAGCATATAACATAGAGTCAGATAGATTGTTCTGATCTTTAAGTAATCTAATAACGTCAGCATCCCAACCAATATAACCATATAAGGGCATGGAATTAAACAAATGAAAATAATTGCGGGTGTGGTATTTGATATTTTGCTCTTTTTCAAAATCTGAGCGTATTGGTTTAAAATCCAGTTTAAGGTACTTATTCTCATTATAATCCCAAAATAACATGGAACGCCCCTTTTTTTCAGGATAGGCACGGGAGTCTTCAATCACCACATACCAACCCTTTTTTCTTTTTTCCAACTTAAACACCTGGTACTGTTTCGCTTCATCAAGTCTGTATTTCGAAAAGAAATTGGTCACTACTGCATCATAATCCGGATACCGGTCAAACTCTATTTGCGCAAAACCTGAGGAATTTAAAAGAAGAAATAGAAAAAGTAAAAACAGTGTGCTACGCCATTTGTGCTTGAATAGTACTGATTGATGCATATTAAACCTTTGTTTTATGACCAGTTGACCTGTGTTCTGGTATATATTTTGCTAAATTTAGCGATTATGAACAAATTGCTTGCCATTATTTTATTTTTAAGCTTCACTCATGAGGCATTTAATCAATCTGAAAAGAAGTTAATTAACGGAGAATTTCATGGTCCGGTTAAAAGTGTGTCACAGTTAAACTATATGGGAGATGTAAAAACCGGAGTAATTGATACTACTAAGGTCGTGAATAGTTTTGACGAAGGTTATAATGAAAGGTCTCATTTCGATACCGAAGGCCGGCTGATACAATATGACTCGTATAGTACCAAAGAAAATAAGTTTATTGCTTACGAGAAAACTACCTATAATAATAAAGGCTTAAAAGCCAGTCATGAGCTTTGTTTATTTAAAACAAAAACCTTGTTCTTTTATGACGATAATGGTATAATTACTAAAAAACAGGTACTGGATGCCAACAATAAAGTAAAAACTTACTCAACATGTACTTATAACCCTAAAACAAAACTGTTTACAGAGCTAAAATATGCCGCAAAAAATGATTCTTTACTTAAAAAGCGCTTTTTTACTTATAATAAGGACGGTGAGGAAAGTGAAACCACTATAATTTATGCTGGGACTGAAGCGCAAATGCCACCACAACCAGACCCCAAAACTAAAGCGACTTCTACTGTTCAATCTGATTCATCAAAAACAAAGAAAGTAGTTGCTAAGCAACCCACATTGAATTCTTCTGCAGGCTCAACACAAACTCCGGTCGAAAAAAAAACGGAACGCAAAATAGAGCAATCCTACTTTGATGAAAGTCTTACTCTTAATGGTGAAACAGCAAAAGCAATGTCCTACGATCATGAACACCGGCAATTAAAAAAGAGTAAAGAAGAAACCTTTGTGTATGATAGTTATGGGAACTGGATTGAAAAAAGAACCATCATTACCAACCGACAAAGGATAACACGTGATAATTACTATACAAAGCAATACCTGATTTTAACCAAACGATCCATTGTTTACTATGAGTAGACTAAGGTTTTGTGTTTTAGTTTGATGTTCTGCTGACCATCATTCAAAAATGTTTTGACGGATGCCAAGCGGCCTGCACTGAGCTTTGTCGAAGTGAGTTGAAGTATTTATGCCGAACGGTCTACACTGAGCTTTGTCGAAGTGAGTCGAAGTATTTATGCCGAGCGGAGTCGAGGTATCAAGACAAAATGAACAAAGCCTCAAACTTAATCTGAGAATCATTTATAACCAGGGGCTACTTTTACTACTCAACCACTCTGGCGCCATTTTCCAGGTAAGTATCCCTTCGTCTTTTACCAACAGCTTCATAGGTTTTGTTAGACCGTTTAAAATCAATTTTATGGTATTTTACAGGGATAATCAATTTACCGGCACTGTTAACAGCTCCCGTCTTTTTACCCTTACTCACCATATATAATTTGCCTATGGTGGCTATATCGCTATATTGAAAATCAGTCACCATATTTTTTGTTTCATAATTATACAAGGCTGTTTTATTTCCTTTTTGCACTTTATAGGTATTGTATGATATGTCAAGATTGGTAATGGAATCATATTCAATGTCCAAAAGTGACTGATTTTGGTTATCAATAAACCCGAACAGCCCCTGATATTGAACTAAAATTAAATTGTGATGCAATAATTCCAGTGAATCATATAAAACACTAATTTCTTTATGGGTATCAATATCAATCAATACCTTTTTACGGTCTTTTTCTGCCAGTAAAGTGGTCAGGTTTCGGTAGGAGAGTATAGTGATTTTTGTATAATCAAAAGGTAGAATTTCCTTGTTATTGGAATCAAGTACAGACACCATACCGTTGTTGGTTACTAAAGAATAATCTTTTAACTGTCCGGATACAGTCGCTAAAAAGCCCGGTTTAATTTTATCGTATTTTTTACTGGTCACCTTTCGGCTCATTGGGTCATAAAACCAGGCCTTGGAATCTTTTTTAATAAGTAATCCCTGGTGATGTACCGAAATGTATTGATGCTCTAATGGAACAATAACTCGATTCTGCGCATCAACAATTCCGTATCGTTTATTGCTTCGTGCAATGGCAAAAGCTTTACTGCAATAGGTATAGACCAATCTATGTTCACCATCTGCAGTACTCTCCGGACGGTAATATTGTTTATCTGTTCTGTTTGGAGACGGCCAGCTGTTAAATTCAACCCTGTAATTGTATTTGCCATTAAAAAAAGCACTGTCTGATTGTAGTTTTACCAGGGCTTTGCCATATGAGCGTTTACTCATTTGAGGATACCGTGGTTTATAAACCAATAATTGGTAGACTTCTACTTTTGGTACCGGCGAGGGGTCAAAAGTTACTGTTTCCGTTCCGCCACCGGTTCCAAAGCCTGCATAGGACTGATTGGGATCAGGAACAAAAGTTTTGGTAAAGGTCAGTTGTCCGGAAAAGGTGACACTTCTTATAATAGACTGTTGGTAAGAATAGTCTTCATTTGGCTGATGATAATACAAAGTTTGGACAATCAGTTTTTTGTCAACGGTTTTAAAACTGACCTCCGGAAAAAAGTGAAGCGGTACTGTATCCTGAACATGTGCAATAATGGCCTGTTTCAACAAATTATACATTTCTAATTCGTCGCCTTCCAGTGCCGAAACGGGTTTAACTTCAGCTTCCTGACCATATAACCAGCCACAGGCCATCATCAGTATCAATACTATTTTTTTCATATCTCCAAGTCGTCCCGAAATATACAACTTATCGGGGAGTGACTTGTACTAAAAAAACATTTAGGTAAAAAATATTAAGTTAATCTGGTGGTAACAGTTCAATGATAAGATATACTGGCAGAGATCAGTTCACGACATTGACAGGTCACTCTCAGAAAATCCCTATCTTTAGGGAACTAATCTCCCCGTTAAATGAAACAATTCTATCCTCTTTTTTGTGCATTACTAATGCCTTACTATGGCCTTACTATAGATTACCATATAGGCCCCGGACAAACCTACACTAATATTGGTGATGCACCATGGGCCACGCTTCAGGCAGGTGATCGGGTACTGATTCATTGGCGTAACACACCCTACCAGGAAAAATGGGTGATTAACAGACAAGGCACGGCTACTGACCCTATAGAGGTTATTGGCATATCAGGGGCTAATGGTGAAAAACCAATTATTAGTGGAGATAACGCAGTCACCGCTACTGGTCTCAATTATTGGAATGAAGTCAGAGGGATAATCAAAATTGGCGGGTCCAATACCCCAGGTGACGGCTTGCCAGGCCATATTCATATTGAAAACTTAGAAATCCGGTCAGGCCGGCCCGCTTATTCTTTTACAAACGATAATGGGGTGGTAGAGTCCTACTCCGGCAATGCAGCTGCTATTTATATTGAAAAAGGAGAGCACATTACCATTAAAAATTGTGTGATTCATGATTGTGGTAACGGAATATTTATAGGGGCCTTTGATGGGGCAACCCAAGATATACTGATCACTGGTAATCATATCTATGATAACGGGATAGTGGGCAGTATTTATGAACACAATACTTATACAGCTGCTATTGGAATAACTTATGAATACAATCACTTTGGTGCATTACGTGCCGGCGCTTTGGGTAATAACCTGAAAGACCGTTCTGCAGGCCTGGTGGTCAGGTACAACTGGATTGAAAGCGGAAACCGGCAATTAGATTTGGTGGATGCAGAGGACTCACAGGTGTTGGTCAATCACCCTTCATATAACACGACTTATGTGTATGGTAATATTTTAATTGAGCCGGACGGAGCAGGTAATTCTCAAATTCTGCATTATGGTGGTGATAGTGGTACGGAGGACGATTATAGAAAAGGGAATTTATACTTTTATAATAATACGGTAATTTCAACACGGTCAGGTAATACCACCCTGGTACGTTTATCCACGGCTGATGAAACCATGCATGCTTTTAACAATGTGATATATAATACAGCGAATGGCAATAATATGGCCCTGATGAATGATGAAGGCACCCTCAATATCTCATATAATTGGTTTCCGACAGGTTGGGTTGACTCACATGGAACACTGGGTGGATCAATCAACGATCAGGGCAATAATTTAACCGGTTCCGACCCCTTATTTGTCGATTTTATTAATCAGGATTTCAGGCCCTCGGATATTTCTCCTCTGTTGCATGCCGGCACAGGGATTCCAACCATTCATTTACCTGACTTTGATGTAAACCGGGAATATGTGAAACATACCAATGATACAATACGTGCGTTGGTAGGACCTTTAGATATTGGCGCTTTTGAAAATACCACTAACCTGAGTTTAAGTGAAGTGGGGGAGAAAAATCTGTTACTTTACCCCAATCCAACACAGGACTTCCTTTACTTTAATACCAACCAATTGCAATCAGTAAAGGTGTACACAACTGGCGGGCAACTCATGCTGACAGCTGCTCAACAACCCATTGATGTATCCGGCCTGGCACAAGGAACTTACCTGGTTAAGGTAGATTTAAAGGATTCAGGTCTGTGGTTAAGGTTTGTCAGGGAGTAGTTGATGGTGCCTGGTTTTGTCAACATTTAGCCAATATAGCATGCAATGCCTAAGTAATCTTAGTCAATCAGGACCTATATTTTACTATCTTTAATCACTTTTACTAGAAACTATAACTGTAAGCTAATTGCAATATTTTGGTACGGAACTTGTGACTCGTCTAATAGAGTTGACCCAAATTATGAAACAAATACACCTGAAAACCTTTTTGACCATTCTAATCACGGTCATTTTTACCACTGTATCCGGTCATCAGTCTGATTCTTTAATTCCCCTAAATCATAAAACTTACATTAAACACCATAAAATTAAATCAATGAAAGTGGTTTTGTTGGATTATGACAAACCACTTGTTCACGAAGTATGGCGTTATGATACTGAGGGTAGGGCAATCTACCAAAAACCTTATCGGTCCAATGGTGTTTGCGAAACAACTTATGATAAACGGGATAGAAAAAAGACATTAAAATTATATCAAACCATTGATGATTCCTTAATTTGGATCTCCACAAAACACTATAAGTATATCAAAAAAACAGATGATGTTGCATCCATTAAGGTTTTATACCCTGACGGAAATAAAAAAGTAACAAAATCTGAATCCGGGAATAAAAAATTGGATAAGAAATTATACGAAAAGAGAGGGGATACCACAGTCATTTACGATTATTTTACCGTTAATAATCTGGAAAAACCATTGCCTAAATATAAATTCCATCAGTTAAATGATACCACCACCATTGTCAATCAGTTGCATTATGATAAAAAAGGAGAGGTCAATAGAATTGAAACATTCTACAGCGTTTTTTACAGTAATGGGCTGTTGGCCGAAACCGGTACTTATGAATACGATCAGGATGAAATTGATCAATTGATAGAAAATAGCAGAAAGTTATACCGGAAAATAGCTTATAATGATAAGCTATATGAGGATTATCCGTACCCTGGACTCAGGAAAAGTAAAGTAGTAGAAAATCAATATAAATACACCGAATTTGGCAGAATATCGGAATTTACTTCAGATGATAAG
The DNA here is from genome assembly GCA_965230195.1 of Putridiphycobacter sp. Classification (GTDB taxonomy): domain Bacteria; phylum Bacteroidota; class Bacteroidia; order Flavobacteriales_D; family Crocinitomicaceae; genus Putridiphycobacter. The sequence continues at coordinate 3,517,175 of OZ245997.1, forward strand.
CGAGCATTTTGTACATATAATTCAGATCATCAAATCGTAAAAAAAGAACAAAAGGAATATGGCCGGAATTATCGAAAAGACTACAGGTATAATGACCAGGGTCTTTTAACGGGGACCACACTGTATCGCGGAGAAGAAAAAATTGAAGACATTGAATACCAATATGAATTTTACGAATAAATGAAAAACAAAATACTCGCATTATTATCAACCTTGTATTTTGCAACTAACATTGCCTTTAATCAGGAAAATGAAATATTAATGCCCTATTTAAAAGGTAATTTATATGGTTTTGCAAATGCTAAAGGCGAAATAATTGTTGAACCAAAATATGATTATGTCTCACTATTCGAAAATGGTTTTGCAAGAATTAAACTGGATAAAAAATGGGGATTGCTAAACCAATCCGGACAGGTTATTTTTGAAACAACCGCTAAGAGCATCTCAACATTCGATTCAAATGGCCTGGCAATAGTCCAGGCTTATAATAAATATGGTGTAATTAACCAATTAGGTGAATGGGTGGCGCCTTTAGAGTACTATTGGGCAGGAACCAATTATAATTATATTCAGGTTAAAAATTCAATAGGTCAAACCGCATTATTAGATTCAAAAGGCAAAACCATTGTTGATTTCAAATTTGAAAGATTTGTTTTTCAGGAGAATTTATCTGTAAATGCAAATCGAATAATAGTGTTACAGAAAGACAAATCAGGACTAATCTTAATCCGGGATGGCAAATATAAATTGAGTATAGAACCACAGTATGAATCCCTCACTATACTTAATGATCAGTACATTATCGCAAAAAAGAATGGCAAATTTGGCCTTATCGATTATAAAAAAAACACGATAATTCCATTTGAATATGACGGATTTGAGCGGGATAGCAATTTTATAATTCTGAGACAAAAAGTAGAGTATGTAGCTAAACTTAAGACCATTGAAATTGAGCATGAAGAATATCAAAGGCCAAGAAGATTAAGCAGAGTGGAAAAAGAATATGACGACAAGAATAAAATTGTTTATTATTTAATGACCCAAAAAGAGCAGAATCGTATGGCAGCATATGGTGTAGACCTCAATGAAGAGCCACATCTGAGAGTGCTTTATTCATTGATTAATAGTAGGGGGCAAATGATTATTCCGGCCCAATTTGATAGAATTAAGGTTGGAAAAAATAACCTGATTCAGGTCCGGTCTGATGAGGGTATTATTCGCTTATTTGATTCAAATGGTACACAAATCACTCCGGTTTTATTTAAACAAATTGATGATTTAAAAGAAGGGTTGATCTTAGCAAAGGTGCCATACAATAAGGGGTTTGTAATAGAAACAGATGAAAATGATGTTGAAAGTGAAGGGGCTGTCAATAATGATCAATTTAGATTCGGTTTTATCGATACCACAGGAAAAACGTTAATTCCTTTTCTCTATTCCGGCGCATTTGCATTTAATAAAGGCCTGGCTCCCGTTAAACAGGATAAATGGGCATTAATCAATAAAAAGGGTGACTTGATAACCGAATACAAATATGACCAACTGTACTATGCCGGTGATAACCGCTATGCTTTTAAGCAGGGATTACGTTGGGGATTACTCGATTTAAATGGTAGGGAAGTGATTCCGGCAAAATATTACGGCGATAAAACCAATGAATATTCAACCGATCATTTTGGAGGCTATTCCGGCCTGGTATTTAAAAACGGAAAGGCAAAAACAACTAAGGAGTTGCCAGGATTTATGCAAAAAAGAATGACATTGATTGATACAAATGGCATCCAGCTTCTCCCTTTTAAATATCAGGATATTAAAGAATTGGAAGGTGGCTTTTACAGGGTGTCTTTAAGAAACCCCGACAGAGATTCAGATCATTACGGGTTGGTGGATAAAAAGGGAATGAAATTGTACCGGTTTATCAAAGCGGCATTTGGTGGCTGTCTAACGAAAAAGTATATGTGGTTTCGGAGCAGGCCTACAAAAATATTTTCTCCTATTATAACCAATCAGGACAAAAAGTAAACTTTCCTTATAAAATGATCGAACGGGAAGGATTAAGAGATTATAAACTATTACCTAATGGTTATTATTCCGCCAAGCATAATCATAAAATAGTCTATTTTACACCAGAAGGCATTCCATTATATGAAGATTAATAAAACAATGAATACCCGACACAATATTAGATTTTTAGGTCTGATTGCCGGTTTAATATTTTATTGCCATCACGCAACAGGACAAAAACTACCCGATTTAATCCCTTTTAAAGAGGATAAGCTGTATGGCTATTGCGATAGCAATTTAAATGTAATCATAAAAGCCAAATACCAGGGCGCACATCCTTTTGTCGAAGACAGGGCCAGGGTGGTAATCAATAATTTAAATGGTTTTATCGATAAAGACGGCAATCAAATTGTACCTTGTAACTATAAGTATGCCAGCTCTTTTTATAATGGCTACGCTAAAGTTGGAGATTCAAAAGAAGACTTTAAATTCATTAATGCTAAAGGCGAATATGTACCTGAACCATTTCAATGGGAGCGATTAAAAAGGAACTTTTATGAATATGATTTAAATTACTTATCGTTTGAAGAAAACGGAAAAAAAGGGGTGATGGATCGCCACGGAAACATCATTGTACCAGCAAAATATGATCAGGTACGTGATGTTACAGCTGATGGATATGCCGCCTTACGCGTGGGAAATGAGTACATAAAAACAGATTCCACTGGTAGAAGAGTGGACGGAAGAATTGATCTTAGTAACCTAAATGAAGACAGATTCTATCGTAATGGAAATCAAAATTTTCCGGGAGGATATATCACAATAAGCGGAGATACCATTATATCACGTGGTTTCACCTATCCGCATTACTCCGAAAGCCACAGAACGCCTGATGGATATGATAGAGAATTACAGCGGTTTTACGAAGGCAGAGCGGTTGTGAGTGGTAAAGAACGGTGGTTTAAAAGGCAGGGCTATATTGATTTAAATGGAAATTTAGTGGTGGATACCATCTATGACATTGCCTTTAATTTTAAAGAGGGACGGGCAAAAGTTAAACTCAACGGTAAATATGGTTTTATTGATAAAAATGGAAATCAAATTACCGATATAAAATACGATCAGGCCTGCTACTACTATGGCGGGAGGGCACAAGTCATGTTAAACGGAAAATGTGGCTATATCGATCTGGAGGGTAATGAAGTAATCCCTTTAATTTATGATTATTGGCAAACAGAGCAGTTTTCATGCTTTAAAAACGGGTTTGTACGCGTACGCATAAACGAAAAGTTTGGCATTCTCGATCGTAATGGAAAAGCCATTACACCAGTAAAATATGACGATATTAAACCTTTTGAAAATAAACGGGCAGTGGTTAAGCTGGATGACAAATATGGTGTAATAGATGAAAACGGCAACGAAGTCATTCCGCCTGTTTATGATGCACTGTATAGGTTAGATCAATATACCTTTAATATTCATACAGTCCCTTACAACAGGCAGCAAGGCCTCATCAATATGGATGGCAAAATTATTTTACCCATGGGAGAGGATAGAATTCGTCAGGAGGAAAATTATGGTGACGGATTGTATATGGTCAGTGCCCATAATCGGTTTAGCTACCTTATAGATAAATATGGTACCAAATATGTGAAGTAGTCCTGGGCCCCTCAATTAGTAGAATCAACTAAATTTTCAGTGTCAAAAGGCCGCTAAACGCAATGGTGTTTGAACAATTGATTGAAATACAACTAAGGTTGACGCTGCAAAACTGAAAGAAAAAATCATTGTCAATATATGCGGTTTGCAAGCCATTGGTACCAACGCCATGGTATATATTGCCATTGGCTTTATTAGTGCAGGTGACAAATACTTCATTGGGATGCGTAGTAGGACTGTCTTTAACGGTGTAGGTACTGGTTCCTATGCTTTCATTTACCTTAAATAAAAAATGGTAGTTAGGTGTTTCAAATTCAAAATCATAACCATTGTCGTAATTGTATAAGGCAATGGACTCAATCGACGCTTCCTCACCATCAGCAATCACAGTATTTTCGTTTGGTTGACAACTCATTTCCGGGAAAAGAATTGTATTAAACTCAAAGGTTTCGGAATAAACAATATCGGTATTCCGCTTAAAAATAAATGTTTTGGCTTTAAAATATTGATTGGTAGGTAGCTGGTTAATGCTAAATGTTGTGTTAAGCCATTTTTCACCATCATTAAAGGCATAATAATAATCTACTACACCCGAGGCTTCAAGGTCTTCATCAAATGATGGGGTAATCGGATGTTCAGACCAGCAAATGCCATATCTTGAGTTATAAAACTTCGAAAAATTAAAATCACAATCCAACACCGCCACACGGCCTTCCTGCGAAACTACACCATTAATTCTGGAAGAATACCTCGGCAATCCCTCATTACAACTGACGAGTATTAACCCAATAATAAAAACAAGGTATGGTGTTTTAATCCGCAACATGCTTTAATATTAAGTATTATAATTTGTTTTACCGTCATCAATTGTATTTGTTTAAAATTAAGTTGATGACATTTATCAGGTCAGTTTGTTTAGATATTATTACGATATTTGAATTGTATGACAGACGTCCATTCAAAGAAAATAAGAAGTTATAATATGAGCCAGATTAAAGGTAAAAACACAAAACCTGAGATTTTGGTTCGCAAATTCCTGCACGCCAATGGGTTTCGTTATAAATTACATGATAAAACATTACCCGGAAAACCTGATATCGTACTACCAAAGTACAAAACAGTCATTGAAGTAATGGGCTGTTATTGGCACGGGCATCACAATTGCAAGTATTTTAAGCTTCCGTCAACCAATACTGAATTCTGGAAAAACAAGATAAATGAGACTATCAAGAGAGATAAAGTCAATCAGATTAGACTGTCTAAAATGGGTTGGAAGGTGCTTGTGATATGGGAATGCGAGCTGAAAAGTGGTCAGATAAAAAATGTTCTTGGTAGATTACTTAAAAAAATTTTAGAATAATAACTGCTATTTTGTTGTGATAGGAAAAAACCTATTCAAAAAACAGGTTTTTTCCTTTGGTTTAATCAGAGTTAAATTGCCTGCTGTTTAGTATTTTGTGCCCTGACATATAGTATCCTATGATTGAAATTCAAGACATAAAAAATAACAGTAAGGAAGATATTCTGTTGTTACTAAAAAAAGAAAAACAACCATTTGAAATAAGCATACCAAAATCCACTAGACAGTTTTATAGTTCTAATGAAGATATTGCAATGGAGTATTCGTCCCTTACCTATTTTGGTGAACTATTGTTTAACGCATCTACTGAATTTGATTATGATCTGGTTGATCCCACTTTACATGAAAGCATTTTATTTACTATTACTACAGATAAAATGGAGTTACTAGCAAGTGTTATTTATGAAATATCGTTGGAGTTCTGCAATGAGCACGGAGAAACTGAGTTTTTTTATGATGTGGTTATGGAGTTTATTGAAAATATTGACAAAGGAAAAGTGATTCCGGCTTGCAATTTCTTTTATGAGGTTTACAAAGATTTTGAGTAGTAATTAGAATATAAAATATATGTAAAAACTTTTTTTTGTTGATAAACTATTATTTCATCACTAGATTAACAATAGTTTTCTGATATTTTTGTTAAAAGACTTATATGAAAAGACTAACATATATAGATTTATTTTCAGGGGCAGGAGGTTTGTCAGAGGGGTTTATTAAGGCTGGTTTTGATCCAATTGCCCATGTCGAAATTGACAAAAATGCTTGCAAAACCTTGGAAACAAGATTGGTTTATCATAAGTTGAAGAAAGAAGGAGGATTAGATCATTACTACAATTATCTGAAATCAAAAATATCTCGTGAAGAATTTCTAAAAAAGAGTAGTAATAAAAAAATAATTGATTCTGTTTTAAACATTGGGATTGGAGGGGGAAATAATGACATAATCTTTAAAAGTATTGATTTACTGGCTAATGGTAGAGAAGTAGATTTAGTAGTTGGAGGCCCACCTTGTCAGGCATATTCATTGGTAGGTAGGTCAAGGGATAAAGATGGAATGGAGAATGATCCAAGAAACCATCTATATAAGGAGTACGCAAAATTTTTGAAAAGATACAAACCAAAAGTCTTCGTTTTTGAAAATGTTCTGGGTTTAATAACAGCCAAAGAAGGAACTTACTTCAAAAATATGCAGAAATATTTTCGCTCAATAGGATATAAATTAGACTATAAGATTCAAAAGAGTGAAGATTTTGGTGTAGTTCAAAAAAGAAGAAGAATAATTTTGATTGGTTGGAAAAAAGATTTGGAATTTAAATATCCTGAGTTTGTGAAATTGGATCATAATTACGTGGTAAGAGATGTTCTGTCAGACCTGAAAAAGTTAGTGCCAGGTGAACAGAATGTTATTACGAAATACATTACCGATAGTAACAAGTATCTAAAAGAATTTGAATTAAGAAATGGTGTTGATTTTGTAACACAACATATTGTCAGACCAAATAACCAAAGAGATTTGGCTATATACAAGCTCGCTATTGAAAAACTTATTAAAGGTGAAAGATTAAAATACCCTGATTTACCGGAAAAATTAAAAACGCACAATAACCAAAAGTCTTTTGTAGACAGATTCAAAGTGGTGAACCCTGATGGACTTTCTCATACCATGGTGGCACATATTGCAAAGGATGGTCATCACTACATATATCCTAGTTTAAAACAGATAAGATCATTATCAGTAAGAGAAGCTGCTAGAATACAGTCTTTTCCTGATGATTATTATTTCGAAGGAAGTAGAAGTTCAGCATACAGACAGATTGGTAATGCTGTGCCTCCGTTAATGGCAGTTGATATCGCAAAAAAAATTAAAAAGCAGTTAGTTGAATGATAAGTAGACTACACAAGTTCCAACATGGAGCACGAAGTATTATTCAATTGGGTGAAGAATTGATAGGTCACCCCAGTTCTGCTATCAACGAATTAGTAAAAAATGGCTATGATGCTGATGCGACTCTTGTTGATGTATTCGTTTTTATTGGGGATAATAGAGAAAAGTCTTTTGTAGTTGTTGCTGACACAGGAACAGGGATGTCTGAAAAAGTATTATTTGGAGATTGGTTGAAACCTTCAGTCAGTATAAAGAGGACAAAAACCCATTCAGAAGTTTTCGAAAGGCGTTTTTTAGGTAATAAAGGAATAGGAAGGCTAGCAGCGATGGCATTAGGAGACAAATTAACCGTTGTATCCAAAACATCAAAATGCGATAAATATAATTGGATTTACTTAGAGTCAAAGCAATTTCAAGAGGATGTACTGTTAGAGGATGTAGAGTTTCCGGGTGATCAGGTAGAAGATTATATTGAACTTTTAAAAAATAACAATTACAAAAAGGGTGAAAGAGAAGGAAATGCTGATTTAATAACCTTCTTAAATTCTGGTTGGTATAGGTCTTTTATTGAAGGTACTTTGGTTATTGTTGAAGACTTAGATTTAGGTCTATATGAACTAATGAAAGGTGAGTTTAATTTGACTGAAAATGAAATTTCTTTGAAAGAGACTTCATTAATGAAATCTCTTTCGATTTTGATTACACCAATGTCATTAAGTTCTATTATTCAGAATGAATTGATTGAATTAGGCCTTGTAGATAAGGTAAGTCTTATCGCAAACGAAAAAAGTACCTTTAAGATAAGGTTTGGGTCAAATCTAATGTATGGTTTTGACATTCAAAATAATGAAATGGAAGAAATCAAACCTATTGATATAATAGATGGATTTGATTACAGATTAAAAGGGGTTGTTGACAGAGAAGGAAACATTTCAGGAGAATTAACAGTGTCGAGATTGAAACTTGATTCATACACCACACCTTTTTATATGAATGCCAGTGATATTGTATCGGAAGAAGATTTGGCGGTAAACTTAGAAGAAAATTTACAATTATCAGAAGAAGAAAAGAATCAAAATATTGGTTCCTTTCTCTTTGATCTCAGAATTTATGATCGAGAGAAGAGTACTATTGAAAAGTTGAATAAACTATTAGGGTCAAAGACTAATCGAACTAAACAAACGTTGTCTAAACTTCTTGGAGTAAGAGTTGCAAAAAATGGTTTTGGAGTCAAACCTTATGGAGAAGAAAGTCAAGATTGGCTTAACCTTGGACAAATTCGTGTGCAAGACCCAACAAAAAATATTGGCCCTAATCAGATTCTTGGAAATATATATCTTTTTTCTCCGGAAAATGATGGTTTAAAAGAAAAAACAAATCGAGAAGGCTTCTATGAAAATAAAGCTTTTCTACAACTAAAAATAATTACTTTAAGAATAATTAATGAACTTGGACAAACAAGGTATAATTATAGAGTAAAACATGGAATAGGAAGGAAACTTGGAGGGATAGGAGGGAGACCTAGATCGGCTGATTACTTACGCTATATTCAGGAACATATAAAAAGCGCAGAAGTTATTAATAAAACGAAAGAGTATATTAAAGAATCTGATCAGGCATTGGATAGTGCAGAAGAGAGGTTAACATTAGCGGAAAAGCTTGCTTCGCTGGGAAACTCCTTAGAATTAATGTACCATGAGATGGCACAACCAATTACTATTCTTGGTGGTGCAGAACTAGGGATTGAAGATAATATAGAGAATATCTTACCAGCAGACGTGCAATTAGAAATTTCGAAAGAGTTGGAGAGTATTTCTGAGGCAATTGAAACTTTGGACGAGCTTAAAAACTCACTGGAACCAGCAATAGGGAAATCACGAAAGAAAAATTTCAAACCTATAATTACATTTAGAAAAGTTGTTAGACTTTACCGAAAGAATATTTCAGACTATAATATTCAAGTTGATATTGACCCAAGTCTGGAAAGTTTTCAAATTAAAGAAAATGAATATGCTTTCTGGATTACTTTTCTTAACATTTTGAACAATGCTATCTTTTGGTTAGCGTCTAAGGATAATGATGATAGAAGAATTCTGTTGAGTTTGAAGGATAATGTCTTAGAGATAAGTAACACAGGTCCATTAATAGAAGAAGAAGTACTGAACAATATATTTGATTATGGTGTGTCCACTAAACCTGGGAAACAAAAAAGTGGACTTGGACTTACCTATACAAAAAGTATTTTAAATAAGAATGGATGGGATATAGCTGCTGAAAATAGAAGTATAGGACCCGTGTTTAGTGTAATAGAATTTAATGAAAATGGGAAAAATAATAATATATGATGATGAACCCTTGATTGTGAAGCAGTTAAAGGCTGGCATTAGAAAAGTAGAACTTACTCCAATAGAATTCACGGACTTGGAAAGACTAAGAGAATTTATTAAATCTGATGAAAATTGGAGTGAGATACAAGCCCTTATACTTGATCTTGCTCAAGCTATGGAAGTAGAATCAGGGACTAAGAATTATGCAATTCTAGAAGATATAAAATATTGTTATAAAAATAGAAGGGTTCCAATTTTGATTCACTCAGCATTTGCTGAGCAAGTTGAAGACCTTCAAGGATTACCAACTGTTTTCTTATATAAAAAAGGGCGGAACGCAATTAGAAAGATTCGTCAAGACTTGGAAACAATGAAGATTTCTGGGTTTCTTGATTTGTTTTCAGATGGCCCATTGTTAGACGATCAAACTAGAATTATTCAAAAAGATGTTCCAATTGGTACTGGGGAGATAAAACAGCTTCTACATACAGAGTTTGTCACAATCTTTCGTGATACTGACAATATTCTAGATGAATTAAATAGAATAATCATGGAAAATACTCAGCCTGAATTGGTTTGTTTCGAACGTTTTCTTAAACCAATTATTGGGAAAATTCGTAGTGACTGAGAGGTAATATAATTCTTTACTGCTTGTTCAGAATATATTCGGAAAAATCTAATTTAAACTGTTCAGTTCCCTTATTTTATTGGTTTTCATACTTAATCTGAAGCAAGGTGTTTCATAGAGAGTAGTGCATCACACAACCTTTAAAAATCAAATCTCAAAATGCGTCCCATCCTTTACCAATTGATGATACGCCTTTTTATTAAATCTAAAAAGATTACCCGGTCGGCCGGCACCGGTAGAGGGGGCTTTTTCGTCTAATTCTTCCAGAATCCCCAGACTTAATATTTTCTTTCTAAAATTTCGGCGGTCAATGGGGCGGTCCAATAGAGTGGAGTAGAGGTTTTCGAGGTCGGAGAAAGGAAATTTCCTGTCCAGCAATTCAAAACCTATGGGTTGGTAAAGCATTTTAGCACGGAGGCGTTCAATCGCCATTTGAAGAATCGCTTTATGGTCAAAGGCCAGTTTAGGCAGGTGTTTAATTTTAAACCACTCTGCTTCTTCGGCATCTGTGGTGGCTTTTAATTTTTTAAACTGACTGGCCTTTACAATACCAAAATAGGCTACTGATACAATTCGCCTTCTGGGGTCACGGCCGGGTTTACCAAAAGTATATAATTGCTCCAGGTAATTAATCCGGACACCGGTTTCCTCCCGCAATTCCCGTTCTACAGCATCTTCTAATGATTCTTCCGTATTGACAAAACCACCAGGCAGGGCCCAGGAACCTTTAAAAGGCTCATATTTTCTTTTAATCAAAAGGGCAGTCACCCCAATTTCTTTACTGTAGCCAAAAACAATGGCATCTACAGCGACTTGAATATTTTGCGTGCTTTCCACGCAATAAAGGTATAAATATAGTAGTGAATAGCAAGACTAATAGTGTGATAATAATTTTTATTTAAAATTAAAACATTGATTGTTAACTATTTGCTTTAATTAGTGTCTTTTTTACGCAAAATAATTTGTTTGTTTAAAAATTTATGATTTATATTTGCGTCATTATTACACAAATCAAAACTAAAATGAAATATTCATTGTCAATTTTAAAAGAAAAGGTAGAAGAGGGGCAACAACCGAAATATTTGTTTTTCTGGGGACATCAACCCAACAAAGATGGATCAATTGGTAAAGGTTGCCTAAGTCAATGGTGGGAAAGTCCTTTTACAGTTGAGGGTGAAACCTATTTGACAGCTGAACATTGGATGATGGCACAAAAAGCAGTGTTGTTCGGTGATCAGACGATCAGGAAAGAAATTTTAAAAGCTGAAAGTCCTGGAAAAGCAAAAGTATTAGGACGAAAAGTCAAAGGATTTAATGATCGAATCTGGAATAAAGCAAAATATGATATTGTTAAAACAGGATCATTTCATAAGTTTAACCAGAATAGTGATTTAAAAAAATATTTAATACAAACTGAAAACCGTGTTTTGGTAGAAGCCAGCCCCGTAGATCCGGTTTGGGGAATTGGTTTGCCTGCTGACCATTTAGATGCCAGTCAACCGGCTATGTGGAGGGGCTTAAACCTTTTAGGTTTTGCATTAATGGAGGTAAGGGACGAATTAATAAAAGAATAAGTATGTGGTTTAAGGATTTAATGGGGTTTGAGGAGTTGTCTCCCGAAAATGTTAGAGATAAGATCAGTATTGATGGTAAACAGCTTGTTTCAAAAGTCAACGGAAAATCTTATCGATTTGGCGATTTAGAAGTGCCGGAATTATCTGTGCTGAGAAAAAGAGGCGGCGAATTAACAACTTATTCTGATCGATTGGTGGTATCAGAAGTGGTTGGGAATGTTCAGGATTTCCATTGCTTTAAAGAAAATAGTGGTGCTGTTTTTCAGGCTGCCTCCCAGTTTAATTTACTTGAAATGGTTGCACCTTCTGTAAAGCCGGAAGCAGGAGTGGGCATCTACGAAACGGATTATACTCAGGGACCAGCTTGTGCTATTGCTTGTGGGGCCGGAACAATTTACAGGAACTATTTTGCTCCGGTTAATGGTGAAATCGGACAAACGGCCAACAATCAAATTGATTGCCTTGATGAAATTGGAAAGGTGTTAAACAATAAAGAATTGAAATTATGGGACATGCGAAACGGCTATGCCATGTTAACCACTGGCGGACTTGAGTACATCACTGAGTATATTGAGCGCTTAACCGATTCAGAAAGGGAGGCATTAAAAGGCAAGCTTAAGATTGGTATTCAATGGGATACTGAGGTGACCTTAATGAATGATAAGAACCGGGTAACCCAGACTTATTGTTCGGCACTACCAATAGCATATTGCCATATTCATACCGGATATTGGGAAAGTTTTGCCAGGTTAATTTTAGAAGCCACTTATGAGGCTACATTTTATACAGCCTTACTGAATTATAATAAAACAGGAAATAATAAGCTGTTCCTGACTTTAGTTGGAGGAGGGGCATTTGGTAACAGGGGCAGTTGGATTTTAGAATCACTGGAAAAAGTACTGGCCCAATTTAAAAATACGCCTCTTGATGTAAAAATGATAAGTTATGGCTCTCCTCATATAGGAGTACAGGAGCTATTGGAAAAGTTTAAATAAAAATGCAAAAAAATGAAATTAACAATCAATAGTTATTCAACTGCTTTATTTTCAACATGGCATTTTATAGAGGAATTTAAACTTTTATTTGATGCAGGTGATGGTTTAGTGGCTAATTTGATGGGGAAATGTGGCAAAATAAAACATGTTTTTATTTCACATGCTGATAGGGATCATGTGACGGGTTTATTGCAGTTCAATCAATTATTTGCACAGCATAACCCCATGATTTATTATCCAAAAGATGCGCAATCATTTCCATATCTGAATAAATTCTTTCAACAGTTCGACCCGCATAATAGAGGGACTGGCTGGCAGGCGATTGATCATTTGGAAAAGGTTGACATTAAGCCTGGTTATGTCGTTGAGTCTTTTGAAAACAGCCATGTGAATAAGGTCGGTTTAAAAAGCTTGTCTTATCGGGTTATTGAGGAAAAGAACAAGCTAAAGACTGAGTTTTTAAACCTGAGTCCGGAAAAGCTGATTGAATTAAAAAAACGAAAAGGAAACGGGTACTTATTTGACAAACGGCAGAACACTGCATTAACCTATTCCGGCGATACACCGGTGGAGGATTATACTGTCTATGATCAGTCTGAGGTATTGATTCATGAAGCTACTTTCTTGAAAAAGACCGAGACAACTGAGAAAAACAGCCATAGTTCACTGGAAGAAGTAATGAAGATGGTTTCGGAAATTAAGGTGGGAAAATTAGTCTTGAGTCACTTTTCTTCCAGATATGATCAGGCAGAAATTGACAGAGAGATTTTAAAATTAATAAAAGATTACCAAATCAAAACGCCTGTTTGGCGCATACCAATTGGTAAAACGGTGAAGGATATTTTGAATACAAACCCTATAAACCAATGAATCAAATCAAGTACATAAAAGGAGACGCCACAGTGCCTCAGGCTAAAGGAGTCAAGATTATTGCACATATCTGTAATGATATCGGCGGTTGGGGTAAAGGCTTTGTACTGGCCATTTCAAAACGGTGGTCAGCACCTGAAGCGGCCTATCGGAAATGGCACAGAGAGCGGGCTAAGAATAATTTTGCTTTGGGTGAAATTCAAATCATTCAGGCAGAGCAATACATTCATATAGCCAATATGGTTGGTCAGCGGGGGATAAAAACAGGAAGTAAAGGTGTACCTATTAGGTATGAAGCAGTAGAAAGTTGTTTGGAGAAACTGGCAGAGCAGGCAGAGGCATTAGAAGCTTCAGTACATATGCCAAGAATTGGTTGCGGTTTGGCAGGAGGGAAATGGAGTAAAATAGAACCAATCATTGAAAACACATTATTAAGACAAAACATAATAACTTATGTTTATGATTTTGAATAGGAGTCAGATAGGTTCAAAATAAGAAATGAAATGAAAAAAATAGTAGTATTAACAGGCGCTGGTATCAGTGCCGAAAGCGGAATAAAAACATTTAGAGACAGTAATGGTCTATGGGAAAACCATGATGTGATGGAAGTCGCTTCACCTCAGGGTTGGCGAAAAGACAGGGAATTGGTTTTAGAATTTTATAACCAAAGGCGCCGGCAATTACACGAAGTGGAGCCCAATGAGGCCCATCATATTTTGGCAGAATTAGAAGCGCATTTCGAAGTGGAAATCATTACCCAGAATATTGATGATTTACATGAACGGGCGGGCTCAACCAATATTATGCATTTGCATGGAGAACTGTTTAAGTCGCGTTCGTCCAACAACAAAAAATATGTGTACGAACAAAAAGGGGACATTAATATTGGGGATAAAGCCGAGGATGGCGCACAGCTCCGGCCACATATCGTGTGGTTTGGTGAAGATGTCCCCATGATTCCCAAAGCGGCTGAAATTGTAAAAACAGCAGATTTCCTGATTGTAATCGGTACCTCTATGCAGGTTTATCCTGCTGCAGGGCTGGTTAACTATATGCCGGACGACTGCCAGTTAATTGTCATCAATCCGGATGATACCGATTTTAATTTTGGTGGTTCCGCGGTAGTCATGAAAGAAAAAGCAGTAAGGGGGATGCAATTATTAAAACCCATTTTAATTGAAAGAAAGTGAAAACAAAATTATACAGACCAATAGGTGTAAAAGAATACCAATTGATCAAAGCAGCCGACTATTCTGGTTTTCCACCAAGATTAGAGTGGCAGCCGATATTTTATCCGGTCATGAACCAACAATATGCTGAGCAAATTGCCCTGGACTGGAATACCAAAGATGAGTTTTCTGGCTATTGTGGTTTGGTAACTGCTTTTGAAGTAAATAGTGATTACCTAAAGCAATACCCTGTTCAAAATGTAGGTGGACAAAGCCATGATGAATTATGGGTGCCCTCTGAAGAACTGGAGGCTTTTAATGAGCAGATTATTGGAAAGATTGAAATTGTCAACGCCTTTTTTGGGGAGGCCTTTGAGATGGATACTTTGCCTGAATTAAAAAACTATTATAAGAAATGGAAATAGAATTAATAAAGGGGGATATCACTAAGGTAACAGCTGATGCAATTGTGAATGCTGCCAATTCCTCACTATTAGGTGGAGGAGGTGTTGATGGTGCAATCCATAGAGTGGGTGGTCCTGAAATACTGGAAGATTGTATTAAAATCCGAAATAAACAAGGCGGATGCAAGACCAGTGAGGCAGTGATAACCAGAGCGGGAAAATTAGATGCAAAACATGTCATTCATACGGTTGGCCCGGTATACAATAATGGCGGAAAGGTAAAGGAAAATCAACTGGCAGACTGTTACAGGAATGTCATTGAACTATCATTGGAACAGGGTTTAAATACCATTGCATTTCCTAATATCAGTACTGGAATTTACCGTTTTCCAAAACAATTGGCAGCAGAAATAGCTGTTAAAACAATAAAATCATATCAGGATAATGCTCAACTGCAAACAGTGATGTTCGTCTGCTATGATGATGAAAATTATAATATCTATCGATCCTTATTAAAGGATCCATAAAAAGAAGAAAATGAAACTAAATATAAAACCTTATTTGGAGGCGTGCCAAAGCTGGCCGGAAAACGGTCATCATATTATGGCACAATACAATAAGGAGGAAATTATTGTTTACCAATCGTACAGGCCTGAAATTGGCAATTTTGCGGTTCAAAATCAATTTTTTGGTGGAGAATTCAGGTTAAGTAGAATGACCTGGATTAAACCCAATTTTTTGTGGATGATGTACCGTAACGGTTGGGGGCAAAAAGAAGGACAAGAGGTTGTTTTAGCGATCCATCTTAAAGTAGAATCCTTTGAAAGGTATTGTCAACAGGCTGTTTATTCAAGTTATCAATCACACTTGTACAATTCACGTGAACAATGGCAATCTGAGGTAGAGAATTCAGAGGTCCGTTTACAATGGGATCCGGACCATGATCCTTACGGTCAAAAGTTAGAAAGAAGGGCAATTCAGATTGGAATCAGAGGGGCGGAAATTGAAAACTTTGCAAAATCAGATATAATCTTAATTGAAGATATATCAGACTTTGTGAATGAACAATACAAACACATTCAGGCAAAATCCTTAGATAAATTAATGGTGCCTGAAGAACAACCATTCTTGTTTTCTGATCCTGCTTTAAATAAACGGTTAAGGATTGGATGATGAGTTAAAGTGAAAAAAAATGAAAAGAGAAGAAAGGAAAGTGATAGCGCAGGAAACGCTGCGGATTATTAAAGATAAAACTTACAAAACAAATAGAGATACAAAGGTCGAATTGAGTGAGGCTTTTGATAAGAGCTTATCCAAAACAAAAGTTTGGACAGATCAGGCGTTGGAGGAACTGACGAATCAATCGGGTGCTATCGGTCAATTTAATACTGAAATTGAAGTCACGGACGAAGATGCTGTTTCCGGTATTTTAAGACTAACAGAAAGCCATTCGAATGTCATGTGTTTAAACTTCGCCTCTGCAAAAAATCCCGGAGGTGGTTTTATTAATGGTGCAGTCGCTCAGGAAGAGGCATTGGCCATTTCATCAAACTTATATGAAACACAATATAATACCAATGGCTTTTATGATTTACATAGAAACATAAAGTCTTGTATCTATACTGATACTATGATTTATAGCCCTGAAGTTGTTTTCTTTAGAAATCACTCAGGGGCATTACTTGAATCACCTGTAAAATGTAATATTATTACCGCTGCTGCGGTTAATACAGGTGTGGTTAAACAAAGGGAACCTGAACAATACCTTAAGGTTAGCCAAATAATGGAACAGCGCATTGAAAAGTTATTGTCTCTGGCTTTACATCATAATAACGAAGTATTAATTTTAGGCGCATGGGGCTGTGGCGTATTCCAAAACGACCCGGTGATGATTGCTGAATTATTCAGGAAACAAATTAATGGCCGGTTCAGGAATCAATTTAGAAAAATCTCATTTGCAGTATATTCTAAAAGAACTTGTCTAAAGTTGGAGCCGGATATTCGAACGGAAAGTATTGGTATTAGTGGCAAAACTCATTTTTCTTTGCATAGCTTTTGTGCTACGGAAATAAAAATAGCTGAAGCCAATGATACTAAGAGTTTTCGTGAAGTATTCGAATTCGACTCTAGACAAGTTCAAAATCAGAGATTTATAATGGCTTTTAAAGAAGCCTTTGAAAAGAATTAAAAATGAAAACACAAGATAAAAAGAGAATTAGTAAGTTGATGAGCCTGATACTGCGTCATCAACCTGAGGTGATAGGGGTGGAGTTAGACTCACAGGGTTGGCTCGCTGTAGACCGGTTAATTACTGGAATTAACCATAAAGGATTTAGGGTTAATAAAGATGATTTAAACGAAATTGTAGTGTCAAACGACAAGCAACGCTTTATATTCAATGATGACCAGACTATGATCCGGGCCAATCAGGGGCATTCGGTAAATATCGATCTGGAACTAAAACCGGTTCAACCACCCGAATGGTTATACCATGGTACAGTCGCCCGTTTTTTGGATGCGATTAAGGCAGATGGACTTAAAAAGATGAGTCGCAACCATGTGCATTTAAGTCACGAAAGAGAAACAGCGGTTAATGTAGGTGGAAGAAGAGGAAAGCCTGTCGTATTATCAATCAGGTCAGGTGAAATGAATCGTGACGGAATACTGTTTTTCCGATCTGAAAATGGGGTATGGCTGACCGACCATGTTGAACCAAAATACATTGAGTTTAAATGAAAAAAATAGAATTGGCCGAAGGTATTTTTGTGATCAAAGATTTCTTATCAGGGAAAGAATGTGATGACCTGATCAACTTTAGCGAAAATCAAGGATATAATCCGGCTAAAGTCAATATTCATGGTCGGGAAAGAATGATGACAATGGTGAGGAATAATGAACGGGTTTTACATAAAGATGAGGACTTTGCACAAACCTATTGGGAAAAGTTAAAACCACATTGCAACGAACAAATTGGGAACCGTGTTCCTGTAGGACTGAATGAAATGTTCAGATTTTATAAATATGGCGTCCACCAAAGGTTTAAACGACATAGAGATGGTAGTTTTGTCCGGAACACTATGGAGAAGAGCCTGTTAACCTTTATGGTCTATTTAAATGATGACTTTGAAGGAGGAACCACTGAATTTGACGACATTGAAATCAACCCAAAACAAGGAATGGCGCTGATTTTTGATCACGAACTCAAACATGAAGGAAAGAAAATAATCTCCGGCTTCAAATATGTGCTGAGAAGCGATATAATGTATAGGTTAATAGAATGAGAATTTTGCCTTGGAAGTTGTTTGTATCGATAAATTTGTAGTCCGAGCGTTTACATTGAGGGCTTCGAGCGGTCCCGATAACTATCGGGACGAGAAGCAACAAGGATTCAAACCATATAGAAACAAAAAAATGAAAAGAACATTAGTCATAGGGGATATCCACGGTGGATTAAAAGGTTTACAGCAGGTCCTTGATCGGGCCGGTGTAACTACCAATGACCATCTTATATTTCTGGGAGATTATGTGGATGGCTGGAGTGAATCGGCTCAATTGATTGACTTTTTAATCGGGCTGGAAACAACGCATCAATGCAATTTTATTTATGGTAACCATGATGCCTGGTGTCACGACTGGTTGGAGGACGAAACCGTCAAAAATCCCATTTGGTTAAAACATGGCGGACAATCCACTGTGGCCAGTTACAGTCAATATTCTGAACTGGACAAAATTCAACATCTTGATTTTTTTAAACGGATGCAAAACTATTTAATTGATAAAGAAAATCGTTTGTTTATTCATGCCGGTTTTTCATCAATGCATGGCCCTGAAAAGGAACATTATATGACCAATTATGGTTGGGACCGCACATTATGGGAAATGGCGGTAGCTGTACATGGTAAAGTCATGAAGGACGAGCAGTCCTTTCCTAAGCGTTTAAAGCTATTTAATGAAATCTATATTGGCCACACCCCAACATTGGAGTGGGGGATTCCACATCCCTGGCAACGCGTTAATATATGGAATATGGATACCGGAGCAGCATTTTTAGGAAAATTGTCAATACTCGATATCAAAACAAAAGAATACTGGCAAAGTGACCCTCTAACCGAATTATACCCTAACGAAAAAGGCAGGAATTAGTTGTTTTACTGTGGGTGCGGCAGTTCTCGATACAAAATCATACGATTTTTACTCGAACTGACAACTTCTAGTGCTGGAACTGAGTAGAATCGAACATGCTTAAGTTAGTCCTCGACTTCGCTCGGAGCCGAGAAGTATTACATAAGATTATATCGGGAAGTGATTCCCAAACCTCGAAAATTATCTTAATGTCACTTCGAGTGCTTCATGGGACAGTTTAAATCAATATTGCAGAACATAATGAAGTGTATCGAGAAGTGATTCCCAAAACTTCTCAAATAAGTTAATTATTAATCTTAATCGTACTTCGGGTGTTTACATTGAGCGCTTTGGTAAGCAGAGAGCAGACTTAGTCCGAGTGTTTACATTGAGCGACTTGTGCTGAGTTTACCGAAGTAAGTCGAAATGGAGCCGAGAAGTATAACATACAGCAGTAAACTAAAATTATCTCAATTTTTTTCAATTCAAAAATACTTCACATTAAGCGTCTTACGTGTTTCTTTAAATTTTAATTTGCGTATTAAATACGCAAATTAAAATTTATTTATATCTTTGAACCATCAACAAGAAAAAAACGAACTATGAACGCGATATTATTAACTGATGGTTATAAAACAGGACATCACCAACAATACCCTAAAGGAACAGAGCAGGTGTATTCAAACTGGACACCACGAAGTAATAAATATGCACCCGAAGGATGTGACAAGATACTATCTTTCGGACAACAATACGTGGTAAAGTGGTTACACGATTATTTTAATACGCATTTCTTTTCAAAACCAAAAGCACAGGTTTGCGAAGAAATAAAAACAGAATTATCATTATATCTTGGAGCGGACTATGATGTAACGCATTTCGAAGCGCTTCATGATTTACAATATTTACCAATTAAAATTAAATCTTTACCTGAAGGGGTGGAGGTACCGGTCAGAACACCAATGTTAACAGTAGTCAATACACATCCGGATTTTTATTGGGTCACCAACTTTCTGGAAACCATTTTATCTACCATGTTATGGCAACCCATGACCTCTGCCACCATTGCTTTACGTTATAAACGTATTTTTAAAGATTGGGCTCAAAAAACCGATCCCGATAATATTGGATTTATCGATTTTCAGGGGCATGATTTTTCTATGCGTGGCATGGGAGGATTGCAAAGTGCGCTGTCTTCCGGAATGGGACATGCAGCCGTATTTATGGGATCTGATACTTTACCGGTAATTAGTGGGTTAAGACATTATTATCAGGCTGAAGGTTTTGTGGTCGGTTCTGTTAACGCCACTGAACACTCAGTGATGTGTGCAGGTACAAAAGATGACGAAATAGGGACATTTAGAGAATTATTAAACACGTACCCAACCGGAATTCTTTCAGTAGTAAGCGATACCTGGGATTTATGGAAAGTATTAACCGATTATTTACCACAATTAAAACAGGAAATACTGGCACGTGATGGCAAACTGGTTATTCGTCCTGATAGTGGCGATCCGGTTGATATCATTTGTGGTACTGCTAATGCCAATGGAGGTAGTACACCTCAGGAAAAAGGAGTGGTGGAGTTATTATGGGATTTATTTGGCGGAAAGGTAAATGCTCAGGGATACAAAGTACTGGATCAGCATATCGGTGCCATTTATGGCGACAGTATTACAACTGAACGGGCTGCTCAGATTTGCCAACGTTTGGCTGATAAAGGTTTTGCCACTACCAATGTGGTTTTAGGAATCGGATCATTCACCTATCAATTCAATACCCGCGATACTTTTGGATTTGCAATGAAAGCCACTTCTGTAGTGGTAAACAGAGAAAGACGGGAGATCTTTAAAGATCCTGTAACTGATGATGGCGTTAAGAAATCTGCTAAAGGATTGGTAAAAGTGGAGTTGGTTGATGGCGAATATACTTTGATTGATCAGGTATCTGAAACCGAAGAAATGGAAGGGGAGCTAAAAGTCATCTATCAAAACGGAAATTTTGAAAATGAGATAACTTTAAACACCATCAGAACGATCATTAATAAAAACCTTTAATCCTAAGCGCTATGAAATACGAGATTACAAAATTTAAGGACGGACAAATTACAGCTAAATTAAGCGGAAGCGGAGATTTACACGTAAAAATCAGGGGGAATACTTACCAGGAATTATTTGAGGCCGCAAGCATAAAGGAAGCCTGGGATGCCAATATTAAAAACAAAAACCATTTGGCCGTTTTAACCATTTATTGCCTGATTGGTCAGCGGTCTGACAGACGATTCAATCCAAATGAATCTTTCGATTTAAAAGTCATTGCCCGGTTCATCAATAATATGAACTACGATAAAGTTGAGATTTTACACCCGCATAGCGATATTGCCCTGGCTTTAATTGAACGGTCTGAAAAATTATCTCATCTCCAATACGTCAAAAAGGCTTACGATACAATCGGCCAACCGGTATTGGTGAGCCCTGATGCCGGGGCCTATAAAGTGAGTCATAAAATCGCAGAACAACTCAATGCCGATTTAATTCCATCTAATAAAGTAAGGGTTGCAGGAGAACCGGTTATCAGTATTCAGGGAGACGTTAAAGGTAAAACTTGTCTGATTTTAGATGATTTGGCGGATGGTGGCCGGACCTTTGTTAATCTGGCTAAAGCACTAAAAACACAAGGGGCTGAAAAAGTTTATTTATATGTCACCCATGGTCAGTTTAATGCCGGTTTTGACGTGTTAAAAGAAAGCATTGATGGCATATTTTGTACAAACAGTTACCGAAACATAAAACATGATTTAGTCACGCAATTCCAATTAATATGAACTTAATCACACCAGCAACCACACAGGAAATTATTGCTAAAGATTATACCTTTTTTCTGGCAGGTAGTATTGAAAAGAACCAATCTGAGAATTGGCGAAAATATTTTATTGATCAGTTTACCAATGAAGCCGTTAATATTGTTAATCCTGAACTTCAAAATGGATATGAGCAAAACCTGACCGCCGCAACCAACTGGGAATTAGATTGGTTAAATCATTCTGATTATATTGTCGTTTACCTTGGTGCAGACTCAAAATCAGGAACTTCATTGATAGAATTAGGATTATATGCCAAAAAACATAAGGTATTGGTGTATTGCGAACCTGGTTTTTGGAAAAAAGATTACCTGGAGGCCTTATGTCAAAAGTATAATATTGTTCAGTTTACCAGCTTTGATGCATTAATCGCTTATGCAAAAGGTAAAATCGCATTTGGTAGAAAAAGCATATCCGTTTTTGGAGGTGGTGGCGGTGCGGTCACACCTGAATATACTGAGACCGTTGAAATAGGAAAGCTTTGTGCTAAATATGGCTATAATGTAATTACCGGAGGTTATGGTGGTATCATGGAGGCAGGACCAAAGGGCGCCAAGGCACATTCGGGGCCATCTACAGGTATTTTATGCCGGCAGGTCAATAACAAGCCCGGAAATGACTATCTGACTGAAAAAAAGATAACAGATAATTTATACGACAGGTTAGAGCTTTTGATTAAATATTCAAATTTATTCATCATTCAAAGAGGAGGGATTGGCACTTTGGCTGAAGTATTCCTGGCACTGGATGTATTGAGAAAACGGCCTGAAATCAAAACACCTAAGGTAGTGTTCTATGGTAAATATTGGCAATCACATATCGATATCATTAACCAATTGGTTCCGCCTCATGAACAGTTTTTATATACTGTAGAAACAGAGTTGGCAGGGCTTGAAAACAGAATTAAGACTTTGATTTATTGATCTCAATCGGTTTTTATTAAAAAATCAATGATTTAACCGATAGTTATAAGGTTAAACTTGAGGTTCATTCATAGTTGGTACTCTTAAAATAGAATCTTCTAACTATTTATCAATCAAAAATAGTTTTGAGCAGTCATTGCATTTGTCAAGTAGAAAAGCCGGTACAAAGGTTTTGTGGAATTCCAGCCACATTATTCGGTTGCAATATTTTCCAAGAACTTAAACAAGACAAGCTCTAAGTTTGCAGAGAATTATATTGAAAGCACTGGAAAGTAATTGATAGTGCTAAAATTAAAACTAACTGAACAAATGCAAACGAAAAAAACAGCCGCTATTGTACGTCTTTTAATAATTGTCGTGATTGGGTTTAACTTTTCCTGTCAAAAAAGTCTCAAATTGGAAACGGATCTGGAAGAACAATTTTATTTTCAAAATGGTAAAAGTAATATGCCGGTTTGGATTTATGGAAACGGTAAAAGTAAAATATTCATTTTAACATTACACGGTGGTCCTGGATTAGGACGCGGATTGGAATTGAGAGTTGGATCTTATGCCGAAAAATTGGAGGAAAAATATGCCATGGTTTATTGGGATCAGCGAGCTCAGGGATCCTCGCAAGGTAACTTGAACAAATCTGATGTTACAATTGATAATATGGTAGAAGATGTTCATACATTGATTGGTATTTTGAAAGCAAGATATGGTGAAGATATCAGTGTATTTTTAATGGGACATAGCTGGGGAGGGACTTTGTCAACTGCTTATCTGATTAAAGAAGATTATCAAACAGAGGTGAAAGGATGGATTAACATTGCTGGTACACCGAATTCAAAATTTGAGCAAACGGAGTCTGTAACAGGAATTATTGCAATAGGAAAGGAACAAATAGCCAAAGGAAGTGATGTATCAGAATGGCAGGATATCTTAAACGAGTTGTTGAAAATTGATACAACTCAAACAGAACTTAGCAGAGATGATAATACAATCCTGCATAAACAGGAAAAAAGGGCTACAAAATTATTGAAAAGCAATATAAACGAATCACAACTCAAAATTAAAGGGTTCAAAAGTTTAAGAACCCCCGATCCCGGTACATTACTACTGATAAATAGCCTGGGGCAATTATTAACGAGAGGTTTTTACAAAGAAATTCAGAAAATTGATATGATTGATGATTTAAGTAAAATTACAATTCCGGCACTGATTCAGGGAGGAAAGTATGATTTCGGTCCGCCTGCCTCTGTAATGAAGAAGGTGTATGACGAAATAGGGTCTGCGTCAAAATATTTAAACATTTATGAAGATTCGGAACATGCTGCCTTTGAAACTGAACCGGATTTGTTCAATACGAACCTCATTAACTTTATTGAATTACATAAATAAAACCGACTCAAATGAAACAAATAATTACACTGATCATTACATTTTTTACTTTAAACGTTGTTGCTCAACAAAACAAAAGATTGGACTTATCTGTATCCTATTTTGGTTATAATGTTGTGCATCAGGGAATGAAAGTTGGCGGACAACTTGGTCTGAAATCCTGGAAAAAAAAGAAACAGAAAAAAAAAGGTGAAGTAATAAAGCAAAAGCAGTTTTTTTTCAGTCCTCAAATAGGCTTTTACAGACACATTAAGAACCATGATGGTATTTTATACAATACAGAATATGGGATAGAAACGAGTAAATCAGGTCGCTTTTACAGTGCGCATGCAATAGGGGTAGGTTTCATAAATAATCTGCTTTCCGGAAGTACGTATTCCTTAAACAACGACGGTACACTCCATGAAGAAAAGAATGACAGAACAGGGTATATAATAACTTCGTACAACTTTGAAATAGGGCAACATTTTAACAGTAAATTTTCGTGGTTTTTCAAAGCCTCTATAGCCTCAAAATTGTTTTACAATATGGGAATGTCATTTAATACCTTTCAGGAATGCGGAATTAAATATCGACTTTTCTAATGACCCTATCGGAAATAAAATAATACAAAACAGAGTAAGGGGAGCGCCTTTTTCATACGATTACATCATAGACGATATGAGAAAAATGCTACCCCTTTTGGATAATCTGGAAATGCTGCAAGTGGAAGACTCTGTCCATGAATTTCCGCTTCATTATCACGATTGTTTTTGTCTTTCCATTATTGATAAAGGCATGTTTGGTGAAAATGAACTCATTGCTCCGGCTGGTACAATTTTGATTTCTCACCCTAATGAATTGCATAGTAATTCGGTGGTTAATAATACAGCATATAATATGCTTACCTACTATGTACATGAGGATGTAATGAAGTTTAAACAGAATGCTTCTCATATTTCTTTTGATAACCGGGTTATTGATGATCCGTATTTGTTCAATCATTTTAAACGCTTGTCGAATTTAACACACGGTAATGAAAATGATTATTCAGATTTGGAGGAAGGAATGCTCTCGGGGTTAGAAGAACTTGTAATAAAACACGCAATCCCTAAACCTTTTTCTTTGATTTCAGGTCATAGCTCTGTTGAAGAGGTTAAGAACTATATCTCAAAGCATATTGATAAAAAAATAAAGTTAGAGGAACTTGCTCGAATTGTTGGTATGGACCGATACAAATTTACACGTTGGTTCAAAAAAAATGTTGGCTTAACGCCTTTTGAGTACATAATAGTAAATAGGATAGAGCTTGCAAAAAAAATGATTCTCAATGGTGATTTATTAACGCATGTAGCTCTTTCTACAGGGTTTTACGATCAAAGTAATTTTTCAAACTATTTTAAGCGCTTTGTTGGAATCACCCCCAAAGGATATCAAAACGGATATAATATTTCGTGATTAACAAGGGTTAGAATGTGAATTCAAACAGTCCTGTTTGGGTATAACATCATGGCTCATTATTTCAGGTCCTCACCCTAAAAAACGGCTGTAAAACGCCTCTTTATACTTTCTGCCAATAGGA